>CAMJRR010000074.1 GCA_946408345.1 uncultured Bacteroidales bacterium | reverse complement strand
TGTTGCCGATGAAGGCGACCTACGCCCTTGCCGCCGATAAGGTAGGCAACGCTTCCAAGCGTTGCAATACATCACCTGCCGACCGCGACGAGGCTTTGGCGATGCTTGCGCGCAAATATTTCCAAAGCCGCCAGCCTGCTACCTTGGAGGATTTCGTTTGGTGGTCGGGGCTGAATATCAACGATTGCAGGCGGGGAATTAAATTATTAGGGGATTTGATTCATGTAGAGACGGTGCATGCACCGTCTCTACAACAAAAACGCAGGGAATTTTATTTTACGGACGATTGCCGCACCCGTGGTTTCCGCAAAGGCAAATATCTCCTGATTCCGCCTTACGACGAATACCTCATCGGCTACAAGAGCCGCGATATCGTCCTCTCGCCTGACTATAGCCACAAGGCGCACAACAACAGCGGCATCTTCCAGCCTATCATTGCCCACGACGGCGTGATTTGCGGCAACTGGACGCCTTTCAAGGATGAACTGCAAGCAACGTTCTTCATGGGTGAGCACGAGACTGACATACAAGAAGAATGGAAACGATATAAGACATACCAACTAAAATGAAAAGTATATGAAAGAAAAACCTTCGTCCGGCACCAAACAGTTTCTGTTGACGCTTCTCGCGACAACCTTCTCCATCATACTCACCTTCGGCACCTCAGCCATCATCGATAGACGCCATAAAGCGGCCGCCAAGAAGGAAATGGTCATGATGATCCTCTATGACTTTGACAAAACCATTGAACAGGTGCAAAAAGCCGAATCCGCAATTCATCAGGCAAAAGAAGTGGAATTAGAGGTTGCGCGTCACCCTGAGTATTACGATAGTCTGCGTTTCTATATCATGCCAGCCGTTACGGTTGCCTCTGAGGAGTTTTCTGAAACGACAGAAAACATTTTCTCTTCTAATATCGAGACGTTCAACACCCTCGGCAATGTCAACTTTGTCCACGAGGTCTCTTCTTTTTACAGCCAGCGTCGTTCTTACCAACAACAAGTGTTGGATGAATTGAAAAAGGAGGTGCTCGAATCGGAATACGCTCAAAACATAGAAAGCTTCCTTGACATCGGTTTTCCAACGTATTATTACACCAGTTACGCGTATTTGAAGTCCATCCAGACAACACGCAACCGTTGTATGCAGATGATGAAAGTAAGCGAAGAGGAACTGAAAGAATTCAGCAACCAACGCTTGGTGAATGAAGATCATAGCGAAGATCCTGGAAGCACTAATGAACAGATGCTAATGGAGTTGTTTGAGGAAGAGGACATTCTTAAACAGGCCAAAGAGAAGCTTGAACAGAACCATTAATAATA
Organism: uncultured Bacteroidales bacterium; assembly: GCA_946408345.1. Taxonomy (GTDB): domain Bacteria; phylum Bacteroidota; class Bacteroidia; order Bacteroidales; family F082; genus Limimorpha. Next base: position 2,083 of record CAMJRR010000074.1, on the reverse strand, counting down.
AAAAATGAACATCAGATTAGAACAACCCAAGGATTATCGAGAGGTAGAGAACCTCACGCGCGAGGCGTTTTGGAATGTCTATCGCCCTGGATGTTTGGAGCATTATGTGCTCAACCAATACAGAAACAACCCCGATTTCATCCCGGTACTTGACTTTGTGATGGAGGAAGACGGCAAGATCATAGGCCACATCATGTTCTCGAAAGCCGAACTTATCCTGGATGACGGTACCAAGAAGCCTTCGTGGACCTTTGGCCCCATCAGCATCCATCCCGACTACAAACGCAAAGGCTACGGGTTGAGGCTTTTGAATTATGCATTGGATAAAGCGCGTGAAATGGGTGTAGGTTTCCTCTGCATGGAAGGCAATATCGACTTCTACAAGCACGCTGGTTTTGACCTCGCCAGTAAATTCAAGATCCATTATCACGACGAGCCGCGCGATGCCGAGGTGTCTTATTTCCTTGCTCAAGAACTCATCCCTGGCTGGCTTCAGAAGGAAGGCATTACCGAGGCTACTTACTGCCCACCAAAGGGCTATTTCGTCGCTGATGAGAACCCAGAAGCATTTGAGGCATACGAATCCACTTTTCCGAAAAAGGAAAAACTCCGTTTGCCCGGACAATTAGGATACGAAGGATAACTATGAAGTGGTTATTAGCTGTGTGCCATTTGATTTTTGCAATTATGAATTTTATAAACAGATAAACCTATGGAAATGAAGTTTTGTCAGAGCTGCGGAATGCCGCTCACCCAAGAGATTCTCGGCACCAATGCCGACGGAAGCAAGAACGAAGATTACTGCATGTATTGCTATAAAGACGGCAAGTTTACGCAGGACTGCACTATGGATGAGATGATCGAATTCTGCTCGCAGTTTGTCGATGAAGTCAACAAGAACATGCCCAAACCCATGACCAAGGATGAATACAAGGGCATGATGCGGCAGTTTTTCCCGATGCTGAAGCGTTGGAAACAGTGATTTCATGGCGCAACGGACGGCATTAATTATCGGCGCAGGCATCTCGGGACTTACCACGGCTGTCTATCTGCAACGTTCAGGCGTCCAGACGCTTGTCTTGGAGAAAGCCGCTGGTCCAGGAGGAGTCTCCACCAGCTGGAAGCGCAAAGGCTACACTTTCGAGGGTGGCATCCATTGGCTTATCGGAGCCAAGAAGGAAATCCCTTTGCATCAGATTTGGTTGGAAACGGGTGCATTGCAGGAAAACAACCCTGTCTTTTTCAAAGATCCTATCTATACCTTGGTGGACGAAAAAGGTACCATGCCGCTGTTTCGCGACTTGCATGGGCTGGAAGTCACTGGCTTTAGGGATAAGCTTGCCTTGTGGCGTCTCCGTTTCCACTTGGCCTGTTTCAAGAATTTCCATCAGCCTATCAGTGATTTACGAGGCCTAAAAGTCCGAAACCCCAAGCCGTTTTCCGTTTGGGAATATGTCAAGATGCTGCCTGCCGTCCTCGTCACGCCATTTTTGATGGCCCAGTCGGCGCGAGCCTATGCCAAATGGTTCAAAAATCCACAGATAAGGGCACTTTTGGCCGCCGTTGTGGAGCCTGACATCAATGCGTTGTCGTTCATCTACACCCTCGGCACCTTCAATGTGGGCGACAGCGGCTATCCCAAGGGCGGCTCGCTACGCATGGCGCAAAACATGGCTGACACATTCAAAGGTTGTGGTGGGGAAATCCGATACCAAACCCCTGCGGAGGAGGTTTTCCTTGAAGGGAAACAATGGTCGGTTCGTACCAAGGACGAGATGCTTACGGCAGATGTCGTAGTCGTTTCGGCGGATGCCCGAAGTGCCATCGACACGCTTTTCAAGGAGCCTTTGCAAGATGGATGGGCCAAAAAGATGCGGTCGGGACTTCGAACAACTCAATGTATGTTTCTCGGTGTCGGAGTCAAGGCCGATTTGTCCTCATGGCCTCGCTCCATGCAGATTGTGCTCCCTCATCCTCTGCAAGCCGCAGGGCGTATCTATCAAACGATTGTCGTGAACAATTATGCCGCAGAGGAAGGCTATGCTCCCGAAGGATGCAGTGTCATCACTTGTCTGCTTCACGG
>CAMJRR010000073.1 GCA_946408345.1 uncultured Bacteroidales bacterium | reverse complement strand
TGGCCATCAGCGGGTTGAAGTTGTTGGTCGTGCCAAGGAACACCATGTTGCCGAATTCGTCGACGATGTTGGCGCGCAGGAAGGCGATGTCGGCCTTCAGGGGCTTCTCAAGGAGGTAGTCCTTACCATCCACATTGACCACTTGCTTGCCGTCGGCCATGATGGTGCCAAGACCTGTGGGCGTCAGCACGCCGCCGAGGCCTGCACCGTAGGCGCGGATGCGCTCTGCGAGGGTGCCTTGGGGAACGTATTCCACGATGAGGGTGCCTTCGTTCTTCTGGATGGCGGTCTGCTTGTTGGTGCCGGTATGCGACACGATAGCTTTCTTCACCTGATGGTTGCTGACCAGTTTGCCGTGGGCCACTTCATCGTAGGCCGTGTCGTTGGCAATGATAGTGAGGTCTTTAACGCCTTTTGCAACAATAGCGTCAATGATTTGCGTGGCGCTTCCAACACCGAGGAAACCGCCGAACATGATCGTCATGCCGTCATGAACCTTCTCGACGGCTTGCTCTAATGTAATCTGCTTGTTCATAATGTGTTATGTTTTAGATTTTAGATTTGTAACTCGTATAAAAGTCTGCAAATTTACTGAGATTTCCAGCACTTTCCAAACAAATTAATATTTATTTTATAAAGAGGTGTGTAACCCTAATAGGTTCAAAGTTTTATCCCGCAGGTTTTAAAAAGCATGTCATTCCAACGGAGGAATGTGGGAGGGCAAGGAATCTATGCTTTTTAAAACCGTCAACACTTGTTTTTGCCCTGCCTACTATACTACCCCACTTGCCAGCGTTAAATGACATAGCAGGCAGGGCAAAAAAAGCCGCCGATACAATCAGCGACTTTTCAAGTATTGTGTTTCAAAGTGAGTTATGGAACCCACCGAAAAGGATAATCACTTTTTCACAATCGTGAAACTCTTTTCATCCACTGGCTCAATGGCATAGTCCGGATTCAATGAGATTTTGGCATCGCAATGGTCCTCGGAATAAGGGATGATGAAGCTTGACCAATTATTGGTGCGCATGATGCCGTTTCCTACCTCAAGGGTGCCGAAAGAGCCTCGTAATTGCATCGTATTACAGATTACGCCGATAGTATCGTACGCAACAAGCCTCTCGGAGGGATTGAAACCGAAATTGATGTTATCGTTGGGAATCACCAACCATTTGGATTCAGAAAAACGATCCTTCAATTCGGCATCTTCCTTGTCGCGGGCTTCAAGGCGGCTTCTTTCTTTGTAGAGATACTCTGTCAGATTATAACGCGCTGATATTCTTTCTATTTCAGCATTGTCAACCGTATCTGGAATGGCAACCTCCGTTGAAATCACATCGGGGATGGTTTTACCTGAACGGATGCTGTTTCTCCAATCGGGAATCATTTCATCTATCAGGAGTCCGTAGGCGGGGCCTGTGAGATAGGCGAATGAGTTGCCGAAGCCGCTGCCGTCCATTCCTTTCATAATGGCAGCAGCGACCAATCCCTTTCTAATTGCTTCATTATCATTGTCCAAAGGCAGCAGTTTGAAAGCAGTATATTCCGCCATTCCTTCGTGACACTCAAATTGGTTTTCGTTGCCGTTTGGGAACAACGTTTGACGATATTTGCGCACCGTCATCGCATCGCGCAGGCCTTCCGTTAGGTCTTTGGAATCGTTTTGCAGCAAGTCCTTCAAAATGCCCAATTCGAGTTTCAGCAGCAGTTCGCCTTCCGTTTCGTCGAGGTGTTGGTTCGAAGACCCGCATGAAGGCAATCCGATTTCATCTTGGATGCGGTGCAGACTCTCATGAATCAGAAGATGCGTTGCCGTCAGTAAATCTCGGTTGCCGTCCCAAATTACGCAAGTCCAATCCTCGCCACAATAAGTAATGGATGTGTTGGCGATAATGATGTCTTCAGGAAGTTGTCCGAAATAAAGGTTTCCTTTTTGCGTGAAAGTGTTTTCCTTATTTTGCTGATTGGCAACGAGATTCCGTGTTTGAACATCTACAAACATTGTCGGGCCATAGAGCGTTTTGCCCCACAACTTGCCGTTGTCCGCATCGGAAACCTTTTTCAGATTCTCGAAACACGGAGCGGCTTTCTCCATCGAATTGGAATTGGATTGTGAACAAGAAGTACTTGAAAAACAAAGAACAAGCACCAAAAACAAACAGTAAAAACTCTTTTTCATATCGGTATTTTTTAGATGATTGTTAAGTAGAACGGAGAAAAGGTGAAAATATTACAAAAAAGCACAAAAAAAGCCGCTGAACATTCAGCGGCTATCCGTCTTTATATAAACCGCTTTAAAAACATAAAATTTATCATCTTACCATATTGTTTTTCAACTCAATATAGGATTAATTTGATTAAAACTTTATATTTTCCGAATCGATACTTTGGATTTTTACCATTAAAAACTTTAGATTTTTCCACTCCAAACTTTAGATTTTTACTATTTTTGCCGCAGGAAACCACAGAAAAAGGTAAAATAATGATTGAGAGAACTGCAAAAGACGCCCTTTTGAGGCTCGCTTCCCAATTCGCGGTAATAGGCATAACGGGACCGAGACAAAGCGGTAAATCGACCCTCGCGAAAATGGCTTTTCCTGAAAAACGATACGTTTCGTTTGACGACAAGGCTTTCCGGGAAATGGCTGCCGCCAATCCGATGGATTTCCTATTGGCCTTCCCTGATGGCGCTATCTTCGACGAGGCCCAAAAGGTACCCGAGATTTTTGATGCGGTCAAATATTATGTGGATCAAGGGGTTTATACACCCGGAAAGTTCATTCTTACTGGTTCCAACCAATTCAACCTAAAGCAAAACATGACCGATTCTTTGGCTGGACGTGCAGCTTTCCTGAAACTGCTCCCCTTCTCCATCGAGGAGTTAAAACACAACAACTTGTTGGATAGCAACGTATATGAAGCTGTTTTCAAAGGTTTTTATCCACCTTTGCGCGACCCGGAGAAACATTTCACATTAGACGATTGGTTCAACAGTTATGTGGACACCTACCTTGATTTGGATGTTGAAGGCCAAATCAATTACAGCAATTTGTCTGTGTTCAAGAGGTTCATACAGATTTGCGCCACTTATAGCGGTCAAATGCTCTCGATGGATAGCATTGCCCGAGGCATCGGCGTATCCGCACCAACCGTAAAACAATGGCTCTCTATCTTGGAATCGTCGTTTCTAATCCATTTCTTAGAACCTGACTGTCAAAACCTTGGCAAGACACTGGTCAAAACCCCAAAAATGTATTTCATGGATTCGGGGCTGCTTTGTCATTTGCTGCGGATTGAGACGGTGGAAGAACTGATTCTGCATCCAAACAAAGGCGCCATCGTGGAGACTTTTGCTCTCGGTGAGTTGTTAAAAGCAAGACTCAATCGCTGCAAGCAACCTAATTTGACGTATTACCGTGACCTGAAAGGCTTTGAGGTTGATATTATTGCCGACTGGAAACATACTTTCGCCATAGAAATAAAGAGTACTATCGAGGCTGAACAAAAGCTTTCGAAAAACACCCGAGACTATCTTGCACTTCGTGGCGAAGACGGAAGTCGTGGCGCAGTTTTCTATTTAGGCGACCTCTCCTGTAACATAAATGGGATAGATTATGTTTCGTGGAAAGATTGGGGGACATACCAATAATTCGTTATGAAAATCAATTGATGCTGCCGATGTAGGCACAAAAAAAGCCGCTGAGTTTCAGCGGCTTTTTGTCTTCATCATCCATAGACTTTAGTTGTTCATGTAGGCGACCTGCCCCATCAGTCCGGTGTTCACCGTGTCGTAGGCAGCGGCATAACCCAAAAGGAACTGCATGACATTGCGGCTAGGTCTTTGATTCTCGCTCTCTCTCTCGAAAACGCTTTTGATTTGTGATACTAATATGTCGTCGTCAACGGATGAAAGGTAAGAGGTGTAGCTATTTCTCATAGGCGTTTTTTAGGTTTGACTTTACCTAATAACGCACCCCTTCCCCGATTATTATATCTCGTCGAGAATTTTTTCACAGAAATTAATACGTAAGGGTCATGTTATTGGCAACCATCATCTTACGCAAGTTAATCAAAGCGTAGCGCATACGACCCAGCGCGGTGTTGATGCTCACGTTGGTGATGTCGGCGATGTCCTTGAAACTCATGTCGTCGA
>CAMJRR010000072.1 GCA_946408345.1 uncultured Bacteroidales bacterium | reverse complement strand
GGATGGTTTCCTTTGCAAAGGATATGACAACTTCCTGTATTTTAAATGCCGTGGATTGTATTGGAAGAGTATTTTCTCGGCAAACATTGTCCCTAATAAATTTGCTCCATTAGGCGCGGAGTGGTATTTCAATGTGTTGTCTCAAGGTCCGATCACGGAACCTCCATTCCATTACATTCAATATATGGTGACAGGAGAAGAAGAAAAGCAAGGACACACCTGCAGCGTTATCAACGGTTATGAATATGTTTATGAGGAAGACGGTGTTGTTTTTTGGTACAATTCAACCGATGAAGAGTTTACGGTGTTGTATGATTTCAATGCCGAGGCGGGTGAGTCTTGGTATTGCGCAGTTGCAGATTATTATCCGTGTCTAATTACGGTCGATAGTGTCGGTAGCGTTACTTGGGACGGCCATACCTACCGCACCCAATATGTGACAGGTGTTATTGAAGATTATTGGACTGTTATGGATGGACGCATCATTGAGGGAATCGGATACGAAAAGGGCCTGTTTCCTGAAGTGGTAATTGACGGCCCGGAATATGAATACATGAGATGCTATCTCGTTGATGGCGAGATGCTTTATCACAAAGGTGATTATGATTGTGATTATGTCCCCCAAACGGGTAGTCCTTGCTGGGATGGCTCGGTGGCCGATGCATACGAGGGCGGCGACGGCACGGAAGGAAACCCTTACCAGATTGCCACGCCTCAGCAACTGGCTTTGCTTGCCCAGCAGACCAACACCGGCACGGGCGGCGACGCGCATTACATCCTCGTGAACGACATCTGCCTCAATGTGGAGAACGACTCCATCGATTGGCCAGTGATTGGAAAGGAAACCTCACAAAACCTGCCGATTTATTTCACGGGTGTCTTCAACGGCAACGGACATACCATCGAAAGGATGATTATTCGTGAAAACCATGTGGATGCAGGCTTGTTTGGCCATACCCGTGGAGCCGTCATCAAGAACCTTCGCGTTGTGGATGCCTCCATTCAAGTGGGCAGCGATGTCGGTATCATCGTGGGACAAGCCTACAACACCAGCATCATCAATTGCACTGTGCAGAATAGCTCCATCAGCCATGAGCACAATTCTAATAACTATGTCGGTGGCATTGTGGGCGGCTATTATCCAACGGACAATGCCTCGGATACAGTTTATATCAAGGATTGTGTGAGCGAAGTAAGGTTTTTGAATCCCGAAAGGTTTTTCAATGCTGGCGGCATTGTGGGTCGTTGCATGACAATGAGTGCGGATGGCGGTTTTGCGGTCATCGAGAACTGCGAGAACCGTTCCAATGTGGAAGGTTCTCATTATGTAGGCGGTATCATGGGAAATGCCGACAATTCGCACAATGGTGAGAGTTTGGCGCTGATTATCAAAGGATGCAGAAACTATGGAACCATCTCTTCAACCACATTTTGTGGCGGCATTGTCGCGCATAGTTGGGGTGTTCAGATGATAGGCTGCCTCAACATGGGAGAGGTGGTCGCGAGAGATGTCAACTCGGATGTACTCGTTGGGGGATTGGCCGCCTTGTTGAAAGAAAGTGTCATGGTGGAATGTGTCAACAAAGGCAATGTGATATCCGAATCGAACTTTGGCACGCAAATCGGCGGCCTGGTAGGATACAATGACGAGTCTGTGATAGCCAATTCCTATAATCTTGGTACGATCGCAGCGCCTAATAGTACGCCAGCCAATTCCACCGTAGCCATCGGCGGTATTGTGGGCGGTTCAACGGGACGTATTTTTAACGTCTATAACGCGGGTTCGCTCACTGTTCCCGAAACACCGTCGGGTGCTGAAACGGGGGACTATGGACACATCCTTGGAGCTGGCGACGTTGCAGAGCATTACTTGAACTGCTATTGGCTTGAGCAAGACACTCTGCCCGCTTGCGGTAATATGGAGTTGCCTGGCTCGTCGTCGTTTGTTGCAGGCCTGAATCCTAGTGAATGGATTCTCAATGAAGCTCAATACGGAACCACTGACCTCGTTGAAGCCCTGAATTTCGGTGCAGCAGTCGTGCTTGACTCTGTACCAGAGTATCCTTATCTTACCACTTGGGTGGCCGATACCGAGAATACCAATCAGGGCTTGCCCATATTGGCCTCGATTCCTGAACCCAACGAAACTTTCCAGTCGGGCGACTTGCTGTATTCAATTATCAGCACCAACCCGCCTCATGTGAGAGTGGCAGGCCATATTGACGGTGAAAATGCGCAAGGAGAACTCGACATTCCTTCTGCTGTGATCTATGAGGGCGTAACCTACACTGTGACTGAAATTGGCAAATGGGCTTTCAAGAATTGTTCGGGCCTGACTGGCTTTGCGATTCCTTCAACTATCGACACGATTCAGGAAGGGGCTTTTTATGGCTGTTCAGGCTTTACTGGCACCCTTGACTTGTCCTTTACGACGGCGGTGTTGAAAAAGGATGTGTTCAGGGAATGTAGCGGCTTCACTGAACTCATTTTACCTTTATTCATTTCGGAGATACCGGAAGGGGCATTCTGTGGCTGTAGCGGTTTGACGGGGACACTCGTCTTGTCTGAGTCGGAGAGTTTGGAAATCATCGGCGAAGGTGCTTTTGCCCGATGCTCTGGCTTTACCGGTTTGGTCCTTCCGAATGGTCTGAGGGAAATCCGAGAACAGGCTTTTGCGGGTTGTACAGGCTTTACGGGTAACCTTGTCATTCCTGAAACCGTGACGCATATCAAATACCAAGCTTTTGGCCATTGTACGGGTTTCTCGGGCGACCTCGTCATTCCCAATTCGGTTGTTGAACTTGGAAACACGCAAAACAGCAGCTATTATGTCAATCCGGAACCTTATTCTACTTTTGCCGATTGCTTCGACCATCTTGTGCTTTCACAATTGTTGGATACTATTGGACCTCGTTGTTTTGCTGGCTGTACGCGCCTCACGGGCGACCTTGTATTGCCCACCGGCTTGAAGGCTGTTTATGCCTATGCTTTCCAAGGATGCACGGGCTTGACTGGCTTGATGATAAACGATTCTTTGACATCTATAGGAAGCTATGCGTTTAGTGGTTGCAGTGGCATTCGCGGAATAGTAACTATTCCCGAAAACGTCGGTGTGGGCATGGCGGCTTTTGAATGGTGCTCTGGAATAGAAGAATTGGTACTCCCTCATCATATTGTTTTCCAAAGCAATCCCGACAAAGGCTATGTGTTCCAAGGCTGCACGAGTCTTACCGAACTTGACATCCCCGAAGGGTGGACACGAATAGAGAAGTCGAGTTTTGCTATGTGCAGCAACTTGCAAAGCGTTCATCTACCTGAGAGTCTGACGATTATTGATGGAAGTTCCTTTAGTGAATGTACAAGTCTGTCGGAAATCAACATTCCTGAGGGTGTCACGGAGATTGGCATTGGCGCATTTTCAAAATGTAGCAGCCTCACACACATTGAACTGCCATCCAGTTTGAGAGCCCTTGGAGGACAGTCATTTGCCGATTGCACAAGCCTTTCAGGAATCTTGGTCGTTCCCGATTTGGTGCAACGAATCGAAATGATGACTTTCCGTTCCTGCAATCAGCTCGATTGCGTCGTCTTGGGCGATTCCATTAACTACATTGCCGAACCAGCATTTCAAGATACGGAGTTGGATTCATTGGTAATCAAAGCCATGACTCCGCCCGAATTGAGACGCATGACCACGCAAGGTGCTTGGCATTTCCCCGATGATTTGTCCATCGTTGTGCCTTGTGGCACTTTGGAGGCCTATCAAAACGCGGAAGGTTGGAGTGACTTCACCAACATTACCGAAAACTGCGATGGAGGCTTGATAGAATTTGAAGGCTCGGAGTGGTACTACGAAATCCAAAACGAGAACGGCAGCATCACCTACCAGCATTTGGAATATGTGGCCGACACGACCATCAACCATAAGGATGTACAGATTATCATCCGCACCAACACGCTTTACGATAAAGGCGAGCACAATGAGGTGACACGGGAGTATGTTTATCGTGAAGACCAGTTGGTATATTGGTGGAACAAGGATTTGCAGGAATTTACCGTGCTGTATGACCTTGGCGCCCAAGAAGGCGACAGTTGGGTCATCAAGGTCGGCACGGAAACCCTCACGATGCATGTGGATGCGGTGGGTTATAACTACTACGGAGAACAGTTATTCAAGATGTTGTATGTGAGCGACGACCAAGACCTCTTCAGCGGCACCATCGTAAGCGGTGTGGGTCATCTCTCCAGCTTCTTCCCCGAGCGGCTGATGACACGCGGTAAAGGATACGGCGTGAACGGATTGCGTTGCTATTGGA
>CAMJRR010000071.1 GCA_946408345.1 uncultured Bacteroidales bacterium | reverse complement strand
TGCACGTGCTGAAAGGCATCGACTTGGAGGTTGCAGAAGGGGAGATGGTCAGCATCATGGGGGCCTCTGGCTCGGGGAAATCCACCTTATTAAATATATTGGGCATCCTCGACAATTACGACTCAGGTGAATACTACCTCAACGGAAAACTCGTCAAAAACCTCAGCGAGAACGAGGCCGCTGACATGCGCAACCGCACCATCGGCTTCATCTTCCAGTCGTTCAACCTCATCCCCTTCAAAACCGCTATGGAGAACGTGGCCTTGCCCCTCTATTACCAGAACGTGAGCCGAAAGAAGCGCAATGAACTGGCTTTGGAATACCTCGAACGCTTTGGACTGAAAGAATGGGCCGACCATTATCCCAACGAACTCTCCGGAGGACAAAAACAGCGCGTCTCTATGGCCCGCGCCTTGGTGACCCAACCGAAAGTCATCCTCGCCGACGAGCCCACAGGTGCCTTGGACAGCAAGACCTCTGCTGAGGTGATGCAAATCCTCCGCGAAGTGAACCAAAGCGGCATCACCATGATTATCGTCACCCACGAAAAAGGCATTGCCCTACGCACCAACAAAATCATCCACCTGAAAGACGGTGTCATCGAAAACATAGAAATCAACGACCCCGACAATATCGACTTCAGTAAAGAGATAAAATGAACAGATTGAGTTTAAATAATAGACGCGAGACTTTGTTTGGCTTTAAGCAATCAGCTATAAGCTTAGGTAAAACCGAGCTTATAGCTTACTGCTTACAGCTTATAGCCACCAATGGCACGCGTCTAACCTTAAAGCATATTTCAAACTAAATTAAACCGTTCACTAATGGACTTCTGGCGCGAAATATTCATGGCCTTGAGCCGCAACAAGTTGAGGACTTTCCTCACGGGATTCGCCATCTCGTGGGGCATCTTCATCCTCATCGTGCTGCTTGCTGCAGGCAATGGCATCATGAACGGCATCAGCGATGAGTTCAGCGACCAGAGAACAAACGTCTATATGATATATAGCGGCGAGACATCCATCCCTTTCAAAGGTCACGGCATTAACCGTTCCATCATGTTCAATGACAAGGACATCCGGTTCCTTGAAACTGATGTGAGAAACGTTGACCAAGTGTCGCCGCGCATCTATATCAACGGTTTCGCCACCTTAGGCGACAAGTCGAGCAGTGTTTTCGTGAGTGGCGTTAGGCCTGTTTTCAAGGGAATCAACAATGTAGAACTGTTGGAAGGACGTTTTGTCAATGAGATGGACGAAAAAAACAGCGAGAAGTTCATCGTCATCGATGAGACATTGCGCGACAAGCTCTTTGGTAAAGATGCCTCTCCACTTGGCCAATTTATTATCATCAACAGCATGGCTTTCAACGTCGTAGGTGTTTGTGAAGCACAAGGCCGCTCCGATGGAGGTGAGGGTTACGTCCCTTTTTCCACCTTAAAGAAAATCACAAGACAGAGCAGGTACTGGATGTTGCATTTCACAGTCAAAGGCTTGGAGACCAAGGAGGATAACGAGGCGTTTACGGAATCACTGCGAACCCAGTTGGCGGGCCTGCACGAATTTGACCCCGACGACACGTCAGCCGTTTACATCCGCAGCCGACAAGAGGAATACTTGCAAACCATGAAAATCCTTCATACATTCGAACTTTTCATCTGGATTATCGGTTTCGCCATGCTCATTTCGGGCATCGTGGGTGTGAGCAACATCATGCGCATCACCGTGAAGGAACGCACCAACGAAATCGGCATCCGCAAGGCCCTTGGTGCCAAGTCGCGTTCGATTTTGGCCTCCATCGTCACCGAATCCTTGATTATCACCACCATATTCGGCTATATCGGGATGTGGCTCGGCATGATTGCAGCTGAGGTCGGCGGCAATATTCTGGCTAAGGTTCAGGAAGGCAAGGAAATCTCCTTGAACATTGTCCCGAGCATCGACATCTGCATTGTGCTGATGGCCACGGCTTTGCTCATCGTCTGTGGCGTACTGGCAGGTTTCTTCCCTGCCCGCAACGCCGTGAAAATCAAACCTATTGAAGCAATGAATTACAGATAAAAACCACGCATCATGTTCGACTTCGACGGCATACACGAGATTTGGCAGACCATCACGCGCAACAAGACCCGCAGCTTGCTGACGGCCTTCGGCGTGTTTTGGGGCATTTTCTTGCTTGTCGTGCTGTCCTCGACGGGAAACGGCTTCGAGAACGGCCTGATGCAGCAGGTGGAAGGCGTGACACCCAACACGGCTTACTTCTTCACCGGCGAAACCAGCGAACCTTATAAAGGCTACCAAAAAGGTCGTTCTTGGTCGATGCAATTGGCTGATTTGGAGGCCATCAAGGAAACTTTCCCGTGTGTCAAAGCCATCTCGCCTGAGGCCAGCGTGTGGTCGACCGAGGACAAGAACGTGATTTACGGCAGTCGCGGCGGTAGCTTCTCTGTGAAAGGCGTGTTGCCCGAATACAACGAGATTGAAAAGTCGAAGATTCTGAAGGGCCGTTTCATCAACGATACCGACATCTCTGCCAACCGCAAGGTGTGCCTCTTGGGAAAGAAAGTGTATGAAACCATGTTTGAGAGAGGCGAAGACCCATTAGGTAAGATGGTTAAAATCAATGGAATATATTTTCAAGTAGTGGGGGTGATACGTTCCTACACGGACAATGTCAACATCAATGGCTCCATTGACGAGTCGGTTATCTTGCCGTACACGACCATGCAGCAGGTGTATGCCTTAGGTGACAAAATACGTTTCTTTGCCATCGTGGCTGACGACGAGACACCCATCACGAGCTTTGAAGAAGACCTGAAACAGCTCATCAAGCAGCGGCACGACATTGCGCCCACCGACGAGGATGCCATCAACTCATTCAATGTGTCGGAGATTTTCAAAGCCTTCAAAGGCCTGTTTTTCGGTATCCACATCCTCATCTGGATTGTGGGTTTGGGCACGTTGATGTCGGGCATCATTGGTGTAAGCAACATTATGCTCGTAACGGTGAAAGAACGCACCCGCGAAATTGGTGTTAGGCGCGCTATCGGAGCCAAGCCCAAGGACATCATCGGGCAAGTGCTGTCGGAGAGCCTGTTGCTCACCACTTTGGCGGGTCTGGTCGGTTTGTGTATCGGTGTGGGCATCATGGCTATCGTGGGGATGATTACTTCCAGCATGCCGAGCGACAACATGATGTTCCAAGACCCGAACCTCGGTTTCGGAGCAGCTGTGGCCGCCACCGTCATCGTCATCATTTCGGGACTCTTGGCCGGCGTTTTGCCTGCTTGGAGAGCCATTCAGATTAAGGCTATTGATGCGATTAGGGAGGAGTGATCAGTTATGAGTTAGGAGTTAAAGGTTGTAAGCAGTAAGCTTTAAGCAGTAAGCAAAAGGCAGCGCAAGGGCAAAGATGGGCTTATTGCTTACAGCTTAAAGCTTAGAGCCAAAAAAATCTTGAAATTAGAAATATTAAAATATCAAATAGTATGAAGAAAATTTTTAAAATCTTATTTTTTATCTTGTTAGGAATAGGAGTCATCTGGACTTTCGTATATCTCTACAAGAAATCGAGACCGAAGGAGGTCATTTATGCAATCGAGACGGCCAAAATCGACACCATCCAGAAATCAACGGTGGTGACGGGACAGATCGACCCGCGCGACGAGGTGGCCATGAAGCCCCAAGTGTCGGGCATCATCTCTGAAATCCTGAAAGAACCTGGCCAGCAGGTGCAGCAAGGCGAAGTCATCGCCGTGGTGAAGGTCATCCCTGACGTGAGCAATCTCGCTGCCGCCGAGTCGCAGGTGCGCGTGGCCAAAATGAACTTGGACAACGTGGAAAAGACCTACCAACGCCAGCAAAATATGAAGGCTAAAGGCTTGATTTCCACCGAGGAATTCGAGAAGTCGCAACTCGAATACCAGCAGGCTAAGGAAAGCTACAGCAACGCCCAAGACCAGCTGAACATCATCAAGGAGGGTATCTCAAAGAACGCGACGGGCTACAGCAACACGAAAATCAAGGCCACCATCTCGGGCATGATTCTCGACATCCCCGTGAAGGTCGGCAACTCAGTCATCAACTCCAACACTTTCAACGACGGCACCACCATTGCGACCATCGCCAACATGAAGGACATGATTTTCAAGGGCAAACTCGACGAAACCGAGGTGGGCAAAATCCACGAGGGAATGCCCATGACTTTGACCATAGGTGCCATGAACGACCGCAAGTTTGATGCCGTGTTGGAATACATTGCGCCCAAAGGCACACAAGAAAGCGGTGCCGTGTTCTTCGAAATGAAAGCCCGCGCCATCTTGCCTGACGACATCTTCGTTCGCGCCGGCTATTCCGCCAACGCCGAAATCATTCTCGATAGGGAGGAAGGCAACGTGACCGTGCCCGAAAGCTGCATCAGCTACGAGGACGGCGAAACATACGTGTATCGCTGCACCAAGGAAGACGCTCCGCAACAATTTGAGAAGCAAGCTGTTAAAGT
>CAMJRR010000070.1 GCA_946408345.1 uncultured Bacteroidales bacterium | reverse complement strand
CCAGTCCCTTTTTTTACGCGCCAACGCTCAGACACACTTTTTGGGACAGTATCCCCCACACTATGGCACGTGGGATTAATAGGATGTCGTGTCTTCGACACGGGCCGGTGGTGTAGGACTGTCGCTATGGTTGTCCTTTTACATATGTCTGCCTGTGGAGATGCCGATTCATTGTCTTGAAACAACCATCAGCTTACCTTCACATTCACAATCCCATCCCTGTCGCAACGCACCACCACACGCTTGTATTCGGTGTTGCCCTCGTAGACGCATTGGATGATGAAGGTGATGTGGTAGACTTTCTTGCCCGCAATGGGCTTGTATCCCTCTTCTTCCCAAGTCCCTGAAAGTGGGAAACTTGGGTTGTCCATCTTTCGCGTGTATTCCGTGATGTTGTAACGCAGAATGTCGTTGATGCCTCTGAGCGGATAGGGACTGGCCTTGGCTAATTCGCCGGGCCAGAGTTGCACCTTCTTGCGGTAAAGCAACACTTTTTCGTCCTTGCCACTCACCTCGGCAAAGAGGGGATTGCGGCTGCGAAGCTTTATCACCTCGGGAAGAATCTTGTCGCTGTCGATGAAGTCGACGCTGTCCTTGCTCCAGCCAATGTATCTTTCTTTGACGCGGAAATCGGTGCGGGTGTCGAACACCTTGTTGCTGACACGTTTGGCGAAAAACATACGCAACCAGTCTTTCAGTCTGTCTTTGAACATATAACTGATTACCAATGCAATAAGGAAAGGCAAGGTGAAGTTGCCGTATCTTTGTTGGAAGAAGAACGACGACAGCGTAGCCACCACCATGGCAGCACCGGCGGCGAGGCTGTAGAGAATCTGCTCCACAAGGAAGGTGTTCTTGCGTTTGGTGGCATTGAGGTAAAGGTCGCTCTCGGTGAATTTCTTGAGCAGGCTGGCACGAAAGACGAAGTCTTCGTTTCCCTTGGGCTCGTCAACTTTTACGCAGAGGTAGCCCTGACTTTCCCTATAAGCCCTTTCCTCGAAGAGCACCTCTTTGAACCGTGCTTCAAGTTGCCGATATTCCTCAGGATGGTTGACGCGGATGGCATCGCGAAGACGGTAGGCATATTTTTCCAGCACATTGCTCAAGAACTCGTCACCGTATGAAAAAACTTGGCGTGTCCTGTCGGTAGCGTTTTGGTCGTTCAATTGGTCGATTAGGCAACGGAAACGATTCAGTATTTTGCTGCCATCCTCCAGGAACCGAAGGCAGGCGGTTATCCAATCAGTCGCGTCAGGCAGTTGCGATATGGCCAAGCACTCGTCGCGGAAAGCGCTTTTGGAAATGGCGCAATACATCCTGATGGTATGGATGAGGTCTTGGGTGTCGTCGGGGGCGATGTGCAGGTCGTTGAAGTTGGTAATGAGCGACTTGCTGGGCAGCAGCTCGTCGTCATTGGCCAATTCGTGAAGGCTGTATGACGGGGTGATGAGCCTCACACCCGACTTTAGGTCACGATAAAAGTCGTCTTTGCTGTATTTGGCCGCGTTGATGTCGAGGCTGTTGGGCACAAAAATCCACGTGTTCATCACGAAGTCGCAGTATTTCATCGTTTTTTTTGCTTGCTCCGTGTTGAATCCCACCTTGAATTCCAAAGTGAACTTGTCGTGGATTTTTGTGATCAGGTCAATCATTCTTTTCTGTATTGTTCGTCAAGGTTGAAACCTTCAGGATGCTTGGCTTTCACGTCTTTGTAATAGTCCCATATTTCGGCCAAGTCTTTCTCATAATCGCCAGTGGGATAGAAGATTCGTTCAATTCCGCAGTATCTTTTCTTGTAATCGATAAAGCCCAAGATGATGGGCACATGGGCACCTTCTGCAATGACATAGAAGCCTTTTTTCCAATGCTTCACGGCTTTTCTTGTGCCCTCGGGACAGATGATGAGGTGCGTGTTTTGGTTTTTGCTGAACATGTCAACCATCTGTTCCACAAGGTGGTTTTGGTGCCCTCGGTTGACGGGTATGCCGCCGACTTTTTTCAAGAGCCAACCCAACACGGGCTTGAAGAACTCTTTTTTAATCATCACCTTGAACTTGATGCCGTAGTACCAATAAAAAGCCAGTCCGACAAAGAAGTCTTCGATGGCAGTGTGCGGTGCCACGATGCAAACGGCATTGCCAAGGTCCTTTGGGGCTTCGTTGACGATCTTCCAACCACCGAGTTTAAGTCCTATTTTCCCAAGTAAGTGTTTCATAATTAAGAATGTAGAATTAAGAATGCAGAATGTATGGGCAGAATTAACTATTATCTTTATCTATTTTTCAAAATTGCAACCAAGATACTGAGTATTTCTTCGCATTTATTGTTTAAATCATAGAATTATTCTTTTGACAAATAACCTGTAGCATAAAGAATGTCAAGCCAAAAACTAGTTTCACTTGCCTCTTTTAAAGCAATATTCATTTTTGCAAAGAAGTCTGCTTTACTTTGGCCTCTTACACCTTCAGCAACATTAGCTCCAACACTAGTTCCTGAACGCAGAATTTGTTTTGACATAAAAAACTCATGCTCCTCCTCACATAACCATTGATAAGTTCTTACTATATCAATAGCAAAATCTCGACTCTTTCTTTTAATCGCATTATCTTCCATAGATATTCAAGCGGTTTAATTCTGCATTCTACGTTCTACATTCTGCATTCTTAATTCAATTCATGATTACCAGATTGTGGCTCTCTCTTCAGGAGCGATGTACATAGCATTTTCGGGTTGGATGTCAAATGCTTCGTAGAAGTGCGGCATCGAGCCGAGGGTACGGTTGACGCGAGCCTCAGCGGGTGAGTGCACGTCGGTCTTCACTTGGCGTTCGATGTACTTGTCGCGCGAGTTGTTGCGCCAGATGGTGCCATAGCTGATGAAGAAACGCTGGGCAGGAGTGTATCCATCAATGCTCTTGTTGGCTTTGGCTTCATCGGTCATCTGGTAGGCATCCCAGGCCACATTGAGTCCGCCGAGGTCGGCAATGTTTTCACCGAGTGTAAGCTGGCCGTTGATTTGATAGCCTCTCACTTGGAATTCGTCGAACAGCTTGGCAAGTTGGGCGGTGCGCTCGCCAAACTTAGCGGCATCGTCCTCAGTCCACCAGTTGTTGAGGTTACCTTTTTCGTCGTATTTGCAGCCCTGGTCGTCGAAGCCATGAGTCATCTCGTGGCCAATCACCACACCGATGCCACCGTAGTTGACGGCGTCGTCAGCATCCATGTTGAAGAACGGAGGCTGAAGAATGGCAGCCGGGAACACGATTTCGTTCATCTCAGGGCTGTAATAGGCATTAACAGTCTGTGGGGTCATGAACCACTCTTCTTTGTCGACAGGCTTTCCTATCTTGGCCATTTCCCTCTCAGTCTCGAAACGGATGGCGCGGTGTACATTCTGGAAGTAAGACTCAGGAGTGACCTCATATTTGCTGTAGTCCTTCCACTTGTCGGGATAACCGATTTTCACGTTGAAGGCGTCGAGTTTGACGAGTGCTTTTGCCTTGGTTTCGTCACTCATCCAGTCGAGGTTCTTGATGCGTTCGCCAAGGGCAACACGTAGGTTACCGACAAGGTTCAGCATACGCTCTTTGGCTTCGGCGGGGAAGTTCTTCTCCACATAGAGCTGGCCGATGGCTTCGCCCAGACAACCCGATGTGGCATCAAGGATGCGACGCCAGCGGGGCTGTTGCACTTCCTGACCATAGAGGTAGTTGCCGTAGAAGTTGAAGTTCTCGGTGTCAAGCTCGCTGCTCAACATAGAGGCACTGCCATGTATGACCTTCCAGCGTAGGTAGTCCTTAATGGTGTTGAGGTCGGTGTTGAGGATGATTTTGTCCAGGTTGGCGATGAAATTGGGCATTCCCACGTTAAGACTTTCAATCGTCGGGGCACCAGCGTATTTGAAATAGGTGTTCCAATCGAAGTTGGGTGTCGTTTTCTGCAATTCGACAAGAGATCTCATGTTGTAGGTCTTGTCGGGGTCGCGGCGTTCCACGCGGCTCATCGAATTCTGAGCCATCTGTGTTTCGAGAGCAAGGATGCGTTTGGCCTTATCGGCAGCGGCTTCAGGCTCGGTACCTGTGAGCTCAAACATCTTGGCTACGTGTTCGACATATTTGTCGCGCATCTCCTGCGACTCTTCAACGAGATAGTCGTCGCGGTCGGTCAGGCTTAATCCGCCTTGGAAGAGGTGCATAATGACCATTTCGGCGTTCTTTGGGTCGGAGCTGCCACCAGCGTTGAAGAATCCACCGATGCCATCGCTATGGAGCTTGCCTAAAAGCTCGGCTAATTGGGCCTTGTCGTTAAGGTTGTCAATCATCTCGAAATAAGGCTTCAGCTCGCTGTAGCCGCGCTCGTCGATGGCAACGGTATCCATACCTGCGTTGTAGAAGTCGCGGATTTTCTGTGCGATGCTGCCTTGTTGGGCATTGGCATCTTGCGAAACCTCATCGATGATGTCTTGGATGAGAAGTTCGTTGTGTTGATCGATTTCGGTGAAAGCTCCGTAGGTGGAGTATTCCTCGGGAATCGGGTTGTTTTTCAGCCAGTTGTTGTTGGCAAAACGGAAGAAATCATCCGCAGGGTTGATGGTGGTGTCCATGTTGCTCAGCTCGATGGCTGGAACAACTTCTTTCTTGGGTTCAGGTGTTTCGGCTGTCTTTTGTCCGCAGCCTGCTGCCACTGTGCTTAAAATCATCATGGCTACAAAGTGTTTTTTCTTCATTACAAATTATTTAAAGATTTAAGATTCAAAGATTTAAGATTCAAAGATTTAAGATTCAAAGATTTAAGATTCAAAATTCAAGATTCCACATTCTGCATTCATCATTATTTATAAATCTCCTTCTAGTTTTAATTCCGTCTGCAATGTCCTCAAATAAGGCCGTTCTTCCACCATCTTTTCAAACT
>CAMJRR010000069.1 GCA_946408345.1 uncultured Bacteroidales bacterium | reverse complement strand
TAACTAATAAACAATTTGTTATGGGTTATTATTTCACTTCAGAATCCGTTTCCGAGGGTCATCCCGACAAGGTAGCCGACCAGATTTCGGATGCCGTTTTGGACGAGATTCTACGCTATGATTCCACCTCAAAGGTGGCCTGCGAAACCTTAGTCACCACGGGACTTGTCGTCGTGGCGGGCGAAATCCGCACCAACGCATACGTTGAAATCCAGGACGTTGCCCGCCGTGTTATTGACCGTATCGGCTACAATAAGTCGGAATACCAATTTGATGCTCAGTCGTGCGGTGTGTTATCAGCCCTGCATGGCCAGTCGAACGACATCTTCCAAGGCGTCAAACGCGATGCAGATGAAAACCAAGGTGCCGGTGACCAAGGCATGATGTTCGGTTTTGCCTGCAAGGAAACCGAAAACTACATGCCGCTCACCATCGACCTCTCACACATCCTCTTGAAAGAACTTGCTGCCATCCGTCGCGAAGGCAAGAAGATGACCTACCTCCGTCCCGACGCCAAATCACAAGTGACGGTGGAATATGACAAAGGCTGGAAACCTTTGCGCATCGACACCATCGTTATCAGCACACAGCACGACGAATTTGCCGACGACGAGACTATGCAGAAGAAAATCGAAGCCGACGTGCGCAACATCCTCATCCCAAGGGTGAAGAAACAACTGCCTGCCCGCCTGAAGAAACTCTTCGGCGAGGACATGAAGCTTTATGTGAACCCCACGGGCAAGTTCGTCATTGGTGGCCCCCACGGCGACACCGGTTTGACCGGTCGCAAAATCATCGTTGACACCTACGGTGGCCGTGGCGCCCACGGCGGTGGTGCCTTCTCTGGGAAAGACAGCTCAAAAGTTGACCGTTCTGCCGCATACGCTGCACGCCACATCGCCAAGAACCTTGTGGCCGCAGGCATCTGCGATCAAGCCTTGGTGCAAATCGCATACGCCATCGGCAAAGCAGAACCTGTTGGCTTCTATGTCAACACTGACGGCACGTCACATGTGAAGATGAGCGACGCCGACATTGCCCTCAAGGTAAAGGAGCTGGTCGACTTGAGGCCTTACTTCATCGTGAAGCGTTTCGGTCTCACCAACCCCATCTTTGAGGAAACGGCTTCTTACGGCCACTTCGGTCGCCAAACCGAGACTCGCAAGGTGGAGGTGTACTATGAGGACAAAGACACCTTCCGCGAAGGCGACCACATCTACAAGAACGTGGAGTTCTTCGGCTGGGAAAAACTTGACTTGGTTGACAGATTGAAAGAGGCCTTTGGCTGCTGAATTTGACCATAGACAAAAAAAAGCTTGCGAGGTTTCGCAAGCTTTTTTTAAATGTAAAAAGCAACCGGTTATTCCCAATGTACTTCTTCGTCCTCATCCATCTGCGACATCATTATACGCGACATCCTTTCCTCTTGTGACAAGCCAAGATATTCGATGGATTTTTGTGCATCATCCACAAGTACGCTTTCAGGATAGTTGTCAATCAGCTTCTGATACGCGGCATGTGCCTGGGCTGTATCATTAAGCATATCTTCATAGACAAACGAACCCACCAAAAGCAAGCTCATCGGAGCCCATTTTGATTGGGGATATTGTTCTAACAGTTGGTCGCAAAGTTTGATGCTTTTATCGGCATCATTCATCATTACATTAATTTCCATGGCATGATAAAGCCATTTGACCACCGCAGTGTCGCCTGGATTCTGATTGACATACTGGCAATACAACTTAGCCACTTTGGGAGCCTCATTTCTATTCATGGTATTGTCAGCATTAAATAAAGAGGCCTGGGCTTCTCTCATGTCTTCTACCGTAAGTTTCTTTCCATTTCCATCACAGGCAAACAAACCTAAGGCCAACATGATGAAAACCATCATTTTCAAAATTCTTTTCATTGTCGAATTATTTATTGATTAATTATCTATGTCTTTTCTTATGTGGAAAAATCATACGATAATCCACCTCACACTTGCCTTCAGAGATAGCACGCAACTTGCTTTGCAACAGCGTTTTGCGCAACGGTGCAATACGATCTACATGGACATGACCCTGCAAATGATCATACTCATGCTGGATGATACGAGAGCGAATACCTTCAAACACTTCTTCGTGCTCTTCGAAGTTCTCGTCAAGGTATTTGATACGAATTTTGTCAGGACGAATCACCTCTTCATAAATGTTAGGCAGGCTGAGACAACCTTCCTTGAAAGAAACCTCATCACCAAAGGTCTCAAGAAGTTCGGCATTGATGAAAACCTGCTTAAAGCCTTTGGCATCCGGGTAATCGGGATAAAATGGATTTCCGTCGACGATAAACAAGCGGATGGACTTATTGACTTGAGGAGCAGCAAGTCCAACGCCTTCAGAATGTGCCAAGGTCTCCCACATATCTTTCATCAACGTTTCCAACTCGGGATAATCGGGAGTGATGGGTTGAGCGATGGCTTTCAGTGTGGGGTGACCGTATGCTACAATAGGTAAAATCATATCTTATTTCTTAATTGATTCCATATACGACTGGAGGATGATGGTGGCAGCAATGGTATCGACAAGTTCCTTGTCTTGACGGCGTGATTTGCTGAGACCAGCATCAATCATGGTCTGATGTGCCATTACCGAAGTGAAACGTTCATCATAACGCTCAAATTTCATATCTGGCAACAACTTTTTCAACCGATTGACGATGGGTTCAATGTATTTCGAGCAGTCGGAAGGGTTGTTCTTCATATCCTTGGGCTCACCAATGACGATTTGCTCCACCTCCTCGCGCTTCACATAATCCAAGACAAAGTCAACGAGCTTGTATGAGTCCACCGTCGTCAATCCATTGGCGATAATTTGCAACGGATCAGTGACGGCAATGCCACTGCGTTTGCGCCCTAAGTCAATAGCCATTATCCTTGCCATGTCTTTCAAATTCAAGGCGCAAAATTACACATTTTTCTTAAAACATCGATGTATTGCATCTTACCTTTATTCTACCCAACTATTCCCTACCCCTTTTACAAATAACGCAATACTGCTTTTCTCAATATTTCACTAATTTAAACATTTTACTCATATGCACTGGCGCACCGTAATTAACAATATAAACACCAGATGCCCAACTACTTGCGTCTATTTCAATGGACTTCAAAAAACGAACCGTCGTCATTATGTTGCCGTAAACATCCAAAACAACCATATCTGTGAAGCCTTCAGAATCAGATTTTACAGTAAACTTACCATCCGTTGGATTGGGAAATATGCCATATTCAATTTCAGGCATTTCTGGTTCTACTGGTGTTGGCATTACTGCATCCCACGAAGCTTCCCAACCTGTGGAAGTGGTGAGGCAATCGGAACGGAACTCCACGCACATCACATTGCCAGACGATCGCACCGTGCCTGGACTCTGCGTATTCCAACGGCCTATCTTTGGGGCATATATATTGTCGCCGTCGTAAATCCAAAGGAAGTCGAAATCGGTCTCCAAGCTAAAGCCACTGAAGTTCAGCTGAATAGTTGACTCTTCTGGACCACGAATCACCCAAATCTTGCGCTCGTCGTCACCATAATTCAGATGGTCGAGGCGACCTTCATCGCCTTCCATGACGGTGACCGGCGTACCCTCGTTGATGAGTTTGTAATAGTGATTCCAATCCCAATAAGGTCCCGGGTCGGTGTGGCTTTGGTCAGGGTAGTGCTGATGCCCACGGATTTGGATGCAAGCCCCTTCACCGCCGAGATTGTAAAGCCCGTTATTGAGACAAAAACCGTTGTCCAAAGTGTCACGGTCATGCGTGCGGTAGCCTTTGATAGTGTCGTAGCGCGAACAAATACTCCGCACCAGATTAGCCGACGACTGGTACATCTCCTCAGTGAAATACTCCCAGACGTTGCCGTAGGCTTCATGCTCAATGCCGATGGTATAGCCGTTGGCTGTGCGGGCGTGCCAAGCCTTGTCTTTCTCAAGCACCATTTGGGTAACCTGACCGTCGACGGAGCGAATGACATAATGCGCCGACACCTGCGCATCGCAATTCTTGAACCAGCTGATGGTGCCAACGTATGAGCCTTCGGTATAATGGATGACTACTGCGCTCACCTCTTTGGTACGAGGTTCCCAGTTGCATTCTGGTGCAGGGTTCCAAATGGCCGGTGGATAGTCGGGACTGCGCGAAATGCCCAATTCAGGCGCTGAAAGCATATCATAATGCTCGGCAAAAACGGCTTTTAAGTTGATGTCATATTTCTGAAAACCAAACTGTTCAGCTTTTTTCTCATCATTGAGGAACAGGCACACCGAATACAACATGCTCTGCATGGGATAGACGTCCTTCTCCTCCCCTATCGGCAGTTCCGAAAGTTGCTGGATGACGGATAAATAGTCCTTGATTTCGTTTGCATTACGCTCGTTGGCTAGTTTCTCAAAGGCCTTTGCATAAGCCAACACATTCTTTTCGGGGCTTTGCAAAATCTCCGCTTCCGAAATGCCAGACAATTCCGAAACCAAATGCAGGTTCTCACGAAAATAGCCTTTACCATCCTTCACCAAGCCCATCAAGCCGTAGGCACGTGGCATGGCATCGGGACCATTGTGGAAATAGTTCGAGTCTGTCAGGTGATGGCAATGGGTGTTGGTGTAGGAAATAGCTTCGAGCATCCCTGGGGGAATGTCGGGACAGGCTTTATAAGCGACTTCGAAGGCTGATTTATAGTTTTGTAATTCATTATTTTGCGCCAATCCAACCTTGGAAAACAACAGCGATAACGCAACTAATAAAAGCAGACGTCTCATAGCGTATAATTTGAGGACAAAAATACACATTTTTCTTTTTTAAGGGGAACGAGTTTTTTTCATATCTTTGCAGATTCAAGAAAAGTCATATAAAAACCACATAAAATGAGTGCACTCAACGATTTCCAAAAAGAGATTCTTGCCGGCATCCCCGATGAACTGCCGGAAGTGAAACCATACGACACGACCATCAACCATGCGCCCAAGCGCAAGGACATCCTGACGAAGGCCGAGAAGAAGCTGGCCATCCGCAACGCTTTGCGTTACTTCCCCGCCAAGTTCCACGCCACCTTGGCCCCCGAATTTGCTGAGGAACTGGAGAAATACGGCCGCATCTACATGTACCGTTTCCG
>CAMJRR010000068.1 GCA_946408345.1 uncultured Bacteroidales bacterium | reverse complement strand
CGGAAGAATATGCCATCTTGCCTGAAATCAGTGATGCTTATGACATGAGCAACATCCAAATCAGATTCTGGGTGAGAAGCTATAGCTCACCATGCACAATGGAAGTCGGTGTCATGACAGACCCAAGTAATGCCAACACCTATGTCAAGATTGAAGATGTTGAAATGACAAGTACCTATACGGAAAAGACCATAAGTTTGAACAACTATTCAGGGAACGGTCGCTACATCGCGCTCAAATGCCCCACCCCTACCATGTATTCCCAAGCTTTCTATGTTGACGACATTACCGTAGAGGAAAATCCCAATAGCACTACCACCCAAACCGTAACGCTCAGCCAAGGTTGGAACTGGTGGAGTCCGACCGTGGAGACTTCCTTGGAAGAACTTGAAACGGCTCTCGGCACCATCGGCGTTTCTATCATATCACAGAATTCGGGCTTCGCCACCTATGACATTGAGGACGAAGAATGGAGCAGCACACTGGCATCTTTAGTCCCTGGACAGATGTACCATATCAAAGTTAGCAACGACTGCAATTTCACACTTATCGGCCAAGCCTTATCCTCTGTCAATATCAACATTGAGCGAGGAAGCAACTGGTTCGGATACACTGGCTTACAGACCATTACCATAGAACAAGCTCTCAATGGATTCACTCCAGCCGAGGGCGACAGGATCTTTTCTTTCGATGGAGGTTTTGTAACCTTCGAAGACGAAGAATGGAGTGGCTCTTTCACTCTTTTACAACCTGGTCACGGTTATATCTACATATCTCAAGATTCAGAAGGCAAAACCATCAACTTTTAAGGAATCGAATAAACACGAAAAACCAATAAAAAAAATGAAAAGAAAACTCATCTTCTTAATATCGACCATACTAATTTGCGGTTCGATATTCGCACAAAACCATTACACTTTTAACACCCATGATTACCAACTCAACATGGGAGTTGTCGCTCAAATCAAAATAAATGGTGTTGAGCAGACTTCAAGTAACCTTGAACTAGGTGCTTTTAAGGGTGAATCCATCAGAGGATCACATAGAATCTATCAGTATGGATCGGCTGGATACTATCGTGTATACATTCAAATCTATGGTGACCCCATTGAAACCGGCTATGAGATAGCATTTAAACTTTACAACCATGAAACTGGTGAAGAACTGGACAACTGCAACATCACTTATTTAGAAGAGCCTTTAACGGTAACTTGGTCAGCCCCTAACGCTATCGGCACCAACAGAAAGCCTGTTGTCATTGACTTCACAACCACATCTTCGCAAACCCTCACCAAGGAAATCACTGGCTACGGCAACGGCATTGGTAATTGGTATCTCATCGCCTCTCCTTTTGCTGACGACGCAACGCCTACCACCGTGGGAATGATTACCAATGATGAAGGTGAAGGAGAAAATGTCACCCACACCTTTGACCTCTATTGGTTCGACCAATCGGAACATCTTGAATGGCGGAATTACAGGCAAGTCACCTTTGATTTGGTCAATGGCAAGGGTTACCTCTATGCCAACAAGAACGACGTTACTCTCACCTTCACTGGCACGCCTATCGAAGGCACGACAAAAGAGATTCCGTTGGTCAAGGACGACAATGCAGAATTTCCCGGCTGGAACCTCGTGGGCAACCCGTTTGCAACCAGCGCCACGTTGGATTTGCCTTACTACAGATTGAATCAAGGTTGCAGTGCTTTGAACACCTATACAGAAAACACTGAAATCAATGCCATGGAAGGCGTGTTCATCCAAGCCACTGATCAAACTCCATCGGCTACCTTCACCAAGGTTAGCACTGAGTCCAAGAGAGTCAGCCAACTCAACATTAAGGTGACGCGGAACCGTAGTGCCGTTATCGACAATGCCATCATTCGCTTCGACAATGGGGCTACCCTCGGCAAGTTCCAACTCAACCCGAGCAGCACCAAAGTCTATTTCACCCAAGGCAGCCAAGACTTTGCCGTGGTGCGCAGCGCCAACGAAAACGAGATTCCCGTCAGCTTCAAGGCTGAAGAGAACGGAACCTATACGCTCAGCTTCGATGCACAGGGAGTCAGTTTCGACTACCTCCACCTTATCGACAACATGACTGGTAACGATGTTGACTTACTAGCCAGCGCTTCGACAGGCTCAGCGACCTATACCTTTGAGGCTAAGACGACGGATTATGCTTCAAGATTCAAGTTGGTTTTTGCCACTATCTGCGAGGACGCAGATAGCGACAAAGATTTCGCATTCTTCAGCAATGGCAAACTAGTTATTCTAAACGAAGGCCATGCTACTTTCCAAATCGTTGACCTGATGGGGCGCATTATCAAGAGTGAAACCATCAATGGCAGTGCCAACATCAATGTAGACGTTGCTTCTGGCGTGTATATGCTCCGCCTAATGAACGGAGATGACATCAAGACACAAAAGATTGTAATGGAATAACGAAACCCAATTATTTGAATAATGAACTAAATTCCCTTTTTATTTCCATGTTGTTGGTCGGTGGCAGTGGAAACTGCCACCGACCTTAAAAACTTTCAAAGGAAAAAGGTTGAAAAAAAATGAGGAAGCAATATCAAGCAGTGACGGCCGAAGAAGCCGTTAAAGTCATTAAGTCGGGCGACCATGTCCACATCAGTTCGGTGTCGAATGTGCCGCAATGTTTGGTCAAAGCCTTGTGCGACAGAGGCCGCGCCGGCGAACTCAAAAACGTTTACATCCATCACCTGCACACCGAGGGTGCCGCGCCCTACGTCAACCCCGAGTTTGAGGGTATCTTCCAGCACAATGCCTTCTTCGTAGGTGCCAATGTGCGTGAGAGCGTTCAGAAGGGTCTCGCCGACTACATCCCCGTTTTCCTCGGTGAGACATCGAAACTCTACCGCGAGCGTTACATCAAGTGCAACGTAGCGATGATCCAGGTGTGTCCTCCCGACAAGTTCGGTTGTGTGTCGCTTGGCTCGTCAGTCGATGCCACCTTGGCCGCCATGGAGAGTGCCGAGTTTGTCATCGCTGTGGTCAACAAGCATGTGCCGCGCACTTTCGGCGATGCATTGGTTCACATCAGCAGGATCAATTTCTTTGTCGAAGACGACACTCCCCTACTCACCGTCGACATGCCCGAACCCAACGAAGTGGAAAAGACCATCGGACGTTATTGTGCCGAGCTCATCGAAGACGGTGCCTGCCTCCAGATGGGTATCGGTTCCATACCCAATGCCATCCTCTCGTGCCTCCACAACCACAAAGACATCGGCATCCACACCGAGATGTTCAGCGACGGCATTCTGCCATTGGTGAAGGAAGGCGTTATCACGGGCAACAACAAGAAGCTCAACAAGGGCAAGATTGTCTCCACCTTCGTGATGGGCTCGCAAAAAATCTACAACTTCATCGACGGCAACCACGAGGTGCTACTGATGGACGTGGAGTACACCAACGACCCCTTCATCATTGCACAGCAACCCAAGATGACCTCCATCAACTCGGGCATTCAGATTGACCTCTCGGGACAGGTGTGCGCCGACTCGTTGGGCGAACGCATTTACTCAGGTGTTGGTGGCCAGATTGACTATGTCTACGGTTCCTCGCGTGCCAAAGGCGGCAAGGCCATCATCGCCATGCCCTCCACCACGCGCAAAGGCATCAACAAGATTGTGCCTGCCTTGGACTTGGGTTCGGGTGCTGTCACCACGCGCAACCACATCCATTGGTTCGTCACGGAATATGGTGCGGTGAACCTTTATGGACGCTCATTGCAGGAAAGGGCCAAACTTATCATCTCAGTAGCGCATCCGCAGTTCCAGGAGCAGCTGGACGAGGCCGCCTTTAAGCGCTTTGGACCGCATTTTCACTATTTGTGGAATAATATTGTGTGATTAATGAGCTACGAATTGCATGATTATTTCTAATTTTGCACGAAATATTATGCATTATCAGTGAATCTCCGATTTTGTGCAATTCGTAGCTCCTAATCAAAACAAAACACCATGTTCAGTAGCATCAACTTTGTAGAAATCTTCGGCGCGTTCATCGTCATGGCCGCTATCATCGACATCTTCGGCTCCATTCCCATTTTCGTAAGCATGAAGGAACAAAACAAGACCATCAAGGCGGGACAGGCATGTTTGACGGCTTTGGGGTTGTTTTTGGCGTTCTTCTTCGCTGGTGACGCCTTGCTGAAGTTGTTTGGCATCGACGTGGCTTCCTTTGCTGTGGCAGGTTCATTCGTGCTGTTCATCTTGGCGGTGGAAATGATTCTCGGTCGCGAAATCATCAAGAACGAGGGAGGAAAGAGCGGTGCCAGCATCGTACCCATTGCCTTCCCGCTGATTGCCGGTCCTGGTGCACTGACGGCCTTGCTCTCGCTTCGTGCCGACTATGCCGTTGTCAACATCATCATCGCGCTGTTGCTCAACATTTTGTTGGACTACATAGTCATCAGCCAACTCGACAGAATCCAGAAACTCTTGGGCGAGAACCTGATTTTCATCCTGCGCAAGTTCTTTGGTGTCATCCTGTTGGCCATTGCCGTGAACATGTTCGTGCACAATATTTCGGTGATTATTGCGAGTGTGCCAAAATAACCCATTTCGACACCTAAAAAGAATAAAAATAATTTCTTTCAAATTGTTTCAAGGATGACAGCGAAGTTGTCACCAGCATTTTTTGTGGCACCCAAAAGAAGAAGCGGTCCCACAGGGAGCCGCTTCCTCACACTCAAAAAACTATCTATGATGTACTTTCCTTATTTCACTATTACTTTCTTTATCAGCCTATTATCATCCCATTCGATGGAGATGTAATAGACGCCTTTATTCAAATGGCTTAAATCAAGGGTGGTTTCGTTGCCAGTGACTTTGCCGTTCATAATACATTGCCCCATAAGGCTAAAGACATGATAATCAAAACCAGAAGCGCCTACCATGGTCAGTGTCATCTGGCCATCAGTGGGATTCGGATAAGCCCTGATACCATAATGGTCTTCCTCCAGGCCTTCTACCTGATGCATGATGACGTGGACGATGAAATCGACCGACTGACCATCACTGATGGCACGCATCAACACATTGGCGATGGCTTCGTCACTCGTCAATCGGTTGAGTGCCAAAATCCTGCCTGACAGACTAGCCGAAAGGGCTTCCTCATTGGAATTGGAAATGAGTTCATATTCAATCAATTCATCAGGGTCATCAGGATCGGTGGCCACTCCATTGAGGTCGATGTAAACCAGTTTCGGGAACTCGGTCATGATGACATCCGGCACAGGATGAACTATATAAGGAGGTAAGTCGACAACGGCACCGCCATTGAAATCGTCCATGCAGAAATATGCAGGAGTAATCATGCCACTGTTGTTGTTCTTCGTAGACGACAAGCTGAACGAGATGGTAGCCACTTCGCCCAAAGGACTGAGGTCAAACCACTCCCAAGTGTTCAGGATATAATCCTCTTCGGGGTTGTCGAAGCGATAGTCGGCAAGATAGAAGTCGAGCGTCCCCACCGTCTGCCCACTAGCGTTCTTGCCCGTCGCGGTCAACTTGAACCAGTCAGGGTCGTTGCCCGAGAGGCCACCGAAAGGTGTCACGGTATTGTCACCTTCAAGCATGTTTTGATATGCCCACAAATTGTTGGTAACATAACACCCCGTGACGGTATGCGGTTGGACGTCAGCGGCGTAGACATCCGTCTGGGCGCCATAGGTGTAGGCTACGGCATATTGTGCTGAGCCGTCATAGCCGCAACCTGTGGCAGCGGTGTATTGGGCACTCATATAGGTCTGGCTCAAGTCGGTGCGATTGGAAGCTGTGAAGCCACCCCAGAAATAGGATGAATAGTAGTTGGTGAAGATCCAGCCATGGCTGAACATCTCGTTGTTGCCTTCCTGAGGTTCCCAAATGCCACTCGGACTCAACTCTACATCTTCAAAATCTGCAATATCAATAGTGATGACCACCTCAACTCCTGAAACGCTGACCTCCATGTCAACATGTTTGCCGTTGCTGGTGGCTCGAATCACCAAGATCCTGTCGTTGAAGGCATTGGGCGTGGTACGGCTTACCGTAAGCACGTCCTCGTCGTCGATGGAAGCTGAAACCTCGCTCGGGCAGACCTGAACGGTGTATTCCATCATCT
>CAMJRR010000067.1 GCA_946408345.1 uncultured Bacteroidales bacterium | reverse complement strand
GTCATTCCAGCATGGGCATGTGGGGAAGAGGGAATCTATGGCTGCGGTTTATAAGGTAGGTGCCCACAAGCCTTTCCGCATCTGGGACATCGGCACAGGCTCAGGCTGCATCGCCATCGCTTTAGCCAAACATTTCGTGAATGCCGAAGTCATCGCCTTCGATGTCTCGGAAGAAGCCCTGCAAATCGCCAAGGAGAACACCGAAAGCAATGGCGCGAAGGTGACTTTCGTGCAAGACGATGTCATGAATCCCACATCCGACTATTTCAGCCAGCCTGTGGATTTGGTGGTAAGCAACCCGCCCTACGTCTGCGATAGTGAGCGCGCCACCATGGAAACCAATGTCCTCGACTGGGAGCCTGAAAAGGCCCTCTTTGTCCCTGACGATGACCCGCTTCGGTTTTACCGCCAGATTTTGGCTTTGGCCAAAAAGCAGTTGAATCCTGGCGGCCAAGTTTGGTTCGAAATCAACGAACGGATGGGGGAGGAGATGCTTTCGCTTTGTCGTGAAATGGGATTTTCAAATGCCGAAGTTTTGGTGGATTTTGTTGGGAAACCACGGTTTGTGAAAATTTGGACTGTGGAATGACGCAGGGATTTGCAGGATTTTGAGTATTTAATTCACGGCCTTGTTTTTTTGCATTATGACTCCTTAAGTGAGTTAAATAGTGTAGTTAAGGAGAAAGAATAATCGATAGTATCTCCTTAAGTGTAAAAAAAACAATAGTTAAGGAGTAATTATCGTGTGTTTTTTCGAAAAAAGTTATATTTTTACCAGTTCTGGCGGATTTGCAATCCGCCAGCCTTGAATATCAGCATTTGCAATGCGAGAGGAAGGCTTGCTAAATTGTATGAAAACCATTGTTTTTGCCACCGAAACATGAAAAAACATGGGAGCCAGTGTTAACATAGGGGATTGCAAATCCCTAAGTTCAGCCCCAGCGGATTGCAAATCCGCTGGAACGGGCAAACGTGTTTCGCGCGTGGCATGGAGCTTCATCAATAAGTTGAAGGCTTGGTATCGAAAAATTCTGTAATTTTGCAGCGCGATTCAGGCAGACTGTCGCGGGTCGGGAAAGCCGGCGCGAGGAAAGTCGGGACAGCACAGAGCACCATACTTCTTAACAGGAAGGTGTCCGCAAGGGCAACAGCAAGTGCCACAGAAACATACCGCCCTGAGCCCTGAGCTTGTCGAAGGGTCGAAGGGTAAGGGTGAAAACGCGAGGTAAGAGCTCACGCATCGGGTGGCGACATTCCGGTGAGGTAAACCTTATGGGCTGCAAGTCCAAGTATAGAGACAACGAAGCTTTCGGGCTTCAAGAGGGCTGCTCGTCCGCGTCTCAGGGTAGGGCGCTTGAGCCTGCGGGCGACCGCAGGTCTAGAGAAATGACAGTCGCCCCGCAAGGGGAACAGAATCCCGCTTATACGTCTGGGTCGTAGCTAAACAAAGGGTCTCGCCATCGGCGGGATCCTTTTGTGTTTAGTTATAGGCATGAACTCCGCCTAAGAGCATATTCACGCCGAAATAAGTAATCAACACGCTTAAAAAGGCAAGGATGCCATAGATATGGAAAAACAATGGCTTTTGGAAGGATTTCCAAAGCTTTTCGTGAAGTGGAGCGGCATAGATAAGCAGTGTAATCAACGCCCAAACCTCTTTCGGGTCCCATGACCAGTAGTTGCCCCAAGACACATTGGCCCAAATCGCGCCGATGAAAATACCAAAGGCAAGCAAGGCGACGGCAGGGTAGAGCATCGCCGTGCTGAGGCTTTTCAAGCGTTCCATGCGAGCCATGTCTTTCGGCTTGACAAGGGCGATAATGCCGACCACCAAGATGCCGAGCAACAAGGCATAAGCGGTCACAATCGTCGAGATATGGATACTGAAGAAGGGTGAACGCAGCACAGGCAGCAGGGGATGGGTGAGCATCCTGATGTAGAGAAACACCAGCAGAACGACAAGCACCCCCAACCACGACCAAGTGACGGCACGGTAGGTCTTGCGCCGTTCGATAAGGATAGCCGCCAAGGCGACGAAAAGCAGCGCGTAACCTGCATAGGTCACTCCGATGCCCCATGGGTCGCGGGCGACATCGAGGATGGAGTTGCCTTGCTCATCGTAATCGCTCTGGTAGAAACGGTAATGCTTGTGCCTCAAGATGTTGTTCATCGAGATGACAATGTCTTGATGGGTTTCTCCGTCGTTGAGTTGGAGATAACTCACGTAGTCTTTAGGTTTGTTGCTATTGGGATATTTCTCTATCTCGAAACGGTCCAACGTGAGGCTGAAAGGCAGCGCTACCTTTGTGATATCGTCTTGTTCTTGGATGTAGAAATGGCTGTTGGGGCGGTTGGGTTCGAGTTTCATCCTGCCGTGTTGTCCCGTAAGCATGGTGAGCAAGGCGCCCAATAGGATGAACAAGATGGACAGATGCAGGGCGCAGACTGCCATCCTTTTCCACAAACGGCATTTCACCGCCATATAGACGATGAGGCCAGCCACCACAGCCCATAGCCCAACGAACCACCATGCCGAATAGACATGGGCAAGGGCAAACTCCGAGCCGTGCAGTTTTTCGACGATGGTGCCAGCGGCAAGGACGGCGATGAGTATGATGACCAGCACTGATGTGATATGACGAACGTATTTCATGGCAAATTAGATTTAATTACGCTGCAAATGTCCGAAAAAAAACCGCTTGCCCGACCTCCCCATGTTTGGCGATTTTTGGGCGGTGATGTCCTCATTAATAAGGATGTAGGGCTGTCGTACCCTGGCAACCGCTGCTTCGTTTTTCACAGCGGCTGCCACGGTGTGACAGCCCTACAGACCATGGTGTATCCCATGGGAGTGCTTTATCCTATTGTATGATAATGCGTCCTTGCGAGGCAGCGTACTGTTGGCCTACGGTGCCTCCGAGTGCGGTGGTGATGTACTCCACCAGTGCGTCACGGTATAGGCTGGTGGATTGCTCAAGCACTGTGCAGCCAGCCAGCACTCCGCCATAGCCGCCACCATTGACGGGATAGTCAAACGTGCCTATGGTATAGGTAGCTGCTGGGTCAAGCGGTGCGTAGCTGCCATCCGCCTGTAGCACCTCTGCGTTGCTGACGCTGTGGTCGGCCACCGTCACGGTGAATCGCAGTCCCGACACTTGTGGGAAGTCGCCGTTCTCAGCAGGCAGTTTTGATATGCCTATGCGCATCGCCTCGAGTATTTGTGATCCGGTAACCTCTATTTTCCACACCATATTGTCGAAAGGCAGCAATGAGATGACATCGCCATAGTGGATGTCACCTACTGGCAGGTCGACACGAACGACTCCGCCATTCACAAGCCCGATGTCGGCACCCATCTTCCAACGCAAAGCATCGGCAGTCAGGTCACCGGCGTTGGTCTCAGCCTTGCGCACCATACGGTTGCCGTTGCCGTCAGTGACAAGTATCGGCACTTCGCTATAAGCCACCACCTGTCCTGTCTGCGCATTCACCTGTTCCTTCACTTGCTCAACAATGGCGTCGACGCTAAGACTCACCTCTGCAATTTGTTCCGTCGGAATCAACGTGACGTCAATGTGCCCTTCGGCATCAATGCAGAGTTGACCGACGTTTGCAAATTGTGTTCCCGTGTTGACCATCGGCACGAGTCGCCCTTGACTGTTGGCAATCACCGTGTCAATGACGTTATGCGAGTGTGCATCAAGCACCACGTCGATGCCATGGGTGGCGGCAATGAGGTCGTTGCTGTTCCACGGGTTGTCCCAAACGTCCTCACCGAGATGCGACAGAAGCACCACATAGTCCGCCCCTTCGGTACGTGCCGCATCGACGGCCTGCTGTACCAGCATAGGATATTCGTTCTGGCGCAAAGTATAGTGATGTTGTCCCATCTCGTCGAAGAAGGCATAATGCTCGGCTTTAATCTCGGCTTCAGGTGTCACCACCCCGACGAAAGCCACTTTGCGGTCGCCATAGGTGCGGAGGGTGTAGGCATCGTACATACGATGACCGTTCATGTCATAGAAGTTGCAGCAGACCACCGGCGCGTTGAAATCGGATAAAAGTTCTTGCAAGCGCGGCACTTTATAATCGAACTCGTGATTGCCAAGCCCGACAGCGTCATAGTGCATTTTGCGCATAATGTCAATGATGTATTGTCCTTTCGACAAGGCTCCGGGAACATTGCCTTGTATAAAGTCGCCGCTCGTCACAAGGGCAGCCCATGCCGTGCTGCGATAGCGTCACGCAAACCGGCTATCTTGGCATAGCCGTCGATGGCGCAGTGTACGTCGTTCTCATATAGAATGACAATGCTGTTGCGTTCCTGTTGCGGAACGATAGGCTCCTTATGGCAGCCCGTAGCCAGCAATAGCGTGCAAAAAACAAGGAGTAATGATAAGAATCTGCATTTTTTCATAATATAAGGTATAAGTATCTATTCAAAATTAAACTGCATTATTATAAGCTTCTTAGCTGTAAGCTATCAGCCGTCAGCTATCAGCTCGGTAGCACCAGGGCTGACTGCTGATGGCTGATTGCTGACGGCCAATTTCTCTTGTCTTTTATGTAAACTAATTCTGCTCATCTACTTAACAACTATATCAGGGCAGCCGCATATTGGTTTCCCCAGATGCGGCTGCCATGTTTTTGGGCCTGTCGAAAGACGATGTGACAGCCCTACAAACAATACATTTATTTGGTGCTGAACAATAGCTTGAAACGACTGGCATCGTCCGTCGTCTTGGCGGTGAAGGTGTAGGAGGCTGGTCCCTGAGCTTGTCGAAGGGCCAGCAGGTCAACATCGGTACCCGTAAGATTATCAATCAAATGCAGATAATCCATTTCCACATTGTCGACGTCCACTGAGATGGTATAAGTGCCGTTCTCCTTGGCCTTGAAGCTTACAAGCATTTCGCCTTCGTTCTCGACAAGGACTATTCAATGGAGCTCTGCCTGTTGCTGCCCAAGGCCTTTGCCGATGCCAAGGGCCTGGATGCCACCAAGCTCATCCGCGAGGTGGCCAAGGAAATCCAAGGCGGTGGCGGCGGACAGAAGACCCTCTGCGTAGCCGGTGGCCGCAATGCTGACGGGTTGCCGAAGGCGATGCAGATGCTGAGGGAGAGAATTTGATTCTTTTTGGAAACAAATCTGAAACAAATCTTTTATAAATCATCCTGATGCCATTCTTTCTCTAACCGAAAAGACCCGAACTTTGCCGAAACCTTTCGGATGCTTCGGATCAGTTCGGTTAGAGATTTTTTATAGCTTGACCCTAGCAGCCATGTCCTGCCAGCATGGACAGGTGCGATTGCAGGCATCTAAGGCTGCGGCAACCCAATAGCTCAGCAGCCATGTCATTCCTGTGGAGGCTTGTGCGATGGATTGGAATCTATGGCTGCGGCCTGTCACTGTCATCCGTCTTATTATGAAATCCCGACATTGCATATCGGGGTGTGGTAGGGTCGTCCTTTCGGGACTTTGTCCCCACTGTCGCTTCGCGTCACTGCGAGGCACGAAGCAGTCCAGAATTTGCCTAAGTTTAAAGAAAATCCCTATCTTTGTCCCGTCAATCAGACAGCGTTGGACAAAAACTTTCAAGCCATGCAAACGATTAAGATATTCTTGGGTTCCTCCATTACTGAGCTGCACGATGAACGGGTGACCTTGGGTGACTACCTGATGAATTCCGTGCGCCCGATATTCAAACAGGACGGCATTGAAGTAGAAGTGTGTAAATGTGAGGACATCCGTTCGGGGAATACCGGCGTACCACCACAAAACAAGATTGACAGACTCATAAGGGAATGTGACGTTTCCGTCTTCATGTTCAAATGCAAGGCTGGAGACATGACCGTCCATGAGTTTGATGTGACGCGGAAATTACAGAAGAGGAAAAGGCACGAAATCTATGTCTATTGTTTCACCGTGCCTGAAGCGGACAAAAGCCAAGAGTTGAAAGACTTTCAAGACCGTCTGATAAAAGAGCCCTTTTATTGGTATGACTGCAAAGACGTTACCGACCTGGAGTCTCAGTTTGTCCTTGGGCTCCTGAAACTTGAAAGACAACTTCTCGGAAAAGCCAAACCTTCAATTGTCGATGCGGAAAGCGAGACTGAAAAAGATGCTGATGGCCTGTTTGCAGACTTCATGCAAGACGAAGAGAAACAAACCCAACGGAAAGAAAAGATACACCAAAATATCGAAGACCTTTTGCAGCAGACCGAGACCGTGATGGTCAACAAGGACGAAACCATTGCCGCTAGAATCTTCAAAGTGATTGAGCTTTACAAGAAAGCCGACCAATGGGCCACAGCCACGGACTACGACAAGGAGAAATACTCCGACTTGCTGTTTGATTACGCTCAGTTTTTAAATAAATACGGCTTATACAAAGATGCCGAGAAGGTTCTCCTCCGCCAAATTTCCATTGTAGAAGAATTGTATGGCAAAGAGGATGAAAAAACAGCTGAATCATACAATGAAATCGGTGTGGTATATCATCGTTTAAGTAAATACGAGAAAGCTTTGGAGTTCGACAAGAAGGCTTTGGCAATAAAGGAGAAAGTTCTCGGGACGGAGCATCCCTCCACCGCCACTTCATACAACAATATCGGCGCGGTGTATAAAACCAAAGGCGACTACGACAAGACATTGG
>CAMJRR010000066.1 GCA_946408345.1 uncultured Bacteroidales bacterium | reverse complement strand
TGAGATGTAGATGTTTGGTCATTGTATTTTGTTTAGTTGTTTAGTTGTTCAGTTGTTCAGTTGGCCTACCGGGGTGCTGCCGCAGGTCGCGACCTACGGTTACGGTAGTGTCGTCCCTTCGGGACGGGGTCTCATCAGCAGCCATGTCATCCCTGCTTGGGCTTGTGCGATGGCGGGGATCTGTGGCTGCGTTGTCGCAGGGACTCACGTCACGCAGGGACTCACGTCGCCTGCTTAAGGTCCTTCGCCCCTACGGGGCTGGGCTTGCAGCAGCCATGTCATCCCTGCTTGGGCTTGTGCGATGGCGGGGAATCTTTGGTTGCGTTCAAAGGTAGAGATAATCCTAAAAACAAGACATTGCTTTTAGTACAAATACATTGCTATTGGTACAAAAAACATTGCTTTTAGTACAAAAATGTTGCTTTTGGTATAAATTTTTTAATTTTGCCGCCGTTATGCAACTCTCTGATGGATTGAACTATTACTATTTCTCTGGCGTTTCAGCGGCGGTCTATCTGACCACCTGCTGGGTGTTTGCCGCCGTCAGGTGGTTCCATACCTGCCGCGAGCCTAAGGAGCACCACGACTACCTCTTTCCCGACCGAAAACTGCTGGTGGTCATCTACCTTTGTGCCTCGGTGTTGCTGCCTTGCGTGCTCAACCCATCTAGCCCCTCGGCTTGGATGTTGTGGAAGTCGTATTTCCCCTGCACCTATTATTTTTATGGAGGTGCGCTTTTCTTCTGCTTCTTCGGCACAGTGAAACGCTGGGAGCGTTGGCGCAAGACCGTCAGTTTCGCCGCCGTTATCACTCTCGCGGTGATGCTGCCTTTGGTGCTTAACGTATGGGTGCCTAACGGCATAATGGGTGCCGACATGACGCGCATCTGGTGTTTTGTGGTTGCCGCAGTGGGTGTGCTCATGATGGGCTATTGTGGCGTGGCCATGTGGCAAACGCTGCGCTGGATGCGTGAGACGCGCGACGAGAACTACTCCAACCCCGACGACTTTTCCATGCAATTCGCCCGCCGTGTGTGGCTGCTGCCCGTGGTGATGACCCTGATGGTGTGGCCGCCTTTCCTCTTCGACAGCCCCGTTTTAATGGCGGCAATGAATTTGTTCTTAGCAGTTTTCAACGTGGTGTTGCTGATTTTCGTGCTGCCCGCATGGCGCCGCCAAGCCATCGTCGTCGAAACGGAAGAAACGGTGGAAGAAATGGCAGAGGAAGTGACGACCGAGGCCACGATTGAAGAGCGTGAGCAAAAGATTATCAAGGAGATAGAATACTTTGTAAGGGATGAACAAGGCTACTTGGATGCCCACCTGAAGTTGGAGAATGTGGTCGCCCATTGCAGCTACAGCCGTTCCTACGTGTCGAAAGTCTTCCAGAAGCATTTAGGCGGCTTCTCGCATTACGTGAACAGCCTTCGCCTTTCACACTACGACCATTACATGGACGAGCATCCCCAAGCCACCAAGGAAACCGCCGCGCAAGAGAGCGGCTTCACCAGCTACAATGCCTACTACAAGGCCAAGGAAAGGGTAGAGGAGGACCGATAATCTTTATTCCTTGATTTCGGTATTTGGGCCGTCAGCAGTCAGCCATCAGCGGTCAGCCTTGGTACTGCCAAGCTGATAGCTGACGGCTGATAGCTTAAAGCTATGAAGCTTATTAATTGAATAGTTATTTAATCCTTATTCCTTAATCTCGACATAAAACACCGTCGGGTCGTCATCCTCGTCGAACGATTCATCGGTGTAATATTGTCCAGGCTTGTCGTCGTCTTGGAAGAGGATGAGCGTCACTTTCTTGAAAGGGATGGGCTGTCCCGCACGGCTGTAGTATTGGATATTGGCTTCGGTGAGGCCTTCGATGTGCATCATCTTCAGCATCATTGCCAGGTCGAGGTTGACGTTGAGGAGTTCTTGCTTCCACTCGATGCTGATGACTGCCGTGGTGTAGAGCTTAAAGTTTTTGACTTCTATCTTTTTCATGGGTTATAGCTTATTGATTTGTTTAACTACGGATTTGACAGCTTGTACCGATTTGATTCATAGCAATTTTGACGCAAGCGTCTGATTATTGCAGATAGGCTTTTGTAAACGGGAATCTGTACTCATTTGAACTTCCGACTTTTTAATTCTTAATCAGATCTGTTTAATCCGTATAATCTGTAGTTTCTCTAATAGACAGATATTTTTCTGACTGCGAAATTCCGAAAAAAAACCGAAATTTGAAATATTTGCACGAAAATTGTGTTGGATAGGAATGAATTTTATAATTTTGTCCAATCATTTAAAACATTAAAGAAATGCGTAAAACTTTGATTGTTATTGCAATGGCCTTGTTTGCCATGCCTATGTTTGCTCAAACAATTGAATCTGTGGATGTCACAAAAGCCGCCAATGGTGTATTTAAGGCAAGTGGAGGCGACTGCACCATAGAAGGTACCGTCATGAACGGGAAGAAAGTGGGTACTTGGATAGAGTATTTTGTCAGCAACGCCTATTTGCCCAAGAAAATCGTGAATTACGAAAACGGCCAAATGAACGGCGTTTACATCGAGATGGACAAGACGGGTTCCATCACGAAAAAGGCTGAGTATAAAAACGATGTACTTAATGGTCAAGTGAGCGAGTGGTTCCGTGGAGGACGTCTCTCAAAACTGAACACCTACAAGAATGGCAAGCTTGACGGCAAGCAGATCCTTTGTTATGAAAAGGGCGGCAACCTGGAAGAATCCCAATACAAGGACGGTGCTCGCGATGGCATGACGACTTGGTTCTATGAAGACGGTCAGAAGAAGATGACCATTGAATACTCCAACGGCCAGTTCAACGGGAAGCAGGAAAGCTTCTATCCCGATGGCTCCTTGAAGAGCGAAGCCTCCTACAAGAACGGTGTGCTGCAAGGCAAGAAGAAAACCTATGCCGAGAAGCAGAAACCCCAGAATGACAAGAAAGAATTGGACGGTAAAAAAGAAAAAGAAAAGGATATCAAGGGGAACTTGAAGGAAGTCAACAATGGCAAGGAGATTAAGGGGAAAGTGAAAGAACCCAACAAGGGAAAAGAGTTGAAGGGGAACGTGAAGGACATCAATAAGGGGGCAAAGAAGCCTTGAACCGTTATTTAAAAGTTATTGTCTTGATATTCTTGGGCATGATGCTTTCGCAGCTTCATGCCCAAGATACTATTATGCTGCAATCCGTTGAAGTGACGGCGGACAAGTATAATATAGAGAGCTTGAAACCTTTGGTGGCGAGGAAACTCGACACCTTGGTGCTACAATCGAAAAGCACCTCCAGCCTGTCGGACTTGCTCATCCAGCACAGCCCCGTTTTCATCAAGACCTACGGCCCAGGCGGCACCTCCACTGCCTCGTTTCGTGGCACAACGGCCAGCCACACCCTGGTGCTTTGGAATGGATTCCAACTCAACGCACCCAGCCTTGGGCAGGTCGACTTCAGCACCATCCCTGTGTTTTTGGCCGACGACGTGAGCCTCAACTGGGGGAGTGGCACCTCCAACAACAGCGGTGGCTTGGGCGGCGCGGTCAACATCGACAACACGCACCACTTCGGTGACGGATTTTTGCTCGACTTGAAACAGACTTATGGCAGCTTCAACACCTTGGGCAGCTTCATTACGGTGGGCAACTATGGCAAGAAGTTCTCCTTCCGTGTGAAAGCCTATCGCAACTCCTCTGACAACGATTTCGAATACGAGAACATAGCCACCATCCCGCATAAGAAGATGAAGCAGCACAATGCCGACTTCGTCGACTATGGCGTGATGCCTGAGATGAGTGTGCTGTTGGGCAAGAGCGTCATTTCGGTCGCATCTTGGAACCAGTGGAACAACCGCAACCTGCCACCTATTATGCCCAACGTCGACGTGAACTCGGAGGAATGGACGCGCGACAACTTCTCGCGCAATTTTGTCTCGTTCAAGACCTATTGGGAGACAGGTAGCCTGCAACTGAAATCGGCGGCTTTCGTGGAGAACCAACGTTATTTCCTCTTGACGCGCAACCCCGTTACCAACGACACCGTCACCTTTATAAATTCGGAGAACCACGCCTTGATTCTGCACCAAATCGCCAACCTGGAGCAGCAGCTTTACCAGAGCTGGACCTTGAAAGCCAAGTTGCAGTGGGACAACGAGCAGGTGAGGAGCAACAACTATGAAGGCGAGAAACGACGCAATCTGGTTTCGGCCTACGCTGCCGTAAGCGGTGAGCCTTTCGACTGCGCCCAACTCAACCTCACTGCCCGCTACGACTGGACCGATGGCAAAGGTATGGGGCTTTTCCCGACGGCCACGTTCTCGTATCAGATACCATTTTATAAGGCTTTGAGCTTCACCTTGGGCTACAGCCACAACTACCGCAACCCTTCGCTGAACGACCTCTATTGGTATCCAGGCGGCAATCCAGACCTATTACCTGAAAATGGTCGCACCGTCGACTTGGCCTTGAAATACGGCCTGCAAAAGGGTGTTTTCAAGCTCGACCTGCGCACGGGTGGCTATTTCTCCAACGTGAAGAATTGGATCCAGTGGATGCCGACTTCCTACCGTTTCTGGGTGCCTGAGAACGTCGCCAAAGTCTATGCCCGAGGCATCGAGAACCACATCGACGCTGCTTTTGTTAAAGAAAATTGGAAAGTTACCCTGTCGGGCAACTATGTCTTCACCGTCACCACCGACGAGAGCGAGAAGGCCTACCAGCAGGGCACCAATGGCAAGCAGCTCATTTACATCCCGCGTCATCATGCCAATGTGTTTCTCAACACGCAATGGAAGACCTGGAACCTGAGCTACACCGTTGAGGTGACGGGTCGGCGCAGCACCTCTTATAATGCGCAGGAGTTCTTTGCCTATGACCTGCCTTCGTATGTGTTGCACCATGTTGCCTTAGGCAAGCAAATCAAGAAGTTCCGCATCGAGTTGCGTTGCAATAACCTCACTGACAAGGACTACCAGAATGTCATTTGGAGGGCCATGCCCGGGAGGAGTTTTGAAGTGATGGGGGAGGTTAGGTTTTAGTTTAGAGTTGGTAGTTGTTCAGTTAGCAGTTGTCGCTTTGCGCCATTGACTACGTCGAATCTTCGATTTGCGAGGAACGAAGCAATCCAGGGTATTAGTTTGCAGTTGGTCAGTTATATGGCTGATGGCCAATGGACTGTCTCATGTGAGCTTGTAATCCCAAGCTACTCATGGGATAGCCATTGGCCATCAGCTATAGGATAGGGGCCTTCGTTATCTCACCACTACCTTCTGGACCTTCACGTTGTCGCCGTTGACGAGGCGGAGCATGTAGACGCCAGGAGCAGCGTTGAAGTTGAAGCTGGCGCAACCGACGATGCTTTCGCTCTTGAGGATGCGACCAGCGACGTCGATTACCTGGACAGTAGCCATACCTTCGTTGTTGATGACGAAGCTGCCATTGCTATAGAAGGCAAAGTCACTGTCATCGTTTGCGTCCCCGCAAACGAACACCAGTTTGAAGCGGTTTTCGTAGTCGGTCGTGTTGGCTTCGAAGGTATAGGTCGCTGAGCCTGTCGAAGCGCCGGCAAGTAAATCGACGTCTTTGTCTGTCAAGTTGTCGATGAGGTGGAGGTAGGCAAAGCTCACTCCCTCGGCGTTGAAGCTGAGGGTGTAGCTGCCGTTGCTTTCAGCCTTGAAACTGACAGGCATCTCGCCCATCTCATCTGCGTTGACCACAGCGTAGTCCTTGTTGTCATGCAGGATATAGACCTTGGTGTGGTTAGGATTGAGTTGGAACTTAGGCAGCTGACGGCCTTCGTCGAAGCGGACGATGGCGCGGTCGATGACGTTGTGACTGTTGC
Source organism: uncultured Bacteroidales bacterium (assembly GCA_946408345.1). Lineage (GTDB taxonomy): Bacteria > Bacteroidota > Bacteroidia > Bacteroidales > F082 > Limimorpha. Next base: position 1,039 of record CAMJRR010000066.1, on the reverse strand, counting down.
TGAGGTTAAGGGATAACATTGACTTGTTTCCATTGGGTTCTTCGGTGGTGAAGGTCATAGTCTCACCTTCTTCCTCAGCGATGACGAAAATGCCTTCCATTGACTCGATACTGGTACTTGTAGCGGGCTCAATTTCGCTGCCTTGGGCATTCATGGTATAGAAACTTCGTTCATCTGCGATATAGGCTATCTGGCTGAATGGATTGCCCACAAGGTTCCAACCTTTGAACTCTTGAGCGTTGCTGCTGTAAACCAAATCCACTTGACCGTTGCCGCTGTATGGCATTCCGGTGAAAGTGAGGGTGGTACCGTTCTTGCTGGCATAGAGGTAGCCTTGGCCGTTGACCAGGTTGAAGGCACCTGCTCTGTAGTTGAGCCATTCCAAATTCTCGGCTTGGTCGAAACGATAGAGGTCGTAGGTGAGAACGACGTCTTCGCCTTCGCCTTCATCAGCGGTAATCATGCCGTCCACTGTGGTGGGATCGACATCAGCGGCCAGAGGTGAGGCGATGAGATACCAGCCATTGTTGACGCCTGCTTCAGTGCTGTAGGCAGCGATGGTTTTGGTGAGGGTGACGGGGCTGTTTATTGCCGAAATCACGGTGTTATGGTTGTCTTCCATGGCGAGGGTCCAATTGTTGCCGCTTTGTGTAAGGGCGCCGTGGTCGGCTTCGTATTGGAATGCACCGCTGAGGTTGAGGCTCAGGGTTTTTTTCTTGCTCTAACCGAAATAACCCGAACTATGCCGAAACATTTCTGGTTCTTCGGGTCAGTTCGGTTAGAGATTATTCTCATAGCATTCCAGCCCTGCCCTTTGTCCTTTTTCTCAAACCGAAAAGACCCGAATTGAGCAGAATCCTTTCGGAATCTTCGGATCAGTCGGTTAGAGATTATTCTCATAGCATTCCAGCCCTGCCCTTTGTCCTTTTTCTCAAACCGAAAAGACCCGAATTGAGCAGAATCCTTTCGGAATCTTCGGATCAGTCGGTTAGAGATTATTCTCATAGCATTCCAGCCCTGCCCTTTGTCCTTTTTCTCA
>CAMJRR010000065.1 GCA_946408345.1 uncultured Bacteroidales bacterium | reverse complement strand
CGCGGGCTTGGTGGTAGAAGTCAGGCTCGACTTCAAGTCCGGCGGCCTCAAGAACAGCCTTGTCTTCTTTGTCGAAGTTGGTAAGCCAATTCTCTTTGGCGGAATACTCTCCATGTTGTTCGGCATAGTTGAATGCATTGGGTTGCGTAGTTTTAAGTTCTACAACGTCTTCCGTTTTGGCCATGTATTTCCCTTTCACCCAGCCGATCTTCACAAAATAAAAGTCGGTGAAGTGCATGATGAGGCAGGCGAAGATGAGTATGCCCGTCCACACTTGCAGTTTGGAACCGGAGTGCGTTTTGGAGCGTTGCGGCTTATGATAGCCTTTGGGTCGGGCCATCTTGTTGGTGACGGCCAACCAAATGGCCAAAACCACATGCAGCAGCAGTGCGGCAAACAGGCCTATCTCCATCACCTTTACGATGACGTAGGTGCCCATAAAGTGGCAGAAAGCGTTGTACCATTCACCACCGTCATGTCTCAGAATGAGTAGGTTGGCGCTGGCGTGAAACAGCAGGAAGAAACTCAAGAAAGCGCCCAAGGCACCGACGAGGATCTTCTTGGAGATGGAATGTATCTTTGGTAAATTCATGATGATAAGTATTTCAGTTTGTTATTTCTTAGGTGCTCCTCCACCGAAGTCATCATATAAAATGTTCTCGGGTGCCACACCCAAATTGTCAAGCATGTTGACCACGGCAGCACTCATCGGTCCGGGGCCGCACATGTAGTATTCGATGTCCTCGGGAGCTTTGTGGGTCTTCAGATAGGTGTCGTACATCACATTATGTACAAAACCGGCAGTATATTTCACACCCTGTGCATCGGCAGCGGGGTCGGGACGGTCCAAAGCCAAGTGGAAATGGAAGTTGGGGAAGTCTTTCTCGAGTTGCAGGAAGTCTTGCAGATAGAAGACCTCGTTCAAGGCGCGAGCGCCATAGAAATAATGCATCTCGCGGGCCCTTACATTCAAGGTACGGGTCAAGTGCATGATTTGTGCACGAAGCGGAGCCATACCAGCACCACCGCCTACCCAAATCATCTCAGGCAGCGAGGTCCCTGAGCCTGTCGAAGGGCCGACTTCAACATTGGCATGTTCTTTCACATGGAACTCCCCATAAGGGCCTGACATAATAACCTTGTCACCCGGTTTCAACGAGAAGATATACGATGAGGCAATGCCAGGATTGACATTCATGAATCCCGAACGATCAGGTTTGAAAGGAGGCGTTGCGATGCGCACCGTCAGCATGAAGACATCGCCCTCGGCGGGATAGTTGGCCATCGAATAGGCACGGATGGTGGGTTCAGTGTTGACGCATCGCAGGTCAAACATCTTGAATTTCTCCCACGAAGGCAGGTATTCCTCCCCTATCAGTTCCTTGTCGAAGTCGGCATATTTGATGTCGAACTTCGGTATCTTGATTTGTGCGTATGAGCCAGGCACGAAGTCCATGTGCTCGCCGGCAGGCAACTGCACCTTGAACTCCTTGATAAAAGTGGCCACATTGCGGTTGCTGACCACCGTGCATTCGTATTCCTTCACGTTCAGAATCGACTGCGGCACCACGATTTTCAGGTTTTCCTTTACCTTCACCTGGCACCCCAAGCGCCAATGGTCCTGAATCTGCTTGCGGGTAAAGAAGCCTACTTCGGTGGGCAGAATCGTTCCGCCGCCTTCCACCACACGACATTTGCACTGGCCACACGAGCCTTTGCCTCCACAGGCAGAAGGCAGATACACTTTCTGTTCGGCCAGCGTGGCAATCAACGTGTTGCCCGTCGGGACGGTCAGCACTTTGTCGTCGTTGATTGTGATTTTCACTTCACCTTTGGGCATGAGTTTGTTGCGCACCCAAAGCAACAGGGCAACGAGCAGCAAGACGATGCCTAAGAAAACAATAATACTAAGTAAAATATTGGTCGTAAAATCCATAATATCAAATCTTTATACCCATAAAGGCCATGAAAGCGATACCCATCAAGCCTGTGATGATAAATGAGATGCCTACACCCTGCAGACCTTTGGGAACTTTGGAATAGCGCAGTTTCTCGCGGATGGCGGCGATGGCCACAATGGCCAGCAGCCAGCCAATGCCTGAGCCGAGACCGAACACGGCGGCCTCACCCACATTGCTGAAGTTGCGCTCCTGCATGAAGAGCGAGCAACCCAAGATGGCACAGTTCACCGCAATCAGCGGAAGGAAAATGCCCAAGGCGGAATAGAGCGACGGCGTGAAGGTCTCAATCACCATCTCCAGAATCTGCACGATGGCTGCGATGATGGCGATGAAGAGGATATAGGTCAGGAAACTCAAATCGACAGAAGCCAATTTTGGGCTGATCCATGATAAAGCACCAGGCAAAAGCAAATATTTGTTGATCAGATAGTTGACTGGAACGGTAACGACCAACACAAAAGTCACGGCCAAACCCAAACCGGCGCTGGTCTTGACGGTCTTCGACACAGCAAGATAAGAGCACATGCCCAAGAAATAGGCAAAGATCATATTGTCGACGAAGACGGATTTAATAAATAGTCTGAAAAATTCCATGGCCGTTTAGTTTTGGTTATTCTCTTGCATTTCGGGGTTACGGGTACGCTGAATCCAAATGATGACGCCTACCACAATAAGTGCCATCGGCGGCAAAATCATGAGTCCGTTGTTTTGATAACCAGCCTCGTAGAACGATTGAGGGATGACTTGGTAGCCAAGTAAGGTTCCTGAGCCAAAGAGTTCACGGAAGAAGGCTACGATAACGAGTATCAAGCTGTAACCCAGTCCGTTGCCTAAGCCGTCCAAGAACGACTCTCCAGGCCCGTGCGACAAGGCAAAAGCCTCCAAACGTCCCATGATGATGCAGTTGGTGATGATAAGTCCCACATAAACAGACAGTTGTTTGCTTACATCGTAGGCAAAGGCCTTCAGGAATTGGTCAATCAAGATGACCAATGTGGCCACAACAACAAGTTGCACGATGATACGGATACGGTTAGGGATGCCCTTTCGCAGCAGCGAGATGATGAAATTCGACAAGGCCGTCACGACCGTCACTGAAAGGCCCATCACCAAGGCAGGCTTGAGTTGGGCGGTCACGGCAAGGCAAGAGCAGATACCCAGCACCAACACGGTGACGGGATTGGTCTTGCGCAGCGGTTCTATAATGAGTTTCTTCAAGTTAGCCATAGTTATTCTCCTCTCTCTGCAATTCTGCTTAAATATGCCGAATATTTCTCCAAAGTATTGTCAATCATTTCTTTAACTCCATTCGAAGTCTTGGTTGCTCCAGTGATGGCATCAAATTCTATAGGGACCACATTGCCGTTGTTCATGATTTGCTTGCCGGCAAATTGGCCTTGGAACTTTTCGGTTGTAATCTCTCCGCCCAAGCCTGGTGTTTCCGATTTGTGTCCAAAGGTAGTACCCACAACAGTTTTACCGTCAGCGGCAATGGCAAGGTAGCCCCAAATGGGACCCCAAAGGCCATTACCCTGCATAGGAATGACGCTGGTCTGGCGGTCGATGACAAACACGGGCAAACCTGCATCGCTTTCAGTGGGATTACCATTCTCGTCCAATAGGAATTCCGATGTGCAGTGTTTCTCGAACATCAACGCCGCGTTTTTGGCGTTGACATCGGGAATGCCCGCCGCCGTAAGGATGCTGATGCGTTTCTCGTTCTTCTTGTTGCGGTCTTGGAACGGCTGTAGCCACAAGGCCGTCACCGTGAGCAGCACTGCCACAATGATGATTAAAATAGTGGCGTACAAGAAGATATAACGATTGCTATTGACATCTTTCTTCATGACTTAACGGTTTTTGAGAGTTTAAAGGCACGATGTTGGCGCATTTTGATGTTCCTGGCCACCACACAGTGGTCGATGAGCGGGGCGAAGCAGTTCATGAGCAGGATGCTGAGCATCATACCCTCGGGATAGGCCGGGTTGATGACACGGAGCATCACGGCGAAAATGCCGATGAGCAGGCCATAGATCCACTTGCCTGTGTTGGTCTGAGCCGCCGTAACAGGGTCGGTGGCCATAAAGACCGCACCGAACATGAAACCGCCCATCAGGTAATGATAGTAGAACGGCACTTGCATGTATTCGTTGGCGCCAATGGCATTGAATAACAAGCCCATGAGACCACCACCAAGGACGACAGAGAGCATGACACGCCAACTGGCGATACCTGTGAACAACAACAGAATGGCACCTAACAAAATGGCTATCACAGAGGTCTCACAGGTAGACCCTGGAATGGTTCCGATGAACATATCCAAGGCGGAAGCCGAAGGATGCACGCCAGCGGCCAATTCAGCCAAAGGCGTGGCGCTCGTGATGGCGTCGGTGCCCCAGAGGTCGGCGGCAATCCATACGTTGTCGCCCGACATCCGAGTGGGATAGGCGAAGAAAAGGAAGGCGCGCGCCACCAAGGCGGGGTTGAGGAAATTCATGCCCGTGCCGCCGAAGACCTCCTTGCCGATGATGACGGCAAAGGCCACTGCCAGAGCGAGTTGCCACAAAGGTGTGGTGACCGGCACAATCATCGGGATGATGAAACCTGTGACCAAAAAGCCTTCGTTCACCTCATGGTGACGTATCTGCGCGAAGGTGAATTCGATGCCCAAACCGACAATATACGACACTGCCAACATGGGCAGCATTCTCAAGAAGCCGAACCAAAGGCAGTACCACCAACTGGCCACGGTACCCAGTTCGTAAGGCCAATCCGTGGCGCGGAGCGAAGTCTGGTAGCCAATGTTCCACATGCCAAAGAGCATGGCGGGAACGAGGGCGATGACGACCATGATCATGGCGCGTTTCAAATCGATGGCATCGCGAACATGGCTGCCGCGCTTGGTGACCCGATTGGGCGTGAAGGCAAAGGTTTCGAAGGCCTCAAAAGTGCTCTGAAGCCATGCGAATTTACCGCCCTCCACAAAGTTCGGCTTGATTTTGTCAACAAAACGACGTAGGTTATTGAACATTATAATCCCTCCTTTCTCAGTTTCTCCAAAGCCTCGCGGACGATGGCTTGGATGTCGGTTTTGGATGTGTCGATGAACTCGCAAAGGGCGAAGTCTTCGGGCTCGACCTCGTAAATGCCCAAGTTCTCCATCAACTCGATGTCACCGATGATGCAGGCCTTGATGAGTTGAGTGGGATAAATGTCGAAGGGGAAGACCCGTTCGAAATTGCCCGTGAAGACCAAGGGGCGCAAGTCGCCGTGAGTGTTGGTGTCGAATTTCCAAAGATTTTCGAAACGCGGTAGCTCAATGCCCATGGGCTTGAAGGTGCTTTTCGGCATGAAGCCACTGAGGAAAGTGCGCGAGAAGCTGAATTTCCTGAAGCCAGGCATCAGCCAGCCCATGAAGTCGTAATAGTCGCCTTCGGGCAGGATGCTCACCAAGTCATCGTAGGCACTCAGAAAACCATCAGCGGCGATTTGTGTGCCGCTCAGGATGTCGCCCGAAATGACGCGGTTTTCCTTCGTGGCATCGTTGGCATCCATCTTAGGATATTCATTGTTAAGCAGTTGCGCTTTGGTAATCTCATCCAGACAAGCCCCAAACCTTACTCGGTAATAATGTGGGTTCTTGATATTGGGTCCAGCCACAGCGACAACGCGCTCAGGCTTATAAATGCCCGTGGCAACCAATTCACCCAACACGGCAACATCCTGCAAGTTCATCGTCCAGACGATTTCTCCTTTATTAATAGGGTCAATGTGGGCGATTTGTGTACCGATGTTTCCAGCAGGGTGAGGACCTTTTATAAAGTGGATGTTGAACTGTTGATTGTTTAATTGTTTAATTGTTGAGGCAAGATGCTGATTGGGACGGAAACAAATATGGACTTTTCCATCCGTCAATTGCGTCAATGCTTCAATGCCTTTGATCAACATAGCCTCTTTGCCTTTCATGACAAAGTCGTAATCAGGTGCCAAAGGTGCACTGCTGAATGCGCTGATGAAGATGGCCTTGGGCTTGTCATCGGGGTTGGCGACGGTGCCAAAAGGCCGTTGACGCAATTGAGGCCATAGACCACATTGCAGCATGGCTTCTTTGATTGCATCTGCCGTAGTCAAAGCCGCTGTCGCGGATTTGTAATCCGCGACGGTCGAGCCTGCGGATTTGCAATCCGCTTCCACAACCACCTCCAAAAGCTTGCGCTTCTCGCCTCTCACGATGGCTTTCACCTGACCGCTGACGGGCGAAGTGAAGCGGATGCGTTCATCGCTCTTGTCGCAAAACAAGGCGTCGCCTTCCTCAACCATATCGCCTTCCTCAACCAGCAATCGCGGCGTGAGGCCCACAAAGTCAGTGGGCTTCATGGCGCAGGTCGTGATACTGCGCGCATCGGTGAGGCGTTTCTCAGCCGCTCCACTGATGGGCAGGTCAAGACCTTTCCGTATCGTTATGGTCTCAGACATTTTATTTGAGGTTAAGCAAGGGATAGATCTGCTTCACAAAAAGATCCTCGGCATTCTCCTTGGTGACATGATGCAGGACAAAACCGTCGTCACAAAGCGTCATGTTCGGCATCTCCTGGTTCATCATGGATCCAGTCTCGCACTTTACATTCACGCCGTTGATGCACTCGTTGAAGCAAAAACTAGCTTTCAATTCAATCAAGTCTTCGACATCGTATTTCTTCAGCAAACTCTTGAATTCCTGAATCACGTCGTAAGAACCATTGAGGTGACACGAACTTCCAGTACAAATCTTTATTATCATCATTACTTTGATTTATATATTATACCTTGTCTTTATTGGCACTTCCATAGCAGTTTCATACCTTATTATAATATCATGCTACTTGTTCGCCTATTCGATATGTTTTTATCGTATCTGTATCTCGCTGCAAAATTACGACATTTATTTTGATTTCCGCGAAAAAAAAGCAAAAAATTTGAAAATCGTGGTTTTAGGCATGTTTTAAGCTTTTATACCATTTATATTCATTTATATTCCAATAGATTAAGCTTTATTTCGAAGAATAGTTTGGAAATATTTCATTTTTTTGTTTGAAGTATATGATTTCTTTGTACTTTTGCAAACGATAAAAATGTATCGATTATAAAATAGAAATTATTATAATTAGTTGAAAATCAAAACACTTGAAGCTATGACAGCCAAGACAACAAGTAAATTCCGCACCGAGAGCGACCTTCTCGGAAGCAAAGAAGTTCCAGAAGAGGCCCTCTATGGTGTACAGACAACACGCGCCATTGAAAACTTCCACATCAGTGGCAATTTGATGGTCAGTTACCCCAATTTCATCAAAGGTATGGCCATCA
>CAMJRR010000064.1 GCA_946408345.1 uncultured Bacteroidales bacterium | reverse complement strand
AGATACCATCATCAGGCGGATTGTCATAGTTTAGAAAGTAATTGAACGAGGTGTAGTCGTGGTCAGGGGTGTAGGAGGCCATCATATACAGTTCCCCTTTTTTGTTTTCAATGATGTGCGGGTGTCCTCCATAGTAGGCAGGTTTGAAGTAAAGGTTTTCCGCCAATTCCGTTCCGTCTGCCGCAAACATTTTCAAAGCGGGGTGTGGCGCATAAAAATCGCCCCAGCCACACTTATAATATTGATTTGTAGAAACAACGATGTTGCCCGAGGAAGTTTCGTATGGTTTGACCAAATCAAATTCCTCGTCATCGGAAAAATGCCATTCGTAGGACTGCTCCCATTCCTGCCCAAAGGCCTTGGCCCAGAAAAGCATCGCGAGGGCGAATGTAACAATAAATCTGGTTTTTATTTTCATATTTTATTGATTTATAATTTGTTATTCTTTCATCCATTTTCCAGTCTCCGCTTCTTTTCCATTTTCAACCACTTTCCAAAGACATGTTCCCGAAGGCCAACTTTCAGCGTTTATCGCGGTAATTTCGCCAGTAATCTCTTGCTTATAAATGAGTTTACCAGTCAAATCATAGATTTCAACGTAGGCATTTTTCACAGCAGTCCTAATATTCAGCACATCCTTTCCCGGATTAGGATAGGCAATCGCCACTTTCAGTCCACAGTCGTGGGCTTCGTCAATACCTACAAAGGCCTCGGCAGGGAATTTTGTAACGGTGGTCCAATGCTGGTCGGTGTTGTTGAGGTTTACAGATGAAAAAGTCAGTAAAACACCGCCATCATTAGTTGCAGTGATGCCAAATGCTTCGCTATGAATGTTATCATATCCTCCCAAATCATAATACACCGTTGAAATTGTGTCAAGATTAGTGTCCAATCGCTCAATCATCATCCACGAATCAAGGTCATTCATAAAGCCAACATTCAAAGTGTAGGCAAAAAACACGGTGTTGTTATTCGCCAAGTCCAAGCCTTTCAACATGGCAGGCATGTCCCATTGATCGGTGCCTCTATTGATGTGATTTGCCACGGAAACCGATGTGCCGCTGTCGTCATACTCATACAAACGGCAATCCTCATCACTGCTTGGGTCTGACTTCGACTTTGACGAAGTAGCAAGATAGGTCGTGTTATGATTGCTACGCTTAACAGTGATGTTGTAGAAAGTGTTTTCTGGCATCTGACTATAATCTGCATGGCGGAACTCCCTCACATTTAAAACGTTGAGATGATTATCCAACCTAAAAACACTACCTTTCCTATTGGCATTAGGCGAAAAATTAGCCAAGCAACTATTTCCCTGAATGTAGAAAAGATACCCCGAATCATCTTTTACGATATGGTTGCGCCGATAGACAAACGAAACCGCTCCGCCTCTTGTCGTCATCTCATAACCAGTGAAGTCTTCAAATTCACCTTCAAAATTCATTCTGAAGAAAAAGATGGAATCGTGCCAGTCTTGGTTTTCATTCCCATGACTAATGGTCTTGATATAACCGCCGACAATGCTTCCAGCATCCTCAAAAGCCGAAAACACATAGATTTCACCACTGTAATGATTTGGCAGCCAATTCCATTGGGAATCATGTTTCTCAAAGGTATCTATCACAAATTCATGCTCATAACTCGCTTCAATTTCGAGGTCTTCATCCAATTTGTACAGGCCGATAATGGCTTTGTCGGGCGGGTTGTCGTAGTTTTTGAAATAGTTGAAATAGGTATAGTCGTGGTCGGGACTGTAGGTTGCCAGCATGTAAAGCCCGCAATTTGGATTCTCCATGAGATAAGGGATATTCGGTGAGAAATAACTCTCCCTGAAATGGCTTTTTTCGGCCAACAATTCGCCAGCAGCCGACAACTTTCTAGCCGCAGAATGATAAGAATAGAAGTCACCCTCACCGCTCTTGAAATAATGCACCGAACTGACGGCGATTGTTCCATCAGACAATTCTGTCGCATCAAAATTTGTCATGCACTCATTGCTGGAATAAGAGAACTCGTCGGCAAATTCCCATTCCTGCCCAAAGGTCTTGGCCACGAACATCAGAACGAGGGCAAAAACGATTGAAATTCTGTGTTTTGTGTTCATGGTATTATTGTTTTATCCAGTTTCCGTTTTCTGCTTCTTTGTTGTTGGCATACACCTTCCAAACATAAACACCTTCAGCCCAATCCGTTGCATCAATCCCCGTCACATGTTCGGTGAGGGCGTGGCTATGGATGAGCCTTCCGTTGGTGTCGTACACTTCCACGCGAGCGTTCTGTAAGGCAGTGCGGATGTTGAGCGTGTTGCCGCCAGGATTAGGATAGGCAATCGCCACTTTCAGTCCACAGTCGTGCGCCTCCTCGATGCCCACAAAAGCCTCGGCTGGGAATTTGGTGACGGAACTCCAATATTGGTCATGGTTGTCAATGTTTCTTGAATGTGATACCAATAAGGCACCGCCATCATGTGTGGCTACGATGGCTCGCGCCCAACTATTGATTCTGCCTCCTTCAAAGGCATAATACACCGTGGAAAGAGTGTCAAAATCCGAATTAAGGTGCTCTATCATCATCCAAGAGTCATTGGTCGAATTGAATCCGATGTTCAATGCGTATGCAAAAAAGAACGAATCATCCTCGGTAAAATCAACCGATTGCATATAGGCTGGGATATCGTACTCCATGGTTCCCCTCTCCACAAAATGGACATGAGGGATGATGTCCAAAGAGTCGTTGCCGTTGTCATCCAGTTCATACAACCTGATGTTCCTGTCCGTGTTTGAGTTTTTGACCTCGGTGGAAGCCACCAAATAGGTCGTGTTATGACGGCTTCTTCTCGCGCAAATGTTGGTAAATGAATTTTGGTTTGGCTCACCAGGATGCTTCAGAAACCTCTTTTTCAGGAAATTGAAGCTTTTGTCATAGTAATATGCGACTCCTTGATGTTCCGTGCCACCAAACAGATTGCCAAAATAATAGATGTAGCCCGTTTCTGTGGACACAATATGGGTTCTCCGTTCATTGTTTTGATGGTTTGCACCGGAAACGCCCCAGTCGTAGCCTTTTTGTTCGATGATTTCACCCTCAAAGTTCATCCTGAACAGAAACAACGTATCGTTTCCCCTAGGGTTGAAATAGTCATGACTTACGGTCTTGAAATAGGCTCCAACAATGTTGCCCTCATCTATGATTGCGGAAAAAAGAAACAAATTGCCACTCAATTCGTTGGGCCACAAATCCCAAGCAGCGTCGCCTCTGTTCTCGAAGGTGTCGATAGGAATAACGTGCTCGTAACTCTCCATGATGGAAAGGTCGTCATTCAGTTTATAGAGTCCCAGAATGGCATCCGTAGGCGGGTTCTCATTGTTCATGAAATGATTGAAGTAGGTGGAATCGTGGTCAGGATTATAGGTCATTAAAGCGTAAAGCGCACCTTGGTTTTCGAAAAGAAAAGGCGTTGTGGATGTGGTGCAGAACCCTGGCTTGAAAAAGTCCTTCCGAGCCAATTCCTCTCCATCGCTGGAAAGCAAAGCAACGGCAGGTTGAGCGGAATAGAAGTCGCCAGCACCACTCTTGAAAAACAAGGCGGAGCCAACGGCGATGTTGCCATTTGACAATTCGACAGCATCATATTGATTGAAACAAGATGTGTCGTTATCAGAGTATTCTATGGAATGTTCCCATTCCTGCCCGAAGGCATTGCTCTTGAAAAACATTGCGAGTGCGAAAGCGACTGAAAGTGTGCAAATCTTGTCCATAGTTTGTTGTTTTTAAATTTGTGCTCAAAACTATAACAAAAATTTGCCAGAATTTCAAGATTTCGTTCAAATCCATATTTTTGTTTTGAACTAGTATTGAAAATCAATGTATTACAAAAACAAAATCCATATTTTTGTAATCTCAATTCCTCCAAAAACTCCGCGAAAGCAGCGTAATCAACGAGAAAAGCTCCACCCTGCCGAGGAGCATGAAGAAGATGAGCAGCCACTTGGCAAACAGCGGGAAAAAGACATAGGAACCGCCTGGGCCTACCTGGCCGAGACCTGTGCCTACATTGCTCAACGTGGCCACCGAAGCACCTAAGGCAGTCTCAATGTCGATACCCAAGGCCAACAGGATGACGGCGCCGATGAGGAAGACTAGGAAGTAGACAAAGATGAAGGTGATATGCTTGTAGACACCGCTGGTGGAGATGGCTTTTCCATTCACTTTCACAGGCAAGACGGCATTGGGGTGAATGATACGTTTCAGTTCGAGTATCGAGTTTTTAATGAAGATAAGATGACGAAAGATCTTGACACCGCCTGAGGTGGAACCAGAACAAGCACCGATGAACATCAGCAGGAAGAGGATGACCCAAAGGAAAGTAGGCCATGTCATATAGTCGCTGACGAAGAACCCTGTAGTGGTGAAGGCTGAGATGACGCTGAAAAACGACTCTCGGAAAGAGGACCCGAAACTTTTGTGGCACCCAAAGAACAACACCAGCCCAATACCGATACCTAAGAATATGGTGTAAAGCAGGAAAGTCCTGAATTCTTGGTTTTTTAGGATGGTGAATGAACGCCAACTTAGGGAGAGCAGTAGCAGGGAGAAGTTGCAGCCCGACAACATCATGAAGACAGTGATTACAACCTGCGAATAGTTGGAGAACGCCCCAATATTAGCCGTCCGTGTGGAGAAACCACCCGAACTGATGGTACTCAACGAATGACAGAGGGCATCGTATAAGTCCATGTCGCCCCAATAGAGCAGAAGCGTCTCCAATAAGGTGAAAAACAGATAGATAAACCAGATACGCCTCACGGTGTGCATGATGCGTGGGTGCAGTTTGTCGTAGGTGATGCCGTTGATTTCGGAAACAAAGAGTTGCATGCCGCTCATGCCAAGGTAGGGTAGGATGGCCAACGAGAATACGATGATGGCCAAGCCACCGATCCATTGGGTCATGCTGCGCCAGAGCAGGATGTCTTTCGGTACGGATTCGATGTTGGTAAATATAGTGGCTCCCGTGGTGGTAAAGCCCGACAAAGCCTCAAAGAAGCCGTCGGTGAAGTTAGGCACACTTTTACTTAAGAGGAAGGGTATGGCACCGAACAGTGAGAGCACGAGCCACGAGATGCAAACGACATAGACACCGTCGCGCGAGGTGGTCTTGTCGTCTTTGTGGTTGCGGGTGGCGATGAGTAGGATGAAACCGGTCAACAGGGTAATGAGGGCTGAGAAAGGCATACTGAAGGCATACAACCCGCGGTAGAGATAAGTAGCGGGAAGCACCGTCAGCATGAAAAGGCCTTCGATGAGCAGCAGCTGGCCTTCGATGCGGAGGACTAAAGGATGGTTTATTTTAGTTTTCCACTTCATCGGTTAATGGAACAGTCGTTCAACAGCTGGGATACCGGCAGGCAAAGCCAGCACCACAACTTGGTCGTCGGTTTCGATTTGGAAGTCATCGGTAGCAATAAAACTTTCGCCGTCGCGGGTGATGCCACAAATGATGGCGTCAGTGGGCATGGCCAGTTGTCCGATAGGTTTACGCGTGACCGCCGAACCTGCCCTGACCTCAAACTCCACGATGTCGGCATCGATGCCGCTGAGACTCTTTAGTGTAGAGACCTTGGCACCAAGGGTATATTTGACCATGTAACTGGCCGCGATGAGTTTCTTGTTGATGATGGAGTCGATGCCGATGTTCTGAGAAATGTCGATATAGTCAATGTTCTCTACAAGAGCGATGGTCTTCTTCACCCCGAACGACTTGGCTTGGAGGCATGTCAGAATGTTGGTCTCGGTATTGTCGCTGACGGCGATGAAAGCATCCATGTCCTTGATGCCCTCGTCCTCGAGCAAGTCAAGGTTACGGGCATCGGCATTGACGACCAAAGCTTCTGAGAGGTAGTTGGTCAGGTCCATGCAGCGTTCCTTGTTGATTTCCAAAATCTTGATATTCAGGTCTTTTTCAAGGCGTTTGGCGGTGATGCGTCCCACACGACCTCCGCCAACGATCATCACATTGTGAACGTTGATTTGTTTCTTTCCGCTCAGTTTGATGATGTCCTTGATGGCGTGCGGTTTGGTGACTACATACACCATGTCGGCCACATGGAAGACCTCGTCTCCTTGAGGGATAAAAGTGTTTTGGCGACGGTGGATGGCTGCGATGCGGAACTCAATATGCTCATATTGGTCAATGACCTCATCGACGGTCTTGCCGAGGATTTCGGCTTCAGGTTCCAGTTTCACCATGAAGAGCTGCAAGTTGCCGCCCGCAAAGTCATAAGTTTCCGAGGAAGCGTTTTTCTTCAACAGCGAGATAATCTCTTGTGCAGCGATATCTTCGGGCGAGAGCAATCCGTCGATGCCAAGATCTTGGTACATACGCCATACCTCGGGACTCAGGTTCTCCATCGTGTTGACGCGGGCGATGACCTTCTTCGCGCCTAATTTCTTGGCGATGATGCCTGTCAGCAGGTTGATGTGCTCGTCATGAAGTACGGCAATCATTAGGTCGGCTTTTTTCACGTTGGCGCGTTGCAACACGGCGGTCGAGGTGGAGTCGCCCGTGATGGTCATCAAGTCGCTGTGCGATTCCATCATCTTCAGCAGTTCTTCGTGCGGGTCCACGATGGTGATATTGTGGTTGCTGCGCACCAAGGCATCCGCCAAATGCATGCCTACTTCTCCGTCTCCAGCTATTACGATGTTCATTTCACTCTAGTTTAAAAGTGCAAATGTATAGTTTTTTCCGAAACAATCACCAAATATCCGACCAAGTCACCGAAATCACATGATTGGTGGATTTCTCGCCTTCCTTGAAGACATTGGCCATGCCAAAGGTGTAGCGTACCTCGATGAACCAATAGCTTAAAGCCGCTGTAACGCCGTAATCGATTCGGTTGAAACTGTCAGGCTCCCAAGGTGTGATGTATTGCTGTTTCTTTCGGCCTTTCACTTCTTTTATCTCATTGCCACCTACACAGAACCCAATTTGCGGCCCGATGCGCAGTCGCGGAATCATGGATTCGTCCTCATCGTCTTCGTTCCATTTGCGGAGATAAATGTTAAGCAACAAAGGAACGTTGATATAATGTGACTTTTCCAAATGGCGTATTGAGGTGGTGTGGCTTTCACCAAACCATTTTTTCGAGCTCGTGCCTTGCCGAGAATAGAGCACATCGATTTCGGCACCGATGATGGAACGCTCAGGAATGAGTGCAATGCGTACTCCACCAGTGAAATCGGTGCGGAAGGTTGTGCTGTCATTGCCGCTGATGTTCATGGTGGAGAAGGCCGGGCCAAGCATTAGGCCACCGCCAAGGTGCTGAGCCATCAGGGAACCAGTACCGATGAGCCAAAAGAGAAATAGTATGAGTAGATTTTTGTCTTTCATAGATTGCAAAAGTACGTCATTTTTTGGAAACGATATTCTTTTTCTCAAAAAACAATAGAACAATTGTTTAGGAGATTTGTGGAAATAGGTCGAAAAAAGCGTACCTTTGCACGAGAATCAGAAAACTAATGAATCCGATAGCCCTCCGATTACTCAACCAGCAGCTCATCTGCCCGCAGTTCGACAAGCCCCAAGAGGTGGTCAAACACATGGGCGCGATGCAGGCGCAGGAATATCGCCTGATGCGTTGGGCGGTGGCGATGCGGACCAAGAAACCTTCCGCCAAAGCCTTTAAGAAGGCCTTCGACAGCGGTCAGATCATCCGTCTGCACTTGATGCGTGGCACTTGGCAACTCGTGTCGGCCGAGGACTATTGGCCCTTGCTCGAACTCTGTTCGGCGAAGGCATTGGCGGTCATCAAAGGATGGATGAGTAGTAATAAAATTAGCATCCCTGATGAGGAGGTAAAACGCATCAGTAAAATCCTTGTCCAGACTGCTGCCGAAAAGGGCAGTGTCACCAAGGAAGACTTCGTTGAGGCCTTGGCGGAGAAAGACATCTACATGGACGACCATCGTCTTTCGTACCACATCCGCTATGCCGAGTTGTCGGGGACGCTTTGCAGCGGCGACCTGTTGCCGATGAAGGCGACCTACGCCCTTGCCGCCGATAAGGTAGGCAACGCTTC
>CAMJRR010000063.1 GCA_946408345.1 uncultured Bacteroidales bacterium | reverse complement strand
GGATGCGGCTTCACTGGATTGCTTCGTCGTTCCTCCTCGCAATGACGCGAAGCGACGCGGCGCAAAGCGACGAAGAAGCAATACGACACACATTACTGGGCTTCGCCCCCACTCCCGCTTCGCGTCATTGCGAGGCACGAAGCAATCCAGATAAAAAGTGACACTCCTGGATGGCGCCCGTCGTTCCTCCTCGCAGTGACAAGCGACGAGGGCCCTAAACATAACATAGATGGTAAACGACAGCGTTTGCGGGTTGCGGCTTCACTGGATTGTCTATGAATACGCAGCCAACGGCACCCCCATTTATAGGCCCTTTTTACTCGGCATGCCCGACACCGATGTCACCATCTCGGCAACGGTTTTTCACATCAAAGAAATCGCCTCTGTTGACGACTGGAACGCCTTCTGTGTCGCAGTAAACAAAGGTTACAACTACAGCGGCGATACTGTCACCATGACGGCCGACATCACCACTGCGGTCACCACAAAGGCGGGCACTTTTGCTGGAACAACCTTCGAGGGCACCTTCGACGGCCAAGGCCATACGCTCACCGTGAACCTCCCCAGCATTAGCCACGAAGGAAATGCGCCTTTTATGTATATCGAAGGGGCCACCATCCAAAACCTTGTCGTGAATGGCTCGGTGACAGCTGGAAGCGGTGACAGCAACCGCCATGCGGCTGGTCTGGTGGGCTATGCATGAAGCGGCACCAACACCATTCGCAACTGCCAAGTAAACACCAATGTCAACTCTAGCTCCGACTATGCTGGCGGTATCATTGGTCATGGCAAAGACTCCAACATCATCATGGAGGGTTGTGTCTATACGGGTCAAATCACGGCCACGGGTACCAATCCTGTGGGCGGACTGATTGGTTGGAGCGACAACCTGTCAGCCCTCACCATCACTGACTGTCTCTTTGCCGGCACCTACTCCAACAGCGATGATAACGCAAAGTTCCATCCTATAGGTTGCACCCAATATGCCAACCAACCCTCAGATCCAATAACCATCGCCAACACCTATTATATGTTGGACCCCACCACTGATATGGATGGCACCGAACATTCCTTGGTTTACAACCTCTCCAACAAAGGCAAACACGCCTACAGCATCACCGCAGTAAGCCCTGCTACCGTGGACAATGCAGGCACAGCTACCGAATATAACCACAGCGGCATCACCGGCTATGGCACAGGCATCAAATACAACAATGTGCTTTATGCCGGCGATGGCGACATCGTGAGCCTCACCCTCAGTGGCAGCACCACCGGCGAATACCTCACCAACCACGGCACCCTCACGGAAAATGGCAATATCCACACCCTCGCCATGGAAGCCTACGACACACAGATTTCCATCTCTGACTGCTTCATTCCCTACAACCTCAGTTTTGGTGAAGCTCCACTCACATGGGACGAAGGTGACGTAATCACCCTCTCCTGGGACGGTGACGATGAAAGCTACATTGTGGAGTTGGGAACAATAGAACCCACAACAGAACCAGGAATCATCTTTGACCAAGACTTTGAGCACGGATTGGGCAATTGGACCTTCATCAGCATGAATGATGAAAATAACATTGGAAATGGTCAAATGTCTACTGCAGGGGTCGTTAATAGCAGTTATAATGCACACGAAGGCTCGTATTTCTTTAGGTTCTCGTCCTATTACACAGCTAGCAATGGAGATTACAACCAATACCTAATTTCTCCCAAATTATACTTGACGAGTGCTGCAGAGCTTGAGTCCTTCTATAAAAAGAAATATGAAGAATTTCCTGAGAGCTTACAGGTGGGTTATTCCACTACCACCAACAATTTGAATGCGTTCACCTGGAACGATGTCAGTCTCGAAGAAAATTGGCAGAATTTCTGGCTTGACCTTGCCGCCAATGTGAAGTACATTGCCTTCCATTACAATAGCAACAACAAGCGTCAAGTCTATTTGGACGACATCTCCATCACGGCCCCTGTAGCAGCTTCCAGCATCACCTGGGAAACCGTGGCCGACAATGCCACCAGTCCTTATTCCTTCGAGGGCCTCGAACCCTACACAGCGTATAAGGTACGCGTGAGCAGCCATTGCGGGCAAGTGAGCGACGTAATCACCATACCCATCTCTTGCCCCTTCCCCACCGAGAACGAATTTTCCGTAACCAACTTGAAGCCTACCTCCGCCACCGTGAACTGGGAAGGTGAAGCGGCAAGCTACAACGTGAAATATAGAAAAGCTTCTTATGACGGCACTCTCCTCTTCGAAGATTTTGAAAACGGCATACCTGCCGGTTGGACCATCGTGGACAACGATGGCGACGGCAGCAAATGGGCGTTCGAAGATAATACGACTGCTCACTCCGGTGGTGGATGCATGTCCTCATATAGTTTTGAACACGATCCTGACGATTGGATCATCACGCCAAGAGTTACACTCAAAGGAACGTTGAAGTTCTGGGTTAGTTCGGTGATGGGTAGCATCAGCAATTGGCAAGAGCATTATGCCGTTTACGTTTCCACGGAAACCACGGCCCTCGAGGATTTCGTCATGGTGGGCGAAGAAAGAATTGCCTCCAACAGTACAAATTTTGAATTCAAGGAAATCACTGTTGATCTCAGCAGTTATAACAGTGTCATGGGCTACATCGCCATCCGCCACTATAACTCCCGAAATAAGTATGAACTCTACCTCGATGACTTTGGCATCTATGTCACACAAGAGGCTGAGGATTGGATCTCTGTTACTACTAAAAACAACAGCCTCGACCTCACCGATCTTGA
This sequence comes from uncultured Bacteroidales bacterium, assembly GCA_946408345.1. Taxonomy (GTDB): domain Bacteria; phylum Bacteroidota; class Bacteroidia; order Bacteroidales; family F082; genus Limimorpha. Next base: position 5,468 of record CAMJRR010000063.1, on the reverse strand, counting down.
AGATGAAACGACCTACGAAGTACAAGTACAGACCGTCTGCTGCGAAGAATATCCCAGCGAATGGTCGGGCAGCTTCACCTTCACCACGCCTTTCGGCTGCGACGCACCTACGGAACTCACCACGGAAGTCACAGGCAACAGACAACTCAGCTGGACCGGTGATGCCGATACTTACAACATTCAATATCGTGAGTTTGACCCCACCGTACCAGCCACCATCACCCTGACCGTTGGCAATATATGGCCAGATGGTTCAGGCTATCAAATGCTTATTGATGCCGATGCCACCGCCTACGGTACCATCATCCCCACGAGCGGTGCTTTAGCCACCGACTGTGAAGTGGATCAGACGCTGTACGACGCATTTGAATACAAGATTCCCACTGATGCGGATGCTTCATGCACAGCCCAAAACATCGTGGTCAACAACACTGTCACCATCCAGATTCCGGCTGGCACCTACGACTGGTGTATCGCCAACCCGACTTCAAACGACAAAATCTATATCGCTTCTAACGATGGCAATGTGAACAGCCGTCAAGACGACTACGTGTTTGAGGCAGGTAAAACATACGAATTTACTGTGAAAGCTTTTGGTCCGACTGACGGTGTCAATGTCGCCATCACCGATAACGGGAACACCTGGACCACGGTCAACAACGTCACGAACCCCTATACGCTGCCGGAACTTTGTGCCGGAACCACGTATCAGTATAAAGTCCAAGGCGTCAACTGCGACGGCAATGGCAGCACCACCGAATGGAGCGAAGCGGCCGTTTTCACCATGCCATCATTCTATACCAAGCACATCGATCCCTACACCACCGATGGAGGCTACTACCTGATTGCCTCGCCCATCGGACAAGTCGATCCTACCCAGGTGGGCGGAATGCTCGACAATGACTATGACCTCTATTACTTCGACCAAGCCCAAGGATTGGAATGGCGCAACTATAAGGCAAACGCTTTCGACCTCGCCCCAGGCAAGGGCTACCTCTATGCCAACAGTGGCAACAACGGTGTAGGCATCGACCTCGTATTCGCTGGCACTGCCAACACCGAAATCAATGAAGTCACCCTAGAATTGTCATCTTTTACTGAATTCGAAGGCATGAACCTCGTGGGCAACCCCTTCGCCGTAGATGCCTACATCGACCGCGACTTCTATCGTCTGGCCGAAGGTGGTGCCGAAGTGATGGCCAATGCTTCCGATGGCGCCATTCACCCTATGGAAGGTGTCTTCGTCTACGCCGAAGAATATGAAGAGACCATGATCTTCAGTACCGAAAACAACAACGACAAGGCTGCAGGACTTGCCCTCAACCTCACCCAAAGACGTGGCACCATCATCGACCGTACCATTGTCCGCTTCGGTGAAGGCCGTCAACTGCCCAAGTTCCAACTCAATCGGAACCACACCAAGCTCTACATCCCGCAGAATGGCAAGGATTACGCTGTGGTTTACGCCGAAGAACAAGGCGAAATGCCGCTCAATTTCAAGGCAGAAATGAACGGTACCTACAGCCTAAGCCCGAACAGCGAAAACGTGGCGTTCAGCTATCTGCACCTGATCGACAACCTGACGGGCAACGACATCGACCTGCTCGTCACCCCAAGCTACACCTTCAACGCCCGCACGACCGACTACGAGAGCCGCTTCAAGCTGGTGTTCGTTTGCGGGGACGCAAACGATGACAATGACTTTGCTTTCAACAGCAATGGCAGCTGGGTCATCAACAATGAAGGCCATGCCACGCTACAGGTAATCGACATCACAGGCCGCATCCTGAAGAGTGAAATCATCAACGGCTGCGCCAGTATCAATGTGAACGCCGCTCCTGGCATCTACATGCTCCGCCTCATCAACGGCAATGAGGTGAAGGTGCAAAAAATTGTGGTGAAGTAACTCCCTTATGACACAATACAAAAAAACAGCCCGCTTGAAGTAAATTCAGGCGGGTTTATTTATTCTAGAGAAGAAAAAGAAAAAATTGCATCATTATTTCATCCAAATTGGTGAATTTGTGTAATTTTGCCATCAAATAACACTAATAGATGAGTACAGCAACATTAAATGGGTTACTCGAGTATCTTTATGCAACCCTTACACCTAGCAACCAAAAATGGCTGGGTGAGCATCTGATTGAACATGCCAAACAGGAGGAAGATCCATTGCGTCCATATACAAAAGAAGAGCTTCTTCAAATGGCCGAAACTGGGCGAAAGCAGATTGCAGATGGTTATTACTACACCACCGAAGAAGTGATTTCTGCCTGTGCTGAAGAACAAAACTACAAATAATTGCCATGAAAGTAGTATGGTCCGTCCAAGCCAAGGAAGGCCTTCAACAGACCTCCAATTACATCCAAAAAGAATTTGGAAAGAGGTCGAAGCAGAAATTCCTTGATGAAGTATTACATGTGGCTAGTTTATTGGAAAGAAATCCATATTTAGGCCAAGTTGAGTCCTTACTGGATGAAGCACCTGTAGAATATAGAAGCATCGTAGTAAATCATATCAACAAATTGGTATATTACATCCACGAAAGCACTATCGAAATTGTCGTTTTATGGGACACACGACGAGAACCAAAAACATTACTGGATAAAGTAGAATAAGCAGATTAAATTCTTGCTGTTATGAAGACATTCAGATTTGCACCAAAATGAAAGAAAACAAACTTAATAACACAATGAAAAAACTTAGCCTAATCCTTTTAGCTTTGATGGTCAGCCTGCTCGCTTCGGCGCAGACCATCGAGAAGACCTACTATTTCGGTCAACCGAGCATTAGCCAAATCCAAGGCTACGAACAAATCCAATTCACGGACTGTATGCAGAGTGCTCTAGCGGGTCAGCCCTCGCTGCCCTGGCAGAGCGTCAGTCTGATGCTGCCTCAAGGCACGGAAGCTGTGGCCATCGAAGTGGAACTCTCCGATTTCCAAACGATGGAAGGCAGCCATAACCTCTATCCTTACCAGTCGGCCCTCACCTACTCCAATCCTGTGCGCAAGCAGTTTGAGAAGGACGAGGCCCTTTATGCCTCGAAGAGCGTCTACCCAACCCAAGCCTACGGTAACCTCAGCACCCAATATCTGAACGGCATCGGTTACGCCTTCTCGGCCTTCACACCCGTGCAGTATGTACCTGGCTCTGGCGAAGTACGCTATGCCACCAAGGCCACTGTCAGAATCACAACGACAGCCTCTAAGACCGACCAAAGCCGCAAGCTGTGGCTCAACGGTGGCAACGCCGAGCGCGCCATGCGCCTCGCCCAGAACCCCGAGATGCTGCAGACCTATAACGACAGAGGTCGCACCGTGGGTGGCTACGACATCCTCTTGGTCACCAAGCAGCAGTATGTCGCCTCGTTTGACGAATATGTCAGTTTCTATCAAGCCCGCGGTCTCCGCACGCATGTTGTCGACCTTGAGACTATACTCAGCACCATGGAAGGTCAAGACAATGCAGAGAAGCTGCGTAACTTCATCATCCAAGAATACGAGGACAACGGTATCATGATGGTCAACCTTGGCGGCGACGTGCCCGACATCCCCTATCGTGGCTTATACTGCTATGTAACCAGCGGAGGTGGCGACAAGGAGGACAACAACATCCCCGCCGACCTCTATTATGCAGCTCTCGACGGTAACTGGAACGACGATGGTGACAACCGTTGGGGCGAAATCGGTGAAGACGACCTGCTTCCCGAGATTGGAATCGGACGTATGTGCTTCAGCAACCAAAGTGAACTTGACAACATGCTCCACAAGGCTATGACCTATCAGACCGAACCCGTCCTTGGCGAGTTCCGTGATGTCATCATGGCAGGCGAACACCTCTATGACGACCCGATGAGCAACGGCAGCCAATACCTCGAACTGCTCATAGGCACACACGACGACAACGGCTACACCACCACTGGAATTCCCGAAGAGTATAACTTCACCCGCCTCTATGAGGAAGAAGGCAACTGGAGCGGATCCCTGCTCCGTAATGCCATCAACCAGGGCACACAGTATGTCCACCACGATGGTCATGCCAACACCAATTATGTGGCTGGCTGGACCAATGGCGACATTACCGACAACAACTTTAGTAGCGTGAACGGCGTCGACCATAACTACACCTTCTTCCACACTTCGGGCTGCATCTGCGGTGACTTCAGCAGCGACTGCATCTTGGAACGCATGACCAAGATCGCCAACTTCGCTGTGGCCACCTTCGGCAACTCACGCTATGGCTGGTTCAACGAAGGCCAGACCGAAGGCCCCGCCATCCACCTGGCTCGCGAGACAGAAGACGCCTACTACAACGACCGCATCCCCTACGGTGGTATGGCCTTGAGGGAAAGTAAGATTGAGACAGCACCTTGGGTCAATGCTCCTGGACAATGGGAGGAAGGCGCCTTACGCTGGAACTTCTACGACCTCAATATGATGGGCGATGTGGCCGTCAGTCCGTGGCACGACGAGCCTTTTACGCCTGAAGTCAGCTACGCCTCTGAAATCCTCGTCGGCACGACCACGATGGACGTCACGGTGACCAACGGCAACGGTTTGAAGAACTTCCGTTGCGCTTTGTTCCATGGAGAAGACATGATTGGCGTTGGCTACACTGACGAAAACGGCAATGCCAATATCGAGTTCCCTGAGCCCATCGACTTCGTCGGCGAAATGAGTCTCATCGTGACTGGCTGTGACGCATGGCCTCAGACTTTGCCCGTCCTCAGCCTGCCTGGCAACTGTGCCTATGTCATCTACGACAACTATGAAATCAGTGGCGGTGCCTCTCCCGACTTCGGCCAAAGCATCGCACTCGATATGCAAATCAAAAATGTGGGCGTTTTGGTCGCCAGCAATGTCACCGCCACCCTCAGCACCGACTGCGACTATATCACCCTCACCGATGCCACAGAGACTATCCCCAGCCTCGAGGGTGGTGCAACAGCAACTCTTGCCGAAGCCTTTGCCATGGACATCGCTGAAGATGTGCCCAACATGATGAAAGCCGACTTCATTTTGACCTGCACCGATGGCTTTGACAGCTGGGAAAGCAAATTTGCCATCCGTCTCTATGCGCCTGAGTTCGCTATGGTCGGCAACGTCATCGAAGACAGCAATGGTGATAGTCAAATTGACCCAAGTGAGACCGTTACGGCACACATCACCTTCAAGAACGCCGGTATGGCTGATGCCCCTGATACTCATTTCAACATCATCTGCGACCTGCCGGAGATCAGCTTCGAGCAAATCGACTTCTCGCAAGGCACCGTGAACGTCGATGACGAGTTTACCGTCGACGTCGTCTTCACCCTTTCCGATGCGGTGGAACTAGGTGTTGCCTATGAAATCGGTTTCACTGTCACATCGGGCAACCATACCACAGAGGGCAGCTTCGCCTTCGTGGTTGGTAATGTCCTTGAAGACTGGGAGACTGGCGACTTCAGCAAATTTGAATGGGAGAATG
>CAMJRR010000062.1 GCA_946408345.1 uncultured Bacteroidales bacterium | reverse complement strand
TGTTCATGTTTTCTCCTTTCTTTTGTGCGCAGGCCGTGGTGCCGAAAAGGCTCATAATGGCCAATGTCGCAATGATGAGTGTTCTTTTCATAGTCATTAGTTTATCCGTAATTTTCAATCAAATATTTCACAAAGTTCATGTCGTTGAAGTTGACTGTGCCTGTGTCGTGCTGGTTCATCGTGGCAATTTGAGCCATGTCGTCGTCGGTGAGGGCAAAGTCGAAGATGTCGAGGTTTTGCTGCATACGCTCTTTGTGAGTGGATTTCGGGATGGCCACGATGCCGCGTTGCGTGAGCCAGCGGAGGGCTACCTGCGAGGCGGTCTTGCCGTACTTTGCACCAATGCCGGCCAGCAGGTCGCTCTTGATGATGCCGTCCACACCTTGTCCGCCCAGCGGTCCCCATGCCATCATCTTGGTGCCGAACTCGTTGAGCGTAGGCTCGATTTCGCGTTGCTGAATCATCGCGTTGCACTGCAGTTGGTTTACCATCGGCTTCATATCCACATAGTGGGCGAAGTCGAAGAAACGGGCTTGTTGGAAGTTGCTCACGCCGATGGCGCGCACTTTGCCGTCGCGGTAGGCGTCCTCCATTGCACGCCAGGTGCCGAACACATCGCCGTATGCCTGGTGTATGAGTAGCAAGTCGATGTAGTCCGTTTTCAGCTTGCGCAGGCTCTCGTCGATGCTGCGGGCGGCCTTCTCCTCGCCGTTGTTGCTGATCCATACCTTGGTGACGAGGAACAGGTCCTCGCGCTTGATGCCCGACTTGGCGACGGCCTCGCCCACGCCTTCCTCGTTGAAATAGGCTTGTGCGGTATCAATTAAGCGATAGCCCACACTCAATGCATCGCTCACGCAACGCTCCGCCTCTTGTGGAGGCACTTGGAACACTCCGTATCCTAAAACCGGCATCTCAACGCCGTTGTATAGTCTGATGTTTTGCATAGTTTTAAAGTTTTTTGATTACTATATTTTTGACAATGCAAAACTACAACCATAATTCATCATGGCTGTTATGGATTTTTCGGGAAAAGTTTCACATTTTGCGGTTTTGCTTCGTTACTGCTTGACCTCTACTTCAGTAGTCAAACTACGTACCCCTCCACAACGAAGGTTTGGTGTATTGATTCGTATATCGCAATCCACCACGAAAATGTTTCCTTCTTTTGAGCGTATCACATTCTCGTCGTGCAGGTCGCTCAAATAGATTTCAGGAGTGGCGAAAGTCCAATTTCTCGGATTGATGAGCTTGAATCCAATGTGTTCAGCAAACAAGGCGATTTCTTCATCCGACATGTGTGTCCCTTCAATGAATGGCTGCTCTGCTACAATCTTGAAATCACCGTCTGCCGTGCGTCCAAACCCCAACACTTTTAGTGCGGTTTCTGGGAAATAAGTGTTATGCAGCGAGATACGGTCAAGTGCCAGAATGGGTTGGATAAAATAGTCAAGCCCAATGGCTTTTACCAATGTGGCACCATGGTCGTAAACTATAGCTTCTCCGCCTTCTGCAATTTGCTCACCTAACATGCGCGGCAGGGCATCTTCGACACGTTCTGTCCAGCAACCGACTTTCTTTGCCCATTGCTCTATGCATTCAGCCTGCTTCGCTCCGCGTTGGACTTCTCTTTTGAAGTCGCCGACATCTGGTGCAGCATTTCTATCTGCCGCAGTTTCTGCTCCCGCGAGTAGGGATGCAATGACATGCGTAGTACCTCCCATTGAGCAGCCATACTGTTCTGCCGATGAAAATCGCTTATATACAAGCCGTTGTGTGATGAATTGTTCTGCATACGACTCCAATTTTGAAAGACCGTTGGCAGTGAAGCCCTCGTCAATAACCGAATGGATGCTATGCCAAAAGTCTTGGTTGTTCATTTTTGATACGGTTGAATCATTATCCAAAGATGCGCAAAAATACAATTTTTTTCAAAATGTCGCCATCGGTTTGTTCACTCCCTGAACGAACTCGGCGAAGCCCCGAGATTGTTTTGGACGTAGCGCGAGAAGTGGCTGAGGGAGGCGAAGTTGAAGCGGTCGGCGATGTCGGTGAGTGTGAGGCTACGGTCTTTGAGCAGGTGCGAGAGTTCCATGGCGGCGTAGCGGTTGATCCAGTAGTTGGCCGACTGGCCGCTGACGCGCTTACAGATTTCCGAGAGGTACTTGGGCGTAACACACAACTCGCTGGCGTACCATGCCACATCGCGATGCTCGCGGTAGTCGCTACGCTCCAGCATCGCCACAAAACGGTCCATTACTGAAGCCGTCTGCGCCGACAGATCCGCCTCGCCGTAGATGCGCGAGTGGAACTCGAAGAAGTCGATGAAAAGCGTCTGAAGCACGGCAATCATCTCGTCGCCGTGAAAATACTTGTGCGGATGCCTCATGCGACGGAACACCTCATCGAAGTCGCGTTCGCATAGCTGTTGCTCCTCCTCGTTGAGATGCATGATTGGGTCGATGTAGAGTGACATACCGCCTCGTGTGCCGTAGTTGGAGTGTGTGGCGCAGACGTTGATGAAGTCGAGATCTACATAGATGACATTCACACGAAAGTCCACTGATGGCTTTATTCGCGTCACCTGCCGATTGGCCACCACAATCATGCAGTCGCCCTTCCGGAAGTGAAGCTGGCTGCCGCCGTACCACACTTCGCACTCGCCCGCCGAGCAGTAGGCATGGGTGATATAGCTTTCCATACCCGCCTCCGCGATGCGATTGAGACTATCGTCGATGATGATATTTCGTTCGTTGAGTTCCACGATGCAAAGTTATAAAAAATCCGCAATCCAAGACTTTTCTCTGACTGAAGATAGCCGCCCATGTAGGAACTGCGATACGACGAATGATACCTTACTCGCGTAGTTCTTTCAAATGCTTTTCTATCATTCTTTCATTGAGACAACCCAAGAATTTCCATTAAACCGCAAGTGGCAACTTAAGAATTTATGCCAATTATTTCAAGTTTTTCTCCGAACTGTTTTTTATTTTTCCCGAATTTCCACCTATTTTTAGTCAACTTTTTTCGGTTTTCTGGAAACTTTCTCCCGCAAACTCCAATTCTGTATTCCACCAAATGATGGACTTAAAATCGCCCGGATTGTCATCGCTGACAAAGTCACTTTTAGCATCCTCTTTTAGCACTGGGAAGGCCAGAGCCCAAGCCACGGTAAATCATCGTCCGCGCACAAAACTCAGCCATTAGGTGGTTACGCTGCTTCGATTTACACAAACGGATGCCCTCAACAGTCAAGCCACCGAACGAACCTCCCGAATTGATAATTTCAATTCTGTTGTCGAAAATCAGCAACCGAATATACTCCGAGCCTAACAAATCCACCTGAAACAATTCCTCCAACACCACATCAGGGCTCTCCAATTTGCCTACGCTGTTGAAATATTGTCCAACATTTTTCCGTCTATCGGCAAAAATTCTCCGTTTTCAGCCAACCCAATCAAAAAAAGACCTACCTTTGCCATTCCTAAGAAGTGGAGGTGCGAGACATAGGATTACAAGACTAAAAAATCTCGTACCAAGACAAACAACAATCAAAGAAGTCAAATAGCAATCAAACAAATAAACAATCAACAATTAAACATAAATTATGAGCGAAATCATCCTTTCCAACAGAGTTTTGAATATGGCTGAGTCAGCTACCTTGGCCATGACCAACAAGAGCCGTGAACTGAAAGCCCAAGGCATCGATGTCATCAGCCTGAGTATCGGCGAACCCGACTTCAACACGCCCGAATCGGCCAAGCAAGCCGGTATCGACGCCATCAACGGCAACGACACGCACTACCCGCCCGTACCTGGCACGCCCGCATTGCGCAAGGCTATCGCCAACAAGCTGAAACGCGACAACGGCCTCGACTACAAAGAGACGGATGTCCTCGTTTCGAACGGTGCCAAGCAGGCCATCAATAATGTCCTTCTGGCGGTTGTCAACGACGGCGATGAGGTCATCATCCCCGCCCCGTTCTGGGTCTCCTACCCCGAAATGGTGAAGCTGGCTGGCGGTGTGCCCATCATCGTCAAGAGCGACATTGCCCACGACTTCAAAATCACCGCTGAGCAACTCGAAAAAGCCATCACGCCCAAGACCAAGGTCTTTATGATCAACACGCCTTGCAACCCCAGCGGTAGCGTGTTCACCAAAGCCGAGCTGACTGCCATCGCTGAGGTGCTGAAGAAATATCCGAACATCATCATCATCTCCGATGAGATCTATGAGTTTATCCAATACGAGCAGAAGCACGAGAGTATGGGACAGTTTGAGTTCCTGAAGGACCGCCTCGTCCTCGTCAACGGCGTGGCCAAGGGCTATGCCATGACGGGTTGGCGTATCGGCTACATCGCCGCTCCACAAGCCATCGTGAAGGCCACCAACAAGATCCAAGGCCAAATCACCTCCGGTATCTGCACCATCGCACAAGCCGCCGCTGCCAAGGCCATGGAGCTCAGTCCAGAGAACTCCACCGAGATCCAAGAGATGCTGAAGGCCTTCCGTCACCGCCGCGACACTTTCGTGAAGCTACTGAACGAAATTCCTGGCGTGAAGTGCAACACACCTGCCGGTGCCTTCTATGTCTTCCCCGAGATGAAGTCATTCTACGGCAAGACCGATGGCGAAACCGTCATCAAGGGCAGCGACGACCTCTGCATGTGGTTGCTCTACAACGCTCACGTAGCTTGCGTGGCTGGTAATGCCTTCGGCAACGACGACTGCATCCGTCTGTCGTATGCCACCTCTGAGGACAAACTCATCGAGGCTGTGAAGCGCATCAAGGCCGCCTTGGCCAAGCTGCATTGATTAAAAGAATGTGGAATGCTGAATGCTGAATGCACAAAGGCCTGCGTTCATCATTCAGCATTCCTAATTCCCCATTAAAAAAACAATACCATGATCATCCTCTCCACCGAACCCATCCTCCCAATCTTCAACCAAGCCATCGAAGACTATCACAAGTTTGACGATGTGGACCATCCTTGTGAAAACCCGTATGAAAAGCTAACCATCGAATGGTACCTTTATAATAAGGTGTGGATCGACACGGTGCAGTGGCATCTGGAAGACCTTATCCGCGACCCGAACATCAATCCTGTAGAAGCCTTGGCCTTGAAGCGTCGCATCGACAAGTCGAACCAAGACCGCACCGACATCGTGGAGATGATTGACGGGTATTTTGTTTTACTCTTCCAAAAAGTGGAGCCGTTGCCCAATGCCACCCTAAACACGGAAAGTCCTGCCTGGGCCATCGACCGCCTTTCGATTCTTCAATTGAAGATATACCACATGAAGATTGAAGTGGAGCGCGCCGACATCAGTACAGAGCAAAAAGCAAAATGCGAGGAAAAACTGCGCATCTTGCTGGAGCAAAACTTCGACCTTTGCACTGCCATCGACCAACTGATGGAAGGTTACAAAAGCGGCGAGAAGGTGATGAAGGTCTACAAGCAGATGAAAATGTACAACGACCCCGCATTGAATCCAGTGCTTTACGGGCAAAAATGAAGAAACTCCTCGTCATTCGGTTCTCCGCTTTGGGCGACATCGCTATGACGGTGCCTGTCGTCCACGACTTGGCCATACTATATCCTGAGTTGGAGATTACCGTACTCAGCCGGGAGATGGCGAGACCTTTGTTTGAAATAATGCCGAAGAATGTGCATTTCTTTGGCGCCGACCTAAAAGGACAGCACAAAGGTTTGCTTGGGCTCTGTCGCCTTTGGCGCGATGCCCATTTGAACAACTTCGACTACATCGCAGACTTCCATGACGTGCTACGCACTTGGTGGCTGCGCACAGAAGGTTGTTTGCGCCGAAAAAAAGTCGCCAAAATCGACAAGGGACGCAAAGGCAAAAAGGCCTTGACGCGACAGAAAAACAAGGTTTTCGTCCAGCAGGCTACCTCTTTTGAGCGCTATGCCAAGGTGTTGGAACAGCTGGGATTCCCGATAAAACCACAATTCACCAAACTCGATTATTCAGCTTTTTGCAAGACGCAGAAAGCGGATAACGAGACTTGGATCGGCATTGCGCCGTTCGCAAAACACCCCGCCAAGGTTTATCCTTTGAAAAAGATGGAGCTAGTCATCAAGACCTTGAGCGAAAGGGAAAACACAACCGTTTTTCTTTTCGGTGGCGGCGAGGTAGAAAAACAGCAAATCGCGGAACTTTGCGCCAAATATCCATATGTGAAAGTTGTACAAAGTCAACACGGCTTAGCGAGCGAACTCGGCCTAATGGATCAACTCGACGTGATGCTTTCTATGGACTCGGCCAACATGCATTTGGCATCGTTGGTCGGGACAAGTGTCGTATCCATTTGGGGCGGCACACATCCTTATGCCGGATTCTTAGGATGGAACCAAAAAGAGGAAAACTGCATCCAATTAAACATACCATGCCGACCTTGTTCAGTATACGGCAACAAGCCTTGTTTTAGAGGCGATTATGCTTGTTTGAGCGGCATTACGCCTGAGCAGGTCATCAATAAGCTCAGCCCTTATCTGTCATGAGTGCCTCCCCCATCGCCACCATGTTTGACCGCATCTCGCCCAAGTACGATGCGCTCAACCACTTGCTCTCCTTTAATATAGATAAGGTGTGGCGGAAAAAGACCGCCAAAGCCGTCGCGAAAAGCCAGCCCAAAACCATTTTGGACCTTGCCACGGGTACGGCAGACTTGGCCATCGCCGTGGCGAAACGGAATCCACATGCACACCTCATCGGGATGGACATCTCGGAGAAAATGCTCAACATCGGCAAGGCTAAGGTTGCCCAACGAAAGATGGAAAACCAAATCGAATTGCGCCTTGGTGATGCAGCGGCATTGCCTTTTGAGAATGACAGCTTCGATGCTGTCACGGTGGCCTTCGGCGTGCGCAACTTTGAGGATTTGTATGAAGGCCTTTCTGAAATCAGCCGTGTCTTGAAGCCTGGCGGGCAAGCCGTTATTTTGGAGTTTTCGATGCCTGAAAAGTTCCCAGTAAAACAGCTTTACCGATTTTACTTCAAGCGTTTATTGCCCTTCATCGGAAAAATCATTTCCAAGGACAACAATGCCTATTCCTATCTCCCCGACTCGGTGGAAAAGTTTCCCAAGCCAGATACTTTCAGCAAGTCATTGGCTTCATTTGGCTTAGGAAAATGCAAAACAAAACGGCTCACAATGGGCATTGCCACACTTTATATTTCAGAAAAGGGATAATCGTATTTCTTTATTTACTAATTTTGTATGTGATAACCTCAATACTTTTGGCCAAGTCGCTGCAATAAAATAGTACAAGTCTCGTTAATACAACATTAAACACCGCACAACTTTGAAAAAAGCAATGAAAATATTGGCTGTCGCACTGTTGCTCACTGCAACGGTCGTCCCAGCACAAGCCCAGAGAAGAGTAGTACATTACCTACCCAAATACGAACAGGAACCTTATCATTTCGGTTTCCTCTTGGCTTTCAATGAAATGATGTATACTGTAAAGACGCACAAAGATTACCAGAACGACCCCCAACCTGCCAATTCATGGCCAGTAGACACTTGGCCCACGCAATTATTCACACAAGAAGGAACAAAATGCATTAAAGTATACAACATTGAGACCCAACAAACACCAGGCTTCACAGTAGGCATCATTGGAAGTAAGCGCTTAGGTCGCTATTTCGATTTGCGCTTCATTCCATCTTTAAGCTTTAGTGAAAGAAGATTGGACTATACGCTTTGCTTAGAAGGCAACAATGGCGCCACCTGTATGCATAGTTTTACCAAATCGATTGGCACCACTTTCGTCGAGTTCCCGCTTAACATCAAGTACCGTTCGAAGCGTTACAACAACATCGGGGCCTACATCTTTGGCGGCATCAACCCCAAACTGGACTTGGCCTCGCAAAAGGATAACAAGTCGACCAATGCACAAGGACAGACGTTCATCAACAATCTTGTAACAAAGCGGTTCGACTTTGCAGGCGAACTCGGTGCCGGTTTCGACATCTACAACCAATGGTTCAAGATGGGCATCGAAATCAAGATGAGTTATGGATTCCTTGATATCGTAAAGAACGAGGCTTTCATTTACACCGCTCCCATCGACAAATTGCGCAATAAGTTATTCCAAGTATCGTTTCTGTTCGAATAAGAACAGCAAACAAAAGATTGTTTATCAACGAATTGTAGTTTTTTTGACATTTTTTTCACAGAAAAAGTTGTAGGTATCGATTTTTTGCCTATTTTTGCAGCGTCAAAAAATGACACGAAGTGGTCTCTTCGTCTAGTCTGGTCAGGACGTCAGGTTTTCA
>CAMJRR010000061.1 GCA_946408345.1 uncultured Bacteroidales bacterium | reverse complement strand
ATAGGATCTTTGTTTTCCCACAAGGGCGAGCCAATCAGGGCTTGCCGAGTGGCCTTCGATGAGCTCGTTCCACGTCAGAAAAACGACCTTAGCCCCGTTATGATTGGGGTAAATGAAAAAAACGCTCTCCGTCGAGAGCGTTTTTTTGATTAAGTTGGTGAAGAAATATGGTTTACATATTGGACATAAGACTGCGGGATTGCGAGACGCAAGACTACGGTACATAGGTTTGTTTCGAAGTCTTGAAGTCCCGTGTCCCGAAGTCAAATGATATTGTAGTTTAATTCTGAACGAATACTGATTTATTTTGTTGAATTTAGGTAATTATTACTATTTTTGCAGCTTATTTTTTGACGTATTTCTCACAACAACAGTAATTAACTATCAAATTAACTAAAATGTTACATCTATGAGAAAATTATTAGTTTTCTTTTTGGTTTGCATCATTGGCATTTCTGCCATAGGGCAAACTAAGATCAGTTTGCGTTCGGCGAACAGAGCCGAATGCGTGAAAAGTGATTTCACAAGTCTGAAGGCCTCGTTTTCATTCTCAGGTCTTGAGGCTACTGAAGTGAACACGGAACGTGGCGTTTTTTCAGCGCTTACTATGTACAACACCGTCAAAGGCGGCAGCGAGGGCAATCCACAGATTCCTGTCGTGAACGAACTCATCGCCGTGCCTTTTGGTGCCAGCCCGCGTATCGAAATCACGAGCTACAGTACCACTGACTATCGTCTCGAAGACTATGGTATCCATACTTTGGTACCGCGTCAGCCAGATGTTTTCAAAAGCCAAGACTCGCCATTTGTGTATAACGAGGCCGCCTATCAGACCCGAGGCTTGCTTTCAGAGCCTATGGCTCGCGTCAGTGTCAACGGCACTATGCGTGGTGTGCAAGTGGGACAATTGAGCATCGAACCCGTGAGCTACGACCCTGTCAACAATACCTTGCGTGTGTTCAACGACATCGAGGTCACTGTCCACTTCGACGGTGCTGATGCCCGTGCCACCGAGGATAAGCTGGTTAACACATACAGTCCTTATTTTGATGTCTTATACAAACAATTGTTTAACGGTAGAGCCGTGTTGGATGTTTATGAAGAGCATCCCGACCTCTGGAGATCTCCCGTGAAGATGCTGGTCATTGCCAACCGAATGTTCGAAAGTTGCATTCAGAATTGGGTGGCTTGGAAAACCACCAAAGGCATCTATGTTGATGTGAATTATACCGACAATATTGGCACGAGTGCCGATGCCATCAAGAGTTTCATTCAGGCCAAGTATGCGCAAAATCACCCCACCTTCTTGATTATTATGGGTGACAAGGATCAAGTGGCACCTAGTGTTGCTTCCGCCAGCCTTACCTCATGCGTCAGCGACCTTTACTATTCAAGTGTCGACGGCGACGAGTTTGTGGATATGTTCCATAGCCGTATGTCTGCCGAGACCACGGATCAAATGACAGCATTGATTAACAAGTGCTTGGAATATGAACAATATACCATGCCCGATCCAAGCTACCTGAACAACGTGTTGCTCATCGCTGGTGCTGACAGTGGATACGGCGTTGAAGTGGGACGTCCCACCATTTGGTATGCCACCAACTATTACTACAATGCCGAACATGGTTTCGACAATGTGTATGAGTTCAGCCATGGCACCTACACCAACTGTTATGCTCCATTGAGCTCTGGTGTTGGCTTCGCCAACTATACAGCTCACGGTAGCAAGACCAGCTGGGCCGACCCGAGCTTCTCCGTTAGCGATGTCAACAACCTGACTAACGAGCATAAGTATTTCCTTGCTATGGGTAACTGCTGCCAATCTGGCGACTGGGGTTACAGCACTACTTGCTTCGGTGAGGCTTTGACACGTGCTGAAAACAAAGGTGCTTATGCCTATATCGGTTCATGCCCTAACACCACATGGTATAATGACTATTACTTTGGCGTAGGCCCCACCAACCGCCATGACGGTACTATGCCTTCGTTTGAAGAAACTGGAACAGGCTGCTATGATGCCATCTGGATGGATGATGTCTATAACACCGTAAATTCCATTCTTTACGTCGGTACCCTTGCGGGCAACGCTGCCCAAGCCCTTGGCTACACAATGCATTCCCAAACGCTATACTACTGGCAAGCATACCATGTCATCGGTGACGGTTCTATTATGCCTTACCGTGTGCAGCCTACTGCCAACCAAGTGAGCCATATGGCCATCCTTCCCATTGGTATGTCTACCTACGAGGTGAGTGCTGTTCCGGGTTCCTACGTGGCCATCACCAAGGATGGTGTGATTCACGGCACAGCCCTTGTCGATGAATCGGGTACGGCTCAAGTCCAGATCACTCCTGTCACCTCTAGTGGTGATGTCACCATTTGCGTGACTGCTCCCAACCGCATTCCTTATGTCCAAACTGTTCCTGCAGCTGCACTTGATGGTGCATATATTTCGGTTGACGGTTGTACACCTACCAGCGCTCATGTCGGCGACAACACCAACCTGAGCATCACCTTCAAGAATGTGGGTACTGATGCATCTGTTGGCACCACCACCGTCACTTTGTTCGGCAATGACGATGTCACCATTGTCAATCCAACTGGCAGTTTCGGTCCTTTGGCCGCCAATGCCACCACCACCGTGAGCGGTTTCAGCTTCCGCATCAATCCAAGTGTGGCCGATGGCACTAATGTTACAATCCATTATACCGCTGAAAACGGTGGCGACACCTATGAAGGCAATATTGTCATTACCGCCAATGAAGCCGTATTGGAATATGCAGGTATGACATGGGATGGCGGATTCACTCCAGGCGAGACACTTACTTTAAGAGCAAAGTTCAAGAACACGGGCCATTGGCCGGCCACCAATGCTATGATTTCGATGTCGACCTCCAGCAACTATGTCACCATCAACACTCAACAAATTTCGGCAGGCACTATTGAGGTGGGTCAAGAGGTTACCTACGACTTCAGCGTCACTATCGCTGCCAACTGCCCCGAGACGGCCCAGTTGCCCGTCACATTCACTATGAATGCCAATGGCGGTGTCAGTGCCACGGGGAACGAGATTTTGAAGAATGCCTGCAACGTCATCTTCAACCTTGTGGACAGCTATGGCGATGGTTGGAATGGTGCTAAGCTTACCGTCAGTTTTGACGATGGGTCGGCTTCGCAAGATCTTACTATTGCCTCAGGTTCCTCTGAAAACTACACACTGGAGATTGGTAACGGCGTGCATGTCACATTGACCTGGAGCAGCGGCCAATATGATGGCGAGTGCTCCTTCTCGGTGAGCTATGAAGGAGATTTGGTCATTTTCTCTCAATCATCCAGACCCAGCGCAGGCGTGCTCTATGAATTCGACTGCAACTGTGCCGCTGCATCACAGACCTTCACGGTGACTGCCACTTCGAGCAATACCGAGTACGGAACTGTGAGCGGTGGGGGAGAGTTTAACTTTGGCCAAAGTTGCACACTGACTGCTACGCCAGCAGAAGGTTATATGTTCACCAATTGGACCCAAAACGGAACGGTGATTTCTTCTTCTGCTATTTACACATTCGTCGTTAACAGCGATATGAACTTGGTGGCCAACTTTGCCCAGGGTACCTTTATTGGCGACGGAAGTGAAACTACAAACACTTACCTTCCCAGCTATAGTTTGTACAACCACTCGCTCACTCAGCAGATTTACACTGCCGAGGAGATTGGTGGGGCAGGATTTATCACCAGCATCTCTTTCTATAATGGCGGGTCGACGAAGACTCGTACCTATGACTTCTATCTGAAGACTACGTCTAAGAATGCCTTCTCTGGTCCAACCGATTGGGAGTTGGTGACGGAAGCCGACAGAGTGTTCAGTGGCAGTGTCGTTATGACCTCCGGTGAATGGACCATAATTGCCTTCGACACTCCATTTTTATATGATGGTAGCTCAAATCTTGTGCTTGTCACCGACGACAACACCGGCAGTTGGGAAGGCGGAATGGAATGTAGAGTGTTTAATGCTGCTGGCAACCAGGCCATCCGAATCTATAGCGATGGTACCAATTATGACCCGTTTGCTCCAACGAGCTATGAGGGTACTGTTATGAACGTGAAGAACCAACTCGTCCTCACCAAGATGGCACCTCCGACCGAGCTTTATGTTGTCACGGTTAGTGCCAATCCTGCCAATGCAGGTACGGTGAGCGGTGGTGGAGAGTTCAATTTTGGTGAGAATTGCACGGTGAACGCTATTCCTGCCGATGGCTATTCTTTTGCCTATTGGACACAAGACGGTGAAGTGGTTTCCACTGAGGCTTCCTATACTTTTGCGGTCAGCAGCAACATAGATTTGGTGGCCAACTTTGCTGGTAGTATCTACGTCACGGTTAGCGTCAATCCTGCCGATGCAGGAACGGT
The DNA here is from genome assembly GCA_946408345.1 of uncultured Bacteroidales bacterium. Classification (GTDB taxonomy): domain Bacteria; phylum Bacteroidota; class Bacteroidia; order Bacteroidales; family F082; genus Limimorpha. The sequence goes on along the minus strand of CAMJRR010000061.1, from coordinate 4,179 downwards.
GAGCGGTGTCGGAGAGTATGCATACGGCCAAGTATGTACCCTAACCGCTACACCTGCTGAAGGCTATTTCTTTATGAACTGGACTCAAGGTGGTGTGGTAATTTCGGGGAACTCAACATATTCCTTCGTTGTTGAGAATGATGTGGATTTGGTTGCCAACTTCGCCGAAGGCTTTATGATTGGCGATGGAGGTGATGCTACGAGCCAGTATCTGCCAAGTTACAACTTTTACAACTATACGCTCTCGCAGCAAATCTATACTTCAGAGGAGTTGGGTGCTGATGGAATTATCACTAGCATTGCTTTTTATAACGGTGGAACCGAGAAGACCCGTAACTACAACTTCTATATGGTTGCCACAGATAAGGCATCGTTCTCGGGCAATACCGACTGGGTCGCTGTTTCTAATTCTGACAAGGTATTTAGCGGAATGGTTACTATGGTGGCAGGTGACTGGACTACCATCGTTCTGGACAACCCGTTCTATTATGACGGCACATCCAATATCATCCTTGTCACTGATGACAATAGTGGTGCATATTCCAGTTCGCCTCATATGAATTGCCGTGTGTTTAATGCCCCCAATCAAGCTCTCTATGTTTATTCAGATGGCACGAATTATGACCCGATGATGCCTCCGACTGAGTATTCCAGTAATGAATATTATGCCGTTCTTTCGCAGAAGAACCAACTCCGCTTCACCAAGGAGATTCCTACAACCGAACCCATCAACATCACGGTTAGTGCCGATCCTGAACAAGGTGGTACCGTCTCGGGTGGTGGCGTTTACGATTTCAACGAGGTGTGTACGGTTACCGCTACGGTGAATGTCGGCTTTTATTTTGTTGGATGGGCTGAGAATGGACGTGTGGTCTCCACGGATTTGGAATACTCCTTCAGTGTGGTGCAAGACAGAAACCTCGTTGCCGTGTTTAACGAGGGATGCCTGATTGGTGACGGTGGGAATGCTTCAAGCAATTACCTGCCCAGCCATTCCTACTACAAGTACTCACTGACACAGCAAATCTATACTGCGGAAGAGATCGGCACAGCAGGAACAATTAACAGCATTGCCTTCTTCAACGTAGGAGAGGAAAAGACCCGTATTTATGATATGTATATGGTTCTTACTGATAAGTCTGTTTTTGATTCCAATTCAGACTGGATTACCGTCACGGAAGCCGACAAGGTGTTCTCTGGCACTGTAAATATGGTGGCTGGAGAATGGACGGTATTTACTTTGGACACTCCGTTTGAGTATGATGGCACAAGAAATCTTGCTCTCATTATGGATGACAATACGGGTTCTTTTTCACAAGGTATGTTATGTAAAGTGTTCGAAACCGAAGGCTACCAGTCCCTCTATTACTACAGCGACAATACCAACGATGATGCGACTGCTCCTACAAACAATGGAAACTTGCTTTCAAAAAAGAACCAGATTGTGCTTGGCATCACATCTACAAACGTGACCCAGACCATTTCTTTGTCGGCAGGCGTGAATTGGTTCTCGACCTACGTTGAAATCACTTTGGACGACCTGAAGGCCGCCTTGGAGACTGCCACGCCCAACACGGCCATCACCGTCCAGTCTCAGACGCAGAACACCTCATACAACCCGAACAACCACCGTTGGACGGGAAGGTTGACTGCGCTTGACTTGTCGAAGATGTACAAGATTACAGTGGCTGCCAGCTGCGAGATTACCCTGTCAGGAATGCTCATCAATCCGGCCAATCATCCTGTGACCATCAGCACCGGCTCTAACTGGATAGCCTTCCCGATCGACGAGAACATGACCCCCACAGAGGCCTTCGCCGGATTTGCGGTCAATGGCGACGTGTTGCAGTCGCAGACCAACAACGCGAATTACCGCAACAACAGATGGGTGGGGCAGGTGAACACGCTGGTGCCTGGCAAGGGTTACATCTATCGGTCGAGTGAATCGGACAACAGGACGCTTGTTTTCCCCACTAACGCGAAATAAGCTGTTCACATTCACCTTGATTAGATGAAAAACGGTCGCCCTCGACACGGGGCGGCCGTTTTTGACTTTTTCTGGTAAAACGAAAATCTTTTTTTTTCGCCTTTTTCTTGCCCAAAAGATTTTTCCTTAACTTTGTACCCTCCGACAAACCTCTTGATATGATGAAAAGGAAAGGCATGGCTGTGATGTTTCTCCTGATGGCAACTGCTATTGCCGCAGAAGCCAATCCCGTTGATATGGATGTCGTCCGCGAGGTGGGTTTGAAATTTGTGAACGCAAATGCGAGAAGGCAGCTGTGTAGCGCAGGTGGGCTACAATGGGTAAGTACCTACAATACTTCCCGTGGCGATGCGGCCTTTTATGTTTTCAACACCTCCAACGGTTTCATTATAGTTTCTGCCGATGACTGTGCCACACCCATTTTGGGCTATTCAAATAAGGGCCATTTTGACATTGGGAGCATCCCCATACAGTTGCAGGACTATCTGCAAGGCTTTGTGCAACAGATTGAATACGGCATTGGGAACCATTTGTCGGCTGATGCGACAACGGCACGGCAGTGGGAGTTGGTGCGAACTACGGGTCGGCTGAATGAGAACCGCGATAGTGGAGTGGGACCGCTCGTAACCGCGCTTTGGGATCAAGATTGCTATTATAACGCCCAATGTCCTGAAGACGAAAATGGACCTTGTGGTCATGCGTTGGTCGGTTGTGGAGCAACGGCGATGGGTATGCTTATGCGTTATTGGGGGTATCCGGAAAATGGTATGGGATGGCACAGCTATACACCGGATGGTTATCCTGAACAGTCTGTGAGTTTTAGCGGAACTACCTACGATTGGGCAAATATGCCTGACCAACTTACCGAGACCTCTACGCAAGAAGAGATTGATGCGGTCTCCACCTTGCTTTGGCATTGCGGTGTGGCTGTAAATATGCAGTATGGTAGTGACTGGTCTGGCTCATCTGTTGAAGGCATTTTCAATGCATTGATGAGTTTTTTCAACTATTCAGAGGAGTTAAGCTTTGAAGACCGAAGTTCATATACTGACGCTTCGTGGAAGGCAAAGCTGAAGGATTGCCTTGATTTGGGCCGCCCATTGGGTTATGCGGGTCGGAATCCAAGTGGCCATTTCTTTGTTTGTGACGGTTATGATGCTGATGGACTCTTCCACTTCAATTGGGGCTGGAGTGGATTCGCTAATGGGTATTATGCAACAGAGGCTTTATATGGCGGATACAGTGATTATGGTAATTGTGCTCTTTTCAATATGCACCCCAAAGGAATAACAACGAATTATGTAATCAATGCTATGGCAAATGGTGCTGCGGGAGGTTCTGTTTCGGGAGGCGGCACTTTTGCCCATGGTGATATTGTCACACTATCTGCTGTGGCCAATGAGGGGTATCATTTCTGTTATTGGGGAGAAAATGGTGGCATCGCCTCTACCAATCCCAATTATTCCTTTATCGCTAACTTCAATCGTAATCTTGTGGCTGTGTTTTGCTCTCAACCTCTGACCTTTACGCTTTCAGAAGGCGTTAATTGGTTCTCGACGAATGTCGAAATCACTTTGGACGATCTCAAAGCCGCTCTTGTGGCGGCTTTGCCAGACACCTCGATGACCATCCAGTCACAGACGCAAAACACGAGATACATCAATGGCAGATGGACGGGAGGATTGAACACGCTGAATGTAGCTCATATGTACAAGATTATTGTCAGTGCAGACTGTGAGATTAGTCTGGAAGGTATGCCCATCAACCCGACAGAGCATCCCGTCACAATAAGAACAGGTGCCAACTGGATTGCTTTCCCGTTTGGCGAGAGCAAGACGATCTCCGAGACCTTTGCCGGATTTGCCGTCAATGGCGACGCAGTTCAGTCGCAGACCAGTAATACCAATTACCGCAACAGCAGATGGGTGGGGCAGTTGTCCACATTGGAACCCGGAAAAGGCTACATTTACCAGTCAAGTATATCGGGCGACAGGATCTTCACTTTCCCTTCAGGCACAAAATAATGTTTGTCCAACTTTCGGGGTTCAGTTCAAATATAGCCCCGCTTTTGCGTTATTCATATTTCTGCTATTTCTGCATACCTAATTCTTCATTACAACATTTTTAATGTGTAAAATTTTTCTAATTTTGTGGCCGATTATTAACAAGACTATCAAACCACGAAATATTCA
>CAMJRR010000060.1 GCA_946408345.1 uncultured Bacteroidales bacterium | reverse complement strand
TGCAAGGCCGCCTCGTGCGCTCGCAAAGCCAAGGCTTGGAAAGCCTGAATATGCAGGGCCTCGCCTCAGGGCAGTATCTGATGAAGGTTACTTTGGAGGATGGGAAGAGCTTTACGGACAAGGTGGTGAAGGAATAGGAACAATTTCACCCATTCCCCTTTGGGGAAATCAATCGAGCACCGAAACAAAAGGAAGAAAACATTATTTAAAACAGGAAATATTATGTTTAAAATAGATATTTCCTATTTTTGCATCGAAATTAACAACCTCTAAAACATAACACCATGAAAAAGTATCTTCTACTCATCGCTTTTGCCTGCATGACCTTGGCCACGGTAGCACAGAATGGCATGTACTCTTTCATGCTCCATGACATGGGCGATTATCAGATTAACATCGAGAATGTGATGCGTCAACATGATGGCAATATCCTTGTCAACCTTTTCGTCGGCACTGGCGCTCCTGGCCAGACACCTGTCGATGTCGGGAATGTTGTCTATAAGATTTCGCCGTTTTCTCACGCCTTCACCGACTCGCTGTTGATAGAGAATCCCTTTGCACCGTACTGTCTTTATGCCTCAGACCCGCGAGGCGAAGGCAACATCCGGGCCAATTTCGAGTATGCCGAGGAGTGCGACAGCACCTTCCTGCGCGTTTGCTATTTCCCCGACAACGACCTCCATATCAACCACGATGAGGATGTCGTGGTGCCAGTATGCGATGGGGTTGCTTGGGGCGAATTTGACAGCCATTTCATGGACTGCAGGGGCGACCTGATCATGAAATACTACAAGATCGGAGCCCAAGGTGGTTATGACGTCTATATGCTGCGATGCCGCCCCGATGGCACAATAGTTCATCAGACGCTGTTCATGGAAAACGACAATGGCCCTGTACCAAGGATGGGGTTGCTAAAGGAATCTCCTCTGCAATACTACCAATGGAAAACGTACTATGAAAACAACCTTGCCATTATGACAATAGACTCCCTATTGCATTGGGACAACACCATTGTCGTCAACAAGATCCTGCACGAGGAATCCCTCTCGGATACGATGTATCTGGTCGCTTATGAACATTTTAATTTCAACCATACGACCGAGGTGGTTCCCATTGGCGAAAACGACATGCTGGTGGCTGCACCCTACGTCAGCGACACGAATTTTGACCCGACGGCGGCGGAGTATGGCGTGGCGGTGGCCAAGTACGACATGCGTACCTTGGAGCGCAAAGGCCTAATCGTGTTCAACGACTTCCCAGGACAATACAATGAAGGGCAATGCTTGGGCCTCAAAAAGACCACCGACGGGTCTGTCTACTTCATGTATGAAGAAGAAGGGTATCCTATAGGTACCATCATTGTCGTGAGGATGGATGCGGACTTGAACGTTGAATGGATACGCTCGTGCAAAACCGACATCACTATCTCGGCACCGCTCCGTTTCCCCGTCTTGTACGAAGACGAGCAAGGGGTAGGTGAAGTAATCTTATGGGTCGGATATGGCAGGAAGGAAGGCCATGACAAGGCTGACTTGTTTTGCTTTTTCCTCAACCACGACGGCACGATGGGCACAAACGAGGCTGGCATAGAGATTCGTCCCTATGCCTATTACCCCAACCCCGCCCAAGACCATCTCCGCCTGCAATACTCGCCCGATGTGCAACCCAAGCAAGTCGAGCTCTACGACCTGCAAGGGCGCCTGGTGCGTTCGCAAAGCCAAGGCTTGGAAAGCCTGAATATGCAGGGCCTCGCCTCAGGGCAGTATCTCATGAAGGTGACGCTGGAGGACGGGAAGAGCTTTACGGATAAGGTGGCGAAGGAATGATGAAGGGGATTAAATCCCCCGATTCAAAACCAACGGATTGCAAATCCACTGGAACGGAAACGGAAAAACAAAGAATGCCGTCAGTCATTGGCGGCATTCCTTTATTCACGAAAGATTTGCGTAAGATTTGTTTCCCTTTACCTCACTTGATTTCCACCAGCTCCAACTCGATCTTCAAAGGAGAATAAGGCGGCAGGGTCTCGCCCAAGTCAAACTCGCCAAAAGCAAGTTCCGAAGGCGTTATCAAGGTGACTTTCGCACCAGGCGCCATAGTCATCACAGCCTCTTCGATGGCAGCAATCATCTGTCCACTGCCCACTTTGAAGTACATCGGACGCTCATAGTCATAGCTCGACTCCAATTGCTCGTCATCCAGGTTCTTCAACACATAATGAACCGCCACTTCGTCGCCCCACTGGGCCAAATCGCCCTCGCCTTCTTCCTGGCGGATGATATAAAGACCTGATTCTGTTGGGGTCACAGTGATACCTTTAGCCTTGATATAATCGGCAATCGCCTTGTTTTCCAAGGCCAATTTGCGGTCTCTCTCGGCTTCCTTCTGGGCTTCCAAAGCAGCCTGACGCTTTTCATAGGCCGTCTTGTCCATCACGCGGTTCATCTTCAACTTGACGACCAAAGGCGTGTAAGGATGGATGTATTGTTCATAACCCGTGCTGTCAAAAGCCAGTTCGGAGGGAATCACGAAACGCATCGTGCCTCCTTCGGGCACCATACCGATGGCCTCTGTGAAACCTTCGCCCAAAAACTCTTCACCATACTGAATCTCAACGGGCTCAACGCCAAATGAGTTCATGATGGTGTCACCCTTGGGGCTGCACATCGTGAAATCGAAATCGACATATTCACCCATTCTGGCCACCCTGCCCTTGCCGGTCTTTTCCATAACGATGATACCCGACTCGGTCAAGGTGTTTTTGGAGTCGTCGCGTAGCGAGGTCAGGAATTCCTCTTCTTCCAGTCTCAGGCTGTCCAACATGGCCTTACGTTCCGCTTCAAGCTCTTCAAAAGGCTTCACGGAGAGGAGTTTCAGGTCATAGTAGATAGGCATGCCCGCATATTCCTCAGGGATTTCCTCCATCTGCAACATGACGGTGAACACCGAATCGGCCAATACCATAAGACGGGCCGAGTCGCCCACGTGCATCATGAGTAGGGCATCAGCCACATCACCCTCGAAGTCGGGCTTGGTCAGCACGATGCGCATAGGCTCGTCGCCCACAGTGGTAAACAGCAAAGAGTCATTGAAATACTGAGCCATCTCGAAAGTGGCCTCGTCGTTCAAACGAGGCATCACTTCCGAGTTGCCTTTGCTGTAAAACTTCATATAGGCTCCGCTTTCCGTCTTCTCAAAGCCCGAGTAAACACCCTTGTTACCACATGAGGCGAGCATCAAGAAGGCAAAAAGCGTGGAAGCCCATTTAAGATGATGTTTCATCTTATTTAACCGTTTCGATATCAATCAGTTCGACATCAAAAATCAGATTGGAGAATGGAACAATCTTATCACCGGCCTGTCTATCGCCATAAGCCAGATAATAAGGTATGTAAAGCACGCCCTTCTCGCCTTTCGACATCATCATAATGCCTTCGTCCCAACCAGGGATGACTTGGCCAACACCGATCGGAATGGAGATAGGCTCGCCACGTTCGACGGAGGAATCGAAGACCGTTCCGTCAAGCAGCTTGCCCGTGTAATGCACCTTCACCATCTGTCCGGATTCAGGCTTCTCACCATTGCCTTCCTGAGTCATCACATAAACGAGGCCCGAAGGAGTAGGTTCAGCCTCGATTTTGTTCTTTGCCAAATACTCTGTCAGTTGCTGAGCGGCGGCAGCCGTCTCCTCGGCGTGTTCTTCCTTCATCTTGGCAATACGCTCTTCGTTGACCTTCTTTACTTTGGCAGCCATATGCATAGCATATTCGCTTTCAGGATAGAAATCCTTGACACGGACATTGAAACGCATCACATCGTTCGAGGTGAAACCTTCAGGCAACTGAGGTTGTCCCATCAGTTTCTTGAAAGTGGAGTCGATGTTGACGATGAACGAGGCAGAATCGCCCTTGTGCATCATGGCAAGGCCCTCAAAGAGGTCACCCGCAAACTGTGATTCCTTCAACTGCAACACGTTTTCCATAGCAGGAATAATAACAGCCGTGTCGTTCACAGTGCAACCCAAATAGACCTCCATCAGGTCGTCATTTTGAGGCAATGCACCTTCGTTCTTCTCAAAGAACTGGTAATACAATCCATTTTGAGTTTTTTGGAATCCCGGATAAGGATTCTTCTCACCGCAAGCACACATCGTGCCTACCATCAGCAAGGCCACAGCGGCCATTGACAAGATACTTTTTTTCATTGTTAGTACTATTTAAATTATTGAATTATAATTGTTTACTTATCTAAAACATCCAAGAGCTCCACGTCGAAGACAAGGTTGGAATAGGCTGGGATGTTGCCGTAAGGATTGGCACCATAAGCCAAAGTGTAAGGCAGCACAAACCTTGCTTTCTCTCCCACTCTCATCAAACTTACACCTTCCTCCAAACCCTTCAGTACTTTGCCTTCACCAATGACCAAGTCGTATTGTCCGCCCAACTGCTCGGAATCCCCCAAAGGTGTACCGTCAAGATACGAGGCATCAAACTTGATGCGGGCAGTCTGTCCTTTCTGTGGCTGTGCACCCTCGGTGACCAAAGACTTGGCAAAAAACAGTCCCGAAGCAGTATAATCCGTGATGTTGTTAACCTTCAAGTAATCGAAAAATGCCCTCTCAGATTCTTCCTTCAAGGCTTTCAAAGCCCTTTCGGCTTCGGCATGCAATTCAGCCGCAGTGGTGATTTTCAACAACTTGATGTCATAAACCAAATTGGCATAAGCTGGAATCTCACCCACGGAATGCTCGCCATAGGCCATGTCGAAAGGAATGATGGCCTTCACACGGTCACCGAGGTGCATCTTGGGTACAATCTCCTCCCATCCCTGGATGGTATAGCCTTCACCCAAGACAAAAGAGAACTTCTCGGGGCTATCGAAAGTGGAACCAACTGGCTGACCATTCAACAAGGTAGCCGAAAAGTCGAGTTCAACTTTTTCCCCTTTCACTGGACAACGGCCCTTACCCTTCTCTATAGGAATAATGTAAACTCCTGATGGTTCAGGTGTTACGTTGATATTATTATTAACGACATATTCATCCAAAGCCCTTTTCGCCTCAATCTTCATGGATTCCTTCATTTTCTCAACATTGGCCTGGAATTCCTCTTCCGTCTGCACCTCCACCAATTTCACCTCATAGCGGAAATAGTCCTCGGGAGCCAATCCAACGGCATTTGGATCCTGGTCATAATACAAAGCCGCGATTGAATCCGCCTTCACATAGAACGAAGCCGAATCGCCCACATGCATCATGGCGTATGCCTCCTGCAAGTCACCGGCAAAAATCGGATCTTGCAGCTGTGTGTAGACCTGGTGCTGAGTTCCTTGCCAGTCATAGTACAGAGAATCATGCAGATAACATTTCATCTCTATTTTCAAAAAATCGGTCAGCTTGGGTTGTGTAGCCGAGGTATTGCAATTGTGGAACTTATAATACATGCCACTTTGCGTCTTTTTATACCCCGGATACTTCTGGGTACAACCCGTAAACAACATCATCACCGATAAGCAAACCAGTGCAGATATTACAAAATGTTTCTTCATAACTTATTGATTGTCTATTATTTTTATCGTATAAACCAAAGTTGCATATTCAGGAATGCGGTTGTCGTCGCCATGCAAGCCATAAGCCAAATGGTAGGGAAGAATCAACTTGGCAACATCGCCTCGATGCAAGTAGGTCATGGCCTCTTCAAGCCCTGACTCCACCCCGCCTTCACCCACGACAAACTCCTTAACTCCATCATTACCTGACGAATAAATCAAATCTCCTGCGATGGAATGAAGTTCATACTCCAAGGTGACTCTTTCACCTTTTTCAATCCGTTTTTCCGAGCCTTGCTTCATGATTTGGTAACGCAATCCCGTTCCGGTAGATGTCATCTCCAATCCATGCCTCTTGATATAATTCGCAATGTCCTCCTCTTCCTCATTCAGCAAATACCGATTGGCCGTCTCCATGCTGTTTTTCATCTCGCTTTTCGACACAGGATTTTGCTGCTTTGGGGTCTTTTCACCACAAGCAAAAAATGCTATCAAGAGCAAAGGTATCAGATATTTACAATAATTCTTCATTGCGCTTGATTCAACCTTTCCTGATATTCAGGTAGCACCGCTTTCAGCTGAGCCACTGCTTCCTCAAACGAGCAAGTCAACGTGCCTCCCGCCGCGTTGGTATGTCCGCCGCCTTTGAAATATTTGTTAGCCAACTCGTGCACCGAGAAACTTCCCTTTGACCTGAACGACAATCTGATTTGGTCTTGACGCTCGGTCACCAGCACAGCCATATTAATCTTCTTCATCGAAAGCGGGAAGTTGACCACGCCTTCCGTATCACCCACTTGATAGTTGAATCGGTCCAAATCACTCTTATTCAATGCGATAATAGCTGTTGAATAGTCGTCAAGCACCTCCATCCTATTGTTGATGGCGAACCCCAACAAACGCAGCCGATCCTCCGACATCGTATCATAGACCAACTCGTGAATCATGGAATAGGGTTGCGACTTCTCCACCAAATAGCCAACCAAATCAAAAGTTCTGGGATGATAGATGGAATGCGCAAACGAGCCTGTATCCGTCATGATGCCAACCATCAGATTGGTACAAATGCTTTCGGTCAGGTACTCTTTCCCATAATGAAGGATGATTTCAGTCACTATTTCGGACGTACTTGAAACGCCAGTGCTCGAATACATGCAATAAAACTGGCTCTCCTCGGGATCTCTATGGTGGTCAATCAACACACGTGGGCAACGTGTCTTTCCAATTTCATTGTGCAGGATGCCACCACGCGACAAATTGTTGAAATCCAACATCATGATGCATTCAGCCTCAGTGATGGCCTCTTTGCAAAGTTCCGCATCTTTCTCGAAAACCAAGATGTCGTCCGAGCCTGGCATCCAATGTAAAAACTCAGGAAAATCATTAGCAACCACCATCTTGACCTCATTCCCTCTTGCACGAAGAAACTCCGACATGGCCAAAACGGAACCAATGGCATCACCGTCTGGATTGACATGACAAGCCAAGACGATGTGTCTATTTGACTGAATTACAGCATCAAAACGTTCAAAAAAGATATCCGTTTGCATTACTTCAATAAAAGTTTGCAAAGGTACAAATTTTTCCGTTGCAACACCTATTTAATTAATAGAAACTCGTCAACGGGGGAAAACCACCTCAAAAGTATCGTCGTAATACACCAAAACAATCTTTTTCAACCCTGATTTAGGAGAGGAGGCAACTTGTTCTACCGGCAAATCGTCATCAGCAGGTTGATTGAAAAGTGAACCTTCTGGCAGATGATCGACCGGTTTTTCTTGTTCTCCTAACAGAGGCGTTTGCCCAACTAGGGAAGATTCGACAAACGGTTCCGAAACTGTCACTGGTCCACGACCAAATATAATCCAATCCAAATTGTATTCCGGAAAGGTCTCCTTCAGCTTCTTCACGAAGTCCAAACTCGGGTTATTACGTCCCGACAAAAGGTGAGAAATATTCGATGGTTGAATGCCAAGCTTAAGGGCAAATTCTGCAGCGGTCAGATTTTTCGCCCGGATAATATGGGCAATTCTATCTTTCATTTCCAGGGTTGTATCCTCCATTTTTTTCCAATTTTATGCACCAATTTGATTTACAAAAGTAAATAATAATCCTTTACAAAACACAAATTTCAAATATTTATTTTTGTAAACTTACAAAATAAATACAACAATTTGATACACTACTTCAAGATAATCTAATCAATATTTTAATATTCAACTATTTAAATAATACTATTAGAAATTACTTTTTCATTGCCATATATTCTGAAATTATTACTATTTTACTTGAAATAATATATATTACATGGCTGAAAATAAATACTTTATATCAATTATTTGTTCATTATTCCATTATTGTCTATATTTCAATCATTCACAAATGTACATCTTTATAATTTATTTGCGTAAATATTTTATAATTGACTGATTTTTAGTTGTATATAAAAATTTAATTTACTTATGTAAATCATTAAAGTTTGAGACAATGGTCATAATAAATGTCGCCATATTCGCGCTTTTTTCGGCCATTTGGAGTGATTATTCATCCAAACTACAAACGCGTTCTATCGGCCTAAAAACGCCCTTCCCCACTTTTTCGTTTTTCTCCCCTACTCCACAAAACATGTTCTCCAGGGCCATGGTTTCTCTGATGTTTTTTTTTGTGGCGCTACTATACCTTATTAATATAGCTTCTCTTTCATATTGAAAAAAGCCTTATCTTTGCCGACCGTGAAGAAGAAGGACAACCATATCCAAAACCTCATCTCAGAGGGTGAGCATCAGATGCTCGATTTCAAGTTCGAGATTTCTGACAGCCGACGCATCGCTCGTTCCCTTGCCGCATTCGCAAACACCGATGGCGGGCGCCTCTTAGTTGGGGTCAAGGACAACGGAGCCATCGCTGGCGTTCGCTCCGATGAGGAAATTCACATGATTCAGGCCGCAGCCGAGATGTATTGCCAACCCAAAGTGGACTACTCCACCGAAGAATGGGAAATCAACGGTAAGACCGTTTTGGAAGTCATCATACCGAAAGACAAGCATCACAAACATAAAGCTCCCGACAATCAAGGAGATTACAGAATCTTTGTACGTGTGAAAGATGAAAATCTAGTCGCTGATAGTGTATTAATAAAGGTGTGGAAAGCCGAAAAGTTCTCCAGACCAGCCAAAATCGCTTTCACTGAGACCGAGGAGCAGCTCCTCCACTATCTCTCCGAACACGAGGAAATCACGCTGAAAGAATTTCAGCAGATGGCCCATATCAACAAACGAAAAGCCGAAGCTATCCTTGCAGATTTCATCATTGTGGGCACAATTGATCTCATCCAAACCAGTCAACGGACGGTTTTTCGGCTCTCACAAGCCTCAATTTTTAATTAATTTCTCGCTTTTTGAACTATTATTTTCCTGTTTGAATAATTCTATCTTATTGATTATTAAATTTATATATTTATTTGAAAAAATAATTGAAAAAATTGCTTGCCAGAATATAAAAAGGTCGTACCTTTGCAATCCGCTTCCACAAAAAAAGAGGGGTTTGATCTGATGGGGACATGGGAGCGGAAAGTTCATTGAAAGTCTGAGGCCAGCACAAGACCGGCGCGGCGTGAGCTGCGCTAGGGATAGGAACCTTATAAAAGGAACACCAAAGAGAACATCAAGGCGGAACCCGAGATTCAGAAGAAAATTTGAGAAAAACAATAGTACAACGAAGAGTTTGATCCTGGCTCAGGATGAACGCTAGCGGCA
>CAMJRR010000059.1 GCA_946408345.1 uncultured Bacteroidales bacterium | reverse complement strand
TACAACTCCTAACTGTTAACTTCTAACTATCAGCTTAATACAGGCTACCCGTATTAACGACCGGTTGTGCCGACTCGTCGGCGCAGAGCACCACCATCAGGTTGCTCACCATGGCGGCCTTGCGTTCCTCATCGAGTTCGACGACACCTTCGTCCTTCAGCTTGTCCAAGGCCATCTTGACCATCGAGACGGCACCTTCCACGATTTTCTCACGGGCCGAGATGATGGCGGCAGCCTGCTGACGGCGCAACATAACCGCCGCAATTTCAGGCGAATAGGCTAAATAATTGATGCGGGCTTCAAGCACTTCGAGACCCGACATGGCCAGACGCTCGTTCAGCTTGGCCAGCAGCACGTCGTTGATTTCCTTGCCACCGGCACGAAGGGTCAACTCATCGGCTTCGGCCTCGTTCTCGTCATAAGCATACATTCCTGCCACCTCACGCAAGGCAGCGTCGCTCTGCACCTTGATGAAACTCTCGAAGGCTTTCATACGGTTGGAAACCGATACTGTGGCCACATTGCCTGCTGCCCCACCCGCCATGGTCTGCGAGTCAATTTCAAACATGGCCTTGTAGGTGTCCTTCAGTTTCCACACCAGAATCTGGCCAATCATGATGGGGTTACCCGTCTTGTCGTTCACTTTGATGTTGTCGGGGTTGAGGTTACGGGCGCGCAGCGAGACTTTCTTGGAAGTCATGAAAGGATTGACCCAGTGGAAGCCGGTTCTGGTGAAAGTGCCTCTGTACTTGCCGAAGAACAACATCACCATTGCCTCATTAGGCTCCAGCTTGCGGAAGCCGATGGGAAAGATGCAGGCCAGCAAGAGACCAACGACAGACAGAATTGGGGTAGCCAGTTGCCCGTTGGCAAAAGCGACGAAGCCCCAAACACTTAATGCCACGATGGCGATTTCAATGAACAACGCGACGAACCCGTTCATCGCGAAACCTTTGAATTCAAATTCTTTTGTTTCCATAGTTTTATAGTTTTATGATATTATTTTGATATTATTTTGATGTGGCAAAGATACATTAATTTTGAAACATGCAAGAAAAAAATGTACTTTTTTTGAAAAAAATTTCCTTGAATGCACTATTTTTGCAGAAACATTTAGTCGAATCATTCAAAAATCAATCAATATGAAGAAGTTAGCATTAATTTGTGCAATGGTCATTTCCTTGGCCAGTTGCAGTACCATGAAAATTGTAGACCCAAACGCGGCCGCGAATGCCGGTGCCGCAGCCGTTCAAGCTTTGACCATCAGCGATGCACAGATTGCCCAACTATGCAGTCAATATATGGTGGAATCTGACGGACAGAACACCATCCTACCTGCAAGCAATGACTACACCAAGCGTCTTGACCGCATTATGGGGCGGTTCCACAACATCAACGACTTGAACCTAAACTACAAGGTGTATCAGTCGAGCACGGTCAACGCCTTTGCCAGTGGCGACGGCAGTGTGCGTGTCTACACTGGCCTGATGGATGCCATGAACGATGACGAGGTGTTTGCCGTCATCGGCCACGAGTTGGGACACCTTATTAATAAAGATGTCCGCGACGCCTATCGTGCCGCTTATCTTGTTGTGGCTGCCCGTTATGGTATTGCAGCGGTCAACACTACTGCCGGTGCCCTCTCTACGGGCTTCCTCGGCGACCTTGGACAGGAATTGGCCAGTCGCGCCTACTCGCGCCGTCAAGAAACCCAAGCCGATGAGACCGCTTTCCAGTTCTGCATCCAAAACGGTGTGGACCCATACGCTATGTATCATGCACTCAATGTATTGATTCAATTAAGTGGCCAAAGTAGCCAACAAAGCAGGTTGCAGGAACTGCTCTCCACCCACCCCGACACTTACAAACGTGCTGCCCACGTTAAAGAGATGTGCGAAGCGGCTGGCTACAAAATGAATACCTCGGGATCGACAAATGGAGCGAAACCTTCGGGCACGACCACTACTCCTAAGACAGTCAAACCTTCGCAAGGTGGAAACAACAACACAAGCGGCAATTCGGGCTCCAAACCCAAGAAAACCATAAAGCCCAAGAAAGGTTAAACGACACGATGATAAGAAAAGTGCGAAAAAAAATCGCGCTTTTTTCATTTTCCAAATACTGCCGCCAATCGCTTGAACTTGGCACCGCGTTCTTCAAAGTTTTTATATTGATCGTAACTCGATGCTGCTGGCGAAAGCAGGCAAACATCGCCTGACTTGGCGTGGGTGGATATGTAGGCGAAGGCTTCTTCCATGGAGGAGTAATAATATAAAGTCGGCCCTTCGACAGGCTCAGGGGCCTTAGCGATTAATTGCATCATCCTCTCTCCTGCCTTGCCAGTAAACAATAAATGCGGCACGGGATTCGATTTCAGATAATCGGCTAAAGGTTGGTAATCTATGCCTCGGTCGAAGCCACCGAGCAAGAGGAAGTCGACGCGCCCCAAGGCATTACAGGCCTGAATGGCGGCCTGAGGTATGGTGGAGATGCTGTCATTGACGAAAGTCACACCACCGAATGTGCCGACCGGCTCCAAACGGTGCTCCAAAGGCTTGAAAGTATAGAGATAAGGTACAAGTTCGCGGACATCCACGCCATAAGCATAGCATGCCAGCAATGCCGCCTTGACATTCAGCAGATTATGTTCACCAAGCAGAGGCAAGGCCGTACAATCGACCAAATCGTCAATGTCAAACAAAGAGAACACGATATTGTTGACGAACAGTCTCCATGCATCCTCCATCAAAGACTCATGGACGACCGCCATGTCGTCTTCGCCCATATAGCGTATAATGTTGAGTTTGGCCTCAGCATAACGTTCCATCGTACCGAAATGGTCGAGATGCTCCTCGAAGATGTTGAGCAGCACACCCACACGGGGGCTGTTGTGCACATATTCCAGCTGATGCGCTGAGAGTTCGTACACTACGATGCTCTCAGGCTTGATTTCCTCCATCACATCGAAACAAGGAATGCCGATGTTGCCTGTCAAGATCGCATTATGGCCAGACGATTTCAGCAGATGATAGATGAGGCTCGTTGTGGTGCTCTTGCCCTTGGTACCCGTGATGCCGATGGTTTGCGCATGAAACTGGCTGAGGAACAAGTCGGTTTGGGAGGTAATCTCCACCCCTTTTGTGTCAAAATCTTTCAAAGAAATTCCCGGCGTCTTGATGACGATGTCGTAGTCATACATAGCCTCAAGATAATGATCACCAAAGTGTTTCACCCCCTCCATCTCGTTCTTGTCGGCCACAGCGACCTCTCCATCAGGCAAATACTTTTCTAAGAAACGCAACGACGACCTCCCCTCGCGCCCAAAGCCGAGGATAAGGATGCGTTTGCCGCGTAATCGATTCAGAATCAAGTCAAACATATAGGCGGGATTTCAGGATTTGCTCAAATTGTGGAGGAAGAAAATGGTTCGTGTTGAAGCGAGAAAGAATTTCATCTACGGTCGGCCCTTCGGCAGACTCAGGGACCTTTGCTACCGACAGCCGCTTTGCGTCATTGCGAGGAACGAAGCAATCCAGATTGGTCTGCCCTTCGACAGACTCAAGGGTCTCAGTGGTAGCATTCAAGCAAGCCCGCACCTCTTCCACCGTTCCGACACACTCAAAAGGCTTCACGGCGGCAGTGCCATCCAACTCTTCAAGGATGGGTTGCAGGCTTGCATCTGCCATCAGGTCTTTGCCGAAAATGTTCGTCAGTTCCTCCCGTGAGAGGAAAGGCGACAAGATAATCCACGTAAACAGACACTTGGGACATTTGCCGCACCACGAGTCGGTCTTGCTGCCCGCATTACAACTGCGGAACACCGGGTGATAGGCTTTGCATTGCGAAAACAGTTTTGCAATCTGTAGTTCGCTCAATGGGCGCAAGAAGCTGAAATACTGCACTTCATCATTCAGATTTTCAGCCACATAGCGACGGAAATCACTCTCAAACTCAACGGATTTGCTGTATTGGTGGTTGATATTCGTCCCTGGGACGGTGCTTTCGTTCGCGCTGTTTTCATTCGACAAGGCAATGTACTTCGAACGGCTTCCAAACGCCACCAAAATGCTGATGAATGCCAACAAGGCCGAAAAAGGCGTATGTCCGTTAAGATAGCCCTCCGCATTGAGTTTCAGCATTGTCGGGTCAAGGGTACGGTTGATGACGATGAACTCATTTTCTTTGTAACCAGCAGTCTTTACGCAGTTCAAGGTTGCGCCACGGGGATTCACAATCAGCGGAATGGCAGGCATTTCGTTGCGCAAACATTCCAGCGTGACAACGGAATCCTTGCCGCCACCGATGGGAACGAGTGTGCGTTCTTCAAATTTGACGCTGCCCATAGATTCCTTCCCCCACACAATCCCTCCTTGGAATGACATAGGCAGCTGCGGCACTGAATCCAATTCCATCAAATCCGCTTCTGAAATCGTGATACTATTCAGATAAAGAAACTCACCCAACCCATTGTAATACAATTTCTTCCAAAACGCTTTCTGTGAATCGGTCAGCGCAAAAGGCTTCACCACCACCCTTTTCGGGCAAGCAATTTTCCAATAGCTCACCAACTCCGTCATCCCGATTTGGAATACCAAGGCCTCCAACTGCCTCTCAGGGATGTTGTCCCAATCGAAAAATGGCCTCGAAGGAATCTCTAGGGTCGGGCGGAAATGATAGCGGTCGTCAAGATTGAAATCGAATGCCAAGAACAAGGCACCATTCTCGCGTTTCACCATCTGTCTTTCGAAAGTGAATGTCGAAAATTCCTTTCGCAGGGCGTCAAATTTGGATTGATTGTCAGTTCGTTTCAAAACAAGCGTGTTTTTATGCCACAAAATTACAAATTATGGCTTGATTATCGCTTAAAAAACCTATTTTTGCGCTATGGTTTTAGGAGAAAAGTTTGTCATACACAGCAACTCGTTGGAGCCGAAACAAGGTAAAATCTTGATTTCAGAGCCTTTAATGAATGACTTCCATTTCGGAAGGTCGGTGATTTTGCTCATCGACCACGAGGAAACGGAAGGCAGTTTCGGCATCATCATCAACAAGAAGTTGGAAGTGCAGGTCAACCACATTGTCGACGAGTTCCCCGACTTCGAGGCTCCTGTGTATCTGGGAGGTCCCGTGGCCGAAGACCAACTCTTTTTCATCCACACTTTAGGCGAGATGATCCCTGAGTCCTACCCCATCATTGACGGCTTATATTGGGGCGGCGACCACGAAACTTTGGCCACTTTGATTCACACGGGCATCGCCAATGAGGACAATGTGCGTTTCTATTTGGGCTATTCAGGCTGGGAATCCGGACAATTGGTTACAGAATTGGTGCGCAACACTTGGCTCATAGGCGACATCACGAAAGAGCAATACCTCGACACCCCTGCGGAGAAGATGTGGCAAACCTTCGTAAACAAAATGGGAAGCACCTACGAAATGTGGAGGTACTTCCCAAAAGATTTCCAAGACAATTAAGCCTCACCCTAAGACTTAATGCACGCTTTGGATGTATTCAATAGCGGCATCAAGCTGGGACTTGTAGTCGCCATTATGATCCTTGCGGTTGACAACCTTGTCGGGGGTAAAACCGATGCCTTCCAGCACCTCTCCATTCATCATCGACTCGAATGTGGAAGTATAGATGAAATGTTCCATATTATTGAGGTCGCCGAAAGGACCGCCGTATGTGATGTCGATGCATGAGGGCATCAAGGAACCCAATGCGCCGAAAGTACGCTCACCAATGACATAACTAGTAGGCAATGCCTTTTTGATGGCTATAGGCTCCATTTCGCCCATACTGGTGGAATACAAATCGACCAGCACCACGTATGGGATGTTTTCGGCAGTGAGGTCACGATGATAGGTATCCGATGGCTTGATAATCGTCGGAGTCCATACCGAGTGCTCAAGTCGGTTGGGACCTTCCTTGTAGCGGGTTTTAAACACCTCGGTTGGTGTATTAATAAAGGAACCAACAACATAGTTAAAGTCAGCATTTGAGCCTCCAGTATTGCAACGGTTGTCGAGGATGATGCCCGCCAGTTGCTCGCGTGGCATAGTTTTGATGGCAGTAAACCAATGGTCGACAATGGCTGCTGCAGTACCCGCATCGTTAGGAGCTCCAAGCATATTCAGGACAATCCTCATACTTGCCGCCGATTGCCAAAGATATGGAATCATGCGACCGTCCGGTAATTTGATCAGACAAAAATAATAAGCAATCAAGTTACCTGATGCATCTGGAAGCGATATCATTTCAGGTGATTCAATATCATACTCCTGATCCAAATTTTGAAGCATAGCCGCCAAACGCATCATCGAAGATTCACGATTCTCCACATAATAGTCTCTCGTCATGATTTCCAGATTAGCTGGGATAATGGAGGATGTCGGATTTTGCTCATTTTCCGGTGGAAACAAGTTCTTCACCTTAATGACCATATGATGGTCTTTCAGCCCACCCATAGCACCTTTATACAATTCCTGTAACTCGGAAGTCCCAACCACTTGGCCTGCCTTATGCTTCGCATCCAAGGCTGCAAATTTAGGCATGTATTCGTTGTAAACGGCATCCCAATCGGTTTTGTCTACATCCCAAAAGACATACCCCGTACTGACACACTTCCAGAGGTATTCAAACTGGGTGGAATAGTTATCGTAAGCCAAAAAACTGGTTTCACCAATATATGGATGATAGTCGGCTTCTTTGCGACAACCACTGAAAACCAATGCAATAATTGCCAAAATGATGATATTTCTTTTCATGGTTTTTCGATTTTAGAATTTGTAGCAAACACCCAAACTTAAGGAAAAAGTGCTAAGATATCGCGGGTCATTCAAATGGGCATAGCCCTTGTTATAACTGACAAGGTCGTAATAACAGAGCGCGTCAATGTTGACTCCAATGTGACTAGACGCTTCGACCGACAGACCAACACCGCCAACCACACCTGCCGTAAAACGCTGGTTCTCGGTAGTGAACGGGCGACTTTCATCAAAACTGATGAGAAATTCGTCGACGATTATGGTAGACATACTTTTGCCTTTAACTTTCGCTTTTAGCCAATAGCCGCCATAGCCACCGCAAAGCAAATGACCACGCAACGCTTTGCCGCCAAAGGAGAAATCGGCCATCGCGGGAATCATCAGATAGTCGTTGTGATACTCAGTGAAGACTCCCGATGCAAGGAAGAGATTGCGGTCCATACGGTGAGAGCGTCGCATATAATCCATATCGACACGGATTGCAACCCAGTCGGCAAAGGAATAATGTGCCTGAATGCCAATGTCATAGCCACTCAACGGAGAATATGATTCGTCGATGCGCCCCAAATTGGTGCGGTCGGCTGAAGTGCGGGTCCAACCGTCTTTGAGGCCGATTGCCCATTGGGCTTTGGCTTGAGATGCCGTCAAACAAACCAGAATGACAGCCAAAACCATTAGGTAGATTTTCTTCATAAAAGTAGTACTAAATTTAAAATGTGCAAAAATAAGTTTTTTTTCCAGCAGTATAAATATTACAGAATATTTTTCATAATTTCGCAGCTTTGGAAGTGGGAGCATTTCCCATTGGATATCTAGAGCAATTACACCTAAACTAATATGAGAAACACCCTAATCCTCTTGCCATTAGTCTTCAGTTTGATGGCCTATGGACAACAAAGCACACCCAAAGAAGGCTTTGAAACGGACACCTTCACTACAAAGAGTGGAAAAACGCTCAAATTCCACGCACTGACTCACGCCAGCATCCGCATTGAATTTGACGGAAAAGAAATTGAAATCGACCCCGTGAGCAAAATGGGCGACCTCGTCATCAACTATTCCACCTTCCCCAAGGCCGATTACATCTTTGTGTCGCACGAGCACTTCGACCATCTCGACAGCACTGCCATCAAAACCCTCACCAAAGCCAAGACCGAATTGATCACCAACCAACGCTGTGCTGATATGCTCGGCTACGGCAAAACCATGGCCAATGGCGACCGCTATGTCATCAACGACTGGCTTACGGTAGAAGCAGTTCCAGCCTACAACATCACAGAGGGGCATTTGCAGTTTCATCCCAAAGGACGCGACAACGGCTTCATCCTCACCATTGATGGCATAAGAGTTTACATTGCTGGCGACACAGAAGACATTCCTGAGATGGCCGACATTAAAGACATCGACATTGCCTTTTTGCCCTGCAACCAGCCATACACCATGACTACCGAACAACTCGTTCGGGCAGCACGCATCATCCAGCCCAAAGTGCTGTTTCCTTATCATTATGGACAGACTGATGTCACTGGGCTTCCCGCTGAACTGAGTGGCAACGACATCGAAGTCCGCATCAGGCATTATGAGTAATTTAAAATCAACAAAATAAGTTATAAATATGAATACCAACTTCACAAAGAAAGTGCTGCTAATTGGGATGGCACTGATTTTACTTTTCACTGGCTGCAAGAAAAAAGCCGACAGCAAGTACAAATACGAAACCGTGAAGGGCGACCTCACCGAAGCCCGCATCTACACGCTCGACAATGGCCTGACGGTCTATCTGAGCGTCAACAACGAAGAACCTCGCATCCAGACCTACATCGCTGTGCGTACTGGTTCAAAGAACGACCCTTCAGAAACCACAGGTTTGGCTCACTATCTGGAACACTTGATGTTTAAGGGCACCGACAAATTCGGCACCACCGACTATGAAGCTGAAAAGCCCTTCTTGGACGACATCGAGGCGCGCTATGAAAAATACCGCACCCTCACCGACCCTGAGGAACGCCGCATCGCCTACCACGAAATCGACTCGGTGAGTCAGCTGGCCGCACAGTATTTCATCCCCAACGAGTACGACAAGCTCATGTCAACCATCGGCGCGGAAGGCACCAACGCCTACACCTCCGAAGACGTGACCTGCTACGTTGAGAACATCCCTTCGAACGAAATCGACAACTGGGCCAAGATTCAGGCCGACCGTTTCCAGAACATGGTCATCCGTGGTTTCCACACCGAGTTGGAAGCCGTTTATGAGGAGTATAACATCGGCATCGCGCAGGACGGCCGTAAGGCTTGGGAAGCCATGAATGCCATGCTCTTCCCGACCCACCCCTATGGCACGCAGACCACCATCGGCACACAAGAGCACCTGAAGAACCCCAGCATTACCAACATCAAGAACTACTTCAGCAAATGGTATCGCCCGAACAACGTGGCCATCTGCATGGCTGGCGACTTTAACCCTGACGAAGTCATCGCCATCATCGACAAGTATTTTGGAAGTTGGAAACCTGGTAAGGATGTGAAGCAGCCCGAGTTTGCCCCATTGAAGCCCATCACTTCACCTAAAGACACCACCATCTATGGCCTCGAAGCTGAAAACCTGATGATGGGCTGGCGTTTCGACCGGGGCAACTCGATGCAAGTCGACACTCTTGAGATGATTGGCACCATGCTGAGCAACGGCACCGCCGGCCTCATCGACCTCGACATCAACCAACAGATGCAGATGCTCTACGCATGGGGCGGCTCAAGCTCCAACCGCGACTATTCCAGCTTCCTCATTGGTGGCTCGCCGCGTCCTGGACAAACCCT
>CAMJRR010000058.1 GCA_946408345.1 uncultured Bacteroidales bacterium | reverse complement strand
TGGTCGGAGGTGTGGTAGCCCGAGCAGCCGTCCCAGTCGTTCATGCGGGTGTCGGGGCTGAACTGCACCATGCCGAAAGGCACCGTGGCACCCGGGAAAGTGTGGCCGTGGCCACCTGTTCCGATAAATGGATCGACATATTGGGCCGCGTCAGCGACGTAATCGGTCTTAGGTTCTGTGCTACATGCAGCAAGACAGAGCACTGCAATAATAGGAAAGAATAGTTTTTTCATATTGACTCTATTTTGAGGGTGTAAAAGTAGGAATAAAACCCTTTTGTTTTGCAACCAAGGTGTATTAATTTGACATTTTTATGCGCTGTATTATTCAAAATGTTTATATTTGCAGCCCAAATTGAACATTATACGTAATTAACCAACTTAAAAACACACGAAAATGAAAAAAGTTCTTTTACTTTCATTGAGCCTTGCATTAGGCTTCAGTGCTTTCGCTCAACAGCGTGTTGCCAAGGATGAACTCCGTTCAGCCAAGGCCAAAGTACAAAAAGAATTTGCCGGCAAAGAAATCAACATGAATTCGGCCGCCCAATTCGCTCCCCTAACTCAGAAAAGCGTTGTCGTCAACAGGTACGAAGACTATGAGTACGCTTCAACCATGGAGACCTACTATGACCTCCAGTCAAACCAGTATGTCGCCAACCGTATGTTCCAACTTCCTGATGGTTCGGTAGCTATTACGGCAACCATGTCACACGAAGCCAACCAAGTGGCCAATGACCGCGGTACGGGCTACAACTTCTATTCCGCTAGCGAAGGTAGCTGGTTAGACATGCCAGAAGAGCGCGTCGAGCCTTTCAAGACAGGTTGGCCTTCCATCGCACAATGGAAAGAAAACGGTGAAATTCTTCTTGCCCATGGCAACGGTCACATGCAGTGCTTCACAAGAGAAACTGCTGGCCAAGGCGAATGGCAGTACAGAGGTGCTCTTCCGGATTACCCAGAAGGATATCCTTACAGCGAATACCCCACCTGGCCGAGAGTGGTGACCTGCGGTGAAAACCACAACGTCATCATCGCTGTTGCAGCTCTCCAACACTCCATCAGCTCTGACGAGACCGACATCCGCACCTGCCTGTTCCGTTCAGAAGACGCTGAAAACTGGACTGTCAGCTACGGTCCGCTTGAGGATTTAAACTATCACGTTGGTTTCTTCTCAGCTGACGACTATGCCTTGGCTGCCAACGGACACACTGTCGCTCTCCTCTATTCAGGCTGCCCCACCAACAGCACGTGGATGTTCAAGTCGAACGACGACGGTCTGAACTGGGAGACCACAAAAGTTTGGGAAGACCCCTACGAAGGAGCAGACTTAGACGATCCTGATTTCTGGTATGAAGACACTCTTTTCAGACCTATGAATGGCGCTGTCGTCGTCGACAATAGTGGCGTTGTCCACGTTGCCCTCAACACCTATGAGATGGCTCGCCAAGAAGACGACGATCCTGGTTCCTATACTTATTGGTTAGGTCGTGCCGTTGATGGTATCCTCTATTGGAACGACACACAGGAAGCTCCTATCCAAGACACCTATCACCCGGAATACACTGATCCTCACCTCGCAGGTCCCAACCCGTTCCACGCCGCTCGTCTGTGGTGGCCAGATGTTGAGAACCCAGGCTACGTGAAGATGGAAGACAACCCGGAGAAGTGGATCGGTTTCATCCCCATGTACGAAAACATCAGCTGGGATAACGACAAGTTCTATCACTCAGGTTCTGAATACGTGAACAAGTTCTACGGTGCTTCAGGTCATCCCGCACTGTCGTGCGACCCCAAAGGCAACCTCGCCTGCGCCTTCTCATCACCTTGCACCAATCGTGAGAACCCTGGACAAGACAACAAATACTTTAGAAGCATCTACGTGAGCTATCGTAATGTGGACGAAGGCTACTGGCATCAAGTTGAAGACGATCTGACCGACGACTTCATGCTGTCACTTTCCGAGTTCGTTTTCACCAATTCCGTCACCAACACTATCAATGATGGCGAATACTGGTTCGGATTCCAACAGGATGACCTGATTGGTTTCTACTGGGGCTCCAACGCTTCCCAGGCTGAGGCTACCAACAATGAAATCGTCGCTGTCAGAGTAGTTGCCGATCCTGCATTTGTAGGCGTGAGCGAAAACCACGAAGCCGTCAACCCGATGACCGCCACCCGCGTGTATCCTAACCCCGCTACTGACATGCTGAACATCGAAGTGAATGCCTCACAAGCTTCCGAGATGAGCATCAGCGTCTACAACATCATGGGTCAAAATGTGATGAACCAGAACGTGAACATCACCACGGGTATGAACATCAGCCCCATCAACGTTAGCGAGCTGAACAGTGGCATCTACTTCGTGACTGTCAAGGCCAATGGCTTTGAGAACACCATGAAGTTCATTGTGAAGTAAGTTTTACTTACATCGTACGACAAAAAAAGGAGGCTGCGGCCTCCTTTTTTTGTAAAAACCACTTGCGTATAAAGAAAAATCACTATCTTTGCCCCAAAATACTTAAAAAGAGAACACAATCTATCAACCTAAATTATTAATCAAATTTATTCAAAATGAAAAAGTTATTTACTTTAGCTTTAGTATTGTTGGTGGCCACAGCTGGCTACTCACAAGTAAGAAAGGCATCGCAAAACAACACGATGAAAAAGGCTGCCACCATGCAGGCCTACAGAGGCGATGAAATGCCCAACCTCGACAACGTGCAAGCCGACCCCAACATGGTCCGTTGGAACTTTGGCGAAGGCGTGCTCGACTACTCAACCTACGACTGGCAAACCAACCACGGCTACATCAACAGAACAGTGATATGGCCTGATGGCAAAGTGAACTTCGCCTACACTATCGCTGGCGACGTCAACTACAGCGACCGTGGTACCGGCATCGGCACCTACGACTCCAACACCGACGAATGGATTCCGCTCGAAGGCCGCATCGAGAACGAAAGAACCGGCTTCGGCGCCATCGCCCGCTACAAGGAGAATGGCCTCGTCGTGGCTGCCCACACTGCCAACGACACGAGAATCTACATCGTGGAGGACAAGGACAACATGACTCCCAACAGCGTCCAATACTCAGTCTCCATTGGCACTGACAGATACACGCACCCCAGCGTGATGACCTCAGGCGCCAACCGCGACATCATCCACATGGTTTGCGCTGAGTTTGATGATGGCGACCCCGATGGCGACGGCATTGAACATGGCATGAGATACTGGCGTTCGTCCGATGGCCTGACCTGGGACAAGGAAACTGTTGCACTGCCCTACCTCACCCCTGAATACGGCACCGAGCACGGCACCAACGGCTACTACTGGATGGAAACCACCGAAGACAACTGCCTGGCCCTGGTCATCAACACTGGCTACACCGACGGCATGGTGCTTTACAGCTATGACAATGGTGAAACCTGGGAAAGAAAAGTCTATTTCGTCGACCCCGCCCCTGGTGTGCTGCTCGACAATTCATTTGCCTATCCTCGTTGGACCTCTGCCCTGTGGAACCAAAACAAGGAACTCATGATGGCCTATGAATACAACTTCAGCGACCACCAAGGTCACTATGGCCCCACCATCGGTGGCGTTGCCTTCTGGAGCGAATACATGCCTTATCACGGAGAAAGCACTCCCGAATTTGGCTGCGACCCCAACAACCCGATGCCTCCTACCCCGGGCAACCCCTTCATCATGGACAGCGCCTACATCAACTACGACATTTATTCCTCATGGTGGCTGTGGAGCAATGCCACCCACGAGATGTGGCCTGAATATTTCGGCTATCTTACCACCCTCGATCCCGACGGCAATTGGGAAGACCCCTACGAAGCCACTGAGTTCAACATCGACATGAACAGTGTTGACGGTGACAACATGCACGGTAAATACAATAGCGGTGCCTGCGCCTTCCCGACGCTTTGCAAAGTCAATGGCAGCGACTCCGATCTGGTTGCCGTTTGGAGCGCTTGCGACGAAAACAGCACTACTCTGCCTGAGAATTCATTCTGGTACAAGCTCTTTGCAGCCTATTCACCCGACGGCGGCCTCACTTGGGAACACCAAGTGCAGCTGACCACCGACTTCATGTATTCACTGTCTGAGTGCGTCTATCCGCAAGCAGCCGTGATTGGCACGACCCTGGTTGTCGCCGCCCAGTTTGACGGTCAAATCGGCACGTATGTCCAAGGCGACGAAACCGAGCCTATGGACAACTACTTCCAAGGCTTCACCTTCGACCTGAACGAACTCTTCCCGGATGCCGGTGTTGGCGTTTCGGAAAGCCACAACACGCAAATGGCCCTCTATCCGAACCCTGCCGTTGATCAACTCAACATCACCCTCAACCAGAATGCTGGCATCGTGATTTACAACATCATGGGTCAGGCTGTGATGAACGTTGAAGGCCACGTCGGCGTCAACAGCATCAACATCAGCGAACTCAATGCTGGCATCTATTTCGTCAGCGCTGGTTCTGACACTCAGAAGTTCATTGTGAAGTAAGCATTTCATCATGAGCAATCAAAAAAGGAGGCCTTCGGGTCTCCTTTTTTGATTTCATGGAGATTCCCTTCGGGAATGGCAAGCAAATCATTATGTATCCTGCGGCAGCTTGTAACGTTTACGTTTCGTAAGCTCTATCTGCCGCCGCAGGTAACGGAAATAGACCCTCCCTTCCCGAAGGGAATCTCACAATGCTGTATTAATGTTTATTGCTCTCTACGACGATTGACTATGTCTGTGGCAAGGAAGACCGCCTTACGGTAGGAGTCGGGTACGGCCTTGTTCTGGTTGGCGATGTCGTAGGCTGGCCCATGCAACGGCGTGGTGCACACCACAGGCAAGCCTGCCCAATAGCAAGCATTGCCCTCCGACGACAGGAACTTCAGCGGAAACACACCCTGCTCGTAATGCAAGGCCAACACCGCGTCGTATTTCCTCCACCAACCTGTGACAAAGAGCTGCGAAGCCGAGAATGGTCCAAAAGCAAAGAGGCCCTTATGTTGCGCATCACTCACTGCTTTCACCACCTTTTCGTCATCCCCAATGGGAAGCGAACCCGAATGTGGATTCAAGCCCATGACGGCAATTTTAGCCGAATCAATACCAAAATCCTTCTTCAAGGCATCCGAAAGTGTGGTCAGTTTGGCGACCAAATAGCGAATGTCGATTTGCTCAAGCGCGGTGCTTAGCGGCACGTCACCCGTAGCCAAACCGATACGCATCTGACCGCTCACCAAGATCTGCAAAGGTTCAGCATCCTTATGGAACGAGAGCAGAAAATCGCGGTTGCTTTTGGCAACAATAGGATTGTCAGGGGCCATCACCAAGGCATCAATAACGCCGTTTTGAAGGTCTTCCGTTGCTTTCTTCATCGACAGTACTGACATCTCGGCAGAAGTATCGGAAGGCGCACCCGGTTCAATCTTCAGTTCGTTTTCCACGATGTTGATGATATTGAATTTCTTGTCACAAGCCTGTCGCGCATCGCGAGTCAACGAATAGTTCGGGCTTTCCATGCCGAAATTCTTCTTGTAATAGGAAAAGGCTTTCGATTGACCATACAAGACAGGCGTAAAAGTTTCAAACATACGGGCATCTGAAAATGCTTTCAGCATGATTTCGTATGCAATGCCATTGAAGTCTCCCTGACTAAGGCCAATACGGGGAAGTTGGGGGTTGGTAGCGTCGTCTTGCATAGGCTATTATTTTAGTAAGTTGAATTTCAACGCGAAATCAGCCTTCAAAAATAGTCAATAAAATTATAAAATCAAAAAAAACACCGCTTTTTTACAAAAAAAGTATGTTTTTGAAGCCTTTAAGGATGATTTCCGTCGCTCCTACCTGTGAATTGAGGTAGTCTCGGCAGGTTTCTGAAGCCTTCTTGTAAAACTCATCGTCGGTCATCAGCCGCTTGAAAACAG
The DNA here is from genome assembly GCA_946408345.1 of uncultured Bacteroidales bacterium. Taxonomy (GTDB): domain Bacteria; phylum Bacteroidota; class Bacteroidia; order Bacteroidales; family F082; genus Limimorpha. Next base: position 3,719 of record CAMJRR010000058.1, on the reverse strand, counting down.
CCTCCAACTCCTCCGCATCCTTGACGGGAAAAGCCCCTTGCAAAGCCACCAAATCGACTGCTTCCTTGAAGCTTTCGTATTTCGGTCCGAACACCACCGGACAACCAAACGTTACCGGTTCCTGAATGTTGTGGATATTGACGCCAAAGCCACCACCAATATAAACGAACCTCGCATATTGATAGAGTTGCGACAAGATGCCAATCGTGTTGACAATTAATATCCGCGACGGCTTCTCCAAATCAAGTTCGGTATAGCATTGGCTTTCGGGAAACATCGCCTTGATTTGCGCCACATGTGATTCTGAAATATCGTGCGGAGCGATGATAAGACAAAAATCATCAGTCAGTTGGGGCAGGAAATGCACCAACAGCTTTTCATCAGGAGGCCAAGTGCTACCTGCAATGATGCATTGCCGACCCTTGATGAAGCGCTCAATGTCGGGGAACGGCTTGGCTTGACGGGCGATGGCTGCCACACGGTCGAATCGTGTGTCGCCACACACGGTGACATTGTCCATACCGTATGCCTTGAGCAATTCAGCTGTGGTCTCGTCCTGGACAAAGAAGTGGGTTACATTGTGAAGTTGCTTGCGGAACCAGCCTCCATAGCTGCGGAAGAAAAAGGAATCGGGCTTCAAGATGAGAGAGATGTAAAACAAAGGGATACCTGCCTTTTTCAAAGCCTTCATATAATTGAACCAAAACTCGTATTTGATGAAGAAAGCAGCCACAAAATGGCGACTGTTCACCCATTGGGCAGCATGTCGCGGTGTATCGGTGGGCAGATACAAGACCTCGTCGGCTAAAGCATAATCCTTACGAATCTCGTAACCCGAAGGCGAGAAAAACGAGAGCAAGATTTTATACTGTGGAAAATCCTTTTTCAAGGCTTCGATGACGGGACGACCTTGCTCAAACTCACCGAGGGAAGCTGCATGGAACCAGACCCAATCAGAATTCGACCCCTCAGCATTTCGACCGTCCTCAGCAACCGACAGCTCGGTGACCTTTTTACGGTGCAAAAGTCCCTTTATTCTGTCCATCGGCTTTTGCTTCCGTCTTCCTTCCACCCACTGCTTGGCTTTGGCATTGCCCAACAAGGCAGCCACCCTCACACCGAGGGAATACAGAATGACACCTATGGTAAACAGAATCAGCACCTATTAATTATAATAGAAGTCTTGAGGTTGGCGTTCGTAAGTCGGGATGTTCCAAGTGACGCGAATGCCGTAATAGAGATCATTGAAACGTTTGTTCGGGTCGATGTAACCCACTGGTTCCATCACCCCCGTCTCAGGATTAGTGAACAGTCGGAAGTCGTATTTGCGGAGACTACGGGTACGGGCATAGGTCACCTCAAAGGAGATGGATACATTAAGCAAACGGGTATCGTTAAGCAGAAGATAGCCCCCTTCCAAATGCACCGCCGGACCACCGCGCATACGATCATAGCCATATTGGTAATCCCCATCAACCTGATAGGGCGTATTGAGCATGTTCTGTGGAAAAGCCACGCGGATACGGTTGCGCAGATAACCCAAACCCGCCTGAACGAAGAAGCCACTGTTGGGATTAGGCCCAAAGGGGAACAACTTGCCAGCTTCTGCTTGAAAATGGAAGCCGCGCTGGTTGATTTCGAAAGTTGCGTAACTGCCAGCGGCACCTATGACTTCACCTGTTTCAGTAGTAATACCTTCGCCAAAGATCTGCACGCGGTCGATGTTGAGTCTGTTCCCAAAGATGAAATTGCCATTAGCCGTAAAAAGCCAGTTCGATTCGGTCTTGTAAACAAAACCACCACCCACGTTGTTACTCACGCCATACAAGTCTTTGGTATCCAAACCCGGGAAATGGAAAGCGTAAGTCGCCTGAAACATCGCCACAGGGATAGGGTCTTTCATGAGCTCTTTGGGCAACTGGGCTGAGAGGTGCAGTGTGATACCCAACAAAAGGAACAAAGGAATAAAGATTCTGCGCATAAAATTTGATTTTTGATACAAACGAAAAATGGTTGGATTTATTGTTTGGCTCCCGCCTCGGCGGGAGCCAAACAAGCATTTACATTTTAATCACCTTTCGGGTCACCACCTCCTCACCCCTATGGATGCGAAGCGTATAGATGCCGCTTTCGAGGCCTTCAAGCTGATAAGCATCGCTCTTCACCTTGATGCGATCCACCAACTTACCTTCAGCGGAATAGAACTCAATCATCGTCATGCCAGCACATTCGATGGTCACCTTATCTGTAGTCGGGTTGGGGAAGATGTTGACTTTGCTGTCGTTCTCGTCCACGCCCGCGAAATAGTTGGCGCAAACTTCCTCCGACTTGTCGGAAACACCTTTCTCGAAGACCGAAGCCACAGCGTAGCAGTGCTGCGCGTTAAAGGCCATATCAGTGTCGTTATAGCTCGTTCCTGTGAGGTTCTCAGCAATCAACTCACCATCACGATAGAGATTATAGGCAATGGCGTCATCCACAGCATTCCAAGCGGTTGCCATCACGCCCTCGTGCACATCGGTGAAGCGGATTTCGGAAACGGTGTTGGTGATTGTTACCCAATAAGTAGCTGGCAAAGCCATGCAATCCTCATACACGGGCGTCACCTCGATTTGGAGGCCGCCTTCCACAGTGGCAGTGTAGGCATTGGTCTCAACCGTAACCCACTCAAAGCCATCGATTCGGAGATGATACGTTTCAGCATCACCATTCCAAGTCACCGTAACCTCGTTACCAACGAAGGAATAGTCGAAGCCATCCACGGCAGCACATACATTCTTTGACATGCAAACGGGTTCAGAATCACAACCATAGACGGAATGTGCTGTCACGCAGATGGTGTTCTCGCCCACAATCGGGTCAAATGAGAAACCCGTGGCACCGCCTTCAGGTGTTTTCTGTATGGTGTTGCCATTGTAGGTAATTTCATAATATTCCACATCAGGGACGTCACTCCAAACGAAATGCAAACCGCTGTAATCCATAGCTACAAACGAAAGGTCATTAACTGGTTTGCAATAACAGATTTCAATTTCGGCATCAATTGTATAGCAAGATTCCGTTATAGGCGTCACTTCGACCGATGTCAGGCCCTCTTCGACCTCGAAGACATATTGCGTTCCAACAACGGGAGGACCCACCTGACCATCAACGACAACCTCATATTGTTCTATGCCCTCAATGGCATCCCAGGTCACGGTAGCGACATTGCCCTCCAACGTATAGGACAAGTTCTCCACCGCATCAAGGATGCAGATGTGCATGAAAGCGTCTTTATCACATTCTTCGAAAACAGCCTTCACGTTGATGTCATGCTCGCCCGTAGGAATGGTGAACGAGTAAGTAGTTCCGTTTGTAGCATCCAACAACTCCTCATCCATATAAACTTGATATTCAAGCAATCCAGTTGTGTTTTGGGGTGCTTCCCATGAGAGGGTACACTGAAGGTCGCTGGTCATGGTGTGGGTCAGATTCTGCACGGGGCTACACTTTGACACTTCCACCTCGGCGCAGACATATTCGCTTTGGCAATTATCATAATAAACAGCATAGACGCAATAGTTGTAAACACCTTCCTCTACAACATCGTCAAGGGCTGTTGCAGGACTCATCACGAGCATAGTAGTGCCTCTATACACTTCGTAAACAACATCTTCGGCATTTTCGGGAGCCTCCCAAGTCAGGTGAACCATGTTGCCTTCTATCGTGTAGGTCAAATT
>CAMJRR010000057.1 GCA_946408345.1 uncultured Bacteroidales bacterium | reverse complement strand
GCCTCAAAAGCGTGGCAGCCTTGTCGATGTATGCTGCCTGCTGCTGGTAGAGCGGGTAGAACTTGGTTTCCTTGGGAACAAAAAACTGGAAGAAACTGTTGAGACTCATGGCATTAATTGACTAAGAGGTGAAACAACAGGTTCAATACACCGCCGATGACCAACGGCACGGGGATGGTGAGAATCCATGACAAGACGATGCGCTTGGCAGTGACCCATTTCACCGACTTCATACCGTCAGTAAGGCCTACTCCAATGACGCCGCCCGTGATGGTGTGTGTGGTACTGACAGGGATACCCATGAAAGAGGTGGCAATCAAGGTGGTGGCACCGGCAAACTCAGCTGAGAAACCACGGATTGGCGTGATTTTGGCCAAACCACCGCCCATAGTCTTGATGACGTTCTTGCCTCCAATCAGGATACCCAACGACATGATGATATAACAAACGACAGCGAGGATATCAGGGATGTGGAAACTCTGGCTGCTGTCGTAGAAATTGCTGATGAACGCTTTCATCTCTGGACTGACGCCTTGCGTGGTAAACACGCTGGCCATCAGCACTGCAATGATACCCATGGTCTTGGGCGCATCGTTGGAGCCATGACCAATGCAAAATGCTGCTGTCGAAAAATGCTGCAATACCTTGAAGATTTTGTCGACTTTTTTTCGTGCTGTGTTCTTGAAGATTCTCAGGAAAAAACATTCGAGGAAGAAACCCAAAAACAGTCCAATAAGCGGCGACAATACGATGAAAGCCAAAGTGATAATAATAGGTGTCATGTGGAGCACGGCACTGCCATTGACAAACCATGCCGCCCCGATGATGCCGCCGATGAGGGCGTGTGAGGTGGAGATGGGCATACCGCTCTTGGTGCAGACAGCTACCCAAATAGCAGCCCCGACCAACGCGGACAAGATGAGGTAGGGGTCGATGACGGCTTGGTCGGCGAAGTTGGCCATGGTGTTACCCACAGCAAACTGCTGGTTAAATACCAATCGGATGATGATGAATGCGGTAAACTCCCAAAATGAAGCCCAAAGGATGGCCTGCATAGGTGTCATCACCTTGGTGGCGATGATGGTGGAGATGGAGTTGGCCGCGTCGTTCATGCCGTTCAGGAAGGTGAAGACGAAGGCAAGGACGATGGACAGGATGATGGCTATGGTCAGGAGGTTCATCACGATTCTTTTATTATAAGACTTTTAACGGTGCTGGTCACCTCCTTGGCGCGGTCGGTGGTGTCTTCCACCACTTGTGCTATTTCCTTGTATTTCAGCAACTCGATCTCGTCCTTCTCGTTCTCGAAGAGGTAGGAGATGTAGTCGCCATAGATGTCGTCGACAGCATGCTCGATAAGGGTGACTTTCTGGCACAACTCACTGATTTTTTGGTGGTTCTTTCCGAGGTCGTCGAGCATGCCAAAGATTTCAATCATGATGCTGGCATCCTCGTGGATGTTGTCGATGATCTCCTTGATTTGCTTGTCAATCTTCTTGGGGTTGTACATCAGGATGGTCTTGGCCGAGTGGTTGATGAAGTCGAGGAACTTGTCGAGGTCCATGGCCAAGGCATTCATGTCTTCGCGGTCGAAGGGCGTGACGAAGGCCTCATTCAGCTCGATGTAGAATTCACGCAGTAGTTCGTCGCCTGTGGTCTCTTGTTTCTTGATCATACGGGTGAGTAGCTTGCGTTCCTCGGGGTCATCGCTCTTGACCAATTCCTTGAGGTATTTGGCGGCAATCTGTGTCGTCTCTGCCTGTTTGGCGTAAGTGGGGAAGAAGTGCTTCTCGTGGCTGCTTCCTCTGGTGAAAAGGTTGTTCAGTGCCATTGTGAAATGGATTTGAAATCGCTAGATTGACTTCGCTGAATTGCAATTTCAGCGAAGCTAAATTTGGGGCAAAGATAAAGGAATAATTGAAATGGAAGGAAATTAAATGATAAAAACTACAATTCCGACGCTAAAGAGGGCATATTTTGCCTACTACTGCATCGGAATTGCCATTTCCATTGCTTTTTACACCAAGAAAAACAAAGCCACACCCACCATCGTGATCAAGGTGCCAATTACTTCCTTGACGGATATCTTTTGCTTGTGGATGATGGCATAAGGCACAATGATGAGCACAGGTGTGAGTGCCATCAAAGTGGAGGCGATGCCGGCTTTGGCATATTGCACGGCCATAAGCGAAAGCGACACACCTAGGAAAGGCCCGAAGAAAGTGGTCAAGGTGGCGAAGGCCATACCTTTTCTGTCATGGAGAGCCTTGCCGACTTGTGGCAGTGACTTCATTATTGCCAGAATGAGGAAGAAACCTACAAAGCCTGCCACTGCGCGGATGTAAGTGCCCGCAAAAGGCATCATCTTGGCGATGGCTTGCGGGGCCTCGGCAGGGATGGAACGTTCGTAATGTTCCAAGCCTATCTTGCTGAGCACCAAGCCTACACCTTGTCCCACACCAGCACCGATGCCGAACAACACACCCTTTAATGGCAGTTTTAGCGTGAGTTTGTGATTTTCGCCACCACGTGCCAAAATGGAGATGGCGATACCCGTCAATGTGACCAACATAGCCAACCAGGAACGCCACGACATCGACTCGCCCAACATCAGCCAGCCTGCTATGCCAGCCATAGGCGGGGCCAAGGTCATGAAGAGCTGACCGTAGCGTGAGCCGAAGACGATATAGGAGTTGAACAGGCACCAGTCGCCGAAGACATAACCCACCAAGCCCGAAAGGGCGAGCCAAAACCAGGCTTTGCCGCTGGCATACATAGGGTAAGGCGTTCCCGTGACAATCCAAAGCATAACGGAGAGGAAAGCCCAAGAGAGCACCATTCTAATGAGGTTGAGTGGCAAAGACCCCAGACGCTTGCTGGCGGTCTCGGCAAACAAGGCTGTGGCCGTCCAAGAGATGGCTACGATGAGGGCGATGATTTCGCCAAAATAGGGGGAGGTCATGAACTAGTGTTTTGACGCTACGCCACAGAGATGGAACAAAACGCGTGCTCCGACATTGCCATCCCAGTCGCCACCGTCAGGCGAAGGCGAGACCTCGCAGAGGTCGAAGCCGATGATGTCCTTGCCCGCCTCGCGGATGCGGTTCAGCAGGTACATCAGTTCCTCGTATTCCAAGCCGCCCGGCACGGGCGTGCCCGTGTTGGGACAGAGCTTCGGGTCCAAGGCATCGATGTCGATGGAAAGGTAGACCCTTTGAGGCAGGGTGTCCACCATCTCGTCTACAATGTCTTTCCATCTGGCACCTTCGTACATACGGCGGCGGCAGTCGCGGTCGAAGAACACCTTGATTCTGTTGGGTTGGCTCTCAGCAAGTGCCTTCTCTTGGTGACAGTAGTCGCGGATGCCGACTTGCACGATCTTCTTCACATTGTTGAACTTCAGTGTGTTGTAGAAGATGGAGGCGTGCGAATATTTGAAACCCTCGAAAGCCTCGCGCAAGTCGCAGTGGGCGTCGGCGTGGAGGATGCCGTATTCCACACCGGTTTCATTAAGGTATTGGTGATAGGCCAGGGGACAGCTGTGGTCGCCACCCAAAAGGCCGACCACCTTGCCTTGTGCCTTCCAATAGGCGATGCGCTGGCGCAGCCAGGCGTTTTTCTTCTCGGTAGCAGCCTCGATGCGTGCGTAAAGCTCGGCGTATTTCTCTGGCTCATCGTCGATGGTGCCTTCATACAGCGCGTTGATGATGTCCTCGCTGATGGGAGCCAACTTGTCGTGGAGCTCGCGGAGCTCGGTCGGGAATTCGTCCATCCAGATGCCTTTCTGCCAGAGGTCGGGGTAGTCGTGGTGACAGAGGTCGACTTGCAAGGAGGCTTCTATGACAGTGGCTGGACCGTCGACGGTGCCACGGTTGTAGCTCGTGGTGAGTTCCCATTCAACGGGTATGATGATGATTTGCGCTTCTTCGGCGGTGCAAGGCAGACCGTAGATGCCTGAATCGGCGACAGCGGCGGCGTTGGGGTCAAAGGTGTTTTCCATTGTTAGTTGATATGTAAAGGTTCTAGTATACACTGTTGTTTTTTTCTGACTATGACCAGCGACTATGACCGTTTTGGATAGGCTGTTAGCTTTTTACCCTTGGCTATTAGCATATCAGCTTTTTAGCTAAAGGCTAATAGCTAACAGCCCTGTCTGGTCATTGTCGCAAGTCATGGTTCATTGGTATCATGTTGATGGCGTAAACTAAATTTGTTCATCCGTTTAATTTTGGGGAGCAAAAATAGAGAAAAAACCAATTTAATTTCTACTTTTGCACCCAAAATCGACTCAGATGGATCTTTTCTCCTGCCTTTCGCCCTTTGTGTTTTGCAGCTTTGCCTCGGGAAGCAGCGGCAATTGCTACTATGTGGGCAAGCAGGACGAAGGTGTATTGGTGGATGTGGGCATCAGTAATCAGCAGATTCTTGCCGGGCTGAGAAAAAACGATTTGCACATTACTGACATCAAGGCCATTCTCATCACGCACGACCATATCGACCATGTGAAAGGTCTTGAGATCCTGACCAAAAATGCCCCTATTCCGATTTATGCCCATGCTGACTGTTTGCAGGGTCTTGCTGAAGGCAATGCCACAAAGAAGGTTGACGCAGGATTGTTTCGTGAGATTGAGCCTATGCAACCCTTCGAGATTTGCGGCATCACGATTGAGGCTTTCCCGGTGATGCACGATGGAAGAGGTGCGGTAGGATATCATTTTAATTTTGAAGGACATACTTTAACCATCGCCACTGATGTCGGGATGCTTGACAAGGTGGTGAAGGAACAGATCCGACGTGCCGACAACCTTGTCATAGAGGCCAACTATGATGTGGAAATGTTGGAGAAAGGTTCCTATCCTTATATTTTGAAGCAACGTATCGCTGGACCGTTTGGCCATTTGAGCAACGATGAATCGGCACGGTTTGTGTCGGAGGTGTATCATTCGGGTATGAAAAACATTATGCTGTGTCATCTCAGTGAGAACAACAACACGCCTGAGCGCGCTATGCAATGCCTCTATCAACAGTTCCGCAAGAAACATGTCCACCCCGACGTGAACACTTCGATTTTCTCCTTGCCGCGTCACAAATGCACGGGTTTTGTGTATTTGTAGATTCCACATTTTTCCTCAATATGTGAGGAATCCCTTGGATTTCCACATATTTCCACACGTTGTAACCCTGCAAATAAAATCTTATGGATTTGGAAATCATTGCCTTGTATTTTTATTTCCATTCTGGCATATATTATGCTAAATTAAAAATGAATCAAAACTAAAGACTAATTATGCAACACAAAATGACATTGGTTTCATTGCTTTTGGTAGTTATGATGGCTGCCTCTTGCAATGTTGAACGTTCTGAAAAGTACCAAACCCTTTTGGCTGAGCGCGATTCCCTTTATACCGAAGCTGTCGCTGCCAAAGGTGGTTTCGACAATGCGTTGAATACCATCAACGAGATTGAGAATGCCCTTGAGACTGTGCGTGTTCAGGAGAACATCATTATGATGGATAACCAAGAAGGGAATACCAACAAGGCTGTTTCGGAGATTAACGCCATTCAGCAGACCTTGCAGGAAAACCGTAAGAAGATCGAGAACCTTGAGAAACAATTGGCTGAGCAAGGCACAAAGTCGAAGGCTTTGACCCAGACCGTGAATCGCTTGAAGAAACAGTTGGAAGAAAAAGACATCTATATCAATAACCTAAAAGACGAGTTGCAGCAAAGCCGTCAGCAAATTGCTGAACTGAGCGAACAAGTGACCGACTTGAATAACAACATCTCCGAATTGAACTCCAGCCTTGATGTGATGACGGTTCAGAATGCGGCACAGCAGGCCACCATCGAAAACCAGGATGCCATGTTGAACGCAGTGTGGATTTGCATTGCCACACAGCAGACCTTGGTGGAGAAGGGCGTCCTTAGCAAGGGTGGACTGTTCCAGCCTAGTGAAATCTCCAAGCAAGGTTTCGACAAGAGCCAGTTTATGCAAGGCAACAAGCGTGAACTGAATGTCATCCCATTGCACACTAAAAAGGCTAAGATTATGACCAACCATCCGGAAAGCAGCTATCAACTTGTGGAAGGTGACGAAGGCTCGTTGTCCATCCAAATTCTTGATAAAAACGCTTTCTGGAGTATGTCGAATTATTTGGTAGTATCCATCAAATAAAAATCCGTTTATACGGAACTGCTCGTTTTCAATTTTTTTAAATCGCCTCACATTTCCCCAATGTGAGGCTTTTTTTTGTGTGTAATTTTGTGGAATCTACGGAATAATTGTTATTTTTGCACCATGAAATGTAGAATTCTAGTTGTGGAAGACGATGCCTCCTTCGGCCTGATGATCCAAACTTGGCTGAAGAAGAACGGCTACGAGGCTGTGCTTGCATCGAGGTACGAACAGGCAAAAATCGAGATTTCGAATGGGGATTTTGGTTTGATTCTCACAGATTTGCGTCTGCCCGATGGCGACGGCATCATCTTGATGACATGGGTCCGGGAGAAATTGAAAAGCAAGGTGCCCATCATCGTGATGACGGGCTATGCCGAGGTACAGACCGCAGTTTCAGCCATGAAGCTCGGTGCATTCGATTATCTCAAGAAACCCATCAACCCGAGTGTGTTGGAGGAGAAGATAGCGGCTGCTTTAGCTTCTTCCGATGAGGAACCTGCTGAGACCTTTATCCCAAGCAATAAGCAATGGGTGAAGGGCAGCAGCCCTTCTATGCAAAGACTCTATAAGCATGTGGAATTGGTGGCACCTACCAAATTCTCAGTGCTCATTCTCGGCGAGAGCGGCACAGGCAAAGAATATATTGCCCGTATGATACACGACAGAAGCCAGTTCAAGGAAGGCCCTTTCATCCCTGTTGATTGTGGAAGCTTGTCAAAAGAGTTGGCACCGAGTGAGTTGTTCGGTCACCTGAAAGGCTCGTTCACCTCAGCTATTGCCGATAAGAAAGGTGTGTTTGAACAAGCCAAGGGCGGCACGGTGTTCCTCGACGAGGTGGGTAACCTGCCCTATGAGGTGCAGATGCAGCTGCTCCGTGCCTTGCAGGAGCAGAAGGTGAGGCCTGTGGGCTCGGCCACCGACATCCAAGTGGATGTGCGCATTATTGCCGCCACCAATGAGAATCTGGAGCAGGCCATCGAGGAAGGACGCTTCCGTCAGGATTTGTTCCATCGCATCAATGAGTTCGCCATCGAAGTGCCGCCGTTGCGCGACCGTTTGGAGGATTTTGACGAGCTGACGGCATTCTTCATCCGTCAGGCCAATGAAGAATTAGGCAAAAACGTGAAGGGCATTTCTCCCGATGCCTTGCAGCGGATGAAAGAACAACGATGGAATGGCAACTTGCGTGAGTTGCGCAATGTGGTGCGTCGTTGTGTGCTGTTTGCAGAAAGTGAGAACATCGAGTTGGACGACCTGCCAGTATTCAGCGCGCCCAACAAGAAGACCGTCATTGCCTCGGATGAGGATGACTGGGCGTTGCGTCCCGAGCATGAGAAGGAACAGATCGAAGCCGCCTTGCAGAAGGCGAGGGGCAACAAGACTGTCGCGGCCAAGTTGCTGCAAATCGACCGCAAGACCTTGTATAACAAGATGCATTTGTATGGAATAGAGCTGTAATTTGGGTGAGTAGATGAGTAAAATTAGTTTACATATTGGACACGAGACTACGGGACTGCGGGACTACGAGGTATTGGCTTGTCTCGAAGTCTCGTGTCCCGAAGTCAAAGGAAAATGCAGTTTAAATAAATAACGTCATGGGAACCTATATCAATGTCGGAAATGCAGGGTTCCAGAGTGTGAGAAACGGTGAATATGTCGACAAGTCGGGGCTTATCGCTATAATCAACAGTACGCTTTACACAGAGCGTGGTTGCAGCTGTGTCTCGCGCTGTCGGCGCTCAGGAAAATCTGTGGCGGCCAGAATGCTGTGTGCCTATTACGACCACTCATGCGATTCCCGTGCACTGTTTGCCGATCTTGTGATTGCCTCCGACCCTTCGTTTGAGAAGCATTTGAACAAGTATCCTGTGATTTTCCTTGATTTGACAAGCTTCATTTCCGAAAGGGATGACAACAACATCGTGGACAGGATGGATGCTACGCTGCTGGCTGATGTCGTCAAGGCCTATCCTGACGTTGCTGCGGAAGATGGCGACAGGCTGATGGACTATCTGCTGCGGGTGACCGAAGCTAAGGGCGAGCAATTTATCTTCATCATTGATGAGTGGGATGCCATTTGTCGTGAGTATGCGCCTGGCACTGAGGTCATGGACCGTTATGTCGGCTGGTTGCGGCGGATGTTTAAGAGCATGGATGGTGCGCGTGTTTTTGCAGGTGTCTACATGACAGGTATCCTGCCCATAAAGAAATACAAGACCCAATCGGCGATGAACAACTTCACCGAGTATTCGATGGTGGAGCCAAGGAAGATGGCTTCTTATTTTGGTTTCACTAAAGACGAAGTGAAGGCCTTGGCCGAAAAGCATGGAATGGACTTCGATGAGTTGGAGAAATGGTACGATGGCTATCAGATAGGGGACGAGATGTCCATTTTTAATCCTAACTCCGTGATGCAGGCCATCCGAAGTCGTCGTTGCCGTAGCTTTTGGGCATCCACGGCTTCCTACGATACCGTGGCCCATTACATCCAAATGAACTACGAAGGGCTGAAAGACGATGTGGTTCGGATGCTGGCGGGTGAACGTTGCGCCGTTGATCCCACGGGGTTCCAAAACGACATGTCGGTCATCCAATCCAAGGATGATGTGCTGACGGTGCTCATCCACTTGGGCTATCTGTCCTACGACTGGAAAGAGAACGAGTGTTACATCCCCAACAAGGAGGTGGCGGGCGAGATGGTTAATGCTGTCAAGTTGAACAACTGGAGCCATGTCGCCAATGCCATTGAAAAGTCGAAACAGTTGCTGCGTGCTACGATTGAAGGTAATGAAGAGGCCGTGGCCCGAGGCGTTGACGTGGCCCACGACGAGAACACGAGCATCCTGAGCTACAACGACGAGAACTCATTGGCCTGTGTGTTGAGCCTTGCGTACTATTACGCATCCAACGACTACATCATCCACCGTGAGCTGGCATCGGGCAAGGGCTTCGCCGACTTGGTGCTCATCCCGCGCAAGAACGTCTCTTCACCCGCCATTGTCATCGAGCTGAAATACGACAAGGCCGTGAACACCGCCATCGAACAAATCAAGCAAAGGCAATACCCCGCCAAGGTCTCGCAATACACCGACAATCTGTTGCTCGTGGGCATCACTTATGAGCGCGACACCAAACAACATAGGTGCTGCATTGAGCGTTGGGTGGATTGAGCAATGAATGGGGATATAATTGGTGTTTTTGACGGAGGACGGAAGACGAAGGACTTAGGACGGGAAGTAGTAAATACTTTCTGGGGGAGTGAATTTCACTTTTCATCGTTAATAACGGCACTCATCTTCATGCAATCGGGTGTAAGATAGTTATTAACAATTCAAAAGGGTATGGAATCAGCCTTTTTGTCGTTCATAACAATAGTTAACCTGATTTTATGGGGTAGGAAATAGTTTTAAACGACAAAAAAGGTCAAAGAATCAGACAATTTGTCATTAATAACCTTGTGATTCGGTAGTGTTTCAACCAGTGTGTCCGAAGTCTGTAGACTTCAGGGATGCGGTG
>CAMJRR010000056.1 GCA_946408345.1 uncultured Bacteroidales bacterium | reverse complement strand
CCGAATTTGCTGAGGAACTGGAGAAATACGGCCGCATCTACATGTACCGTTTCCGTCCGTCCTATAAGATGTACGCCCGCCCAATCGAGGAATACCCTGCCAAATGCAAGCAGGCCGCAGCCATCATGCTGATGATCCAGAACAACCTCGACCCCGCCGTGGCTCAGCATCCCCACGAACTCATCATCTACGGTGGCAATGGCGCTATCTTCCAGAATTGGGCACAATACCGCCTCGTGATGCAATACCTTGCCAACATGGACGAGGACCAGACCCTGGCCATGTACAGCGGTCACCCGATGGGCCTTTTCCCCTCGCATAAGGATGCCCCACGCGTGGTGGTCACCAACGGCATGATGATCCCGAACTACAGCAAACCCGATGACTGGGAACGTTACAACGCCCTCGGCGTAACACAATACGGCCAGATGACTGCTGGCTCCTATATGTATATCGGGCCCCAAGGCATCGTCCACGGCACCACTATCACCGTCTTGAACGCAGCCCGCAAACACGGCGGCAGCACCGCTGGTAAGTTGTTTGTCACCGCTGGCCTTGGTGGCATGAGTGGTGCCCAGCCCAAGGCTGGTAACATCGCCGGTGTGGTGAGCATCACCGCAGAAATTAACCCAGCTGCCACGCAGAAACGTTATCAGCAAGGCTGGGTCGATGAGGTGTACGACAACATCGAGGAACTGTTCAAGCATGTCAACACGAGCCTCGCCAAGAAGGAAGCCCGCAGCTACGCCTACCAAGGCAATGTGGTGGACCTCTGGGAATATGCTGCCGAACATGACATCCACGTTGACCTTGGCTCCGACCAGACCTCGCTCCACAACCCGTGGGCAGGCGGTTACTATCCCGTCGGACAATCGTTTGAAGAGTCGAAAGCCATGATGGCCGAGAACCCCGAGCTCTTCAAGGAGAAGGTGCAAGCTTCGTTGCGCCGCCATGTGGCCGCCATCAACAAGCTGACTGCCAAAGGCATGTACTTCTTCGACTACGGCAACGCCTTCCTGCTGCAGAGCAGCCGCGCTGGCGCCGACATCCTGAAAAAAGACGGCACCTTCCGCTATCCTTCATACGTTCAGGACATCATGGGTCCCATGTGCTTCGACTATGGCTTTGGCCCCTTCCGTTGGGTCTGCGCCTCTGGCAAGCCCGAAGACCTGGCCGTCACCGACGACATCGCCTGCAATGTGCTTGAAGAGATTGCCCGCACCGCTCCTGCCGAAATCCAACAGCAGATGCGCGACAACATCCAGTGGATCCGTGGCGCACAAGAGAACCACCTCGTGGTGGGTTCGCAAGCCCGTATCCTCTACGCCGACTGCGAAGGCCGCACCAAGATTGCTGCCGAGTTCAACAAGGCCATCGCTGACGGCCGCTTGAGCGGTCCCGTTGTCCTTGGCCGCGACCACCACGACGTGAGCGGCACCGACAGCCCGTTCCGTGAGACCTCCAACATCTATGACGGTTCAAGCTTCACCGCCGACATGGCTGTGCAGAACGTCATCGGCGACGGTTTCCGTGGCGCCACCTGGGTGAGCATCCACAACGGTGGCGGTGTAGGCTGGGGTGAAGTCATCAACGGAGGCTTCGGCATGGTCCTCGACGGCACTGCCGATGCCGACAGACGCCTCCACTGCATGCTACACTGGGACGTGAACAACGGTATTGCCCGCCGCAACTGGGCCCGGAACGAAGGTGCCACCTTCGCCATCAAACGCGCCATGGAGGCAGAGCCTAAATTGAAGGTTACAATGCCGAATTTGGTGGAAGACAAGATCTTGGAAGGGCTGTTTTAAGTCATAGGGTATTAAATGAAAGACCAAAAAAGGGTGCGGCATAAATGTCGCACCTTTTTGGGGTATTTAAAAACTATTGATTCAATCAACAAACTCATACTTGACACTTTTTAAATATTTAGCATCTTTTCTGCTATAATAAAAAGGGTAATAGCCATAACCATTAACACAATAGGAGGGCGCATCCCTTTCAAAAACCAGCATCTTGCCATGCCGATTACCGTCGATGGTAAAGACGACATGGCTGCCTTCGGCTTGCAAACGATCTTCTTCGATTCTTATCACCAAAACAATCACGTCTTTTGGCACATCGGCGTCATCAGCATAATAATCATATACGACATAGACATTTTCCAAAGGAGGATTCTGGTTATAATACTTATCTAAACAATAGTGAGGATACACACACACGGTATCCAAATCAAGCTTTTTCGCCAACTCATCAAAAGTGTGCGGATAATAAACCGGCGCGTATGCCATACGGTGGGCTGAAAGCATCTGATCAAGTGCGACAATGCCTCCTGAATCCACTATTTCTGCCAACGATGCATCATTATTCTTTCGCTGCTTGTTGGTTTCCATCGCGGCAAACGAAGCATCCGCCACAAACACGGCAAACAACACCGCGATTACAACTTTTCTGATAATGAGCCAATTGTACCGGCTTGACAGACCAGCAAACCTGTTTTTTATCACACTTGGATTATCATATAGGAATTTCAAAAAAAGGACAAGGGGCAAAGCTTCCGGGAAAAACAAAGCACGATTCACGGGTCTGAAAACCACGCTGAAAGCAATAACGCTCCATCCTAATGACAATAGTAAAACAGCATTGTCCTTTATCCATTTCTTCACCACCTCTCTTTCCTTTATCCAGCCAAAAACAAAAACAGCCAAAAACAACCATAAAGACTTATACTTCATCATTTCCCATAAAGGATGACGCACCAGCTCCATTATATCAAAGGGAGAGGCACAATTAGAATCAAATCCCGCTCTTCGGAGACTGCCCGGCGCAAACAACAAAACTATTGACCCCACAATAAATCCAAACACAAGAGAGACCGTGTTTCCTTTCAGTTTTTTGAAATTGAATGCATAATATACCACCAATGCGCCACTTATTGCAGCAGCGGTGATGTATTCTGAAGCGGCCAAAAAGGACAAAACAAATAATCCCAATTTCTCTTTATGGCCAAAATCTTCATCCTTATACTTTTGGTAAGCTAAAAGGAAAAGAAAAGAAAAGGTGTTTGCCCACAAATAGGTCGTTGATCCCGCTATCCAAAACAAGGTGTTCTTGGGAACTGGACACAGAAACCAAAACAACAAAGCAAATAATAAAAGACAGGATGCAAAACCTTCCTTTTCATCTTTAACAAGCTTACTACAAACTATGATAAACAAAACAAAGAACAACGTATTCACAATGGCATAATAAATCCGATGGTCTCCAAGCACCCCGCTAAACATATATTGGCACGCCACTGAAAACAAGCGTCCGCCGCTATGAAAGTAAAACCACCCTGTATGCTTAACCAAATCGACCATGGAAGAAACAGCACCGTTCATCCAAAGATCATCACCCATCATAAAGCCAGATAATGAGATGATGAAAAACGCGATTGCAATCATAAGGGCTGCAATATAGCAAACCCAATCTAAACCGTTTGTTTTACGCAGATTCATAATATTTTTGTTTTAGTAACAAGAATGCCCTAAGTTCTATATCTGTTTCTCTATAATATAACGTGGCCGCCTTTTCACTTCCTTATATATTTTCCCAATATACTCCCCAACCACACCTATAGAGAACAAAAGTAAGCCTCCTAAAAACCAAACCGAGAACAACAATGATGCCCAACCTTGAATCGTACGTCCTTGGAAATAAGCGACTATGATATAAATCATTTCAGCGACAGCAACACCCAAGCATACCACTCCGATCAATGTTATGATTCTCAATGGTTGCACCGAAAATGATGTAATGCCATCCACTGCAAAAGAAAACATCCTTTTGGTGGAATATTTTGATTTTCCTGCAAATCGTTCGTTGCAATCAAAATACACATAGTTTTCCTTAAACCCCAAAAGTCTTACCATTCCACGGAGAAACAAATTCCTCTCTGGGAATTCCAACAAAGCTTGCAAGGCATTTTTTCCCAACAATCTAAAATCAGCATGATTGGGTATAAGGTCCACACCCATCTTTTGCATCAATTTGTAAAAGGACAAGGCCGTTCTCTTTTTGAAGCCGGAATCATTGGAACGCGAGTTTCGGATTCCATATACCACCTCGTATCCTGCCTGATAGGCCACTACCATATCCTGAATTTTATGAATATCATGCTGTAAATCAGCATCCATCGTAACGACAGCGTCGCACTTGCCGACAGATTGTTCCAATCCTGCCCAAAGCGCATTTTGGTGACCAACATTGTGTGCCAATTTCAATCCATGAGCGTATGGATTTGTCGTTTGCAATTCTTCGATAATCTCCCATGTGTGGTCTTCGCTGCCATCATCGACATACAGAATAATGCATTCCGTCAACAGTTTTTCCTTTATCATTGAATCAACCAATTCTGTTAGCTGCCGATTGGTTTCGTGCAAGACTTCTTCTTCATTAAAACAGGGTATGACAATATTCAGTTTCATTCTTCTTGACTTTTGAATCGTTTTGACTTGAACACAAACCTTACAAGCAGAAAATTAATAGGGATGACTAGGGCAAACACAAAGAGTGGGGCAATCTCTTCAGACACTCCAATTGCAAGGAACAGATTCAGGAAAACCATGTGCAATAAATAATTGACGAGATGCGAAACGGCAAAGCCAACTCCCTTCTTAAAAGACAAAGTACTTTTGAAAGTGAAATGTGCCGTCAAATATAGGTTTGCAAACCAAGAAACCACATAGCCAATCGTGTAAGCAACATTAACATTGAGAAACAGATTGAGAAGATAGTAAATGCCATAATGAATGCCTGTGGCAATCAAACCAACAATGGCAAATCTGACAAACTCCCTAAACTTTCGGGAAACATACAATTGCTTGAACTTGCTTGCCAGAACTGTAGTCATACTTATTACGACGTCCTTCCAATGACGATAATTACACAACAAAAATATGGCGTCAACAAAATATCTTCAGATTATCACATCAAAATCGCTTAAAGATTAGCATAACGCATCGAGCTTCTATAAGTCGGCGGCATAATGACCGACGTATGAACCGAGGCAAAGATACAACTTTTTTGTTATAGCAAACGAAACAGCATGATTTTTCAAAAATGTTCGCGGGAAAGTTTGTACCTTTGTAGCCTCAAATCAACATCAATAAAAATGAACAAGAAAACAAAGTTTTTGGCGTCAATGGTTGCACTCTTAATTGTAGCAACCATGTTCTCGTCTTGCGCCACCACTTACACCGCCAGCGGCACCAATGTATCTAAAATCGACGAACTTGCCTTTATTGAGCCCAGGTCGCTTATATACTATTTCTCGCCAGAATCTGGCTATCTCGACTCATCGTTGGTAGTTGGTTCTGAAGAGTTGGTCACCGAGATCATCACATCCAGCCGCTACCCCTTCACCGACCCTGTTGCAGCCGACTACGAAGGCAAGGGAGCCTCCATTGCAAATTGGATTGACAGATTCTCGTACCTTGAATCATCCGACATTCCACGCCTTAAAGTACCTAAAGCACTTACCGAGTTGATTAAGTCCACGGGGCACCGCTATGGCATTGTCGTACATGCCTATGGCTATATCAAAAGCAATGAACTCTATGACCAGGAAAAGCTGGAAGAGCTTGTGGGCAACATCATAAGAACAGTCTTTGACGAACCCAAGCGCTACACCGCAGGTGACCAGGCTGGTAACGCACTCTACACGGCCGTCATCGACACGCAAACGGATAGGGTCATTTATTTCAACAGCGTCCTTTCCAATGCCGACCACCCGTTGAGCAGAAGAAATGTAGGCAGCCAGATGAAGAGCCTCCTCAGGAAGTTTGATTGAAACAATACGGTAGATTTCTCACACAAGTCAAAATAACAAACCGCTCCTTTTTGGTGCGGTTTTTTTTTATTCGAATTATAACCAAATTATGGTTATTATTCAAAAATTGTCTATCTTTGCAGTCTAAAAGCAACAAGAAATGAACACCGATATCTATTTGAATATGTCATCCGTGCCTGCAGGTGCCATCCTTAACCGAATCGTGCAACAGAAGCACATTCACCAAACCACCTTGGCTCAGAAGACAGGATTGATTCCCCAAAGAATCAATGATCTGATTATGGGTCGCCGCCGCTTCACACCTCAAAATTCTTTCATGCTTGAACAAGCCTTGGGCATTTCTTCACAAGGTTTTTTCTATAAGATACAAGCCAATCATGACATCTATCAAGCCCAACTGACCAGCGGACAACCCAAACCAAATCTCAACAAACTCACCCAAACCACTTTTTGGGATGTCGATTTGTCGAAACTTGAGTGGATGAAATGCCGAGATTGGGCCATCCGTCGAGTTCTGGAATACGGAACCCAAGAGGAAATAAAGGAATTGTACCGTTTTTATGGCCACGATGCCTTTGTCAAAATCAAGGAAAACCCAAAAGGATTCATGCTATTTGATGTTGCTTTGAAAAACCTCAAAATCGTTGGCTTATGAGATTATATTATGACACTGTATCCACTCCACTGCTCTCTATTCTAAGAAGACTTATGTCTGCGGAAGTGCTCAACGATTTCAGGCTGGTTGGGGGAACTGCATTAGCCCTTCAACGAGGACATCGAATGTCTGTCGACATCGATCTGTTCACCGACTTGGATTATGCCGATATGCCTGTTGCAGACATGAGAAACTACCTTGAAAAAGAGTTTCCAGTCCACAGAGGAACGGAATCCATGGAAATGCCCGCTAATGGTTACCACATATTCCTTAGTGAAGGGCAAGAACCTCCCATCAAGGTCGATTTTTTCTATACCGAGCCTTTTATTTTCCCTGCCATTGAGGAAGATGGTTTGCGTATTGCCGACCAAAGGGAGATTGCGGCAATGAAACTGGGAGTGATTGGAAACCAAATTTATAGGCAGAAGGATTATTGGGATGTCCACGATTTATTAGAGGATTATTCGTTATCAGAAATGATACAATGGGCTCTACAAAGAGACCCTTATTCCTTCAACAAAGAGGATATCATCAAAGGACTTCAGCAAGTGAATCAAGTGGAAGAGTCACCTTTGGGAATAGTCAGCCTCAAGCCCTTATCCTATTGGGAATTAAAAGTGCTTGATTTGATAGAAGAAGTGAAAATCGTGACAAAAAGCAATAATTTGAACTAAAGGCCTCGACACTGATGTCGCTCCTTTTGTTTAACTTTTGTCTCGTATTGCAAATGCTGAGGCGGAGCTTCAACAGGTCATAGTTCAAACACAACGCTCCATTCCTTACACAGTTTTTCTAAAGTCCAAGAAGCGTTGAGACCGCTTGTTTCTGGCAAACGAAACACTTTGATGGATTGTCCGAACTGATTTTGTAGTTTTTCTCCAAACTCTTTGTATTTTCCATAACCATTTATGGCAATCTTTGTTATAGTCGGATTTTTTCTAACAAAACCAACAATATCGTTTGGAATTCCTTCTAGGATACCCTTATCCGTGCTATTAGTTCGCTCAACACACTTATAATCCCAAATTACGACATGCAAATGTTCTAATAACACCTTTTTCTCGGTATAATTTGTAGGCATTTTTTGTGTTGCTAATTTTGCCAACATCTTCCACATCCGATTGCTATTATCATAATAATACTCATTGGCACTAATAGAATTCTTCCCTGGTATTGTTCCCAAAATCAATACTCGAGGCTCATGACACATTAGTGGAGGAAAACCTTCTACAATAGTTGAATCATTCTTTTTCATGTCAGTTTAATTAAGATAAGATAGATTAGTATAATTCCTCAGCCCCACCATAGTAATCGTAGACATCTTGATAATCAAGGTCTAATTGTTCTAAGATTTCCTCTGAAGACAGGCCGGTATTTATCTTGTTATCACCAGGTAAAGTTAAGACTACTCCATTGTTCCCAGCATAGCTATTTACCCTTGGCATAATAGATTCTCCTTTTTTAGGGATTCTTTCCGGGTGAGCTAAAATGGTATCATCTGGATATTCATACCTTGGATAATTATACACCTTCTCCACTTTTGGAGCTGAGTATCTTTCATCTAAATAATCCACAAGCAACGCTAACGGAATAATCCAGATAGGACTTGTTACAAGCATTATTAATAAGGCATTATTACCCTTATTTTTGTTTGTTTTCATAAAAGTCCTCTTCTCGCCGCGCCCTCTTTTTGGCTTTTTTTTGTTTCGCATCATTCTCTGCGTAGAACAATATCAACAGTACCTTCCCAAGTGTTGAAGATGGTGTCGAAAACGGCATAATCCGTAGCCGTGAAGGTGAATCTGGTAGTGCGTTCCGTGAGGCGTGATGTTGTATAATAAGGTGCATCGACAGTAACCTTCCCCTCGGCATCAGTAGAGTAATAATGCGTTCCATTTACAATCAAATCGTTGTCGAAAGCATCAAGTTCTTCTGTCTTCAAACTGACATTCGGAAGCACTTGTCCGTCTTCAGTAGTCACTTGGAAAGTCACAGACTCCCTCGGGACGAAGAGTTTGCCATACATGTCGCGCTTACAGGCAGACATTGCCATCAGCATCATCAGAACCAACAAAAGCAAAGATGTTTTTCTCATTTCTCAATCCCTTAATCCGTGACGGGCGCAACCTTTAATTATCAAAGAATCAATTCTACAGCAGCAAAGATACAACTTTTTTGGTTGGGCAAACGAAACTATTGTTTTTTTTGAGTCTAATTGCTGGGAAAGTTGTACCTTTGCAGCCTCAATCAAAATCGCATAAAACACACAATTATAATGAAAAAAGAAGTAAAATTCAGCCTGGTTTACCGCGATATGTGGCAATCTTCAGGCAAATATGTGCCCCGCAAGGACCAACTGGAAAAGATTGCTCCTTTGATTATCGACATGGGCTGCTTCGACCGCGTGGAGACCAACGGTGGTGCCGCCGAACAAGTGAACCTGCTTTATGGCGAGAACCCGAACCCATCGGTACGCGCTTTCACGGCAGCACTGCATAAGGGAGGCATCGAGTGCCACATGCTCGACCGTGCACTCAACGCCCTGAGAATGAACCCTGTGCCCGCTGATGTGCGCCAACTGATGTACAAGGTGAAGAAAGCCCAAGGTGTCGACATCACCCGTATCTTCTGCGGCCTCAACGACGTGCGTAACATTATCCCATCCATCCATTGGGCCAACGAAGCGGGCATGATCTCGCAAGCCGCCATGAGTATCACCTACTCGCAGGTGCATACCGCCGAATATTATATGCACATCGCCGACCAACTCATTGAAGCTGGCGCCAAGGAAATCGCTTTGAAGGATATGGCTGGTGTGGGTCGCCCAGTCAGTTTGGGCCGCATCGTGGAGCATATCAAGAAACAACATCCTAATATCAAGGTGCAGTACCATGGTCACACCACCCCTGGCCTCTCGATGGCTTCGATGCTTGAGGTCTGCAAGGCTGGTTGCGACTACGTCGACGTGGCCATGGAGCCGCTGTCATGGGGCACCGTCCACCCCGATGTCATCAGCGTGCAAGCCATGCTGAAAGACGCAGGATTCCTTGTGAAGGACATCGACATGAAGACCTATATGGCTGCACGTAGCATGACACAAAGCTTTATGGACGACTTCCTCGGCTACTGGATCGATCCGCGCAACCGTTACATCAACTCGTTGCTGTTGGGCTGCGGCCTGCCTGGTGGCATGATGGGTTCGTTGATGGCCGACCTCAAACCAGTCCACGCCGCCATCAACATGAACCGCAAGAAAGATAGTCTGCCGGAAATCAGTGAAGACGAAATGCTGGTCGAACTGTTCCAAGAAGTACAGAACATCTGGCCGAAACTCGGCAACCCGCCTTTGGTGACCCCGTTCAGCCAATACACGAAGAACATCGCCTTGATGAACCTCTTCGCACTCAGCAAGGGCGAGCCTCGTTACGAAACTTCCATCGACCCTGCCGCTTGGGACATGATTCTCGGCAAGGCTGGAAAACTGCCTGGCACGCTCGCACCCGAGATCGTGGAGTTAGCCAAAAAGAAAGGTTTCAAGTTCTTCACGGGCAACCCGCAGGACAACTACCCCAACGCCTTGCCACATTTCATCGAAATGATGAAGAAAGAAGGCTGGGACCGTGGCCAAGACGACGAAGAGCTCTTCGAGTTTGCCATGCACGAGAAGCAATACCGCGAGTACAAATCGGGCGAGGCCAAGCGTCGTTTCAACCAAGAGTTGGAAGCCAAGATGAAGGCCA
>CAMJRR010000055.1 GCA_946408345.1 uncultured Bacteroidales bacterium | reverse complement strand
GTCTCAGTACCAGTGTGGGGGACCGTCCTCTCAGATCCCCTACCCATCGTCGACTTGGTGGGCCGTCGCCCCGCCAACTATCTAATGGGACGCATGCCCGTCCCCGACCGCGTCGCCGCCTTGCACCGCATGGGATGCCCCACACGGTGCGCATGGCGCATTACCCGGCGTTTCCACCGGCTGTGCGCCCGTCGGGGGTGGGTTGCATACGCGTTACGCACCCGTCCGCCACTCTCACGCCCCCGAAGGGGCGTTTACCGTTCGACTTGCATGTATTAGGCCTGCCGCTAGCGTTCATCCTGAGCCAGGATCAAACTCTTCGTTGTAATATTGCTTTACTCTAAATTTTCTTCTGAATCTCGGGTTCCGCCTTGATGTTCTCTTTCGTGTTCCTTCTAAAAGGTTCCTTGCCTCGCGCCGCTTCACAGTGGCGCTGGTCTTGTGCTGGCCTCAGACTTTCAAAGAACTCGCTCCCGGTTTCCCCTCTCTCAAACCCCTCTTCCGTTCCGAAAGCGGGTGCAAAAGTACAGCTTTTTTCATTACGCGCAACACTTTTTTTCTATTTTTTGAAATTTTTTTATATTATACTGGTTATCAAATGATTAAAAACAACTATTTTTTCGGAAAAGCATGGCATTTAGGACACGGGAAACTCTTTTTTGGTCTAAAAAGGCACTTTTTAGTCAAGGCTCTCTGGAAAACTTTCATGTTTTTGAAGTAAAATGGCGGCTTTTTATATTGCCACCCAAGCCTGTTTTTAGGGAACACCTTATTAATATAAATAGAGACAGGTTTTTTTTGCCATAAGCGAACTTGATTCAGCGTAAAAAAACACTATTTTTGCCAAAAATAAAACGACGATGAGGTTTCACTTCAGAATGATCCTGCTTTGTGCGGCCATGTTCACCTCCTTCATGGCCAAAGCTCAGGTTTATATCAATGACTTTGAGAACCGCCAAGAATGGAATGCACCTTGGTTCAACCTTCATATCGTGGCCGACAGCAGCGCAACGGAAGAGAATTTCGTTTGCATCTGCGACACCATCCATGAATTTGGTTTAGGCTTCGGCATTAATGCAGGCAAGGATTTCCCCAACCAAAATGTCAACTGCAAGTTCGATTTCTTGTTTAAGGCCGAGGCCAACACCCAAGCCGACATTGTGGTGAGCATCGACGACACCATCCGTAACCGCTACTGGGCTGCCTATCCTCTTGCGAATTATATGGATGATACTGCCGAATGGTCGCAAGTACAGCTTGACCTCAACTTCCCCGCCTGTTATACCCAAGGCAGCGAGATCAAGATTTATGTTTGGAATAAAGCGAAAGAAAGGCTGTATTTTGATGACGCACAATTGGAAGTCAAAGCCGATGTTTTGTCAGGCTATCAACCTATAATTGAGTTTAATACTGATTCTTTATTCAATCCAGATTATTACCCACAAGTTTCTGATTTCATCCCCATTGTGGAATACATCAATGCAGATGGCGACACGCTTACTGACCCATCAGTGATGAACACCATATTTAAGTATAATTGGATTGACTACTACGGGGAGCCCCATTCCTCAATAATCGCCGATATCATACAGACTGAAACCACTTTTAAAGAAGACATAAAACTGCTTCGCTTGGCTTTCGTTTTGCCCATACCTGACGGTGAACTAACTGTTTACAGAAGAAACCAACACATTGACACAACCAATTTCCAGCGCAGTTATTATCTCGACAGGGAAGGCTTTGCGATAAAAAACGACAGCATCAGTTTCAGCACATACCACAATTTAGGCATTTCATCGTTGCAACTCAACACGGAAGACAGAACTGCCTGCTTCAATATCGACTATTGGCGCGATCATCCGTTGTTGCACTATCCTTTGAAGAGCGACACAAGCGATATGTTCGAAAACATTTCCTTCCGCAAGATCAAAAAAGGAGATGTCTTGAAAGGGAAAATCATCATATTCAATCATGACATGGACGACCTCCCTCGCATCATGCCCGTTTGGGACGGCTATCAAAGCGCCTTCATCTTCACCGAACACGCTGACTGGACGGATATCAGAACGCATCGTGCCGTACTCTTTGGAAATGAGAACATCACCAAACCAGAAGATGCCGTCGGTGGCTTTTGCTACTTCAATATTCCCGTCACGAAGAGTGTGTTTTATTGGAATCCCGACAATGTGACCAACGAAAAGACCAGCAACAGACTTTTCAAAGGGCTTGTGGCTTCCATCAAGACGGATAAGGAATTTTATAAACTACTGAAAACCATCAAGAAAGAAAGTTTTGAAATCTGCTTGCATTCGCCCGAGGTTTACACTACCATTCCAAGCGAGTTCCCCAAGGCCATGCGCTTCATGAGAAGGCAATTCGGCACCAAGAGCTGGATTGACCATGGCTACAACAACGGCCCCGACAAAAACCGTGAGGACTTGGTTTGCGATGGCTTGCTGCCCGATTCGCCCCAATATGCCGCCGAGCTATGGAAAAAGAACGGCGTGCGATATCTTTGGAACGCCTATTACGAGGAAAACCGCATGGAAAGCCATAACTTCGATGGTCATTTTGTACAACCTTTCGACGGCTTCGGCGATGCACTGCCCAACCGACAAATCACCACTTTGCCCAATGGCGACAAAGACTTCCTGCTGTGGTCGACACCCTCCACATTAGAAGTGAACGAAGACCGCGAATGGTATTACTACTTTGACAGCATCCGCCTGCAACGTCTTGTAGACCAACACAACGTGTTTATCACCCATGTCTATCCAGCCTGGAGCAATCCTTATCGCGCTTTCTGGCAGTACAATGAAAACGGGACAACCGTAGCCATGCCAGGATTCAATTTCGCGCTGAGCCAACTCGCCCACTTCCGCGACAAGAAGAAAATCCTCCCCACCACCATCGAACAATACCTCAGCTATTACGAGAAACTCAACAGCATCGAGTACCTGATTATCGACAACAAGACCATACAATTGACCAATCCGAATGAAACCATCAAAGGGCTGACCTTGCTTTGCACCAAACCCATCGTGGTGGAAGGCAAAGCCATCGATTTCCGCAAGGTGGACGAAGGCTATTTGGTGTGGTTCGATTTGGGCAAAAACGAAACCGTAACCATAAGATATAGAGAATGAAAAGACTATCCATATTTGTCAGCGGCAACGGCACCAATTTGCAGCGCATTGCCGAGTATTTTGCCGACAATAAAGATGTTGAAATCGTCAACGTGGTGTGCAATAATCCGAAAGCCTATTCCATCGAACGAGCCAAGAATTTGGGTATTCCCCTGCGCATGATCACCAAAGAGGAGTTCAAGAGCGAGACCTTCATCAAGGAGCTGCAAGACCTTCATGTCGACCTCATCGTGTTGGCGGGTTTCCTTTGGAAGATTCCGGAAAACCTAGTCAAAGCCTTCCCGAAGAAGATTGTCAACATCCACCCTGCCCTGTTACCCAAATATGGCGGAAAAGGCTTTTATGGTGAGCACGTTCACGAAGCCGTAGTGGCAGCCAAGGAAGCTCAATCTGGCATTACCGTTCACTATGTCAACGAGTTGTACGACAGCGGAGAAATCATATTACAAGCCCGCGTCAGCTTGGACGAAAACGAAACGCCCGACTCCCTGGCAGCCAAGATCCACCAATTGGAACAGACGTATTTCCCTGTGGCTATTGATTATGTCTTAAGGTCACAAAACTGACAAAACCCACAAAACAGTTTTTTCGATGAGCGACTTGTCCAACCGGGCAGTCGTTAATAACCAATTTTGATAATCTTGGTTACTTTGCCTGTTTTTGGCAGAGTAAAGGTGTTGTTTTGCACCAAAATCAAAACAACACCGCTATGGACAAAAAGAAATCACATTACCTCGTGCATGGGCTGTTCTGGAAAGGACGAATGCACAACGCGAACTATCACGAAGCGAAGAAAGACAAGCTTTGCAGCATCAACAAGACCTTTGAGGATGCCAACCTCAGCAAGGCACGAAAGGGAGCCTTTGCCTATTATCAAAGCCTGATTGATGTACTTTATGAAACCCTCGACGACTGTTACACTACAGACCGCCAGGCACGAATTGACCTTCAAACCTACTTTCACGCAGGCTATAGCAAAGCACAGATCCGCATCGGAAAGATAAACTTTGACGACAACCTTTTCAACGAAATCGCAGTCTATTGGGTGAAAGGGACGGAGAAAAGGCTGATTCACGGCATTTGGTACAGGCCGAAAGAAGAACAACATCAGCTTGACGAGCAGTTTGCCTTGATGGGCGGCAATCTCATCAAAGAACACGCCTACTATGAACGCCATCATCTTCCCATTGAGGGCGAAACGCTCTGCGACATGACCGACCTCAATCTTGGCTTCCAATTTGTTTTGCCCACGCCATTCGATTGGGATGGCTTTGTTGAGGAAAACTTAGCCAAAGACACACAAGCAATATATCAGTGCTTTCAATAAAACCAACAACTATTAAAAACTACAGAAATGGAACGAAGAAACAGTAAACAAAAGACATTAGACAAATGGGAAATCCACTACGGAACTTTTACCATGCCACCTGAATTTTGGACTGAATACCCGCATGTCCCGCCGCAAGTCGTCATTGTTGATGACCGTACCCACACACATCAGCTTTGTGCGACCAAATTCAACCGTGTTTTAGGATTGAGCAAGCTTTATGACCGTTATGAACTGAGACCAGGAGACACCATCAAGTACACGCTTGATATTGAAAACACAGCGTTGCATCTCACTTGTCCCAGAAAAAGTATATTCGGCTTCATAAAAGCAAGAAAAGAGAAACACAAAAGAAGCATTTGAAGACCCAAGCTTCCATCTTTATCCTTTCCACAACCTCTACGACAACCGACATTTCAGCCTCTATGACCTCGTTTATGTGAGCGAATTTGAGTTTGAGATTTGTATTCGGATGAATGGAAATTTGTACTTTTGCCAAGAATAATAAAAGAACACTAAAATTCATGATCCCATGAGCACTACAAATACATTTAAAATCTACGAAAAGAAGATAAATAGCGGCAAATCATCCTACCGTTTCTTCTTCATCAGAAAAGAACTTCAGCCTTTGTTTGACAACCTTGGAGTGTTTACTTTGATTTGCTCTGATGGTACACACTACAGCAACCTTAATGTCACCAAATCAGGTAAAGTCCAAAGGTACTTTATTTTTGCAAGTGAGTTTTTTAATGAACATCCTAGACTGCAAAAACATGATGAAATTCCTTTTTCAATCAATAAAGATAACAGGACTGTACAAATCACAATTTGAAAACGTCCCCGAATACCGCAAATGGGTATCCGAAGGACATAATAAGAAAATCAAAGAAAGCGAAATCATTGATTTTGAGAGTCTATTTTGAAACAAAACAATAACCATATTATCTTGTAACTTGAAAACAAATAATAATAGCAAAATATGCATATTATGAATAATGGTAAACTATGCAAAACCGATGTGACTACAAAGATTATTCATCTTGACAACCGTTTTAGTGGCCTATTCGAGTGCTATAAAGGGAAAAAAGTCAAAATTGTGGAACATGATAGTGGTTGCGAGTTTTTCTTTTCTGTAAAAAAAGGGCAATTAATTCAAGAAAAAAGCAAAAGGAAAACAAAGAAAACAAAATTAGAAGATAAATACAAAGACTTTTTCGAACTATTTGCTTTGGTTGAAGATGATGAGATTGTTTTTACTCGTGATGACAAAAACGATTGCTTTGTTGTCGAGATTAAAGAGAAAACGGGCCCAAATTTCGTATCGATGGATAAACATGAAAAAGAAAAACTAATAGGTGTTGTTTCTAAAGCCTACACATCCATCAGAGGTGAATACGATAGAATTTTCAATAAAGAGCATTACCTGCCAACAACAGTATCTAGTTATTCTATCAATGGTTTTACGGAAAGGAACCTTACTTTCAACTTTTGCCATAGTTATTTAATAAAACAAGAACAAGAAAAAAAACCTAATGCTATTGTATGGCAGGAAGTTCCAATTAATAATACAAACGGAGAACATATTGATTCCATCATTATTGACAATGACAATAATTGGGTGATCTATCTTGAAGCAAAAAGATTCTACGATATTCATCATTTTAAGTACCTTATGGATGATTTAAAAAGGATTAAGAAGAAACATTCAGACATACCTCTTCCTAACGATTCTAATCTTAAACCTCCTTTAAAAAAAGTAGTCATTTTGTTAGCAGACCATGTATGTGACGTGAAAAAGAAGGAGGGCGAGAAGGCTTTTTATGATAAATTCTTTACAGGTCAAAAGGACTACGATCTACCCGAAATAGATGAGAAATATCCTAATTTAAAAAAAATACTGCCAAGTTTGATTAAATCGACTAAAATCACTACAGTTCGTGATAGAACACTAACAATCCCCATAAGAGGAGAATACAATATCAAAATTGAGGACGAGCTTATTTACACCATTTATTGTGGTGTTTATTTCATTGATGAAAAGTAAAAGAAATAAGGAATTGTCAAAACAAATAATTCCCCGTTAATTTTCCGTGTTTCTCAAACAAACCATCCAACTCTGCCTAAATTTGGCAGAGTTTTGTTTTTGTTTTGCCGATGAAACCAACAAAACAAAAGCATCATGAAAGAAAAATCAACCGCATTGCTCGACATTGAAAAGATTGTCAAAGCATCAGAAGACTCCCAAATGAAAGGCCAATTCTTGGCGAAAAACGCACAGCCGCTTGAAAGACTTGCCAACAAATTGGAAATCAACAAGGAACAGGCCACTTTGTTCGCCATCATCGCCTACTCATCCTATTGCTCCACCTGTTCCCTTTCTGACATCAAACGCCACCTTGACTGCAAAGACCTCGACATGCTCAGGCTTGCTCCCGACCTCAAAGCACTTCTTCAGGCAAGGCTCATACGGAGCAATGGAAAAAGAGGATTGTATAGCGAAGAAAGCTACTACGTTCCAGAATACATCCTAAATTGCTTGTTGAACGATACAGAGATTGAGAAACAAGAAATAGGCAACCTCAACTTCGACACATTCATCCTGCAATTAGACTCGATATTCAAGGAGAAGGACGAGAAGGAGACCTCGTTTGAGTGTTTCGTCTATGATGTCCGTGAACTCATAAAGGCCAACCCACAATTGGATTTTGCCACAAAACTTGACAGACTGAACTATAACGACAAAGAACTTGTCTTTCTTCTGAAATTCTGCCTCAGTACACTCATCGACAGGGAAGAAAAACTTGAATTCCGTGATTTTGACGACCTTTTCGACAACAAGCGACAAGCCAAGGCGGAGTTTAATCTGCTACGCAACGGCCAGCATCGGCTCATTAAGGACAATTTGGTGGAGCCAGCAGGCAATGAGCTTTTTGGCGGTGACACTTTCCGACTGACCGAACACGGCAAGGAAACTTTGCTACCCAAGAATTGCCTCAAACAGGCGCCTGTTGACCTTGATGAACTCACACTGGCAGCAAGCATTGCCGAGAAACAGTTGTTCTACAATGCGAATGACCAAGCCCAAATAGAACGGCTGAAAAGCCTGCTGCAACCGACATCATTCAGCGACATCAGGCTCAGGATGAAGCAACAAGGAATGCGCAGCGGCTTTGCTTGCCTGCTGTATGGCGCGCCAGGAACGGGAAAGACTGAGACCGTGCTGCAAATTGCCTGCGCCACGGGTCGAAACATCATGCAAGTCAGCCTTTCGGAGATGCGCAGCAAGTGGGTGGGCGAAAGCGAGAAAAGGGTGAAGGCCGTCTTCGACCGTTACCGCAATTTCGTGGAGTATTGTGACAAGGAACCCATCCTGCTTTTCAATGAGGCAGACGGTATCATTGCGAAACGTTCCACCAACGCCGTCCATGCCGTTGACCAAATGGAAAACACGCTGCAAAACATCATCCTGCAAGAGATGGAAACCTTGGACGGCATTATGATGGCTACCACCAATCTCACGCAAAACATGGACTCAGCCTTTGAGCGGCGTTTCCTCTATAAAATTAATTTCCATAAGCCTGACCTTGCCACGCGCCTCCATATTTGGCAAAGCATGATGCCCAAGCTCCCTGAAAGCGAAGTAGCCATCCTTGCCGAACGCTACGATTTCAGCGGCGGACAGATGGAAAACATCACGAGAAAAGCCACCGTCGAGCATATCCTGACAGGCCAAACGCCGAGCCTTGAGACGCTCATCAGCCTTTGCGAAGAAGAAAACATCGTTGAAAACAGACCGAGGATTGGGTTTTAATATGTCCGTAAAAATCTTTACTTTTGCCCTCAATAAGCTAACCTTTTATGGACAAACTCATCAAATGCATTTGGATTGCCAACACCATCGCCGACCGGCGCGACGCAGGCATCACACTGAAGGAACTTAACGACCGCTGGACGCGGGACGATGACAACGACCCTATCCCCGAAAGGTCGTTCCATAACTACCGCCAATACATTGCGGACGTGTTTGGCATTGACATCGAGTGCGACAAAAGCCGTAACGCCTACTATATTCCTCAAGGTGAACGCGAGGAAATGCTCGGCAACGATTTGAAGATGTGGTTGCTGCACAGTTTTGCCATCAATAACAGGCTTTCGTCAAACCTTAGCCTGCGCAAGCGGGTGCAATTTGAGCGCGTCCCAGGCGGCATTGAACATTTGGAACCGCTGATGGAGGCCTTGGAGAAAAACCTTAAAATCGAGATGCAATATAGACGGTACTATGGCACTGACGACATCAAGCATTACCACTGCAAACCGCTTGCGCTGAAGCTTTTCAAGCAAAGGTGGTATCTCATTGCCCTCAACGAGAAGGAAGAGATTCGTTGCTATGCCTTAGACCGCATTGACACTCTCAACCTCACTGAGACCACCTTCAAGGCTCCAGAAGATTTTGACTTGCAGGAGCATTTCCAAGACGCTTTCGGCATCTATGTTGAACCAGACTTGAAGACAGAAGAAATCCTCGTCAAGGCCGACAAAGACCAAAGCAACTTCCTGAAAGGCTTACCTTTGCACCACAGCCAACGCATCATCAAAGAAACCGACGACTATACCATCTTCTCATGGCTTCTGAAGCCTTCCTATGACTTCATACAACAACTGCTTACCATGAATGCGCACATTGAGGTGCTGGAGCCGATTTCGCTAAGGGAGAAAATGAAGGAGTTGTTGCAAGAAATGCTAGGGAAGTATTGAACAACCTATTCAAACTCAATGTTTTGCTCTTTGAAAAACTCCTGTGGAGTCATAACTGCGCTATCACCAAAATCGAAGTCTTTTTTGTTTCGAGTTATGATGTAATCAGCATTGGCATCAACAGCTGAAAAAAACTGCATCTCATCTTCAAAATCGTCACTACGATGCTGTAAACAACGGTCAACAACAGTTGCTCCCATCGAAGTAATCGTCAATAATGGCCTGCTATAGTCAAGTGAATCATAAATATCAGAAGTTGTATTTTTCCTCCAACATTTCAGCTTTCAATGCCTTGATGTCAATGTCGGAGGGCACCGAAAAATGCCCTGACATTTGGCGAATTCGATTAGATATTTTCACCTTTCTTGGACTGGCCGACAACAACTCTTGATGATTTCGCGCACGCATAGCCAATCGACGCACATACTTCGAAACATATTCGAGCATTTCAACCCCTAACAAGTTCAAGTCTTCATTGATTGAAGTCTTTAATTCAACGGCAGTCATTGTATTAGTTTTTTATGATTCGACTGCAAAGATACATATTTTTGCAGAAACTCCATACACATAACCTGAAAATCCAAATCAATCGCGACATAAACACAAAAAAGGAGCGCCAAATGGCACTCCTTTCCCATATCAATTTGTATTTCAATATTTTTACTCCGTCGGCAAAGCCTTAAAGCCATTACCCATAATCTCGGAACTTTCAATCACGTTGACGAAAGCGTTCGGATCGAGGAAACGGAGGTTGGCTTTCAGTTTCACCAGATCAGAACGATTCAAGGTCACGTAAATCATCTTGCGCTCGGCACCTTGGTAGAGGCCACTGCCTGCAAACACGGTACCGCTGCGGTCCAAATCCTTGAGAATAAAGTTGCGCACCTCCTCGATTTTATCAGTGACAATGAAAGCCGTCTTGTAGCTCTTCACGCCTTCCACAACAAGGTCGATGACCTTGCCTTCGATGTAAATCAGAAGGATGGAATAGATTGGCAGGCGGATGTCCTCGAAAGCAATCAAAGTTGTGAGTGAAATGATGCTGTCCACAACCATCACAAGCGTACCAAGACTGATCTTGGTGTATTTATGGATAATCATGGAAATGATGTCGGAGCCGCCCGAAGTGGCACCGGCCCGGAAAATGACACCGATGGCCACGCCATAGATGAGGCCGGAAACGATGGTATTCAGGAAGAAATCGGGCA
>CAMJRR010000054.1 GCA_946408345.1 uncultured Bacteroidales bacterium | reverse complement strand
TACATGACAATTCATCTTGCTGTCAAAACCATACATCCCCTTTTTAGTTTAGAGTTTAGTGTTGAGAGTTTAGAGTTTGTAGGGCTGTCACACGGTGGCAGCCGCATGTTTCATTAATCCCCCAACAGGTTTTGATGATGAACAATCATCCTCAAAGAACGGACTGCAAAAGTACAGCTATTTTCAATACACCGCAAGGGGTCAGAAAAAATATTGCTGTTTTCACGAAATTCATATCTTTGCAATCCGATACATAATGAAAACATCTTAAAAAGAAATAGACATGAAGAAACTAGTTGTCCTTGCCATGATGCTGTTTGCAAGCAGATTTTTATTGGCTCAAGTTACCTATGTCAAGGTGGATAATCGCCTGACGAAGTATGAACAATTGACTCAACAGACTGGTGTCCAATGCAAGATTACGGATTATGACATTGCCACACTGTTTGCTCAGCTTTTCCACGATATGGAGACCTCGGTAAGAAGTGTTGATGTGGAGGACAGTGTCCATTATTTCTATCACATCTGTCGGAAAGAAATGAAAGAACAACCTGCCATGGAGGCTTTTGTGGCTTACGATGATTTTGTGGAAATCGATAAGGTATTAGAGTCCATGATTGAGGAGGAGCGCAAAGATAGGAACGCTCGAAAGGATTATTGTGAGAATTTTTATCGTACGGAAGACGGTTTCCAATTGGGTTACTCCATCAAGAATAGGCAAACGAATTGGTTTATCGTGATGGATCGATATGGCGAGAAAAAGGTCTCTTTCGACAATGTAACAAAACTGAAAGATCACTTCAAAAAGGCATTGGCCAAGTTTGAGGAAGTGGAGAAAAAGAACGGCAAGTAAGATATGCAGTAGTTAGTTCAGCGGGTTCCCGAAGCGGACGACATCGTCTTTAGTGATGGTGTCGCCGCAAAAGATAGCCAAGCGCTCCACAATGTTGTGCAATTCACGGATGTTACCCGTCCATTGGTATTGTTGAAGTGCCTTCATGGCCTCAGGCTCAAAAGTCGGGACGGGTTTGCCCATGTCTTGTGCGATGATTTCCATGAAGTTGGTGACTAGCAGTGGAATGTCATCCTTGCGTTCGCGCAGAGGTGGTACGTTGATGACAACGACGCTCAAGCGGTGATAGAGGTCTTCGCGGAAATTGCCCTTCTCGATTTCCGATTTCAGGTTTTTGTTGGTGGCGGCCAAAATGCGAACATTCACCGCGATTTCCTTCTCGCCACCTACGCGCACGATTTTGTTTTCCTGCAAAGCTCTCAGAACTTTGGCTTGGGCAGGAAGGCTCATGTCGCCGATTTCATCCAAGAAAAGGGTGCCGCCATCAGCCAATTCAAAGTCACCTTTTTTCTGCTTAATGGCCGATGTGAAGGAACCTTTTTCGTGTCCAAACAATTGGCTTTCTATGAGTTCGGAAGGAATGGCAGCGCAGTTGACCTCAATGAAGGGACCTGAACTTCTTTGGCTCAGTTCGTGCAGCTGTCGGGCCACAAGTTCCTTACCTGTACCATTCTCACCCGTGATAAGCACGCGTGCATTGGTAGGAGCCACTTTCTCAATCATGTCCTTTACATCAAGCATAGGAGCGGATTCACCAATCATTTGGTGCTGGATTTTCACAGCTTTTTTGAGCACCTTGTTTTCGGTAGCCAAGTTTTTCTTGTCCAATGCATTGCGTAACGTGATGAGGAGACGGTTCAAGTCGGGTGGCTTGGGAATGAAGTCGAACGCACCTTTCTTGATGGCTTCCACAGCAGTCTCGATGGTGCCGTGTCCCGAAAGCATAATGACAGGCACGTCTGACTCTTTTCGGATGGCTTCAAGGGTCTCAATACCGTCCATTTCGGGCATTTTGATGTCACAGAAAATAGCGTCAAATTCTTGCTCTTTAATATGTTGCAAAGCTTCCATGCCTGTAGCGGCATCGTCCACTTGATAGCTTTCGTTTTCGAGGATATCGCGCAGCACGCGGCGGATGGGTGCTTCGTCGTCGATGATGAGTATCTTGGTCATTTTGTCGAATTTTGTGCAAAGATAGGAGAATTTTTTTGAATGCAGAATGTAGAATGCAGAATGTAGAATGCAGAATGAAGAATGAAGAATGTTGAATGCTGAATTCTGAATGAAGAGTTTTGAATCTTTGAATCTTTGAATCTTTGAATCTTTGAATTTTGAATCCTGAATCAAATATTCTTATTTTTGCCTCAAATTTAACTGAGATGAAGAAACTTTCTTTGATTTTAGGGCTGCTCATGGTGACGCAGACCTGGCTTTTTGCCCAAGATACGCTTCCTGCACCCACTTCTTATCGCGTCAATAAGGTGTCGTTCAATATGGTACGCGTCGAAAAAGGCGGATTTTGGATGGGTGCCCAGCATATGGATACTGCAGAGTTCAACTATGATCGCTATTCCCAAACGGATGAATTGCCCGTGCATTATGTACAGATGCGTGAGGATTATTACATCGGGCAGACCGAGGTGACGCAGAAACTGTGGAAGGCGGTGATGGGGTACAATCCGAGTGCCAAAAAATGCCCGAAACGTCCTGTAACCAATGTGAACTATTTTGAAATCCAGGAGTTTTTGAGGCGCATTGACAGCATCACGGGAATGCAGTTCCGACTTCCAACTGAGGAAGAATGGGAGTACGCTGCCCGTGGCGGAAAATATTCGAAAGGCTATATGTACAGCGGTAGCAACGAGGTAGATCGTGTGGCTTGGCACAATGGGAATGCCTCAAAACTGAAGAAGGTTAAGAAACGCTCATCCAACGAGTTGGGCATATATGATATGTCGGGTAATGTGTGGGAATGGTGCAGTTCCAAATATCGTTTCTTCGACAAAGAACGCAATGCGAGTTTGGGCAAGGACGGTGAAATGTACTGCATCCGTGGCGGCGGTTGGCAACTGCCCAAGACCTCGTGCCGAGTGTCGTGGCGAGGCAAACGTTTGCCTGATTTGAAGAACTCTTTCGGTGGATTCAGATTGTGTTTGGATGCTAAGTATGTGAAAGAAGAAGCTGTGGAAGAGGAGAGCTTGATGAAAAAGAAAGAAAATGAGGGCGGAAAGGAATAAACGGTTATGGCGTGAGTCGCAGCTTTTTATTCCTATAATTAATGACGGCCTTGTGACGTTTCAGCAAGTCTCCACCAATGATTCCGTCAATGCAAGGCAGGCCGAGCTTACCGTACATCTCATGGATGTTTTCCAAATCTAAGGCAACGGCTTCATAATTTGCGATTTCCAAATCGCCAATGGAGAAATTCTCAATTTTAAACGTGGAGCTTTCCAAATCGGAGCTGCCCACGCCGGCAGTCAGGCCTTCTTTCTTCTCAAATTGGATGTCGTCGATGAAGTTGCTAATGGTTTTTGGGTCGAAAACGGAGCGTGAGGCACCCGTGTCAATAAGGAAATTGGCTTCCTTACCATGGATCATTCCTTTGACCATGATATGGAAGCCTTCTCCTTCGATGTCAAGCAGTTGCAGTGGAACTTCGATATAGCGTCGCATGTTAGAAGTTCGGCTTGATGGCGTATTTCTTATAGAAATCCTTGATGATTTTCACGGCTTCGTCGGCAGTGTCGACGACATGGAAAATCTCGAAGTCTTCTTCCTTGATCATGTGATTGGGAAGCAAGGTGTCTTGGAACCAATCGACTAAGCCTTTCCAATAATCCTTTCCTACCAACACTACGGGGAATTTGACCATCTTGTTGGTTTGGATGAGTGTGATGGCTTCGGAGAGTTCGTCGAGTGTGCCAAAGCCGCCTGGCATGGCGATATAGCCTTGGGCATAGCGCATGAAGATGGTCTTGCGGACGAAGAAATAGTCGAAACTGATGTTCTTGTCGCTGTCGATATATGGGTTGAAGTGCTGCTCAAAAGGCAAGTTGATGTTCAGTCCTACACTGGTGGCACCGCCTTGCTGCGCGCCTTTATTGCCTGCTTCCATAATGCCGGGACCACCACCCGTGATGGTGCCAAAGCCATAATCGGCCAACTTCTCTGCGATTTCAACCGCCATCTCATAGTATTTATCGCCAGGTTTGGTGCGTGCTGAGCCGAAAATAGCCACGCAGGGACCATTTTTGGCCAGTTTTTCCATGCCTGTCACAAACTCAGACATGATTTTAAACACCGACCATGAATCGTGACTTTTGATGTCGTTCCACGATTTGGGATGGAAACTATCGTGGATGATTTGTTCTTCTTTCTCAGATATTGGCATAAAAAATTCGAAATTTAAGATTCAAGATTTAAAAATTGTGTATTTTTGCACCCGATTTATGCGAATGTAGCTCAGTTGGTAGAGCATCAGCTTCCCAAGCTGAGGGTCGCGGGTTCGAACCCCGTTATTCGCTCATGGGACTTGATTTATTTCAAGGGGGAGCGCGGCTGTGAGGCCGCGCTTTTTTTATCCCTTATCCGTTGGCTTTAAACAGGTGTGCCACATTCTGGACAGAACTTGCCTGTCACTTCCGTGCCGCATTTCGGACATTTCTTTGGCCCAACAGCTACCAAGGGCGTGCCGCATTCAGGACAGAATTTTCCGTTGCTTTCCGTGCCACACTTCGGACATTTCATCATTGGCTTGGGGGCAGGAGCAGGTGTGCCGCACTCAGGACAGAACTTGCCTGTGATTATGGTACCACATTTCGGGCAAGGAACGCCTTTAGCTTGCTGCTGGTTGTACGGGTCGTAGTTGGTTTGTCCGCCTTGTCCGTTCCATGCGTTTTGCATTGCGCTGCCTGTCATGCCGCCTGAGCCCATATTGGCCATGCCAACACCCATAAAGCCGCCCACGGCACCGCTCTCGTTGCCGGCTGCGGTTTCCATCACATCGATGATCTTGCCTTGCTGCATCATGGTGTTGGTGCTGTATTCGTAACGGTCGATCTTCTTCTGGCTTTCTTCGTCGAGTGAGACCGATTCGATGGTGAAGCTCACCAAACGCACGCCACGGGCACGGATGGGCTCGTCAAAAACCTTTGCGTCCATGGTTTGCTTAATCTCGTCGGTGTAGCTTGGCAATTCGAGTACTGGCACGCGGTGTTGGCTGTTGCCCATCTCATTGAGCACGTTTTGGAACGAGGCCATCACCTCGCTGCGCATCTGTTCGGTGATGT
The DNA here is from genome assembly GCA_946408345.1 of uncultured Bacteroidales bacterium. Taxonomy (GTDB): domain Bacteria; phylum Bacteroidota; class Bacteroidia; order Bacteroidales; family F082; genus Limimorpha. The sequence continues at coordinate 5,470 of CAMJRR010000054.1, read as the reverse complement.
CGCCTTTACGGATGATATTGGCCGTGCCGGCATGGTTACGCATGAAGACACCCATGTCGTCCAAGCGGAAGGTGTATTTGCCATAGCAACGCACATTGACTCCCATAGGCATCAGCGAGTTGGTCATTTGGTTCGGGATGGCGTGCGACCAGTCCTGGAAGGGGACGGGAGTAGCGGTACCAAACTTATTGTCGAGGATTTCCTTGGTGTTGAAGTAGAACACGGCCTGCTCTTTGGCTGGGGTGCCGCCATAGGTGAAACGTTGCCACATTTCCTTGAAGACAGGACCAAATTCGCCTGCGAAAAACGAGGGCGATGAGGATTTGTCGAAGGTGTAAATACCTTCTTCTGCGGTGGCATCGAGCACTACGCCACTGTCGTAGATGACGGCTACCTGACCAGGAGCCACGATGACACGGCTGTTCTTGGAAATCTGCCCTGATTTGGTGGTCTGTTTCACCATCAAGGTGTCCATGTCCATGTTGTCACATTTGATGAGGTCTAGCCATTGGTCACTCAAGGTGCCGCCGATTGAGCCTGCTATTGCTTTGATGAGTCCCATAGTATTGTTGTTTAATTGTTTATTGTTGATTTGTTTAATTGTTGTCTTGTAGGGCTGTCACATTGTGGCAGTCGTTTTTTTATTTGTTCCGAGAATGAATATCAGTCAACACCCAATCGTGTTCGCCATTGGTGATGACGCTGCCGCAATAGGCGCATTGTCCCGAAGAGGTGATTTCTGTCGGGGCGCCGCAGTTGGGACAGCTGGTGATGGAGGTGCCTTTCTTGCCTGGGTCGGTCTTGAGTCCTGCCTTGCGGTTGAAGACCATCTCGTATTTCATGTACCAGTCGCGGTTGGGGTCGCTTTCGAGCACCTTCTTGGTCTCGTCGTCGATAACGTAGTCGTGCATCAATGCGTTGAGCCACACGATGAGCACTTCTTTGTCGCCATCCTGACGGAACTCATGCAGCGAGCAATGCTTTATGGTGATTTTCTCCACCACGTTGGTCTTTTTCAAACGGATGTATTCGTCCAACTGCTGTTTGTGCTGGTTAAACAAGGTCTCGCTCTCGAAGGGGCGGATGGTTTTCCATTCCTTGGCGGTCCAGGCTTCCTGTATCTTCATGAACACTTCACGTGCGAAGCCGTTGAACTTGTCGGCTGAGAAAGCAGGGTCGATCTCTTGTATTTGGGCTGCCACCGTGGCACTGTTGTCGAATACGAAATCGTTGTCAGCTTGTTGGTTCACCTTTTGGTTGATGGCATCGGTGCTACTCGATTTCTTCTTCATCATACGGTAGATAATGATGATGGCCACCACCACGATTAAGCCTAAAATTGGACTTTCGATGAATAGGTTGATAAGCCAGCCAATGAGCACGCCAATATCGAAGTCACCACCCATGCCCCCGTCTCCACCGCCGGAGCTATAGCGGTTATTGTTGCCTACATCGGCGATGCATAGGTTGCAGCAAACAATAGCCGCAATCAATAGTAGGAAAGGAAGATATTTCTTTATTTTGTTGAAATTCAGTTTTTTCATGGTAAAATCAACTGACCATAATTCGGGTTATCATTCTACAAAAATAATAAAAAGTTGTGAAATTGCATAATTGTTGCCGAAAAATGAGAAAAAAGTCCTATTTTTGCAGCGTCATTTCGAGGAAATGAAAGCGAGGGAGCTTAGCTCAGTTGGTTCAGAGCATCGCCCTTACAAGGCGGGGGTCGTTGGTTCGAGTCCAACAGTTCCCACAAAAACAGTAGAGACGCGCCAAGGCACGTCTCTACAATGTTTTTATAAGGTATAGTTCATTTATTTGTTCACCACGATTTTGCGGCTTACCGTCTGGCCATCGGACGTAATACCTTGTAAGACGTAAACGCCATTGCTCAGATTGCTTACATTATTATGCATCAGGCACTGTCCGTTCATGGTGTAAATTCTTGTGACAGTGACGATTTCCTCGTTGCTGTTTTCTTCAATGCCTGTTACTTCGATGTAGACATAATTTTCTCCGTTAGGCGTGAGGGCGAAATCCGATTCGCAATTCTCGTAGACGGCAGTCAGTTGGTATTTGTAGGCTCCAAGGCCGCTTTCGTCAAAATAGGAGGTGGCTTCGCCTGGCACTTCTATGATGACTTCATCCTTGTTGATGTTGTTGTAACGGTAGAGGTTGTAATGCAGTGGCTGCGTTTCAGGGGCTACCCAGCTAAGCCTTACGCCAAATAGTTCTTCTTGCATGTTATGAACATACTCTCCTTCAAAATCTTCTGGTGCAAGGCAGGTCGTAACAGGAGGCTCGATGGGACCCATGGTGCCGTCGGGACCGATGTTTTGGCCATAAATACCGCTATTGATGCAGTTCACCCAAAAAACGATGTTTTGCCCTAGGTGGAAGCCAGGAGTGTCGTCACACACTGTTCTTCTATAGGCATTCGAGCATAAGGTCTTGGCCCATAGTTGGTTGCCGTTCATGTCAAAGCCGATGGCCTCGATGGTGGTGAAGTAGGGGTTGCTGGAGTCTTTAGTGTATATCAAACTGAAGCCGCTGCCGTCCTCGAAAGCGTCGACCCTGATGTCAGCGTAGGTATTGCCAACATAATCAGCAACAAGGATACCTTCATCCCACACCTTTTCGCCCGTGGCGGTGATGCGGTTTATGTAGATTCTGCTTTGCGATTGTGTCGAGGCATCGGTTTGTTCGTAGGCGATGATGAGGTCATGACTCACGGGGTCGACAGTGCCGTTGGCTCCACCATAGAAATTGGACGGGTCGATCGAATGAACGGAGACGCCGTTGGTGTCATTGATGGTTGAGACCCCAGTCTCATCATAATGGAATACGTATACGTTGAAAGCCTCTCCAAAGGCAGGGTGCCAGATATAAGCATAACCACCGCCCAAACCGTCAGGAACGACGTAATGGATGTAAGTTGATTGGAAAGACTGTTCCGACATTAGCAGAACATCAGGAGTGACTTGGTCGCCATTGGGGGCATAGCCGACGAGACAAATATCCTTGTTGGTGTAGAAACCGCTGCCAAGTCGTTCGTAGGTTAGGAAAACAAAGTTATTTAAACTTAATGTGAGTTGGCCGAACATGCATTTGTAGCCACTGGCTGAAATGGTAGCGTATGGGTTCAAGGTACCGTCGGCATTGACATATTGCAGGTAACTATTCTCGTAGTCGGCACCCAAGGCCCAGAATCCGCCATCGTCTCCTGCCACCAACTCGGTGCGTGAGAAGCCGTGTCCATCAAAGAGCCTCAAGCCTTGTTCACCAAATGCGAAAGTGCCATCGGCGTTGATCTTTACGGCGTAGGTGTAACCATCGTAGTCGGCGAAGCAACTCACCACGCCCCCATCGGCAGTAGTTGTCATAGAGACGCCTTCCGAATAGGAAGAAAACTCCAATCCGCTGATATGGATGCCATCGTCGCCCCATTGCGGAACACCTTCAAAGTTGATTCGTTGCAGGTGAGGCGACCAGCCATTGGTGCCGAATCCTTCCCATTGGATGTAGGTGTCGCCAGTGATGGGGTTGGTGACTGTGTAGAGTTCACCGTCGTCATTAGCGCAGTTGGCGATGAAAGTGTTGGTAGCCGGGTCGTCGACCCATTGTGCTTTCGCGGTAAGCATCGCTACTAACGAGATAACTAGAAAGAAAAGCTTTTTCATGTTTTATTGTATTGAAGTTAATAATTACTTGATTACTTTCTTTATGATGGTTTTGCCCGAATCCGTGATGCCTTTGACGATGTAAACGCCTTGACTCAACTCGTTGAGATCCTTGGCGTTGACAAGTTGTCCCTTGATGGTGTAGACACTCAGGATGGACACGATTTCTTCCTCTGTGTTTTCGGGGATGCCAGTGATCACGATAGTGACGCGGTCCTCGCCGTCAGGAGTGAGCGCAAACTCGGATTCGCAGTCTTCGTAAACTGCAGTAAGTTGGTAAGTGACGGCTCCGATAATGGACATCTGATCTAAATATTCCGTTTCGTTGGGGGCTACTTCAATGGTTGTAGTGCAGCCTGATGGATCGGAGAAATACAGATTGTAGTGCAGCGGCAATTCCTGTGGTGCTGTCCATGATAGATACACCCCGAAATCCGAGTCGGTTTCATAGAAATACTCGCCTTGGAAATCGGTGGGCGGGTCGCATGTCACCGGGGCAGGAGGTGTGACCTCACCCAAGGTACCGTCCCAGCCGATGTTTTGGGCATAGACGCCGCCATCATTGCTGTTGACCCATGCCACAATGTTTTGTCCGTAATGAAAACCGGTGGTGTTTTCGCTTATGGTTTTATTGTAGCTGGTCGAACTCATAGTAGTGTTCCATAGCTGGTTTCCATCGATGTCATAGCCCACAGCTTCAATGCTCCCTTGGCTGGTACCGAAGGTAACGACAAAACCATCTACAGCATCGATGGCATCCACATGGATGTCGCTATAAGAAAGGCCTGTGTAGTCCGCCACAAGAATGCCGTCACCCCATGGCTTTTCGCCTAATTCAGTGATGCGGTTGACATAGATTCGATGTTGAGATTGAGAGGCCGCATCCTTTTGGAGATAAGCGATGATGAGATCGTTTGTCCAAAGACCGACGGTGGCGTAGGCATTGGTGTAATAGTTGCTGTAGTCGGGACTATGCACGGCGATGCCGTTAGGGTCGGCGATGGTGGGTGTGCCGCTTTCATCGAAATGCGTGACGTAGGTGTTATACACGCCACCTAAGGCATTGTGGAATTGATAGACATAGCCGCCACCTTTGTTGTCGGGAGTGGCATAATGTACGTAGCTGGCACCTACGCTCTGTAGTCCAAACAAAAGCGTCTCGGGAAAAACCTGTTCGCCGTTTTTGTCGTATCCTGCAACGTGGATTTCCTTGTTGTAATTGGTATAGCCTTGGAGGGTCTGCTTGGCATACACCACAAAGACGCCGTCTTCAGCAGGAATCATTACGCCATTGGTGCATTTTTTTGCAGGGTCTTTGATGGTGGTCTTTGGGCGCAGCGTGCCGTCGGCATCGACATATTGCAGGAAGGTGCTGTCCATGTCGGTGCCCAAGGCCCACACGCCGCCGTCATCGCCTGCGAGCACCTCGGAGCGGCCACCGCCTTCACCGTCGAAGAGTACCATGCCATGTTCACCCCAGGGGAAGGTGCCGTCGGCATTGATTTTGACCGCCCAGTGATGGGGCCCGAGGGTACGGAACACCGTTACCACACCACCATTGACAGCGGTCATGGCATAGCCTGGCGACCATGTGGCGAAGTCGGGCGTGGTGACATGGATGCCGTCGGCAGGCCATTGTGGCACACCGTTGAAATCAAGCCGCTGCAACCAGGGCGACCAACCGTTTTCGCCTTGGTAATGCCATTGCACGTAGGAGTCACCCGTCGTAATGTCTGTTGAAACATACACCTCTGCGGCATTTTTGTTACAATTGGCAATGCTCGTGTTGC
>CAMJRR010000053.1 GCA_946408345.1 uncultured Bacteroidales bacterium | reverse complement strand
ATTGATCGAAGCCCAAAGGCAAGGGCTTACGGGTCCTAATGTCGATTTGGTTGCGAATCAAGTCACCATCAGACACTACAATCATGGCTGTAGGGACACTCTCTTCCATAAAATCGGTAGCTTGGTCGTCAACGATTTCCTGTGGGACGCGGTTGGCATACAGCGATTGAAAACTACCCTTCAGCAAGTAAGCCACATTCTTCCCTTTCGAGTTGAACATACGTTGGTCAGGGGTCTGACGCAGCATGGACAAAGAAATGAAGACCGGTGCCCCTGAAACCTTAGTATAACTGGAAGTTTTAAGCAACGGAATCTGTTCGATGCCATTGGCAGAGGTGGTGGCGTCCATCGAACTGACGAAATCTGCCTTGATGGCATTCATATTGCGCACCAAGGGATGCTCTGAAGCGGCTTGCAGCAAAGGGAAATAATACCAACGGAAATACTCCAATTGGGCTTGACCGCCCACTTGACCTGTGCGAATCGGCAATGAGGCACAGGTCAAATCCAAAAGCAGGTCGCGGTTAAGGCGCACACCATATTTGAAGAGCATATCATCAAGGTTGAGGTCTTGCTCGATGCCAATGGTCGACTCCTGGTTTTGCAAGCTGTCCATAGTAGCATACACCGGCTCTACCAACCATAATACCTTGCCACCATGCATGATATACTGGTCGATGAGGAACTTGTCCTTCTCGTCGAAAGGCTGCGTGGGCTTGGCAATAATAATGGCATCGTACGAAGGAAAGACCTTCACATCTCTTGTCGTGTCCTGTGTACGGTGCATCAGGGCATCTATCTTGCCGTCGATGGCTTTGCGCTCCACGTTGTATTTTTGCGACAACGTTTGGGTGATGTCATACATCTCCTGCTCGCCCCACTCGCCATGTCCTTCAATGATGGCAACAAAGGGCTTTTCCAAACGGGTGACCTTCTTCACTGCATCCACAAGGCGGAACTCAAGATTCTGCATCGAGGCATTCAAGGCATCTTCTGACGACTGGCCAATCTGATTCTCAAGCAAATCAATGGCGATTTCAGTATTGTTGCGGTAACTCACCAAAGCACCAGGCCAAATGACCATTTGCTTTGAAGAGCCATCACTATTCTTGACATTCAAATCGGTTGGATTCAACCCTGACCGATACAACTGATTATAGGTTTCCTTGATTTCGGCTTCATTACCACTCTCAGAGGGATTAATAAACTCGTAATCAATGAATTTTGAATATGCCCTGAATTCATCCAACATTTCCTTGGTCTCGCGGCGCAACTTCTTGAATCCCGCCGGAAAATCGCCTTCGAGATACACCTTGAAATACACATAATCATCAAGGTCGTTGAGGATTTCCTTAGTAGTGGGCGACAAAGTATAACGTTTCTCACTCGTTAGGTCGAAACGGGTGAACACGTATGAGCCAATCACATTAACCAAAACGACAATCGCCACGGTAATGAGAAAAGTAACGATTTGGCTCTTTTTCAGATTCTTGCGCTTGTTTTCCATCACTCACCTCCTTACCATTTGCGGCTTGACAAAACCAGTTTCGTTGCACTGAGAAACAGCGCGATCACACTCAGGAAATACAACACATCACGCGTGTCGATGACACCACGGCTCAGCGAACTATAGTGGGCATTCATACCCAACTGTTGAATGAACAGGTCAACGCTGCCAAACAATGAAAGCGAATAAATAAACTCAAAGCCAATCAGCAGAAATCCACAAAGGAAAACCGAGATGATAAAGGCCAATATTTGGTTGTTGGTCAGCGAGCTACAAAAGATTCCAATGCTTACGAAGCTGGCACTGAGCAAGAAAAGTCCAACGTATGAGCCCCAAATGCCGCCACTGTCAAGGTTACCTTTGGGCAAACCCAGCTGAAAAACCGAGAAATAATAAACAAAGGTAGGAATCAAAGCCAGCAACACCAAAACCACACCTGCCAAAAATTTAGCCCAAATGATTTGCCAATCCGACAAAGGTTTGGTGACCAGCATTTCAATGGTGCCAGTACGGTTCTCCTCGGCAAAGCTACGCATTGTGACGGCTGGTACAAGGAAAAGGAAGACCCAAGGGGCGAGGATAAAAAGGCCGTCCAAATTGGCATAGACGGAATTCAGCACATTGAAATCACTTTGGAACACCCAAAGAAACAAGCCGGTGATGAGCAAAAACACCACAATCACCATAATGCCGATCAACGAGCTAAGGAAGTTGCTGATTTCTTTCTTAAACAGAGCGTACATACGCAATAAGTTATTGAACTTCTCGAATTATGAAATTGAGGCGCAAAAATACGAGTTTTTTCCTATTTTTGCTGCATTATCCAATAGAAATATCCATGAAGCGACAGAAACCGCTATTACTTTTGATAGGATTTGTGCTTCTCCTTTGCCAATGCCAACCCAAAAATGAGAGGCTAAGCACAGAACAATTGCATACCGAGTTTCAGCAGCCCGCTTCACAATACCATCCTTTCGTGCGCTGGTGGTGGAACGGCGACAAGGTGGAGGCAGAAGAACTGGTTCGTGAATTGCGGCTCCTCAAAGAAGCTGGAATCGGCGGTGTGGAAATCAATCCCATCGCCTTTCCAAGTTATTGCGACAGCCTCGGCAAGTCCTCGTTGCAATGGCTTAGTACTGAATGGATTGATATGCTCAAAGTATGTTTCGAAGAGGCCAAACAACTCGATATGACCTGCGACCTGCTTGTAGGTTCGGGCTGGCCTTTTGGTGCTGAGTTTCTCAAGGAAGACGAGCGGGCGCAAATTGTAGTCAATTATGCGGAAAAGGTGACAGGACCAACGACTTTGACTGTTTGCCGCGACAGTATCTGCGAGAAAGCTATGCCCAAGGTGAGTTCGCCATACAAGGATAACACCAAGGAATTAATGATGCTGAAGCTTTACCCGAATCCCGCTTCAAGTGTTGATGATGGGATTACAGTTTGGTCGGCCCTTCGACAGGCTCAGGGACCTCAACTTGACAGCATTTTCTCCATCGAAATCCCTGAAGGAGAATACACCTTGGCCGCCTTGGTTAAAATCAACGGGTTCCTTGAGGTCATTAATGGTGCACCTGGCGCAGCGGGGCCTGTGCTAGACCATTTCAACACAGAGGCAGTTAACCGCTACCTCTATAATATGTCGGACAAAATTGAAGCACAAATTGGGCCGCTGAAAGGCAACATCCGCGCCTTGTTTACCGACAGTATGGAGTTAGAGGGTGCCAACTGGACAAACGATATGGCAGAAGAGTTCCAAAAACGTTACGGCTACGACATCACTGAGTGGCTGCCTTTCATCCTTTTTAAAATAGGCTCGATGGGCAGCGCGCTCAACTATAATTCTGTAGTCCCCATGACTAAAGACTTCCAAAAGGAAATCCAGCGCGCCCGTTACGACTTTGAGGATTTCAAAGCCCAGTTGATGCAGGAGCGTTTCACCAATACCTATCTTGACTGGTGTTACCAACTCGGTGTGAAAGCTCGTGCCCAAGCCTATGGTCGCGGTTTCTATCCCTTGGAGAATGCTATGGACTACGACATCCCCGAAGGCGAGTCGTGGACCACCAACTGGCTACGCCACAAGCCTGGCGAGGAAATGTCAGAGGCCGACTACCGACGTGGCCGCGCTTATACCATGGTCAACAAGTTCGTATCGTCGGCTGCCCATTTAGCAGGCAACCGAACCATCAGTTGCGAAGAAATGACCAACACCTACACTGTGTTCAATATGAGCCTTGAACAATTGAAGATTGGCGGTGACCAATCGGCCATGTCGGGCGTGACACACAGTGTCTTTCATGGTTTCAACTACTCGCCCAATCTCGAAGCGCCATTCCCCGGCTGGGTGCGCTACGGCGCATATTACAGCGAGAACAATAATTGGTGGCCCTATTTCCATCTATACAACGAATACAAGGCACGTCTTTCCTATGCCTTGCAACACGGCATTTATTATGCCGACATCGCCATCCTCAACCCCGAAAACGACATGTGGAGCACCATAGGGATGCAGAACGAGCCTTTCCCCAACACCACTCGTGCACCATACAAAACAATGATTTGGGAAGCCATCAACAAATGCGGTGGCGGTGTGGACTATGTGAGCGAAAACATTATCAACCACTCGTCCATCCAGAAAGGCAACTTCTGCTTTAACCAAAGAAAATACAATACTTTGTTCCTCATTGATGTGGAAAGCCTCCATCCCGAAACCGCTGAACAACTGCTGCGTTTTGTGGAAACAGGCGGCAAAATCCTATGCATCGACACCATACCTTATCAATCGTTGGGCAGGCCTGATAACCACCAAAAGAACGACTCGCTTGTAAAAACCACTATGGAAAAAGTGATGCAGCACAAGGAACAATTCGTCTTCGTAGAGCCACCCAAAGAAGGCTTTATTCCTTGGTACGATAGCCTGATGCATGCCGAGGGTTTGCCGCATTATTTGGACATCGAGACCCCCAACCCGTATGTGATGCAAAACCGCTATACCACTGACGATGGCAGCGAAATGGTATTGTTGAGCAACAGCCATCGGTACAACTCACATTCTACCAAAATCACCTTTTCAAAGAAATTGATACACAAACGCCAAGCCCAGATTTGGGACTTGCAGACGGGCAAACGCTTTGCCTTGCCGCTTGAAAACGATAACAGTTATACCTTTGATCTCGGGCCTGTCGAGTCGATACTTATCGTGTTTGAAAAGACGAACAAAAACCGCAAACTACCAATTTGGCAACCACTTCATTCCATCATTGGCGCGATGCAATCTGCTGACCTCTCTGATGATTGGGATGTCACGCTCTGCCATAGTCTTTTGCATGATACTATCACCACTCATTTTGACACTTTGTTTGACCTCAAGGACGATGAAAAATACCAACATTTTTGTGGAACCATTATTTATCGAAAAACCATTGACCTGTTTAGAGAGGAGGCACGCCAAGTCCTTACGATATTGGATTTAGGGTTGGTGGAAGGCGTTTCCGAGGTCTTTGTCAATGGTCAATCGGTTGGCGTGCAGTATTCTGGCCGCAGACTATATGACCTAAGCGAGGCCATCAATGCAGGCCAGAACGACCTTGAAATCCGCGTGACCACCACAATGGGCAATTACCTCAAGACCTTTAGCCGCGAGGAAAACCCGACCACCTGGATCTATGTCAACCATCCCAAACGAGACCAAGCTTTGCAGCCTATGGGATTGCTTGGACCTATTATACTATATCTCGGCCCTTCGACAAGCTCAGGGATCTCAACTGGCCAAAAAGCTAAGGTCGTTGAGCCTGTCGAAACGCCGACATTATAATAAAAATGAAAAACTATGAAAAAACACTTCATCTCCTTATTCTTAGCTTTGTTGTTAGGCGTCGGTCATGCCATCGCAGACAGCCAACAACCCATCTACAACGCCTCCAAATTCGGCATCCGCAGCGATGGTGTGACTATGAACACCCGCAGCATCCAGTTCGCCATCGACTGGATTGCAGAACAAGGTGGCGGCACTCTACGTTTTTGGGTAGGCCGCTATTTGACAGGCAGCATCCATCTCAAATCCAATGTCACCATCGAGCTGATGGAAGGTGCCGTGCTCGTTGGCAGCACCAACCCCTTCGACTATGACCGCCTCAATGCCACCAATGACCATGGCCTTATCCTAGCCGAAGGCGTTGAGAACATCCGCCTTATCGGGGTCTACAACAGCGGCGGTGTCATTGAAGGACAAGGACGTGAGTTGGGCAACAATTGCACCGACCTCGTGCACAAAGGCCTCATGAAAGACAAGCTGAGCAACGACCGCGTTGGAGAGGGCTTCCGTCCCAGACTGCTGATTTTTAGGGAATGCAAGAACGTGGAAGTCGACAATGTCACCTTCCGCAATGCCGCCAACTGGGTCACGATGTACGACCAATGTGAGAACGTCAAAGTCAACAATGTGCGCATCCAAAGTACGGCCTTTTGGAACAACGACGGCATTGACATCGTAGACTGCGACGGCTTTGTGTTGACCAACAGCTATATTGATGCCAGTGACGATGCAATCTGCCTCAAGTCACATAGTGCGAAGAAGTTGTGCCAAAATGTAGAGGTACGCAATTGTACTGCCCGCAGTAGTGCCAGCGGTATCAAATTCGGCACTATGGGTGCGGGCGGATTCAAGAATGTTCGCATCATCAACAACATTGTCTACGACACCTACCGCAGTGCCATCACCATCCAAAGCGTTGACGGTGGCATCTGTGAAAATATTCTCGTCGACTCGCTTTATGCCACTAATGTGGGCAACGCCATCTATTTAAATGTCGGTGCGCGCCGCGATAAACAGAGCTTCATGGAAAACATCACAATCCGTAACCTATATTGCGAAGTAGCTGCCACCAAGCCGGATGCAGGCTACGAATACGAAGGTCCTATCGAAGACCTGCCGCGCAACATTTCTCCTTGCGGCATCATTGGACTGAAAGACAGCAAGATAAAGAACGTCACCATGGAAAACATCGAGATTGTCTTCCCTGGTGGTGGGGATCCGCACTATGCCCATGTCGGTCTTGACGAGTTAGACAAGGTGCCCGAGATGCCCAAGGCTTATCCCGAGTTCTCGCAACACATGGAGTTGCCTGCCTGGGGCTTCTTCGTCCGCCATGTCGAAGGTTTGGTCATGCAAAACGTCAAACTAACCGCATTGAAAAAGGACTACCGCACCGCCATCGTCCTTGACGATGTCGTCAATTACAAAATAGACCGACTTAAAGTGGAAGAGCCCGATGGGAGAAAGAAAGAAAGCGTTTATGAACGCAAATGAATCCTTCCTATTTTGGAAAATTCTTGATAATCCACAAACTCCTTTGAAAATCAATACATTAAAAATGTAATAATCTTATTTTCAACCATTTATGAAAAACCGATGATTTTTTTTCTTACCTTTGCGTTCGATTTTGAAAACGAACAACCAACAATAGCATAAATTTCAACGGATTATGTATCAAATTTTTAAAGACCAACTCGAGAAGTCAAAACTCATCATTTCCGGAGTAAAACGAAACCAACGCCTTGGCCGTGAAGCTGGGGTTGAGGAAAGCGTGATGCAGAAGATGGAGGAAGACTGCAAGCGCTTGGAGGCAATCTCTGCCGAAATTGATAAGCTGCATGAAGAGCTTCGCAAAAAGAGCGATGAAGCGCATGTAGCTCTCAACACTTTGAAAAGTAGGACCCAAACCGTGAAAAAAGCCATCAAATCAAAGTATGACCAAACTTGGTGGACCAAGTTCGGCATTCCCGACAGAAGATAAGCATCATTTATTTAAACCCCTAATGAAGCCGTTTCGTCAGAAGCGGCTTTTTTAGTGCGGATAATGATCTTCTTCTCCCCTTTCAAGGTAGTGGCAAACAGATAGATAGCATCACCGTCACCAATTTTCAAAATTTTCCGTAACTCTGCAACCGAAAGTGGAAAATTGCGTACTGCTATGCTGGCTTGAGCAACATCGGATAACAAAGTTTGCTTTATCTTTTTACTATAAGGTGTCCAATCCTCCACTTTAAAAATGCGGCCAGGAAAGTTAGGATTAAACTGTTCAGAAGTATACAGGTTACTGTTCTTGTGCAACTTAAGAACATCGAAACGTTCCGCCAGCAATTTGTAGCAACCAGCTTTCATCACTGCGGGATTGGGCTCATAGAGATAGTTCAAAACAGTATCAGCAATCCGACTTGGACAATTCCGTTCTTCTTCCCGAGTAAAACATAACTTGGCCTGTAAAGTAAGCAGATTGGCGCAAACGAATTGTGGTTCACCTTGATAGCCTCGTTCCATGATGAAATCCAACTCCTTGCATTCGTTGAAGACGGCCACTACATGCACTTCTTTCACATGATGCAATTCCCCCAAAGCCTGACTGATGTCCAACATGGGAGACAGCTTAATCATCACTTTTTCAGCCTTTTGAAGAAATTTCTCTTGTAAATCAATCACATCAGGTGTGCAATCGGATATGGATACGGTCTTGCGGCCATAGGCATCACGACGAGCTGGGTCGAGAAAGATACAATCCTTTGGTTCGCAATGCTTTAAATAATCCTCAGCAGTTTCGTTCCATACCTTGATGTCTGCATTCAGAACATCGAAATTATATCGTGCCAACTCGCATAGCTCAGTTTGTCGCTCCACATAATCGGCTTGCTGGAATTGCCGTGAAATGAAATAGGTGTCAATACCCAATCCGCCCGTCAAGTCGACAAAAGATTGGCCCTGCAAAAGACTTGCCTTATACTTTGCACTAGCTTCCGATGAACATTGTTCGATGGAGAGATGCGGAGGAAAGAGCAAGTCTTCATTCTCACTCCACGATGGCACTTTCTTTCGAAGAAGCTGTCTTGCCTCGATTTGACGTAATGCCAATGAAAAGTCAGTGCCGACGGGCGCCTTTTTCAAGGCGAGCGTCGGCACATCGGCATTCAGGTTTTCCCTGATGAATTGTCGTGTTGTATCGTTCAAATTCAAATCTTCTTCAGATTCATCACCTCGAGGTCGGTAAGGAAACGCCATTCGCCACGAGGCAGTCTATACTTGTCGAGACCAGCAAACATCACTCTGTCAAGCTTAGTCACTTCATAGCCAAGATGTTCGAAGATACGACGAACGATGCGGTTGCGGCCCGAATGAAGTTCGATACCGATGCTCTTTTTGCTGTCGTCGTCTTGGTCATAGGCAATGGTATCAGCGGCAATAGGGCCATCATCCAACTCAATGCCTTCTGCGATGCGCAACATATCATTCTTGGTCAAAGGCTTGTTCAAAATGACATGATAAAGCTTCGGAATCTCGCTACTCGGATGGGTCAGCTTCTTAGCCAAATCGCCATCGTTGGTAAATAGCAGCAAACCAGTAGTTTGCTTGTCGAGGCGGCCCACAGGATAGACACGCTCAGGGCAGGCATTCTGCACGAGTTCCATGACAGTGTCACGTTCATACGGATCGTCAGAAGTGGTGATATAACCTTTGGGCTTGTTGAGCAGGATGTAACGGAGTTTTTCACGGTTGAGGGTCTGGCCGCCATAAACCACCTTGTCTTCAGTCTTCACCTTATAACCCATTGTGGTAATGACTTCACCATTCACCTCCACACAACCAGCCTTGATGAGGTCATCAGCTTCACGGCGTGAGCAGATGCCACAGTCGGCCAAATATTTGTTCAAGCGAATCTCGCCCGTTGCTCTCGGGCGATCATACAGCGGGTCTTTCTCACGGACATAGCCCTTGCGGCCATGACGAGGTTCTTCTTCATCCTTAAAACGGCGGCCACGGGGACGGTCGTCAAAACGACGGTTGCCGCCACGCGGTCTGTCATCATCAAAGCGACGACGAGGACGCTCCTCATCTTCGAAACGACGCCTTGGACGGTCATCATCGAATCTGCGGTGCGGTCTATCCTCATCACGGAAACGACGCTCACGCGGCTTGTCGTCGTCGAATCTACGGCGAGGACGCTCGTCATCATCGAATCTGCGGCGAGGGCGGTCATCGAAACGACGCTCTCCACGCGGTTTGTCATCATCAAAACGACGCGACCTTGGGCGGTCATCATCAAAGCGGCGACGCGGACGGTCGTCGTCATGGAAACGGCGCTCACGCGGCTTGTCGTCATCAAAACGACGGCGTGGACGCTCGTCATCGTCGAATCTGCGGCGAGGACGGTCATCACGACGGCCTTCACCGTGTTCGTCATCGAAGCGACGACGGGGACGGTCACCAAACTTACGGTCGCCGAACCTACGGTCGCCACGGTTGTCATCAAATCGGCGTTCACCTCTCGGCTTATCGCCAAAACTTCTCTCTTCATGTCCTTCCTCGTCACCGTCACGGTGATAGAACTTGAAGGACCTCCTCTGTTGGAACACTTCAGGTTCGTCAACAGGCTTTCTGGTGCGCGGACGCTTGCCAGATCTTTCGTTGTCAGTCATTTAATTATAATGTATTAGTGTTGAAAAAAACATTCCTTGCGCGGAATGGGCGGCAAAAGTACGAATAATTTGGCAATTAACCCTTATTCGGTCAAATTATTAATGCAAACCTTAGGAAAATTCCGTCTCAACTCATTGATTTTCTTCTCTTCCAGTTGCTCAAACCTCTTGAAAGCCTCACTTTCAGGAAACAGCGGCCTATGTTGAAGCATCTGCTTCAATTCAGCGGCTGCTTTCATAGCAGGTTTTTCATTCAAGTCAATTGCAAAGTCTACAAAGCGCTCCCAAATGTATCGAACCGCCTGTTCGGTGGGATGCACCATGTCTTCCTTGTAGAAGCGGTAGTCACGCAACTCGTCCAAGAGGATTTCGTAGGCGGGGAAATAATGGGCGTTCTCAAATTGCTTGCACACCTGGTCGACAGCCAACAACAAGGCTGCCTTGCTCAACTGGTTCTCATGCAGACCATCTTTCAAATGCAGCAACGGCGAGACAGTAAAAATGAACTGCTTGTCGGGATGCTGATGGACCATTTCGGAAAGGAATTGGGCAGATTGTTCCACAGACAGGAAAAGCCGCTCAAAACGAGCAGCAGGCAACTTGTGGCAATTGGAAACCACTTTTTGTGTTTCCTTATCTTGAAACACCCATGAAGTGCCCAAACTGATAATCACCCATTTCGCTTTCATAAAATAAGCATGAGCTTCAGCCAGGCTTTGATTCACATGCGCCAACAATACCTGTTCAGAAAGGTTCCAAAACGCCGTATTATGGCTGAAAGTACAGTATTGCCCCTCTCCTACCCGAATCACTTCTTCATAACGAAACGGTTTTCCACTATTCATCCGATCCAACGACTGAGCGATACTGGCTGGATTGTATAGCACGCCAAAAGGATTCACCATGGCATCAAAACCCAAGCCACGGCAAATGCCACCCACCTCATCGGCGAAGCAGGAACCTAGGAAGAGCAGACCGTCGCCGTAGGCGATGGTCTGCTCCAAAGGTTGAATCTTTATTTCTGTCTGGAGAATCATTTATGCTCAGCCAAGAACCTCTCCACCTCAATACCCGCCATAGCACCTGTGCCAGCAGCCACGATGGCCTGACGATAGATGCGGTCCTGACAGTCGCCGCAAGCGAAAATACCTTCCACGTTGGTGGCCGTCGACTTCGGTTTAGTAATGATATAACCGTCTTCATCCATGTCGAGGATGCCTTTGAAAGGCTCCGTATTCGGCGTGTGGCCGATGGCTTCAAAGAAACCGTCCACATAAATGGTGCGCTCTTCCTTGGTGTCGCTGTGATACAGCACAGCACCTTTCAGTTTCTTCATGAAGCCTTGTTGCTCACCAAACAGTTCCTTGGTCTGATGTTTCCACAACACTTCGATGTTAGGTGTGTTCAACACACGATGTTGCATAGCCTTGGAGGCGCGCAACACATCGCGACGAACAATAAGATATACCTTGTTGCAAAGCTTTGCCAGATAAGTTGCATCTTCGCAAGCGGTATCGCCACCACCAACAACAGCAACGTCTTTTCCTTTATAGAAAAAACCATCACATGTCGCACAAGCCGACACGCCGCCACCTTTGAATTCCTCTTCCGTGGGCAAACCAAGATAACGAGCCGCAGCACCTGTGGAAACTATTATAGAATCTGCCAAGAGCTCACCGTCATATTCAGTCGTTACTTTGAAAGGACGCTGGCTAACATCGATGCTCGTGACTTCTCCTTCGCGAATCTCCGCACCAAAGCGCAGGGCTTGTTGACGGATGTCTTCCATCATATCGGGGCCATTAATCCCCTTAGGATAACCAGGGAAGTTTTCAATTTCCGTGGTCTGTGTAAGCTGTCCGCCAGGTTGCATACCTTCATAAACGACAGTTTTTACATCGGCGCGACAAGTGTAAATGGCAGCAGTATAGCCCGCAGGACCTGAGCCAATTATCAGACATTCAACATGTTCCATATTTATAAGTTTAGAGTTTAAAGTTTAGAGTTTAGAGTTATTTTGTGCAAAGGTAACTTTTTTTTCATAAAGTGAGCCATCATTTGAAAAACATTCGTATCTTTGCAGCCGCTAAGGCAATCGGGGTGTGGTGCAGTTGGC
>CAMJRR010000052.1 GCA_946408345.1 uncultured Bacteroidales bacterium | reverse complement strand
TCGCTCTACGGCTACAACGAGGCCAACTACCTCGCCATGGACTACTGGCAAGAGGTGTATGCCGGCAGTTTGGGCGTGTTCCTATACGACACCTACACCCGCAAGGCTTTCTTCCAAAACTTCACCACCCTGCACGCCAAGCTGTTTGACGGACTTCGCGTCGACAGCGGCGACAACTACGAGGCTTTGGAGGAAATCATCAACAAATACAAGGAACTCGGCATCGACCCGGCACAGAAGTCCATCATCTTCAGCAATGGCCTGAACGTTGACGAAGCCATTGCCATCCACGAAGCCGTAGCAGGCCGCATGCAAGACTCGTTCGGCATCGGCACCCACCTCACCTGCGATGTCGACAACGTGAAAGCCATGAACATCGTGGTGAAGCTCACCGCGGCCAAGATCACCGAAAAACGTACATGGAAAAAAGTGGTCAAGCTCAGCGACGACCTCGGCAAATACACCGGCGACCCTGAGGAGATTGAGATTTGCAAGAAGACGCTGGAGATCAGTTAATAGATTTCAGTTAGAAGTGGGGCAAAACGCCTTTCTCCACCCGCAGCCATTTCGCCACTCCGAACAGCCGAAAGCCGCTTATCTCAACAATTAGCTTCTCCAAAAAGCTAATTTTGAAAAGAAAACTCCATAGAAAATCAGCCAAAATCAAACATTTTTATCGATTTTGGCTGATTTTTTATATCATATAAAGATATTTATTTATCTTTGCAGCAATTAATTAGCATAATAATGAACCCATCTTCAGTTATTGGAAGAGAAGAAGAACTCGCTACTATTTCGAGGCTTTATTCATCAGAGCGTTCCGAGTTTCTTGCCATTTATGGGCGGCGGCGTGTCGGCAAGTCATTTCTTATCGAAGAAGCCCTTGAAAATAAAATCACCTTTATGGCTGTCGGATTGTACCAAAAGATTGATAAAGACAGCCCTGAGAAGGTTGAGTCGTACAGGCAGAAACAATTGGCACATTTTTATAACAGCCTTAAGGAATACGGTCTATCGGAAGGAAACCCAAGTCCGACAAGTTGGATGGAAGCCTTAATGCTTTTGAAGAAGCTATTGCAGAGCAAACGCTCCCGTCGCAAAGTCGTCTTCATCGATGAACTGCCTTGGCTCGCTGGCCCTCAGTCATCAGAACTATTAGAAGAACTTGGACACTTTTGGAATTCTTGGGCCAGAAAACGCAAAGACATCTTTCTCATCGTATGCGGCTCTGCCACCAGTTGGATGGTCGACAACGTCATGCGCGATTATGGGGGACTCTACGGAAGGATCACCGAACGCATCTTCCTCAAGCCCTTCACCCTCAAGGAGTGTGAAAAATACTGGATTAAACGAGGTTTTCATCTATCAAGATACGAAATTGCCCTTACCTATATGGTTATCGGTGGCGTGCCTTTCTACATGGACAGCATCCGACCCGACAGGACAATGGCTGATAACATCAACGCCATCTATTTCGACAAGGATAAAGCTCGACAGGAATTCAAGGATGTTTACACAGGACTCTATTCAAGTTCCGAAATATACATCGAAGTCATCCGTCAATTGGGCAAACGCTTTTACGGGATGACACGAGATGAACTACTCAAAGCCGTCGACAAGAAAGGAGGCGGCACCTTCTCCGACATTCTCGAAAATCTTATTGACTCTGGGATCATCAGGAACTATACTCTATTTGGCGGTCCCAGAAAACAAACCGTTTATCAGTTAGTTGATTTCTTCACCCTATTCTACTTACGCTTTGTCGAAAACTCCGACTTTACCTCTTGGCGCTCTTTGCAAAGAAGCAGACCCTTCTACACCTGGGCTGGCAACACCTTCGAACTTTTAGTTTTGGAGCACATGCCCAAACTCGCCGACGCGCTCCGCATAAAAGAATATGCAACGCCATTCAGCTGGAAAGGAAAAACACCTGATGGCGAAGGAGTCCAAGTGGACCTGATAATCCCGGCCACCGCCGAGCGGGCCGACTATATCTGCGAGATGAAATTCTCGGAGGGCAAATACACCTTGTCAAACGACGATGTCGAGGAATTTACAAAGCAAATATCTGCCGTAAAAAATGCCAAAATCCACAAGCCCAGCCACTCCATCTATGTCACACTTGTCACAACTATTGGAGCAACAGATTCAAAACATAAAATACATGTAAATGAAATAGTTACACTTGAATCATTGTTTTAGAAAATCAGCCAAAATCAAACATTTTTATCGATTTTGGCTGATTTTCTATAGATTGATAATTGAAGAAAATATACCAACGAATGCGTCTAAAACGCCTTCCGCCACCCACAACCATTTCGCCACTCGGAGCAGCCATAAGCTGTTTTACCTTTTATTATATGTCCTTTGCCACATAGCGGGCATGGTTTCCCGATAATGGCATCAGAATTTGTATCAGAAGGCATAGATTCCCGCTCTCCCACTGCCTTGCGCTGGAATGACATGCCTTCTGAAGGCTTTTTCAGTTCGGAAGGCATGTCATCCCCAGGAGGGACTGTGCGTTGGCTGGAATCTATGCCTTCCGCAGTTTTCTTGACTTTTGGGGCGGATGTTTTCTTCACCGCCTTCTTAGGCTTGGCTTCTGGCACCACTGTCGTCACCCGTCGGTTACTATTATCCAGCATCACCGTGGTGACAATTTCGGTCACCATCTGTTTCAACTCATCAAGGAATTGTCGGGCCTCGTACTTGTGCTGCTCTATCTCACGGAGTTTCTTCTCCCAGATACCCGTCAGTTCAGCACTTTTCAACAGGTCTTCATGGATGAGGCCAATGAGCTCGATGCCTGTAGGCGTGGGTTCAAGACTCTTGCGGACCTTCCTGATGTAGTTGCGTTTGAACAGTGTCTCAATAATGGCAGCACGTGTGGAAGGCCGACCGATGCCGTTCTCTTTCATCACTTCGCGTAACGACTCGTCGTCGACGAGTTTACCAGCCGTTTCCATGGCACGAAGCAGCGTGGCCTCTGTGTAAGGTTTGGGCGGTGTAGTCCATTTCTCAGCCAGCTGTGGCTGATGCGGTCCATGCTCGCCCTTAGTGAATATGGGCAAGGTCTTCTCATCGTCTTCCTGCCCTTCTTTCTTTTCTTCTTCCTGCTTCACCGGCTTGATGACTTCGCGCCAGCCTGGTACTAAGATTTGTTTGCCCGAGGTCTTGAACTCTACCTCCTCCACTTTGCCCAACACGGTTGTCGTGGCAAACTGGCAGTCGGGATAAAACACGGCAATGAAATGGCGGCAGACCTCGTCGTAGACCTGCTGCTCAGCAAAACTCAACCCCGTCGGCACCACGCCTGTCGGGATGATGGCATGGTGGTCGGTGACCTTGCTGTTGTCGAACACCTTCTTGCTCTTGGGCAGCTTCTTACCCGCCAAAGGTGAAGTGTATTCGGCGTAATTAGACAGTTTCGCCAAAATGTCGGGACACTTGGGATAGATGTCGTCACTCAGATAAGTGGTGTCGACACGTGGATAGGTTGTGTATTTTTTCTCATAAAGGCTCTGTATGGTCTGCAAGGTCTGGTCAGCCGAGAGGTTGTATTTCTTGTTGCACTCCACCTGCAAGGAAGTCAAATCATACAGCCTTGGCGGGGCTTCGGTGCCTTTCTTGGTGGAAATGTCGGTGACAGTAAACTCTTTCCCCTCAATGCTTTGCAAGTCTTTCTGACCGTCTTCCACAGAGCCATACTTGCCTTTGGTCGCAGTAAAAGTCGTTTCACGATAAACGGTCGACAGCACCCAATAGGCTTCGGGCTTGAAGTTCACGATTTCGTGATAGCGATTGACAATCAGCGCCAAAGTTGGCGTTTGCACCCTACCGATGGATAACACCTGTCGATTTTGGCCGTATTTCAAGGTGTAGAGCCGCGTGGCATTCATGCCCAATAGCCAGTCACCGATGGCGCGTGAAAGGCCTGCCTCATAAAGTGACTGATAATCAGCCTGGTCTTTCAAAGTCTTGAAACCTTCCTTGATCGACTCCTCGGTCAAGGACGAAATCCAAAGACGTTTCACCGGACATTTTACAGCGGCTTTCTGCATCACCCACCGCTGGATGAGTTCGCCCTCCTGCCCAGCATCACCGCAGTTCACGATTTCGTCAGCTTTCTGAAACAAGGACTCAATAACTTTGAACTGTTTCTCCACACCTTTGTCCGCAATCAATTTAATACCAAAACGTTGTGGAATCATCGGCAAACGACTCAATGCCCAAGCCTTCCATTGGTCAGTGTAGTCGTGCGGCTCCTTCAGTGTGCAGAGATGGCCGAAAGTCCAAGTCACTTGGTAACCGTTACCCTCCATGTAACCCTCATGGGCAATGTTGGCTCCCAACACCTTGGCAATGTCGCGAGCGACACTTGGTTTTTCGGCGATACAGACTATCATTTTTAGTTTAGAGTTGAGTGTTTAGAGTTTAGAGTAGGGGCTGACCCGCATGTCAGCCCGCTGGCAGTCAATTCATGCGTTTTGAATCGTTTCAGGATTATAATTCATCAAGATCTCAGCCTTTTCCTTCTGGGCTACAAACCACACTAGGTCAGCAGGCTGGAAAGTAATCCTTGCCGACGGATTCAAGATGAACTGTCCGTCGCGTTCGATGGCAATAATCATGGCATCAAAGTTCTCAGCCAAACCTGAGTCCATCAAAGCCACGCCAACGTATGGACTGATGGGGCGAACTTCCACCTTGTACAAATCCACCTCGCTTTCCTCATGCTCTTGTATCAATTGCTCATCAAACAATTCCACCCTAGGTAAAAGCAGCCTTAAATGGTCTTCATGCCCAACAAAAGTAACCTTATCGTACGGAAACAGCTGAAAATCAGATTTTGGCAATTCGACAAGTTGTTTACCACGCTCCACACTTACCACGCTCACATTGTAGTTGTCGCGGAAATCCGTATCCCTAATAAGTTTACCTGAATAAGGGCTATCTGGGCTCAGCGTCATCTTCTGCAAGTGGCAGTTTTCCTGCAAAATTTCAGGAATAGCAAACACTTGCGATGACTGTCTCTTGTTGAGATTATCCAAGAAACTATCCTCAATACGTTTGTAAAACTTCATTGCAGGACTTACCACTCGGAGCAAGAGGGTGTACCCCAAAGCCATGGCCACATTGATCCAACGACCTAAGTGTACCCCTACTCCCAAACGCAGCCAAAATGCCTCGTTGAAGAAATGACGCAACACAGAAGTTGCCACAGCCCAAACAATGATGAACCGAAGAATAAAAATAGACAGGATCAAAGTCTTATTGAACCTACTGTGTTCCATTAACTTATGCGTTGTGTTAACCAACGTATGCCTAAATCCAATGGCCCAGAGGAAAGGCGACACTAAAACCATCGTAATCGCCACACTGATAGCATTGCCCCACACATTGGGTACATATTCAATAATGAATGAACCTATCCAGAAACAGATAAACAGTAACGCTACAACAATGGCAATATAAATGACGATATGCTTGAACTGCCGTCCAATAAAACTGGCCATGCTCACTTTCTCTCCACTCTTCACTTTGATGCCAGTGTCTCTATTCTCAAAATGATTGAGCCATTGCTGCGACATATGACCACTCACCCAATTATAAGTTGGTACCGCAGCCTTGATGGCATATGGGGTAAGGAAAGTCGTGATGATAGACACCGAAACAATGATGGGATACAAGAACTCATCGATGACACCATAACTAAGGCCTAATGAAGCGATAATAAAGGAAAACTCACCAATCTGGCTGAAGCAGAAACCACCTTGGATGGATTGTTTCAGTCCCAGACCAGCAATCAATCGGCCTGCCACATTGCTTAAAGGCTTAAAGAGAAGCAATACACCGGTAATTACCAATATCTGCCACCAATACTCCACTAGAATCTTAGGGTCGACCAGCATACCGACCGAAACAAAGAACACCGCTCCAAACAAGTTCTTAATCGGCGTAGTGACTTTGTGAATCATCTCAGCCTCAAGGGTTTCGGCCAAAATGGAACCCATGATGAACGCGCCCAAAGCCGAAGAAAAACCAGCCAGATTGGCCAATACAACCATCATGAAGCACAAACCCACCGAAAAGACCGTCAATGTTTCTTCAGACATGAATTTACGCGCCCAACGCAAAACTGTAGGCACGATGAAAATACCACCCAAAAACCAGACCAATAGGAAGAAACCAAGTTTCAACATACTGGAAACCAGTTGCATACCATTAAAGCTCTTGCTTACCGCCAAAGTAGACAAAACTACCATGAGCAAAACTGCCTCGAGGTCTTCAACCACTAACTCACCAATCACGTTACCACTAAACTTCTCACGATGCAACTTCATGTCATCGAAGGCCTTAGCGATAATCGTAGTGGATGAGATAGAAAGCATGGCTCCAAGGAAAATGCTGTCCATCTGCGACCAACCCAACATTTTTCCAAGCATAAAACCCACCACACACATGGTCACCAACTCAGTCAACGCCGTGATACCTACCGTCCCTCCCACCTTCTTCAGTTTCTTGAAGCTGAACTCCAAGCCAATACCGAATAGCATGAACACCATACCGATTTCGCTCCAAGTCTCTACACTCGTATGGTCGCTGATGACGGGAAACCACTCGAAATTAGGACCAATCAAGAAGCCGGCAATGATGTAGCCCAACACAACAGGCTGCTTCAACCATTTGAAAATCACTGTAGTAAGACCAGCCGTAACCAAGATCAGGGCGAGGTCGGAAAATAATGCAGGTAAGGATTCCATAGTTATCAGTTATCAGTTGTTCAGTTGTTAGTTGATAGTTGTTCGGTTTCGTAGGCATATTGAATCAATGCTTTGGCGCTGGTTTCAGTGGAGACAAACCATACTGTATCACCTTGTTGGAACACGAATGAAGACAATGGGTTAAGGATAAAATCATTATCGCGTTCAATGGCAATCACCATGACATTGAAATGATTGAGTAGGTCGGAGTCATGAAGTGAGACACCCGCATAACGGCTGTTCGGGCCCACCACTGTGCTATGGATATCGACATCACTCTCGGGACGTTCCTTAATCAGCACGTCATCTTCCACCTCGACGAAAGGCCTAAGCTTAGCCAGTTGCTCTTCGGTACCGATGAAAGTCACCTCGTCGTCGGGAAACAATATGAAGTCGCGGCGCGGCAGGTCAATGAATTCGTCGGCACGGTCAACACACACTACACTTGTCTCGTAGGTTTGGCGGAAGTCCGTCTCACGAATGCGCTTGCCGACATATTGGCTCTTGGGACTCAAAGTCATCTTCTCCATAGTGAAATTCTCCTGCAACACCTCGGGCACCACGAACGACTTTAAGGTTTCGCGTTTGTTCATGTTTTCAAGGAAACTGCTCTCAATGCGCTCATACCAATGCATGATAGGCGTAATCACACGAAGAACAATTACATAGATGACTGCCAAGCCCATGGCAATCAGGTGTTGAGGCACATTTTGCAGACCAAGACTATTCCAAAACTCAGTATCCAAGTAATGATTGTTAATGTTGACTGCAACACCCCAAACAATGATGATGCGCAAAATGAAAATCAACCTAACTGATTTTCTGTTGAATTGGCTCTTAGCCATCAGTTTTCTAGTAGTTTTCAGCATGCCGTGCTTGAAGGCAACCGCCCACAAGAAGGGTGACACGACCAACAAGGTGACAGCCAGCGAGACCAAACCGCCAATGGGCTGAGGTACATAATCTTCAATAAATCTACAAAGCGAGAAGCAGACCAGCATCAAGGCGATAATGATGGAAGCATACAGCACCAAGTTCTTCAGTTGGCTCAAGAGATAAACCTTCATCGTCATTTCCTCACCATTCGTCGACTTTACGACTTTTTCCTGACTTCCAAAGCCGTTTTTCCAACTATCGGGCACTTTCTTCTCAATCCAATGGAATAACGGCTCGCCCCCCTTAATCATATAAGGAGTGAGGAAAGTGGTAATGATGGACACCGAAACGATGATAGGATAAAGGAAATCGTCGATGACACCAAAACTCATACCCACCGTGGCGATAATGAACGAGAACTCACCGATTTGTCCAAAACACATGCCTGCGCGAACAGCATTGTGAAGGTTATCACCCGAAAACAGCATACCCAAACCCGAACTCAATGATTTCAGTACGACCACGACAATAGTGATGACCAGAATCTGCCACCAGTATTGCACCAAGATGGTCGGATTGACCATCATACCAACTGAAACAAAGAATACGGCTCCAAACAGGTTCTTGATAGGGGTGGTAAGTTTGTGAATCATCTCAGCCTCAAGCGTTTCAGCCAAGATGGAACCCATAATGAAAGCTCCCAAAGCCGATGAGAAACCCGCTTTGTTGGCCAGCCAAACCATAAAGAAACACAAACCAACCGAAAACACAGTCAAGGTCTCTTCTGACATGAATTTTCGCGCCCACTTGAGGATAGTCGGAATGAGGAACACGCCACCAACATACCAAACCAACAGGAAGAAAACGAGGCGTACCACGCTCATCATCAATTCCTTTCCATCCAATGTCGTACTTACCGCCAAGGTTGAAAGAATCACCATCATAAGGATAGCAGCTAAATCTTCAACCACCAACACACCAATGACGCTGCTGGTGAACTTTTCCCCTTTCATCTTCAAGTCGTCGAAAGCCTTGGCGATGATGGTCGTGGATGACATGGAAAGCATGGCACCGAGGAAGATGCTGTCCATCTGCGACCAGCCCATCAGTTTGCCGAGGAAGAAGCCGATGATGCACATCGAAATTAATTCCGTCAATGCAGTAATTCCCACCGTGCCAGCCTGTTTCTTCAGTTTCTTGAAGCTAAATTCCAATCCGATGGCGAACAGCAGGAACACCATACCAATTTCGCTCCAAATCTCAACGCTTTCATGGTCGTTGATGACCGGGAACCAGGGGAAATAGGGGCCAATTAGCAGACCAGCAATGATATAGCCTAATACCAAAGGCTGCTTCAGCCATTTAAAAAGAACCGTAGTGACACCTGCCGTAACCAATATCAAGGCAAGGTCGGAAAATATTGCAGGTAATTCTGACATAATAGAATTTGGTTTTGTGTGGCAAAATTACAAAAAAACGGCCTCGTTCAAGGCCGTTTCATTATTTTATTCCGCAAACATCCCGTCAATCAACGATTGGTATCGCTCTGCAATGGCTTTACGCCGGATTTTGAGGCTGGGCGTCATCTCACCGTCTTCGATGGTCCATTCGTGGTCGAGCAACTCGAAGCGCTTGATTTTTTCATAGTCGCCGAAGAACTTGTTGTAATTGTCGACCTCCTTTCGGAAGCGGTCGTTGACGGCTTTCACCTTAATCATTTCCGCATTGTTGGTATAGGGGATGTGATTCTCTTCGCACCAAGTCTTCAGATGATCAAAATTGGGAACAACCAAGGCAGCCGCAAACTTCTGGTTCTCGCCCACCACCATGATGCTGTTGATGAACGGCGATTCCATAAACCGGTTCTCAATCAAGGCAGGAGAGATGTACTTACCCATCGAGTCCTTGAAGATTTCCTTCATGCGTCCCGTGATTTTCAGCAAGCCATCCTCGTCAAACTCACCGATGTCGCCCGTGTGGAAATAGCCCTCCTCGTCGATGGCGATTTTGGTCTGTTCCTCGTCCTTATAATAGCCTTTCATCACCGCAGATCCTTTCACAAGAATCTCACCCGATTCAGGGTCGATCTTGAATTGCACACTCTTGCAGGGCACGCCTACCGTTCCTGCCTTGATGATACCCAAAGCCAAGCTGTTAGTGGCAATCACAGGCGAGGTCTCCGTCAAGCCATAACCCTCGATGATTGGGATGTCCATAGCGGCAAAAAGACGCACCAAACGAGGCTGCAAGCTGGCACCACCCGAAATAATAAACTCCAAGCGACCGCCGAAGGCTTTCCTAACCTCCTTAAAGACAAGTCGATTAGCCCAATATAGCTTGAAACGATAAGCCCGTTGGGGTTTCTTCTCCGTCTCATCATAACGCTCGGCCAACTTGAATGCCCAAAGGAAAATGCGTTTCTTCATGCCCTTCAGCTTGTCGCCTTTACGAATAAAGCCATTATACACTTTCTCAATGACACGAGGTACCGTAGTGAAATGTTCGGGCTTCACATCAGCAAGGTCGCGCATGATGGTTCCAAAGTTCTCCACATAATAGGTCGAGTTGCCAAGATAGAGGTGGGTGTAAAGCACCGAGCGCTCATAGATATGCGACAAGGGCAAGAAACTCACCACTTTATGCGAAGATGGCACTGGGTAATGTGGACCATAGTTGGCCACGCAACTCATCAGGTTGTAATGTGTCAGCATCACGCCTTTAGGAGTGCCCAAGGTGCCAGATGTATAAATGATGGTGGCTATATCTTCAGGATTGACAGCATCCTTGTGGGCTTGCAAAGCGGCCTGGCTCTTCTTATCAATTTTGACAGAAACCATCAGTCCACGCAATGTCATCATGCCTTCCACAGGATTGAAAGCGAACTCTTTGGGGCGCACGGGCATCTGGTCGAGAACACTTTTCACCTTTTTATGGATAAGAGCGCCTTCCACAAAGACCACCTTGGGCTCCGCATGGTTAAGGATGTGCTCATAGTCGCTTTGGCGTGCCGTCGGATAGATAGGCACTAAAATGGCACCTATCTGCTGAACGGCGAAATCCACCATGTTCCACTGGGGACAATTGTTGGAAATCACCATCACGCAGTCACCTTTGCCCACACCCAAACCTATCAGCCCCTGGCTGATTACGTCGGTCATTTTCACAAAGTCGCGGCTGATGTATTTTTTCCAAGCTCCGTCCACCTTACTGGCGAACATCACTTTCTTTTTGCCATACTTCTCCACATACCTCGGCAGCAAGTCGAAAGTGCGGGGTGGAATATCGGGATAGGCCTGAACGGTTTTCCCTTTATTTGCTTTCTTATCCATATCCAAGAAAATTGATGCGAAAATAATAAGAATATCAATCAACAAGCATTTTTATCTAAACGAAAGGCAATTTTACGAACAAAAGGTGAGATTTCTTCAACGAAAATATTTTCACACATTTATACAAGATTGACTATTTTTGCAAACAAAAACCATGGTCTCCATTTTCGACGATATGACTCAAGTTTGCGAAGCCGAAGTGCAACGGATGTTGCCTTTGGTGGACGAGCAACGCCGCACCGAGGCTTTGCGCTACAAACACCTGTTTGGACAATTCGCCTGCTTGAAGTCTTGGCTGATGTTGAAGGAGCTCCTAAAACCTTTGGACATCGACGATTTGAAAATGGATTTCAACGAACACGGCAAGCCTTTTCTGGTCCATAATCCCGAGGTGCATTTCAACCTCAGCCACTGCAAAAACGGTATTGCTGTTGCGGTTGACTTCTCCCCTATTGGAATCGACATTGAGAGTTTCCGCAGGGATAATCTCACTCTTGTCCGCAAAACTATGAACCCTGCTGAGGCAGAATGGATTCGCATTTCTTCCGACCCCGTGGAGGCCTTCACCCAATTTTGGACCAAAAAAGAAGCCGTGGTGAAGCTTCGTGGAACGGGCATCGTTGATGATTTGCACCATGTATTAGATGGTGAAGGCTATCGGCTTGAGACTCACCTCAACCGTGAGAAACGCTATGCCTGGAGCGTGGCCTATTCCCAATAAAAAGACTGCGAAGCCTAAGCTCCGCAGTCCAATATAATACACAAACAAACTTTGCTTTATTTGACGATTCTGGTTCCGCAGGTCGGATCACCCAACTTAGTGGCTTCGGTGATGATGGCCTCGTGACCCGTAGCTTCCACGAACAAGATAGCAGCACGGATTTTGGGAGCCATGCTACCCTCAGTGAAATGACCGGCTTCCAAATACTGCTTGGCCTCAGCCACTGTGATGGTATCAAGCGCTTTTTCGTTTTCCTTGCGGAAGTTGATGTAGACCTTCGGCACATCAGTAAGGATGTAGAACTCGTCAGCACCGATTTTGATAGCCGTCATAGCAGAAGCCAAGTCCTTGTCGATGACTGCCTCAACGCCTACATGCACGCCATCCTTCTTAATGACAGGGATGCCACCACCGCCAACGGTAATGACAATATTACCTTCTTCGGCCAAACGTTTGACCAACTTAATATTTTGGATGTCAATGGGTTTTGGTGATGCCACGACTTTTCTCCAGCCTTTGCCCTTAGGATCTGCCTTATAGATAGCGCCGGTCTCCTTGGCGTAGGCCTCGGCTTCTTCTTCGGTATAATAAGGTCCGACAGGCTTGGTGGGATTCTTGAACATCGGGTCGTCCTTGTCGACAAGCACTTGGGTCACGAAAGTAACCACATTGCGGTCGATGTTTTCCTTCACCATCACCTTTT
>CAMJRR010000051.1 GCA_946408345.1 uncultured Bacteroidales bacterium | reverse complement strand
TGTGCTTTCAACGTCACCCCTCCCGCCATCAGCAGGAGCGCAAGCAGGGTGTAAAGTCTTAGCTTCTTCATAATGTTATAACTTTGATGTCCCAAAACTATAACAAAAATCCACTAAAAAACCAAGATTTGAGCCAAGTACAGATTTTTGTTTTTAACTCATATTGATAATCAATGCGTTGCGAGAAAAAAGTACAGATTTTTCTCAGTCCAAAAGCGCAGAAATCGGGTCAAAATCGGCCTTGTTTTTGAGGCTAGAGCGGTATTTCATCACCGTGTTTTCGCATCACAAATTGCACGCTATCCAGAAAGGCAAGCAGCACCTAACACCCTAAATGACCGAAAAACCATTATCCAAATCCCATCAAGAGACAGTAACATTCAAAGCCTTTTCCAAAGGTCGAAGAACATCCTTGTTCTTTTTGCGAAGAATGCCCATATCAAGTGCGTTCACGAGATTTTTGGCTTGATAACCTTTCTGGTAAACCTTATTGGCTCTCCCGAAGAGGTCGTTCAGTTTCTCGTTCCCGTTATTGCCTTTCAAAGACTTGGGGATGTCTTTCAACTTCAAAAAACGGCAAATGCTATCCAAGTCACAAAGAAGCCAGTCCTCAATACTGCTGTTGATTCCAAGTTGGATGAACTCATCAACACCCATACGTTTCACCGTTTTTTTCAGCGCGTTCCAATCGACCATCAGCGGATTTCTCACTTCAAAGACATCCGTGTCGTAGGTGCAACACACAGTTTGTATCCAGTAACCTTTGTTCTTTGCATCAGGGAGGCAATCGTTTTTGAGCTTGGCCAACAACTTACTGCCATAGCGTGTCACGCCTCTCAGATTATAAATCTTACACGGGCGCATCTCGCTGGTGCCGACAGTCCTATAGTAGTCGATGAGTGCCTTAAAAAGCACCTCGTCTGTTTCGCCCTCCACAAACAAAACCACCTGCAACGGTTTCGATTCTGATTGTTTCTCCATAGCCTACTAACAGACGAAGTATTTCTCGATCTTTTCGTTGTCACCCTCCATGTCAAGCATGAAGTCAAACATAAACTCCCCTATGGTGAGTTCCATGTCGCCAGCATATTTATAAAGGTATTTCAGCTTCGACGGATTAATCTGGGCAAAGTGCGCCAGCCCATCATTCTTGGGCAGGCCGAAATACATCTGGTCAGGTCGCAGATAACGCATCAGATAGGGCGAATGGCTCGTCATCAGTATCTTCGTGTCAGAGGCATAGTTCTGCAACGTCAGCAGCAGGTTCTCCATCATGCGCGGATGAACGGAGTTCTCGGGTTCCTCCATCATAATCAAGGGGATGTTCTGCTTCTTGGCGGCGATGCAGAGCGTGAAGAGGAATATCATCCGCTTGCTGCCGCTCGACAGTAACCGTATGCTGGTCGGGGTCGTATTGAATGCCTCCCTGACCCTGATGTCATAAACTCGGCTTCTTCCGTCGCTGAGCGTGATCTCGTCCGGCTCAAATTCCACTATTCTCGGGATGAGTTGCTTAATGCCGTCGGATAAGATGCCATAGTCATTCTCGTCTGTGTTTTTCAGGAAGTAAATGTATTCACTTAATGTCCTTCCTCCGAGCAAGGGAACCCCAGCGTTACCGTCCATCGAGAAATACGATTCAGGATTGTTAAGAGTCTCCAAATTAGGAACGTTAATAGAGCATATCCGCTTCGCAATATCGGCAAGAAACAAGGTCCCGTTGGCTATCGTGGACAAAGCGAGCTGAAGGGGGGATACCTCAAACGGCTTGTTGCATCTGCCTTTGGGAGAAGGCACGATAAGGCACCCGTCTTCAGTAGTCCTATTGATCAATTGGCGATAGCGTTGTTCTTTGGCAAACTTCACTTTCAGCCATTCCGATACAACGCACCCCTCTTTGGCATCTGTTGCCCATTCACATTCAAAGCCATAAAGAAACATTTGTGCATTTTCATCTGTTGAGAACCTTCCATTGAGTTCGAAGCGAAAATTGTTATGAATCATCGCTTCATTGATAGGGGCAAATCCGCTACCGAGCATTAGTCGTCTGCTCTCCATACTGGCTTTTAGAAAATCCATTCCAAAACTGATGGCACTAAGCACATTACTCTTGCCATAGCCATTGGGAGCGATGAGTGCATTCATTTCCCCTACATTTATGCGGACATGTTCAATGTTGGAGATACCTTTTATGTCAAAACTGTCAATAACCATAACTCGTGCAAATATTTTTGCGTTAGTAGAACTTAAATCTGCTGCAAAAATACACAAAAGAATAAACTCGAGCAAATATTTTTACGCTTTTTCGCAATATACCACTTCTAAAGTCAAAAAGAGAAACAAGACTAATTCTGTATGGAAAAACCGCCAAAAGACCTCACCATTTTCTCACTCGACAAGCGCAGAAATCGGGTCAAAATCGGCCTTGTTTTTGAGCTTGGATCGGTATTTCGCCACCGTATTTTCGCTCAGGTCAAGGATGTCGGCCTCTTCCTTGATGCGGAAGCCGAGGAACGATAGAACCACGAGATTGCGCTCCGTCTTGCTAAGGTCAGGATAGGCCGATTTCATTTTCTCAACACCTTGTGGATAGGCGGCCTCGAAGGCCTCCATAATGCGTTGCAAACGATCTTTCTGCCCCGTCTGGTAAATCGCCTTCACCTGCTGTTGCAGCATATCGCGCTGCTGCGTGGTGAGTTGCTCCAACTCCGCTTGCAGTTGGCGCTGCGCATCGCGGAGTTTCAGCATTTCCAATTCCTTGTTTTTGCGGTAGCGCAACGCCGCCCATAGCACCGCCATCAGCACGATGACCAACAGGGCTATCCACAAATAGAGGCGGTAACGTTTCAACTGTTGCTCGCTTTCCAAACGCTGGATTTCCAACTGCTTGTCGTATTCTTCCTTCACTTGTGCCACAGCTTTTTGCTCCGCACCATAGTCGGGATTGGCACTCAGCAACTTATCGGCATAGATGGCGGCATTGGCCTCGTCGCCCAAGGCTTTGTAGGAACCGTAAAGCCGTTTGTATAGGAAGGTAAGGTCGCTACTCCTTTGGGTCATTCCCTCGGACATCAAACCATAATGAATGCAAGAATCGTATTGCTGCAAATCGAAATAGGCACGGCCAATGTTTTCAGTCAAATCATACCGATAACTGTTCGCCATTGGAGAACGTACAGTACGCAGGTCTTCCAATCCCTTTTGGCTCTCCGCTATGCTCTGGCGAAGCATATTCTTACCATCATCTTCTTTTTCAAAATGTTGTGTCTCAAAACAATAGAGATAGTAATCGGCTAATGCACTATGGAAATAAGAAGCCTCAACCGTGTCGCCTATCATTTCAGCACATTGCAGGCCAACTCGGTAACACATCAGGCAACTGTCGTATTCACCGAGAAGCAGATACGCCATCCCCAAAGGGAAAGCCGTGATGAGTCGGTTGCGATGATACTGTTTTTCAGCATAATAGCCATCCGCAAGTTTCAGATGATCGACACCTTCGCGATGATATCCAGAGTTGGTGTACGACATGCCAAGCCGCTGATGGATGGCATATTTCAGTCGGTCGATTTCGTTCTGCTCGTCGGTGGGCTTGAGCGAAAAACGTACAAAACGCTCATCGACATGCTCACATTGTTCGATGCTTTGCAAAGCCTTCAAACGGTAGTCGAGCACATGTTGCTCACCCAAGTTTTTCACTTGAGCCATTCGCGACAAAATCCAATAAGTCATAGACTCGAAATATTTGTCTTTTCCGCCAACAAATTGCTTTTCAGCCACCAGCATCAGCGAATCGAAGTTGTCGTATTTGCGGAGGCCGTCGTTCACCTTGGCCCTCAGCAGGCAATAATGCGCCCGCTCCTTCTCCGAAAGTGCTGAAAGATTCAGCGTGTCAAGGATTTGCCTTGCGCTATCAAGGTTGGTTTGGTAGAAACACTCAACGCGATAAAGCATGTCCTCCTCGGGCGGCGGAGGCGTTTCGCGCTTGGAGCAGGCGACCACCAACACGACAAAAAGCAAAAGCCCTATGGAAAACCAGCGTTTCATGGCCGCAAAGGTAGCATTTTTGGGGCACACCAACAACAAAAGGCCGACCACTTTCGTGACCAGCCTAAATGCTTTCACTTCATTCCTTGCGCAATCTTTATTCCTTCACCCACTTCCCTGTTTCCACTAAAGTGCCCGAACTATCAATTGTTATATATTTGATAATCAACGTATCAAATTATCATTCCTATTGCAGCAGCAGTAACCTTTTGACTACTCTCCCCCTCGCTGTGGCGATTTCCACCGAATAAACGCCTTTCGGCAACGAACCGATTTCTAAAACAACGAGGCTTTCTGATTCGCAAACACGCTCTAAAGCCACCTGTCCAAGGCTGTTTATCACTCGGATTTGGTTGATTTGTGTGCCTACAATACTCACCTGTGAATAGGCGGGATTGGGGAAAAGTTGTATTTCGGTCGTTTTGTTTTCTTCCACATCAAACCCTGACGCATTGACCGTAATGCTGAAAAGGGAGTCACATTCTACGCCTGTTCGGGCGGTTAGGATGCCTTGCCCAAAGGTAGTTGCCCCAAGGTCGCAGTGATAGCCGTCGTTGGAAGGCATGATTTGCCATTCGGGGTGACTGCATGTCCAAGTCAAGATACTGGGCGCGATGGTCAGGGAGTCGGGAACGGCATAGCGGGAGGTGCTTCCCGCGACCACCCATTCAGGACCTTGCAAGGCTGAAACATAATTGTGTTTGATGGTAAGGTTCAAAATGGCCGTGCTGTCGCAGCCATGGATGCTTTGCCCGTGGTATTCGTAAACCCCTGATTCCATGTAGGTTTGACCATTCCAATCAAACTTTTCGCAGTGTGTTTCATCGATTTCTGTTGTATAATCCTCATAGACAACAAGATGCAGTGTAACAATGCTGTCGCAGCCTGAAATGGACGGCAGGGTGTCTGTGTAAACACCCGTTTGAACAAAAAGTTGCCCATGCCAAAGGTAAGGCTCGCTTTGGCAAGTGGCTGCCTCCTCCGATGAGGAAAACGACCTCGTTTCGATGGTGGTGGTCAGGAAAAGCGAATCTTGGGCGCGATGGGGATTGCGCAGCACATTCACGACCTCGTAAACGCCATCTTCGGCATAAGTATGCAAGACATTGGCACCATGAGCCGAAGTGCCGTCGCCAAAATACCAAACTACATCGTCGTAATTCCACTCGGTAACGGTACTGAAGTCGATGCTATGGTTGGTGCAAAAATATTGGCTTTCAGGGATTTCCTGATAAGGTGTCTTGTCAATGGTCATGTCGTATGTGAAATTCGACATGAAACTGTGCGCCTCAAGGAAAACGCCCGAATCCCAGTCGGGGTCGCCCACATCGCAGATGCCCATTTTGATATGGTATTCCGTGAAGGGCTCCACCCTGAAACTCACGGTCAACACAGTCGTAAAACCATCAAACTGAATGGTTTGGCCGCCTGCATTGTTCACGAAATACTCCGAATTGTGCTGGGTATAGACGCTGTTGATACTCACTGTTTCGTCAGTGCCTGGGATTAGGGCCATATTCTGGTTTTCGTAGTAGCCGCCAAGAGGGTTGATGCCCGTGACGAAGAAGCCAAAAACATCGTTGTAGTAGGAGCCAACCCACTCCAAATACTCTTCCGAAGCAAACACATAGTTGAACGAAACCTCTTTGTCCCAAGGCACGAAGTCGAACTCAAGCACGGCCATGTCGAAAACCGAATCTGGAGCATAAGAAATGGCTTCGAGGGTTTCGTCGATGTATTCTCCGCAAGTGGTTCGCACGATTTTGTCGTCACGATCATTCGGTCCGACCGCAACCGAAACGCCACCTGTGGCGAGGATAAGCCCTACCTCGATGCCCAAGTTGGTCGGGCTGTTGCCTGTATCAAAATAGCCGATACTGTTGCAGTCGATGATGTCCGACGAGCCGTTGAAGCGGACATTAGAGACCGTCACGCCGTTTTCGAGCAGCACGTTACGCACCAACCATTCGGGGGTGCATTGCTGGATGGAGTCAGCCGAGGTGACGAGGAGTTGCGCTTGCGCGGATGTTACGCACAAGGCGAGGAGGATAGTGATTAGTTTCTTCATGGTGTTTGGGGGGATTCTCAATTATCTACTTATAACTAATTGTTTTATAGAGCGTTTGCTCGATGAAATGATTTCTACCACATAAATACCTATTGGCAATTCCGTCAAGTCAAGCGCCATAGAGTCAGTGGACTCATTAGCCTTTTCCATGACCACTTGCCCGTAGCAGTTCGTCAGCCGGACAGAAGTGATGTTTTGGCCTTTGATGGTCACTTTCGAGTTGGCTGGATTGGGATACAGACTATATTCTTCGGCATTGTCATGGCTTTCAACACCTTCATAGCCTGCATGGATGACAGTGCTCACATAGCCAGCCAAGACGAGTTGCCCTTGTGCGTCGGTTCTAAACACCTCGCAGGTCACGGGATAGTTGCCTTGTGCGGAATAGGTATGCCAAGCCTCTGTGTCGGTGAGAATTTCCGTCGTGCCATCGCCGTAAATCCAATGGGCTTCAGTCATTTCGTAGTTCAAATGTAAATCGAGGTTCAAAGGTTCATTCAGGTCAAAATAGAAGCCCTCGGGGTGAAGCCATTCGCTTGTGTCGTTCACCGTCAGCGCGGTTGTGAGCATCGCCGCGTCAAGGAAATAGGAATAGGCTTCGGCACCACCCATGCCATAAACATGGGCCACAAAGCCGCCTTCCGTGTTCTCCAAGATGTGTGTCGTGTCGGCAATTTGGAATCTCGCGTAGGCATATTCGGGCTTACTTGCCACCACTTCAAAAAGGTCGTCAATAGGCTCGCCGTCAAGTTGCATCCCTGATACTGAAGCGGTTTCGGTCACTATGTTGAGATAATGCCATTTTGAAATGAGGGTATTGTGGGCGCAAAACAGGGCGCGATTTGTTTGCTGCTCCATCGGGAGTATGGTGGCCATGGCGGGGTCGCCTATAGCACCTGGAATATCGTCGTGGCCATAAAAGAACTTGCCGACGATGGCGGGTTCAGAGGTTTCGAGATAGATGGCGGGATAGTCGTCGGTAAGTTCAAAAACGAAGGACTGCCCTGCGTTGAGGGTACGCACCAAAGTGCCGTCCCTGCGCACCTCGCAATGGTCTTTCATGGCTGTAACACGCACATAGTCGACAGGGCGGCGAAGGGATTGTGTCACCACAAAATGGCGGCCCAAAGTGGATGCAGGCAGCATCACCTCTTCAGCATGGTCAATGTAGGGTGTGTTGAAATAAGGTACACCCAAGCCTTGGTTGCCTGCAAACACGGCGATGGGTTTTCCGTCGCGGGAGGTCACGCGCGTTCCTGAAAAATTGCACAAATGCTCCGATTGCAACTGATAGACCTGCCCTGCATTTAAGGTCACCGAAAGAGGCTGGTTGGCCTGATGGCCGTTCATCGTTTCGCAGCTCAACTGAAAATCCACGGTGGTGTTGTCCTCTGTGGCGACGACGGACAAAACCGAGCGCACAAAATCATACATGCCAAAATTCTCGTAGGTCTGCACCAGATAATCGCTGCTCAACGTATTGGTTGGCAAGGCTTTGGATGTATCGAAACAGGCTCCTTCGTAATTGGCCACGACTACGGAAACAGGCTGTTTGGCCGTCACATGCAGGCCGATGTTGAGCACCGTATCCGAAAGGTGCATCTCAAAAGCCTGTTCTAATGGAATGGGAATGTAGACGCTACATCCCGCCTCCACCGAATAGTCTTCCTGCCAGCCCGTGTTGGGGTTTGTCACGCTTCCCGTAGTGGATTCATTGGCACTAATCCACAGGGCAGGCTCTGGAATGTTTCCTTCTCTGCTGTTGGGCAACAGTGTCACCCAAAAATCGCGACCCATAGTGACTTGGGCAAACACAGATGCCGTTTCCAATAACAGGAGCGCAAGTAGGGTGTAAATTCTTGGTCTTACTTTTTCCATAGTGTTATGAATTGGTATTTGCGTCCAAAACTATAGCAAAAAACAACGCCATTTGCAAAAATCACACACACATTTCACACACATTTTGCGCGTTTTTGCCGCACAAAAGACACTTTTTCCGGGAAATCGAGCTTTTCAGCCTTCTTTCAGCATGTTTTTCAGACAAGCCGAAAGGCTCTCTTCGGTGCCGAGGGTTTTCTTGATTTTCGTGATGCGGTTGGTGAACGAGTTGTATTTCACGCCTTGCAGCACGGCCATCTCAGCATGGCTTAAGCCCGTCAGGGCAAGGCAGCAGGCGTTGAGGTCGGCGGAGCTGAGGTCGGGGTAGCGTGCCGCCAAACGGGTGGCGAAACCGCCAAACGCTGCGTCCACGGCATCCTTCAAGGCCGCAAAATCAGCTTGGCTCAAGGCCAAATGGGAAAAATCCTCCACATTCTTCGAGGAAATCTTGGGGGCATCGGCAGCCAACCGCTCACGGATGCGCACGAAAATGTCCGACTGCTCAAACTGCGCCCAACCCACCGAGAAAGAAGCATTGCGCCTTTTTCTCCGCTTGACGATTGCCACAACAATGACCGCCAACATCACCAAGGCCATGCCGCTCCAAAGCAAGGTGACCATCCGTTTCCGCAAGGCCTTTTGCTTCTGCAAAGCCTGCAACCGCGCATCGCGTTCCGCCTTGAACTGCTCGTATTGCTTCACGGCCAACATCCCGTCACTCACCCGATCCGATTCGGCTTGCACATAGTTAGGGCTGAAAACATGAAACATCGCCGCGCTGTCGGGTTGGTTTTCCTCTTCATAGATCTGCCCCAAGAGCGACATGACGGCACCACGTTTCACATCATCGAAATCGGCCTCCATCACCTTCAGTAGATACGGCTTCGCCGATGCGTGGAAATTGGCGAAAAACAGGTTGATTCCAATGCCTACCGAATCGTTTTTGGTGTCCATGCCGCGCCGTGCCTTGAAGTCGATGATCTGCTTCTGCACCATCACACAAGAATCGATTTCTCCTTTGTCGTAATATAGGCATGACAATAGGAATCGGGCACTGATATAATCCTCCACATCGCCTGAAACGGTGTCTATCAACGGCATCACACGGTTGAGATAAAACGAGGCGGAATCGTTTTCTTGGATGACTTCCAAGGCATCTGCCAATTGCAGACTTGAGCGGATAATCCAAGCGGTGTCGGGAATGGCAGTCTGATAATGCAAAGCCTGTCGCAGCGCGTCAATTTCGGCGTTAGTCTCCATCTTTTGCCTGAAAACAGTCGCCATCTGGAAATACGCCTTCGAGGTGAGCAGCATCTCGTCCTCCGTCATGTCCTCAGGAAGATATTCAAGATTTCCAGCCACATGGACAAAATGCGGAAAAGCTTGCAGCAAGCTGTCTTGCTGTAGACAAACGAAACCGCTGTCGTAATAGGCTTGGGCCTCCTGCAGGTCATCGGACGAGGCGTGTTGGTGCACATTCCCACATGCCACAACGAAAAACAGAAGCATCAAAAGCCCTATTGAAAAGATGCGTTTCATTGGTGCAATAATAGGAAAAATCACCGCACCTCTATTTCATCCACAAAAATCCAAGCAGGATTGCCAAATCCGCTATGGTCTTCGGGCAGGTCGTATCCTGAGATGATGACTTCGACATATTTTGCCGTGATGGGTTCAAAGTCCAGTTCGTAGGCGAAGATGCCGTCGCTGTCTTCCCAAGTGGAAATCGGGATGTCTTTCCGCGCCACCTCACGGAAGGTCTCGCCATCGTCGG
The DNA here is from genome assembly GCA_946408345.1 of uncultured Bacteroidales bacterium. Taxonomy (GTDB): domain Bacteria; phylum Bacteroidota; class Bacteroidia; order Bacteroidales; family F082; genus Limimorpha. The sequence goes on along the minus strand of CAMJRR010000051.1, from coordinate 2,680 downwards.
AAACCAACACCTTGACTTGACTCGGATTGTAAATCCACGCACCTTTGTTCACCAAGGCATGGAAACGGACATGTTGCATGTCTGCAGGATGTTCCAAGTCGATAACGGCATCTAAAGGATAGCCGCAGAAGCCCAACCAACGCCCCGAGTTGTAAGCTCCCCTACCCAGATTGCCGTCGTTGAGCAACGATGCGCCTTCGTAGGTGTATTTCTCGGCAGGCTGTTGGCGCAGGGAGATAGGCTTGTGGGTGGCCAGATTGACTTCCACCGTGTCGGCCCATACCTGCGGGTTGAAGATGTGGTCGGCATAAGTGTAATGATAGCGTTCGTAGAGTTGCACCATGTGGCGGCAACGCTCCACAAAGGCCTCAAAGTCACGCTCCTGGGGATTGTTCCACTGTATTTCTGTCAAGGCCTCCATGCGCGGCATGGCCATGTACTGCACATGCCAGAAATGGGCGATGTATTCCGTCCAGATGTTAGCCTGCACACCGATGATGTGTTTCTGTTGCTCGGGTGTCAGTTCCTCAGGCAACGGTTGGAACTCATACACGCGCTCCACGGGCAGGTAACCGCCGATACACATGGGCTCGCTGGCGATGTCCTCGCTTTGGTAGTAGTCGAAATAGAGGTGTGACGACGGTGCCATAATCACATCGTGGCCCTTGCGTGCCGCCTCGATGCCGCCTTCCGTGCCGCGCCAGCTCATGATGATAGCCGTCTCCGAGACGTTGCCTTCCAATATCTCGTCCCAACCGATGACACGCCTCCCACGGGCTTCCACCACCTTGGCCATGCGGTTCATCACATAGCTTTGCAGGTAGTCTTCGGCGGAGAACTTGTCGTCTTTCTTGATGCCCAGTTCCTTAATCTTGGCTTGACACTTCGGGCACTTTTCCCAACGCACCTTGGGGCATTCGTCACCACCGATGTGAATATAAGGCGAAGGAAACAAGTCCATCACCTCGTTAAGCACATCCTCGACAAACAGCATGGTTTCCTCGTTGCCTGCGCAAAGCACGTCTTCCGACACGCCCCAACGTTTCCACACCTCGTAGGGACCGCCAGTACAGCCCAATTGCGGATAGCACGCCAAAGCCGCCTGCATGTGGCCTGGCAGGTCGATTTCGGGGATAATGTTGATATGACGCTCGGCGGCATATTCAATAAGGTCGCGGAGTTCATCTTGGGTATAAAAACCGCCATGACGGATGGTGTCGTAAAGGTTGCCATTATGCCCGATGACCGTGCCATTACGGTAGGCGCCAATCTTTGTCAGTTCAGGGTACTTCTTTATTTCGATGCGCCAGCCTTGATCCTCACTAAGGTGGAAGTGGAACTGGTTCATGTTGTGCATGGCCAGCATGTCGATATAGACTTTCACCGAGTCTAAAGGGATGAAGTGACGGCAGGGGTCGAGGTGCATGCCACGGTAGGCGAAGTTGGGCCAATCGCGGATGGTACCACAGCATAGTTGGCACTTGCTCTCGCCCATGTCATTCCCACGTTGGCCTGTGGGTTGGCTGGAATCTATGGGCGAGATAGGCAAGCTCTTACGCAGGGTCTGAATGCCATAGAAAACACCTGAAGCGTCAGCACCTTCGATGGTGATTTGCTTGGGGGTAATGTTGATTTCGTAAGCCTCGGCTTGGTCGAAATCCTCTGCGACGACCTTCAGCACAATACCATCGGATTGACCTTGGTATTCTATCACATTCAAGGCATAGCCCATGATGTCGTTGACATATTCGCTGAGAAACTCCGCCTCACGTTGGAGTCCCGATTCGTAATAGACAATAGTCTTGGGGCCTAGTTCGAATGGCTTCTCTTCATTCAGTTGAACCTCTTTGGGTTGAGGGATAATGTCGTAATTAGCGACAGGGAGTTGCTTTTTTGTGCAAGCAGCAAAAGCCATCGCTGTAAGGCAGAATAGTAATAGTCTTTTCATTGTTTTATTGTTTTATAATCATTTGGCATTAATACAACGTGACTTGATGAAATCATATACGAAATCGAAGTCCTCGTCGGGCACATACACCTGGTTCTTATCGAGTAGTTGGTTAACCTTAATCAGATTGAGCCGACGGCGAGCCTTGACACGCCGCACGTTGGCAAATACGGAGGTGCTCTTCGTTTTCGACGCAGCTAACATGCCGGTACCGATCGTCGTAGGATTTTTGGCCATAGCGCCCACCAACGCCGTAATCAATCCAATCGCCTCTGCCTTCTTGACTTGTCGGGGCATCTGGATGTGGGTCACTTCCTTCTCATCCATCTCAAAAAGAACGACATACTTGCCTAATACGGCTGCCGTAACCAGAACACCGATGATTGTCAAGACAACAAATATTCCTAACATGATGCCCGAAAGCTTTGTCCAAAACAGGAAATAATCCAATTTCATATCGCCGAGGCCTATGATCAATCCGAACAGCCACACTATGGCAATGGAAATCATCATAACCTTGAGGACCGTAAAAAAGATGGTTGGGTTTTTTAGCAGGTTCATCTCATATACCCAACGGTATTTCCCATCACTACATAGACGGACTTCCTTGCCTTGATAGGTCTTGCTTTCAACGGTCTGTGATGCCTTTTCTAGTGAATTATCCATGACTTTTTTTTGCAAAAATAAAAAAAGGACGGCTTGCACCGTCCTTTTTTGTTGATTTTGTGAAAA
>CAMJRR010000050.1 GCA_946408345.1 uncultured Bacteroidales bacterium | reverse complement strand
GTCGTGCCGTTGCCTGGGCTTGTCCATTGGGCGTTCAGCATCGGAATGAATCCGAGAAACAAGGCTAAAATCAAGGTTGCTTTTTTCATTTTTGGGAATTTTTCAAACTAACGGCAAAAATACGCTTTTCATCAATACAACAAGCCAAAAAGCCACAAAGGGATCTTGTTTCCGTGGCCAATTTCCGTATTGTCGGTTGGTTACAACAAAACTGTCTCTAATATCCTTGATTTCTGTTTTTCTCTCTGTAAAATTACGTTTTTTTACTTTAGAGAAATAAAAATGAGTATTGATTTTTACTTTTGAAAGTAAAAAAAAGGCGACCGAAACCACCTTTTTGCATACACACTTTTTTGAATACATACCAAAATAAAATGACCATGACCGCTTATACATCAGTAAAAGCGGTCATAGTCATGGTCACAAGTCACAATAAAAAATCACTTCTTAATCGCTGCAATGCCAGGCAATTCCTTGCCTTCAATGGCTTCAAGCAAAGCACCGCCGCCAGTGGAGACGTAGCTCACTTGGTCGGCCAAGCCAAACTTGTTGATGCAAGCCACAGAGTCGCCGCCGCCGATGAGCGAGAAAGCACCGTCCTTGGTAGCTGCTGCAATGGCCTCAGCGATGGACTTGGAGCCTTGTGCGAAGGTGTCGAACTCAAACACACCGCAGGGACCGTTCCAAAGGATGGTCTTAGAGCCTTTAATGACATTGCCGAAGAGTTCGCGAGTCTTCGGGCCGATGTCCATGCCTTCCCAACCTTCGGGGATGTTCATCGGGTCAACGACTTGCGTGTCGGCATCGTTGGCGAACTTGTTGCCCACTACGCAATCTTCGGCAAGCACTAGCTTGACGCCTTTTTCCTTAGCTTTGGCGAGGATGTCGAGAGCGAGGTCGAGCTTGTCGTCTTCGCAGATGGAGTTGCCGATCTTGCCACCGAGAGCCTTCTTGAAGGTGTAGGTCATGCCGCCGCAGAGGATGAGGTTGTCGACCTTGGTGAGCAGGTTCTCGATGATTTCAATCTTTGTGGAAACCTTCGAGCCACCCATGATGGCGGTGAAAGGATGCTGGATTTCGTTCATCACCTTGTTCACAGCAGCCACTTCCTTGCCCATCAGGTAACCGAACATCTTGTGGTCGGCATCGAAATAGTCGGCAATGAGAGCGGTGGAAGCATGGGCACGGTGTGCGGTGCCGAAAGCGTCGTTGATGTAGTATTCGCCATAGCCAGCAAGGGTCTTGGTGAATTCCTTTTGCGAGGCTTTGATGGCCTTCTTCGCTTCGTCGTAGCCTTCTTCGCCTTTCTCAATACCACGCGGCTTGCCTTCCTCTTCAGCATAGAAGCGGAGGTTTTCGAGAACCAGCACCTCACCAGGTTTCAGAGCAGCCACTTGGTCGGCGGCTTTCATGCAGTCGGTGGCAAATTGCACGGGACGACCCAACAATTCTTCCAAGTGCTTGATAATCGGCTTGATGGAGTACTTTGGGTCAGGATTCTTCTTCGGGCGACCAAGGTGCGACATCAGCACGACCATGCCTTTGTCATTCAATACTTTATTAATAGTCGGCAAAGCGGCACGCATACGGGTGTCGTCAGTGATGTTGAAGTTGTCGTCCAACGGGACGTTGAAATCGACGCGGATAACCACGCGCTTGTTTTCAAAATTGATTTGATCGATGTTTACCATGGTAATAATTTATTTTTTGATGTTTAATTGTTTGATTTTCTTAAAACGGTTTTTCTTTTTTTGCGTTTTTTGACCATTATCTTTCGGGATAACCATGTTGATTGCTTTTGGCAGAATCTCGAAATCAAAAGGAGAGTTATTAAGGTCTTCGCCTTCGGTTTCCACTAACAGAGAATGCGGAGGAATGGAAACAATCTTAATGTGTTTTCCACGGTAGGTTTGCACTTCTTTTAGTTTTTTGATGAAAGTTCCATCATAAATAGCTTTGACATTGGCGGCAAACTTGAAAATCGACACTTTTCGGATGACTGTGACATCAAGCTGGCCATCATCTGGAATGGCATTAGGCATCATCATCATACCTCCTCCATTGAATCGACAATTGCCGACCGAGACACTTAGAATTTGATCGTCGAACACAACCTGATTATCAATTTCAATTTGAATATGAGTGACTTTGTATGTTAGCAAGCACTTTACAACACTGATTAGATATCGAATAGTGCCTCCTTTGCCTTGTTGTTTCATCATATTGGTGGAGTTGCACACCATCTGATCTAATCCTGTGCCGGCGGCGTTAAGGAAATAACGGATTTTTGGGTCGCCGTCATTGTAATAGGTCAGTTTGCCAATGTCATGCGAAAAAGTATGTCCGGCCTTGATAATTTTGGCGACTACATCGTATTCCAAAGGAATGTCAAAAGTCCGACGCCAGTCGTTGCCCGTTCCAATAGGCATGGTGGCCATGGTGATTTCTGTAGTGGGCACCGCATCTTGGGTGAAAATGCCGTTGATGACTTCATTGTTGGTGCCATCACCCCCAACGGAAATGAATTTACGATAGCCTTTCTCCACAATGGCGTTACGAACAATTTCAATGGCATGTCGGGGATATTCGGTCATCACATCGTCGAACTCAATACCCTCATTGATAAGCGTTTGCTTAATCAAAGGCCAGTCTCTTCCAGACTTTCCGACCGAGGCCATTGGGTTGACGACGACCAACCATTTGTTATTTATTTCGGTCATAAATACTATTTTTTCGGGGTCAAAGATAGGAAATAAAACAATAGAATGGAATTTATTTCAAATAATAATACAAGGCAAACAAGGTTGCCACGCCAACTAAGATGGCCAATAAGACCCGCCATACTGAAACAGGTGCTTTGCCTCCCAGTTTACCTGTCTGTCCGTTTATGGCAAATTGATAGGTTTTGTCTTTGTATTTGAATGAAGAAATCCAAGTCGGGACAAGAATATATTTATAGGTGATATTGCTATATAGTGTCGAGAATCTAATGGAATCGGCACGATCAGCATGCCAATTCATTCTGACATAATTACTAATGTCAGACCTTAGGTCAGATTGTATTATCTTTTGCGCCCTCTCCCATCCTTCTTTCAGTCCTATGGAATAGCGTTCGGCAATGAATCCTGCCACTACTTTAGGGGAATAGGGCACCAATTTCGAGAAATCGAAAGGCTCACATTCCCTCACGCCCGATCCCTCTTGTCGTTTTGAGGCCATGACAGTCACATCGTCAAATGACTTTTGATAGACGTCACACACATGTTTCCAATTAGTTTCCGTTTTTGTTTTGCCATCCTTATCCCTTACAATTTTGTCGTAGCCAGCGCGAGCGGTGAAATTAGACGTGGTTTGTGCATCATAAGTCCAATAGGGGAGATAAACGCCATGGAAAGCCTCTGGTTTAGAATTTCTCTTGGCTTTTCGTGGGGCAAACCACTTTTTTTTAAGCCATTTTTCAAAGTATTCGCCAGCCTGTTCCTTGGTGATCGCGAATGGGCATATGGCACCAGGGGCGATGGTGTTGTTGGTGGCGGCAGGCATCACGCTAGTGGAGCCACAGAAAGGACACACGGCGGCAGTCTCAAGGGCATCGTAGATGCTGACGGCACCACATTGCTTGCATTGCACCGATTTTTTCTGCTCACCCCAGTTGAAGCTCTCGGTGTGCAATGCCGACTCAAAGTCCATTTCGCAGATATCGTTGCCTTCTTCTGGTTTAGGTAGCTCGCAGGTATAGCCGCAATATTCGCAATGCATGCCACCTGTGGCAGGGTCGAAGGTCACCGTGGCACCGCAGTTGGGACATTTTTTGTCAGTTTCTTTCTCGGTGGTTTCCGAAGGGATATGGTGTTCTTGGTTATCGTAATATCCCGGCATAATCGTTATTTTTTGAAGATATTTGAGTGCAAAAATAGCGGTTATAGTTAGATGTTTCAAGAAAAAAGGCAAAAACGATAGTAGATAACGAGAATAATTCCTATTTTTGTCCCCAAAGTTTTAAATATCATGTCTATGAACAAAAAAACGCTACTATTTTTCATTTTGCTTGCATTAATGACTCCGTTGGTTGGCTTTGCACAAAGTCTGACAGTGAGCGGTAAAGTCGTTTCAAGCGACGATGGTTACGGACTGCCGGGCGTCACCATTCAGGTGAAAGGCACTTCTACCGGCACCGTGACTGACATGGACGGCAATTATTCTTTGAATGCTGATGGCAAAGACGTGCTGGTGTTCAGCTACGTTGGCTACAAATCAAAAGAGATTGCCATCAAAGGCAAAAACAAAATCAATGTGACCCTTGAATTGGATTCACAAACGCTTGATGATGTTGTGGTTACCGCTTTAGGCATCAAGCGTCAGAAGCGAGAATTGGGTTATGCCACCGAGGAAATCGGCGGTGAACTTATCGCCAAGTCGGGCTCGGGCAGTGTTATCAGTGCCTTGAGCGGTCGCTCGGCGGGTGTTCAGATCATCAATCCCAATGGTGTTGATGGAAGCTCGTCGCGTATCACCATCCGTGGTAACAACAGCATCTTCGGCGACAACCAGCCGCTTATCGTCGTCGACGGCGTGCCGATGTCGAACGAAGGCGGTGTCACCGACTGGAGTGGTGGCCGCGACTGGGGTACGGCCTTGAACAACATCAACCAGGAGGATATTGAGAGCCTCGACATCCTGAAAGGCCCCACTGCGGCAGCCCTTTACGGCTCGCGTGGTGGCAATGGCGTGGTGCTCATCACCACCAAGAAAGGTTCGAAACAACGTGGCCTCGGCATCAGCTACTCGGCCGGTTTCAAGATTACGACACCTTATCTCTACCGCACCGTGCAAAACAAATACGGCGCCGGCGGCCCCATCACCTTCCATACGCCCACTTTGAAACCCATTGAGGGCATGACCGACGAGAACGGCAACCAAGTCTATGAATACCCAGGCATCTATAGCGTCGACAACGGTCCGGCGGGCGAACCCACCAACACCACCTTCGGCTATTATGGCGGTGCACAAAGCTGGGGTCCCGCAATGAACGGCGAGAGCGTCCTTTGGTGGGACGGCGTGGTGAGGAAATACGATCCCCAGCCCGACAACCTGAAGATGCTCTTCAAGAACGGACACACGATGAACCACAACATCGCCTTCCAGAATGCCGGTGATTTCGGTAGCGTCCGCGTCTCGTTCACAGACTCGCGTACCGACGCCATCATCGATAACTGCAACTTGAGGCAGACCACCGTCAACGTAGGTACTTTAATTAATGTATCGGAAAAGATCAAAGTCGATGTGTCGTTTAACTATTTGGACTACTACCGCCTTAACTCGCCAGAAATCGGTGAGTCGAATAGTAACTTCAACAAAGGTTTGCTTTATAGCTGGCCACGTAGTTGGAAAGGTCTCGAAGTCTCTTCCTATGAGAACCCTGACGGCACGATGAACCAGTTTGACGGCTATCCTTACATGTATATCTACAATAGTACCTTCTGGACGTTCTACAACAACAATACGACCCTCGACCGTGACAAGATGTACGGCTCTGTCCGCTTGATGTACGACATCACACCTTGGTTGAGTGCTTCCGCAAAGGTGGCTTTGGACTGGACCGCCGACAACTATACCACCAAGCATAAGCCCACCACTATCGATGGCATGGCAGGTGGTTACTACTCGAAGAGCAAGTCGAACTCAGTGACCCGCGACATGGACTTCCTGCTCACCGCCTATAAAGACAAGATCTTCGGCTCGAAGTTCAACGTGCGTCTTTCGGCTGGTGGAGAACAGTATTACGGTTATCGTGACGGCATCAACGGCTCCTCAGGGAGATGGGCCTACGCCAACCTTTACACCATCTACAACTACTCCAATGCCACTGAGCGCACCTTTGGAGAGTCGATGTGGGAGAAACAAGTCAACTCGCTCTATGCTTTCTTCAACATGAGCTACAGCGACTGGCTGTTCTTGGATATTACCGGACGTAACGACTGGTCGTCGACGCTACCTATCACCAACAACAGTTATTTCTACCCCTCAGCTACTTTGAGCTTTGTGCCGACTTCGGCCTTCAAGAATTGGAACTGGGGTCCGGTGAACTTCCTGAAGCTGAGAGCCTCGTGGGCACAAACCGCCAGCGACACAGAGCCTTACCAGCTGACTTACACCTACAATACAGGTTCCTTCGGTCATCAGCTTTCCGCTACATTGCCTACCATTGTGCCGCCTTTGGAGCTGAAGCCCCAGCGCCAGCGCAGCTATGAGCTCGGTTTTGACCTTGGTTTGGGCGCTCGTTTCAACATGGACTTCACCTATTACGACATCTATTCTTGGGACCAGATTCTTTCCTCACCGCTTGCTCCCTCGTCGGGCGCCAGCAACGTGACCATCAACACAGGTGTGGTGACCAACAAGGGTATTGAGGCCATCTTGACCTATGACATTGCTCAAGGCAAGGACTACGGCGTGCAGGTGGGCTTGAACTTCGCCCGCAACAAGAACAAGATTGTTGACTTGGCTGGCTCCAATATGTACCTGCTTTCCGAAATCTGGGGCTCCAATGGTCCTGCCATCGCCGTGGAAGAAGGGGAGGAGTACGGTACCATCTATGGATGGGACTATGTCTATGAGTACACCATGCCCGACGGTTCCGTCGTGGGACCATTCTACGATGCCAATGGCAAACCCATGCCTTTGCTCAATGAGACGGGTACCACCTACCTGAAGACTGACAACCGTGTGCCGATTGGCAACTGCGCGCCTTTGGTGACGGGCGGTATCAACCTGAGGGCTTCCTATAAGAACTGGTCACTCTATGCCTTGGTCGATGCCAAGTTAGGTGGTCAGATCTATTGTGCCTCCTACGTGGTGGGTATGCAGACGGGTCAAAGCCTCGAGACTCTTTATGAACGCGAGGGTAACGGATTGCCGTATTACGAAAACGGTGAGTTGCTTGGCAATTATGGCGTCATCCTGCCAGGTTATTGCATTAATACTGAGACAGGCGAGGCTGTCCAAAACGAACATGTGGTACATTACCTTTATAAATACATGCCTAACTTTGGCGGTTGGGGCAACATCCTCAGCACTCCTGGCATCGTGAACAACACTTGGATCAAGTTGCGTGAACTTTCGTTGACCTATGACTTCCCGCGTAAGTGGCTCGACAAGCAGAACTTCTTCAAGCAGGCCTCTATCTCACTCGTGGGTCGTGACCTGTTCTACATCTACAAGACCCTGCCCGACAACATCAACCCTGAAGGCACCCAAGGCTCGGGTAATGCCCAAGGCCTCGAATACGCCTCCTATCCTGGCTCACGCTCCTTCATGATTAACCTTAAAGTCAGTTTGTAATTAATCACAAAACAATGCAAAACAATATGACACGAGACTGCGAGACTACGAGACTGCGAGACGGACAATGTCCCGAAGTCCCGTGTCCCGAAGTCTCGCGTCAAAAAGAATAGAATCACTATGAAAAGAAGCTTATTTATAATTTGTGCAGTATTTGCCTTGGCATCATGTACAAAGAAATTCGAAGAGATGAACCAAGACCCGTTCTCGCCGACGGGAACGACTATCGAAGCTTTGTTTAACGGTATAGTGAGTTCGTTGCAACAAAGCATGAACGAACAGTTCTACCTGCAAAATGAGATTTGGTATCCCGAAACTGAACTTGGAGCCTTGACTTCCGAGTCGTGGGGCAATTCACAGATAGGAACCACAGAACTTTGGACGAACTATTACTTTATGCTGTCCAACATTCGTGAGCTTGAAAAACGTTTCGACACTTACTGTGATGAGCAAGCCGACAATGCCGTATGTGACAAAGCGCGTGCCCAGCTTAACATCTTGAAAGCTTACCAGACTTTTAAGGTGTCCGACGTCTTTGGCGATATGCCTTACTCGCAAGCTGGCCGCATTTGGGAAAACCCCTCGTCGCAGGCCACGATGAAACCCGAATGGGACACCCAGGAGAGTATCTATAAGTCGCTTTTGGAAGAATTGGTTTGGTCGCGCGACCTGCTGCATGCTGATTCTGTCACCACTGCCAGCGGCAACGAATATTACAAGCTGCCCTACGACGTGCTGCTCAACAACGACTACACGCTTTGGGCCGAGTTTGCCAACTCCCTCATCTTGCGCCATGGCTTGCGTATGTATGACAAGGAACCTGACTATGCCACTCCTTTGTTGGTGGAGGCTTACAATTTTATGTATTCAAAGTTGAGTTCTACGGGCGGTTCGCCTATAGGAGGAGCTATCTGCTTATGGCCTAGCATGTTGGGTACCAGTTGGGACACGAACTGGTCGTTCCGCGAGCACAAACACCTTCGCATGGGCGAAACCATCTGGAGTTGCCTCTCCTCGACCGACGACATGGACGGTAGCGGCATCTTCGACTACCGCACCTACCTCTTCTTCGACACAAGCCACAAGAACGACAGCTTCCCCGACGGTGCCTGGCGTCCTTATCCGCAGATCCGTACCCTCGAGACGCCCACAGAAGGCGGTTCGCCTTACGCCCAGAGCCGCGACGGTAACTATACCTTCAAAGGCCCTTCGTGCCTCTTCTCGCCCTTTAACTACTACTTGACGCGTGATGAGAAATATGTACCGCAAATCCTGGTCACTTATGCCGATGTGCTTTTCATGAAGGCTGAGATTGGCGCACGCGGCATCGGAGGCATCACCCTTTCGAGCATGGATCTTGACCAGATGCTCTACCAAGGCATCTACCAGTCTTGTCTCTTTTGGGCACACATGCCACAAAACACTAGCCGTTGGACCTTTTTCTATCCAGAGTATACCAGCTATATCGGTGGACTGGATATTTGGTCGTACTGTAACAACATGGCAGCCAACGTGATGAACAATGTTGTGTATATGAACTTCGACTTCGATTATTCTAACGAGGCTTATTTGGAGCTCATCTATCAACAGCGTTGGCTCAACCTCTTCCGTCAGCCTTGGGAAGCCTGGGCCTTGGCACGCCGCACCATGGCGACGCCGACCACCACCGACCACGCCAAGCTGACTTCGTTCCGCATGGAGTATCCCCAGAAGGAAATCGAATACAATTATGAGAACTACACCAAGGAATTGGCCAGGATGTCGCATGGCGACACGAGGCAAACGAGAGTTTGGTGGAATGAATAACGATTGAAAACGAAACCACCCTGGACTTCAGTTCTGGGGTGGTTTCATTGGGAAGTGTCACGTAAGTGAGTAACATGAACAAGTGCTTGAATGTCATAGGTGTAGTATTGGCACTGCTGCTTTTTTCCTATTGTGGAAGGGAGAGGATGCAACGGCCAAAAGGGCAAGGCAGTAGTGCTTATGCGGCATTGGCTGGGATTGACTCGCTGATGTGGCGGCGGGCTGACAGCGCTTTTGCGGTGCTGCAGGAGTTCGTTGTCGGTCCTGAGGTGGAAGAACTTGATACCTTTGACGGGCACTACTGCCAGGTGCTGATTTCCGAGTTGCTTTATAAAAACGACTGTGAGCAGACCAACAGAGAAGATTTGCTACAAGCGGTGGATTTTTTTGATTCGCTGATTGTGAACAAACACGATGCGAACAAACGTGAAGTGGTTGTACAAAAACAGAATGTGTTCTTGGATGCGAGGGCGCATTATATCAATGGTGTGGGATATTATGAGTTGGGCAATGTTGTGCAAGCCTGTTCGGAATACCTGAAAGCTTTGGAAGTGATGGAGGAGCATTTTGAGGAGAAGGAACTGGTAGGGAAAAAAGCTCAGTTTATGGCCTTAACATATGGACGTCTTGGTGATATGTTTTCTGAACAGTTTATGATGGAACCGTCTATTACGTGTTATGAAAATGCTCTTGTTTATTGTAATATAGAACCGACTTCGCCAACTGGTGTTTCTAATTTACTCACTCGTATAGGCGTGCAGTATGACAAGTTGGGAGACAAAGAAAAAATGCGAGATTACTATGAACAAGCTCTTGAAACGTTACCAAATTCTGATAATCTTAGTTATAGGGATTTAGTAGCATCCAAAGCACTTTGCGATTATCAATTAGGGTTAGGGATAGATCATTCTTTGGCTATTTTAAGACAGATTCTTGTTAATGCGGATGATGAAGAAGAGAAGAAGACCCGATTTCTTACCATTGGTGCTATGTTTGCTGAGGAAGGGATGTACGATTCAGCTATGTATTATTTAGAACCTTTATTCGAAAACGAAAATGATATAGTTTTGAAGATTCCAGCTGCTGAATGTTTGCGAAATATCTATGAAAGTATAGAAGACAATGAAAAACTAAATAAATGTTTGCGAATTATGGCTTTACAGAAGAAATCCGAAGCACAGAACAAGGCTTTGGTTTCTCAACTTGAAGATCTGTTTAAGTCATATACGAACCAAAAACTAAAAAATGAAGCTGAAATAGCACGAGAAAAATCAATTAGAAAAACAATTGAAATTACTGTGCCTATTGCAGTTACGATTGCTTTGGCCATTCTTATTATGGCAAAACTGAGAAGCAAGAGATTACTTAAGGAACAGCAAGTTGTTGCAGATAAAAGATTTGGAGAGTCAGAACAACAGCATGAGAAGGAATTGAGACAGAGGCAGGCTGAAGCGAAAAAGATGCTGGAAGATAAAGAAAAACATCACCAACAGGAAATAGAAGCAAAAGAAGCTCAGGCAAAAAAAGAATTGGAAGAGAGAGATAAGCGGCATGCGGAAGCCATCGAGGCCGAACGACAGATTCATCGTATAGAGCAAGCTGCCATATCTGGCCGACTGAAACGTAAAAACCAAGAAGTACGTGAATTGAAAGACCAAATCAAGCAATGGGATGATTTGGATATAAAAACCGAAATTGCCGCCGTATTCAACGAAGAACCTATATGCCGCCTTATTATGGAACGTGTGAAAGAAGGACAGTTTAAATCGAAAATAGATTATATAAACTATAAGGATTCTGCTTTGGAAAAACAACAATTGTTAGACTTACGTTTGGCGGTCGACCGTCATTTCGGACAATTTACCGCCCGCCTCAAAAAGGCCTATCCAGAGCTTACCAATAGCGACCTTGACTATTGTTGCCTTTATCTGTTGGGGCTGACCGATGCCGATATTGCTGCCTTGATGCAGCGCACCTACAATACCGTTTTTCATCGCAATGGTAAAATGCGTAAGATATTTGGCAGTGAGAATCCACTTCCCGTCACCTTGATGGGTATGGCCAAGGATTCTTCATTCATTTGATTAATAAGACGTTAGTCAAAAACCCTAACCAATTCTAACCAACATGTTCTTGCAGGGGTTTTAGAGCCCCGGTACTTTTGCATCGTGATTTTAAACCTAATACACGATGAAAAAAGTAACAACATTGGTTCTGATGCTCTGTTTGGTCTTTTCGGGAGCATTGTGCTATGCCCATGACATAGCCAGAACGGAAAAAGAGAAAGTAAAAGGTATTCCTCTTGAAGTAAAAGAGAAGGTTTTACATGGCAGTTTTGACAAAAGCGGTAGTATTGTTCCTACTCTTGACGGCCACATGCTTACGGTGATATTTAATGAGAATTTGGGACAAGTGGATGTTGAAGTTGCTACAACTTCAGGTGTCTCAGTACAATGTCTTTCGGTGTTTACGCCGAATGGCTTACAGGTTTACATCCCTAATGCAGGGAATTACATTGTCACATTTACACTCTCCAATGGAGATGAATACTATGGTGAATTTGAAGTTTTAAATTGATTGTAATATGAAAAGAATTAGTCTATTATTGAGCTTGTTACTGCTCTGTGGAATGGGATTAATGGCTCAGTCCATTTCATACGAATATGATTATGACCAGGCAGGAAATCGTATTAGAAGAAGTGTAGTAGCCCTAACGAGGAGCGATCAAAAAGGCGATGCCGTTCTATCGTTTACAGATGAATTGCCCGATGGTAATCGCATGACTTTGTTTCCTAACCCCACTAAGGGGGTAATCCGTTTTGAAATGGGACAGCCTGATGGCGTATTGGGCCATTACAGACTGTTTGATCTAAAAGGAACCCTTCTGATGGAAGGGGTTTGTGAAAGCCATGCTTTCGACCTGGATTTGTCAGGGCAACCCAATGGGGTTTATCTGATTGAATTCCAAAACAAAAATAAAGTTTACTCAAATAAAATCATAAAGGAATAAAAAAATGAAAAAGCTCGTTTGTTTACATAGGCATTTACACATCGTCACGGGATTGTTGTGTATTATTGCATCTTTCATCACTAATACTGTTCTTGCACAATCAAATGGCATCGTAGGTTCATTAGGTGGAGATGTTAGTGTTTCTCCTATGGGAATGGCTACTTATAGCATTCCTATCGATGTGGTTCCTGGAACTAAAGGGGTACAGCCCAATCTTGCTGTTGTATATAACAGTTCGTCTGGAAGGGGCTATTTGGGCTCTAATTGGCAGCTATCAGGTCTTTCGTCCATCACAAGAGTACAACGTACACAATATCCTGACGGAAGTATTGGTACCGTCAATTTGGATGGCAACGACAGATATGCTTTGGATGGTGCCAAACTGATGAAACTATCTGGAGGCGATTATGCAACAACCAATGCAAAATACGGTACAGAGATTGAGAATTTCACCAGGGTGACTTTAAAAGGGACACCCAATGATGTTTCACAATATTTTGTTGCTGTCACCGACCAAGGTGAGATTATTGAGTATGGCAACACCGAAGACTCAAAACAAAAAACGACAAACAATAAAGTTGTATCGTGGATGGTCAA
>CAMJRR010000049.1 GCA_946408345.1 uncultured Bacteroidales bacterium | reverse complement strand
ATTAGCTTTAGCACTTGTGTGCTTCGCCAGCGTTGCTTTCTTTGCAAGCTGCCAACAAGAAATCACCAATCCCGAACCCGCCATCTCGGTCATTACTGACGAAGGTTTTGTCAAAAATGGTGACGTGGTCGACGTCGAACAAACAATTGTCTACGGTTTCCAAATGGCTTCAAACAGCCAAACCAAGAAGGAACTCAAGCAACTCTCCGTCGCTACTTATTTCATCAACCTCGAAGGTGTTGAAGAACTGCAAGAAGAAGAAATCGTTTCCTTGGCTGGCAAAACCGAGTATCGTTACGTTGACACAGTTTACTATGAAGTCACGACAAGAGAAGTCATGGGCTCCATCAAAACTGTGGCCACTGTCACCGACGTTGATGGCAAAATCAACACTGCCACTCTTACGCTGAACCTCAACGAACCCGCTGAACCTCTGGAAGAAGCTGATTTCACTTGGTTCAGACACGGCAGCAACCCTGGCGAAGGCCTTGAAGAATTCGGTCTCGAATGGACTAGCAACCTCAAGGAAGCCTATGCAATTATTAAGCCCGTTGAAGGTGCTACCCTGTATGGCTTTGGCGTTGGCTCTGATGTTTGGAATGAAGTGACCAC
This sequence comes from uncultured Bacteroidales bacterium, assembly GCA_946408345.1. Classification (GTDB taxonomy): domain Bacteria; phylum Bacteroidota; class Bacteroidia; order Bacteroidales; family F082; genus Limimorpha. The sequence continues at coordinate 13,580 of CAMJRR010000049.1, read as the reverse complement.
CGATGTTGAAAAAGTTGCTGCTTTCACTGAAGGCTTGCATTCGGTCATGGACGATTTCCGCGGCGTTTCTGCATGGAGCTCGAAAGACTATGATTACGTGATTGGTACTCTTTACAATGGCGAGTATCACCTGATTCACATCACTCACGGTGAGGTTGTGGGCTCTGGTCCAACCGACATCACCATCACTGGTAAAGCCAAGTAAGAAAACAAATCATTATCAAAAAAAGTGCGTCGGACGGCGCACTTTTTTTGTTGTTTTTACTCAGCCAAGGCATGGCTGATTTTCCGATTGATTTGCAATAGCCGCTTTTCGTCCAACTTGACGATTGCGCGATCGTAAGTCATCAAACCATTAAGCTCGGTCTCGCAGTCAGTAGTCTGCGTGTAGACCGCAGCCGAAAAGCCTTGGAAAGCCATCTTGTACAACTGATTGGCATATTCCACGTAGGTGTCGGTCACCTTTTCCTCCGTATCAAACTCCACATAACCCCAACCTTGGTCTTTCACCCAGGTGTGGCCTTCCACCTTGCGACCAATACCACCGTATTCGCCCAAAACCGTTGCACGAGTCGGGTCGAAAAGCACCATCTTTGGCTCAGGATAATGATGCAGGTCGAGAATATCGCCACACAGGTAGAAATTGCCACCCGAAGCGGGATTCACCAAACGCGTCGGGTCGAGTTTCTTGGTCATCTCCACGATTTCAGGCGTCTTGAACTGTCCCCAAGATTCATTGAAAGGCACCCAAACGCCAATGCAAGGCACCGATTTCAAACTATTGATGATCTCCGACCACTCCTTCTTATAGCATTCCTCGGATTCAAGCGTACGCATACTCTCAGGACCTTGATAGTATTGCGTCGTCTGCCATTCCGGACCACGACCACCACTGGGCATGTCTTGCCAAACTATTATTCCAATGCGGTCGCAATGGTAATACCAGCGTGCCGGTTCCACTTTTACATGCTTACGAATCATGTTGAAGCCCAAATCTTTGGTTTTCTGAATGTCGTATGCCAATGCTTCATCAGTGGGTGCTGTGTAGAGTCCATCGGGCCACCAGCCTTGGTCGAGCGGACCGAAATGGAAAATCGGTAGGCCGTTCAAGGTGAGACGCATGATGCCATTGTCGTCGCGCTGGTTTCCGAAGCTCCGCATGGCAAAATAGCTGCCCACCTCATCTATCACCTTGCCTTTGCGCAACACCTTGACTTTCATGTCATACAAGAAAGGATGATCGGGGGTCCAGCGCAGGAAGTCCTCAGGCATGTTCACCTCTACGGGCTGCCCATTGATGGATTTCCCCGTTGCTACGGGCTGCCCTTCATAGGTAACCTCCACCTGATAGAGGTCGTCTTTCGTCGGGTTGGAAAACTCCACGTCCACACTGACCGTTGCCTTATCGAAATTAGGAGTAGTCACAAGGTTTTGGATGTAATCCTCAGGCACAAATTCGAGCCACACGGTCTGCCAGATACCCGTCACGGAAGTGTAGAAAATGCCATGAGGCTTGATGACCTGCTTTCCATGAGGGATATAGCTGCTGTTGGTCGGGTCCCAAACACGGACTACCATGTTGTTTTGTTTCCCTTGTAAAGCTTGAGTAATGTCGAAGGTAAACGGGGTGTAACCGCCTGTGTGTGAACCTACTTTAATGCCGTTCACCCAAACATCTGTCATCCAATCCACTGCACCGAAATGCAACAAAACACGGCCGTTTTTCCAATTACCCGGCACGGCGAAGGTTTTCTGATACCATAAGGCATTGTCAGGACCGACCTCTTTCTGCACACCAGAAAGCGACGATTCGATGCAAAACGGCACGAGGATATCGCCCGTATAACGTTGTGGTGCCTTCTCCCCTTTCGCCGTGATGGCATATTGCCACAGACCGTTGAGGTTTTTCCACTCGGGACGCACCATCATGGGGCGAGGGTATTCGGGTAGGGCATTTTCGGGTGCCACCTGGGCAGCCCATTTCGTTTTGATTTTGTCGCCAGCAGGGGCATACTGCGCCATGGCGACGTTTGCTAAGAGCATTGTAATTAGTAAGAATTTGATTTTCATATTATTATTAGTTTAGAGATTCCTAGATAGATTCCCTTCGGGAATGGAGTATTATTAGTATGTTATAATGCGGCGGCTTGTTACTTCAACTTACCATAAGGTCTATTAGCCGCCGCTGGGAACCTTATTTCTGACTTCCATTCCCGAAGGGAATCTCATTCCTCCATCATTTCCTTATTAAACGCTTCAGCGGCAGCAATGAGGCTGTGGACTGCACGGGGAATCAATTCCTCAACCTGTGGATTAGCATCCAGTACCTGTTCGTAGCACATCCACACCGAAGTCCCTTTATCATGCTCATCCTCAAACTCATAGAGCACAGCTTTCACCACCTTATATTTCCAGTTGACATTATTGCAAGCCATGATGGCTTTGGCAAAGTTGTCGTCAGTCACATCGAACACACCTGGCAAAATCAAACGGAAAAACAAAGGGTCATCGGCATCATTCCATAGAAGGAAGTTCCAACCTTCATAATGGAAATTCAATCCCAGATCGTTTTTTTTTGAAGCGATTCCTTGGGACTTCAAATATCTCGACACCAATGTTTTAGTGTTCATCTCTATTATTTCTTGTTGAATCCGATACGGGTCTTGGTGGAATAAGTCGGGTTCTTGTATTTCAACACGTCGACAAGGATCTTCTGCGAAATAGGCACATCGTTGTAGGCAGCGGTCATGGCTGCTTCGTTGACAGCCTCGGTGATGTCACCAGCATTGAAGTCATCCGACATCTTGGCTAACTCGTCGAAATCGAGTTCTTCACAAGGACGGTCTTTCAGGTGATTCATGAAGATGTCCTTACGCGCTTCGAAATCAGGTTGCGGGACAAAGAATACGCGATCGAAGCAACCAATGCGCATGATGGACTGGTCGATGAGGTCGGGTCGGTTGGTGGTGGCCACCACAAGGATGCCCTTCTTGGAGCACTCGTTCATCATACCGTACAAAGCCGAAATCTGTGGTGTGACATTCTCCTCGCCTTGTGTATTCGGATTAGGCGCCAAAAACTCCAGCTCGTCAACACAGATAACGAAAGGCGCCTTGATTTCAGCTGCATCAAACACCCGCTGCAAATTATCTAACACACCTTCTTGATAAATATGCCCAAATTCCGGTCCTCTGATAATGGTGTAATTGAAACCCAGTTCCTCTGCAAAGCTCTCAAGCACAAGGCTTTTTCCACAGCCTGGAGGACCATAAAGCAGCACGCCATTGATGGTTGGCAATTTATATAACTGGGCTTTTTCAGGATTCTGTAAAGCAAAGAGAACTTCTTTACGCAATTGTTCTTTCAACTCATCGCGGCCTGTCACGTTGTCGAAACCACTGCCTGTGCCTTTCTTGTAGGTAATGATAGGACCGCTATTGTCTTGTCCTTGCTGTTCGGCCTGCGGCTTTGCGTCTTCCTCTTCCATACGTTTCGCCAATTCGGGCATTACTTGTTCAAACAAGGCTTGTGCAAACTCAGCAGCTGAAGCGAAACGGTCGTCAGGCTTTTTGGCTAGGGCCTTCAACAGGATAGCCTTCATATAATCAGGGAGTTTTACCTCTTCCGATTCCAAAACCAATTCTTGCTTCCTTGCTTTCTTCACCGCATCGGTGATTTTCTGCTTGTCGCCATCAAGAACTCTCAAATCCGGTCCCTCCCAAGGCGACTTGCCAAAGATGAGGAAATAAAGGAGTGCTCCCGTCGAGAAAATGTCGCTCTTCACTGTATATACCCCACGGAAAGTCTCGGGAGCACGGAAATATGGCATCAGGTCTTCGTCGACAAAGGTCGGGCGCCCTTTGACCATGTAGGAAATATGGCCCAAGTCGATGATGGTCGGCATCAGCATTCCATCATCCAATTCCTGTAGCATGATATTTGACGGACGTATGTCGTTATGAATCAAAGCCCGAGAATGGATGAACGAAAGACCTGTCAGCACACAAAGCGTAATCTGCACGGCATCCTCTAAATCGAACGGGCCTTCTTGCCTGACCGCGTCAAAAAGCAACATGCCACGATAGAATTCCGTGACCAGATAATGATAGACCGCGTTGCCTTTTTTCACCTCGCCGTTGTCGACATAGCGGACGACATTTTGGTTTTCCTCAGAATTCAGTTCCTTGCAGAGCTGGATCTCGTAGACCTCTTTGCCCTCGAAAAGCTGTTCATGAGGGATGCTCCTAAGGTCGAACACCTTCATGAAGTACATCATGTCGTCGGGACCGAGCACCGTATATGATTCAGCGACAATGCCTTTCTTTATGAACGAGTTGATGACATATTTGCCAATCTTCTCCCCTTTTTTGAATGTTTGCATAAGCGATAATTTTGTGCAAAGTTCAAGATTAAATTTGACTTGTGCAAGAGTAGCGGCATTATTTTCAACAAAAAAAGGCCGCTTTCGCGGCCTTCTATAGTCTCAAACATCAGTAATTATGCGTCAATATTCGCATAAGTTGCATTCTGTTCGATAAATTCGCGGCGCGGAGCCACCTCATCACCCATGAGCATGGAGAAGATGTGGTCGGCTTCCATAGCGTTCTCGATGGTCACCTGACGCAAGGTGCGGTGAGCTGGGTCCATAGTGGTTTCCCAAAGCTGCTCGGGATTCATTTCACCAAGACCTTTGTAACGCTGCACATCATAGCCGCTCACGGTGCCGTTCTTGGTCAGCTCAGCCATGCTGGCAAAGCGTTCTTCGTCGGTCCAGCAGTAGCGAATCGGTTTGGTGCCACGCTTGATGAGGTACAAAGGCGGTGTGGCGCAATACACATAGCCGTTCTCAATCAACTCGCGCATATAGCGGAAGAAGAAGGTCAGAATCAACGTGGTGATGTGACTACCATCGACATCAGCATCGGTCATGATGATGACCTTGTGGTAACGTAGTTTCTCGAGGTTCAGAGCCTTGCTGTCCTCTTCGGTACCAATGGTCACGCCTAAAGCGGTGTAGATGTTCTTGATTTCCTCGCTGTCGAACACGCGATGCTCCATTGCCTTTTCCACGTTCAAAATCTTACCACGCAACGGTAGGATGGCCTGGAAGTTACGGTCACGACCTTGTTTGGCGGAACCGCCTGCGGAGTCACCCTCGACGAGATAAAGCTCGGTCTTGGCAGGGTCGCGCTCGGAGCAGTCAGCCAATTTGCCTGGCAGACTAAAGCCTGAGAGCGCACCCTTGCGCTGCACTTTCTCGCGAGCGTTACGAGCCGCTTGACGTGCTTGGGCAGCCAAAGTAACCTTGTCGAAGATGGTCTTGGCCTCTTTGGGATGCTCCTCCAGATAATCAGACAATTGCTGACCCACGATGGAGTTGACGATACCCATCACCTCGTCGTTGCCTAGCTTGGTCTTGGTCTGGCCTTCGAATTGCGGCTCCGGCACCTTCACAGAGATAACGGCGGTGAGACCTTCGCGGAAGTCGTCGGGCGAAATCTTCACCTTCAGCTTCTCCAACTTTTCGAGGAGACCGCTCTTTTCGGCGTAGGCATTGAACGAACGCGTCAAGCCAGAACGGAAGCCTTGCAGGTGCGTACCACCTTCTATCGTGTTGATATTATTGACATAAGAGTGCAGGTTTTCCTTGTACTCATTGTTGTATTCCAAAGCAATCTCAACCGGCACGTTGTTTCGCTCGCCCGAAATGTAAATCGGATCGGGAATGAGTTTTTCGCGGTTGGCATCGAGATAAGCGATGAAGTCGATAAGGCCGTTCTCGGAATAGAAGGTATCGCTGCGATACTCACCATCTTCTTCCTTTTGGCGTTCGTCGGTGAGTTGGATGGTAATACCATGGTTGAGGTAGGCCAGCTCACGCATACGGTTGGCCAAGGTGCTGTAGTCGTATTCCGTCGTCTGGAAAATCGAGGCATCGGGCTGAAAGGTGATGCGGGTGCCGTTCATCTCGGTCGTACCCACTACTTTCACGTCATAAAGCGGCTTGCCACACTCATATTCCTGCTTGAAAATCTGGCCTTCACGATAAACCTCTGCGGTGAGGTGGGTGGAAAGAGCATTCACGCAGCTGACACCCACGCCGTGCAGACCGCCGGAGACCTTATAGGAACCCTTGTCGAACTTACCGCCAGCGTGCAGCACGGTCAGAACCACTTCCAAGGCCGAGCGATGCTCCTTGGGGTGCATACCCGTAGGGATACCACGACCATTGTCTAATACACTGATGGCGTTGCCGGGCAGAATGCGGACGTCAATCTTGTCGCAATAGCCCGCCATGGCCTCGTCGATGGAGTTATCGACCACCTCATATACTAAATGATGCAAGCCACGGAAATGGACGTCGCCGATATACATGGCCGGACGCTTACGCACAGCTTCCAAGCCTTCCAAAACCTGAATCTTACTGGCGCCATATTCTTCACTTGCCAATTCTCTTTTTTCTTCTTCAGTCATTTTCTGATTTTTAGGGTTTTTCAATTAAAGGTGCAAAGGTACGGAATTTTTCGGCACAATGCACAAAAAAGTTGAAAAATTTGTTTTTTATCCAAAACGGCTCTACGGGGCTAAAAATGGGCAAATTTTGGAAACGCTCCATTTTTACCCTCGCAGGAAAAGACAAGCCTTTTCCACAAAAGGGGGCTTTTTGAGGCTTTAGTGAACTGTTGATTTGAGACAAAGAAACCGACCTCTTATAGATTCCATACAGGAATGACATAAGCGGTCGGCTTCGTTAGACTTTAGCTTTGCTTCAGAATCTCAGTTTCACGCCAGCGAAGAATTGGATGCCCGTAACGGGATAATTGTAATAAAGCTGGTATTTCTGGTGGGCCACATTATCCAGCAGCGCGAAAGCCGTGATTTGGTCGTTCACTTTATAATCAGCACCAATGCTAAGGTCGAAAACATCCTTCAGCTTTTCAGCAGTGAAATTGAAGTTCTGCCAATCTACCACACCATCCCACACTTTGGCATAACGGCCGCCTTGATAGAGCAAAGTGGTATTGAATGCCAGTTTGTCGTCATAATCATAGGTCAATTTCAATTTGCCCTCCGTGGTGGGACGGTACCAAGCATATTCTTCAACGGTGGGTTTGCAGCTATTGTAGGCAAAGCCCAAATCAGCCGTAAGGCTGTTGCGCATCCTCACACGAGCATTCACCATGATGGTCACCAACTGGGTTTCGTCATAAACCATGTCAAAAGTATTCAAGATCGGATCATATCCCGAAGGGACGGAATTGGCCTCGGGGATATGATACACGAACAAAGGATCTTTGTCCGTATGACGATAACGCACGCCCAAGTGCAAATCCACGATTTCCATGATATTGGTGCGTGCTCCACCATCAAAGCCAAGTTTCACTTTCTGAATGGCCAACGACGGGTTACACATCGGCGAAAGGAACGGATTATCCCCAACAATATCGCTGAACCTCAACAATTTGCGTCCACCATTCAGGCCTGCATAAAACTCCAGTTTTTTATCCAAGACGAACAGACTACCAGTCAAATCAGGGCGGACGGCAAGCAGTTTCTCCTCTTCAGAGCCATGCGTGGCGCCATCCAACCGCACACCAAGGTGTATACGATAAAACTCATCGCTCATCTCAAAGAACGGGATGACTTTGAACAAAATACGGTCTACATTAAACAAGTTTTCACCCTGACCGATGCAATAGTCATATTGGAATCCCAGATCAACGCCAATCTTTTGCGGATGGCTCTTGTCGCCCCAGAAATTCTCTGCATAGCCAAGACTGTAGCCCAAGTCGATATTATGCTCACGGTCAATAAGATAGAAATAGTCCAAATAGGCGTCATGGCTCAGTTCGCCGACACGGGTTGTAGATGACGCCAACCCAAAATGCCCACCTATTTTGTTATAGATGATTTTGGGTGCATAGAACGCAATCTGTTCCTCCGTCAGCGGATTCTCCGCCAGATTGATGCCATAGAAATGGTACATATCGTTCTTGTAATACACGCTGCCATCCAACTGGAAACCAGTGAACTTACTCGTCGTGAGGTTCACCTCAAAGGCATTGTTCATATAGCCTGAAGGCGCATAGTCCTTGATATTGACCCATGAGGAATTGTGCTTCACACCCACACCCAAACCAAGGGTCTTGGTCAGCATGGAGTTGTGTTTGTAGAGGAACAACGGTGAAAGATTCGTTCCCAATCCCGCCATGATGAAGTTCTCCGTAGGAGTGACCAGCTTGTCGTCTTTAGCCGCATACGCTGTCGGGCTGATTTTTTCCAGATCGAGGGCGAACTTCTGTTTGGCTTCCATCGGGTTGACTTCGGTACTGGGGAAATTGTATGAGGGCTGAGGCGTCTCGGGAGTGAGTTGAAGTTTGTTCACCTTGTTCACTTTGGGACGGTATTTGCCTTCCACGGTGACTTGTTCGTCATGTTGGGCGAAGGCGGTAATGGCCAGGAGGGCCAGTGTTAGGATTATGATTTGTCTCTTCATATTTCTTGTTGTTAAAGCAGGAGGTGTACTGCGCTTCACCACTTGCTTAATATCCGTCGTCCCTACGGGACTGTTATGGTTCTAAAGGTTCGATGCCGTCGCTGTGGCTCACTTTGGGTTCCTTGCGTTCCACCTCGGCGAGTTTGGCGCGAGCTTCCTGTTTCAGGTCGCTGCCTTTGTAGTTGTCAATCACACTGCGGAGGGTTTCCTTGGCTTGGAAGTAGTTCTCCTTAGCCACATACACATCCGCCAATGCGATGAACGACTTGGCGACCCAATAATCATATTTCGAGAAGTTATCCGCGATATTGAAGACCTTGTTTTCGGCTTCGTCATACTGTTTCAACTTTATTGATGCCACAGCAGAATAATAGGCACTCTCGGCGCCATATACCGACTTGTCATTGCGTGCACTCTTGTCGAGCTTCTCGATGGCAGCACTATAGTTGCCCTTCTCGAAGTACGACTTGCCCATGATATGATTGATTTGGTTGACCTGGTCATCGGTCAAGTCGCGCGACTGACGCAGACTCTCGCCCATCTCAATGGCTTTGTCGTATTTGCCCATGAAGAAGTTGCTCTTCATGCTGCCTTCGAGGGCTTCGAGACGCTTGAGCGGTTCCTCGGTGATACGCGACAGGCGTTCATAGTATTCTCCCGCCTTATCGTAATTGCCTTTTTCGTACTCGATGCGCGCCATCTTCAACAGAGCGTTGTCGGTGTAGTCGTTATCAGGCTGAGCCAATATATAATTAAGGTGTGTGATAATTTGGTCATCCGTGCCTACCCTTTCAGCACATTCGAGGCCATAATAATGCGCCTTCAGCAGATACGCGCCATTGCGGAAGTTGTCGAAATAATACTGCAAGGCGGCTTGTGCCTGCTGATAGCGACCATCAAGGTAGAAGCCCTCCGCATTGGCAAAGGCCAAAGAGTCTTGTTGGGTGACTTTCACCTGGCCGCCATTCGCATTGACGTACCCGAAGTATTCATCCAACTTGTTCTGTTCCATGTAGATGCTGCGGATGATGCTCAAGGCCTCACGAGATTCATCCGTGTTGGGATAAGAAGCCACCAGATTCTTCAAGTTGGTCAAAGCTTGATCGTACTGGTTATTGTTGTAGTAAATCATTCCGACCTTCATCATCGCCTGACGGGTATAACTCGAACGCGGTCTGTCCTTGATCAAACGATTGAAATTAGCGATGGCCGAGCGCTTGTCGCCATGAACGAGATAAGTGTTGCCGATTTCAAACAAAGCTTGCTCATAATAAGGCGTACTGGGATAGGCCTGCACCAAGTCGTTCAGCATGGCAATCTTCTGATTTACATTACCTTTTGCACCATAGCAAAGTGCCTGTTGATACAAGGCATAGTCAGCATTTCGTTTTCCAACCCGAGTAGCCAAATCGTAATAGTTTATGGCTTGAGTATAGCTACGTTCCATGAAAGAGCAGTCACCGAGACGGATGTAGGCATCAGTTTTAAGGTCGTTGTCTGTGGTAGAATCGATGAAGCTCCTGAAACGTCCAATGGCTGAAACATAATCAGGTTTTTGATAATAAATGTAACCCAAGTCATAATCAGCAAGAGCATATTCCGGCAGGCTTGAGGCTCCCTTCATCGACTTGAACTGTGACAAATACTTGCCAGCGGTGGTATGGTCACCCATTTGATATGCCGACTCGCCCATCCAGAAACAAGCCAAGGTTTTATTGGGCACATCCTGTCGGCTATTCATAACCTTCGAAAAGTACATCTGTGCCTTATCATAATAGCCTTTTTGGAAATTGTCGATACCCGTAGCATACAATAATTCGTTGTAAACCTGCTGTAATTCAGGGCTCTTTTTTCTCATGGCTTCGAGACGGCTGAGGGCTTCGTCGTTTTCCTTCGCATTGAGCAACAGATAGATTGCCATCTCCTCCACCTCTGCCTTACGCTCCGATTTTGGATGGTCTGCGATGTAGTTATCCAACAGTCCCACCGCCTCGTTGAAAGGGTCGGCACCAGGTATAAGGCTCAACCGGGCATAATCGAACAAGGACTCCTCGCTGATTTCGGGGTCAAAACCAGCAGAATAAGCGGTGAAGAACGCGCTGCGGGCATATTTCGGCTCATTGGTTTTGGCATAACATGACGCCAGATAGTATGAAGCAAACTGTGACAAGATATCCGAGCTGCCTGCCACCTTCTGCAAGTCGGTGATGGCACCTTGATAGTCCTCTTTCATCATCTTGCTTACGCCCATTTGATAATAAGCCTCGCGCGATGTACCTCGGGTCAGGTTCTTGGTGTAGATTTGATAGTATTCCAATGCCTTGTCGTAGTTTTTCTGCTGGAAATAGGCATCAGCTACAATCTGAGCCATCTCCGATTTGCGTTTCTTGTCTGCCTTACGGATATAATCAGGCCCTTCTTCAATTACTGATTGATAATCGCCCTTGAGGTAGTCAATCTGCATGATATAGGAAGGCACCACATTGGCGTAGTCCAAATTCGCACGCAAAAGGCGGAAGTTCTCCAACGACTCGTTGTATCTCTCCTTAACATACTGAATATGTGCATAATAATAACGTGCCGAATCCCTATACTTGCCATCATTCATCATCAAGCCATGGAAAAGTGGCAGCGCTTTATCCAGTTCACCTGATTGAAAATAGGCATAGCCCATATTGAACTGCATCTGCTGGGCTTCATCGGTCGTTAGCGACATGGCATCGGTTTTTTCGTAAATGGCCAAGGCTTCTTTGTATTTTTTGCTTTGGAACAGATGGTTTGCATACAAAAAAGTAGCATGTCGCGCCCAAGTGCTACCAGGATTGTCATTCACAAACTGCAGAACCTTGGCTGGGCCATCGGCCTGACCAAGATAGAGCGAACTGACTGCTTCGTAATACTGCGCATCGACATATCGCTGCGACTTGGCATCAACACTTTGCATGCGATATTGGGTGAAAGTGGAAAGTGCAGCGCCATATTCCTGGTTCTGAAACAGCACCACACCTTCGTTGAAGAGGACCTCAGGATCATAGTTTTCGATATGCTTTTGCGCTGATGCTGAAATGGTTAAAGAAATTACAATTCCGAGCACCAAGGCTAATCTATGTAGTGAATTCATAAGTCAAAATTTGGGACGAAATTACAAAATTCTCCTTTATGTCCGACAGAACAATCCAAAATTCATGCCGAACGACTGTATGTAAACGGAATCCGAATTGTTTTATTATCAATTCCGCGTTTTGGCAAACAAAAAAAGCAGTACTTTTGTGCCCCCAAACACAAAACAAATCCACCATGCTGAATCTTTTCACCGGTTCGGGCGTCGGGCCCACCATTTTATTTCTTGCCCTATCCATTTTCATCGGACTGTTATTAGGCAAAATCAAGATTGCAAAAATTTCGTTGGGCATCACTTGGGTGCTCTTTGTGGGCATCGCCTTCAGTGCCTGCGGTGTCAGCCTTAATGCGGAGATGCTGCACGTTATCAAGGAGTTCGGACTGATTCTTTTTGTCGTGGCTGTCGGTTTGCAGGTGGGTCCAGGCTTTTTCAAGTCATTCAAGAAAGGCGGCTTGGCCATGAACCTAATGGCCTTGGTCAATGTGGCGCTCGGTGTTTTGATTACGGTCATCATCGCCAAAGTCGCACATCAGGATTTGGCCGATATGGCGGGTGTCTACACCGGTGCCATCACCAATACCCCAGGTTTATCAGCGGCCCAACAAGCCGTCACTGATTTGGGCATCGAAGGTGCCTCTGATCGTCTGGCGGCAGGCTATGCCGTGGCCTATCCCCTCGCCGTGGTAGGCATGATTGTGACCTGCATTCTGCTTCGCCCGCTCTGCCGCATCGACTTGGCGAAGGAGCCTACCACCCTTGAGACCACTTCTGTTGCACCAAAGACGGACAAAAAAGGCAAAGGCGGCTTTTTGCTCATTCCCGTTTTCGTGATTATTGCCCTAGGCATCATCATCGGCTCCATCCCGATCCCCGTGGGCATGAAAGCACCTATTAAATTAGGTCTTGCCGGCGGACCCTTGGTGGTGGCCATCATCGGGGGCTGGCTTGGGGTGAAGAAAGGCTGGTTCAGCACCGAGTTCACGGAAGGGCAAGGCGTACATGCCTTGCGCGAAGTAGGTATCGCGCTCTTCCTTGCTGGAGTGGGCTTGGGCGCAGGTGGCAAGTTTGTTGAAACCGTTCAAGTTCACTATATGTGGGTCGTCTACGGTGTCATCATCACCATGGTGCCTCCCATTTTAGTCGGGCTTTTCGGACGCTTGGTGTTGAAGATCAACTATTACACGCTGATGGGCTTCATCGGAGGCGCACATACCGACCCTCCCACCCTCGCCTTCGCCAACACTGTGGCTCCCGAAGGCTGTAAACTGCCCAACATGGGCTATGCAACCGTCTACCCACTGACCATGTTTTTGCGTATTTTCACGGTGCAACTGTTGGTGCTTTTGGCGGTGTAGAAGCATATCGTCATTCTAAATGATGTAAATGAATCCAGAAATCCCCACTATTAGGGATTGTCCAGTTTGTCAAAAGGCAGCATCTTTGCAGCAAAATAACATAGATACCTATGAGTCACGAACATCATCATCACCATCATCATCATGTGGCTGCCGATAATGGACAGATGCGCAAAATCTTGTGGACAGCCATCATTCTGAATCTTCTTTTTGTCGGCGTGGAAGCCGGCATGGGCCTATGGCAAAACAGTCTTTCGCTCTTGAGCGATGCGGGACATAACCTGAGCGATGTATTTTCGTTGGTTCTGGTCGTCGTTGGGCTGCATCTTGTGCAACTGCACAGCAACAAGCACTACACCTACGGCTACAAGAAAAGCACCATCCTTATTTCGTTGGCTAACGCCTTATTGTTGCTCCTTGCGGTGGGAGTCATTCTTGCCGAGAGTGTCCACAAGCTGCGCGAGCCAGCCGCCATCGACGGTGCTGTTATTTCATGGACCGCAGGCGTGGGTATACTCATCAACGGCCTGACGACCTTGTTGTTGATGCGCGGTCAGAAAGGCGACATCAACATTCGAGGTGCCTTCCTTCACATGGCTGCCGACAC
>CAMJRR010000048.1 GCA_946408345.1 uncultured Bacteroidales bacterium | reverse complement strand
TTTGAGACGGGATTGCCTGGTTCAGGGCTCCTTGTCTATCGTATTGACACCCGTTTTAGTGGTAATGCCGATTATGATCCTAGCAGTGGCGTTTATGACGAAGTATACATTTTCAGGCCAGGAGGGTCTGTTTCGCAAAATGGTAGTCTATATTCTGCACATTTCAGTTCCAATGTAGGTAGAACAGAGTTCAGCTCATCCACAAATCCGTATCCGTTTTTCACGGATGGTTCTATCGACAACAACTTTAGAATCTACAACATCACGAGTGCGGGAAGCACCATTTCCTTCTCCTATGGCACATCTTCTGATTGTAGTGCCCCAACCAATCTTGTTGCAACTGTTGAAGATAATAATTTGACTTTGTCGTGGGATGCAGTCACTAATGCCGTTTCATACAATATCTACAGGAACGGAAACCTAATTGAAAATATTAGTGGGACAACATATTCCGATAACAATCTCGCCTATGGAAGATACACTTATTTCTTGAGAAGTGTTGATGCAAACGGATTGTTCTCAGCTGCTTCTGAGACAATTTCCGTGGCTTTATTGCCAGAAGGCTCAGTTATCATCGGAGATGGCGAGATCACCGACGATATGCTTCCAAGTTATTCGTATTACAAATACGCTCTTACCCAACAGATTTACACAGCTGAGGAGCTTGGTCAGGCTGGATTAATCACGAATATTGCCTTTTTTAACGGAGGAGCTGAGAAAACACGAACCTACGACTTCTATTTGAAGAGTACGACAAAGAATTCTTTCTCCAACGATAATGATTGGGAAACTGTGACAAATGCCGACAAAGTGTTTAGTGGCAGTGTCACAATGGTTGCGGATGGTTGGACTATGATTGCTCTTGACACTCCGTTTAATTATGACGGTATATCTAACCTCATCCTTGTTGCCGACGACAACTCGAATGCATGGACAAATTCACCTCATATGAGTTGTCGTGTGTTCAATGCCCCTAACCAGTCTATTCGCATTTATAGTGATAATACCGACTACAACCCATCTTCTCCCACAAGCTACACGGGAACAATTATGGGTGTGAAGAATCAACTCCTCCTCAGCATCGAAGAGCCTCCAACCGTATACAACATCGCCGTCAGCACCAATCCATTAGAAGGCGGTAGTGTCAACGGTGCAGGCACCTACAATGCAGGCACCACTGCCACCCTGACAGCGGTGGTCAACGAAGGCTACACCTTTGTCAATTGGACAGAGGACGGTGTGGAAGTCTCTACCGAACCCTCCTACAGTTTTGAAGTCACGGGGGATAGGACCTTGGTAGCCAATTTCAGTCTGAACAGCTATTTGGTGACAGCAGCTCCCAATCCTGTCGAAGGCGGCACTGTCACCGTCGGCGGCAGTTGCGATATGGACGAATACTTTTACGACTTCGAGGACGGCACCTCGCAAGGCTGGACCGTCCTACAAGGATCCGACAGCGACTCACCGAACAATTGGATGCACTGCACGGCTTACACCATGTTTGACTTTGCCACCGGACACGGCCACAACTCGAATGGCTTTATGCTTTCCGAATCTTACATCTACGACAGCCCCAACAGCGGCATTGGCGTCAATCCCGACAACTACCTCGTTTCCCCGAGGATACCGCTTGGCGGCAGCATCACCTTCTGGGCCACCAACGTAGACGATGGCTTTGGGGAGGAACATTTCGCCGTGGCTGTCTCGACAGACAGCAACACTGACGCCAGCGACTTCACGGTTGTCGAGGAATGGACATTGCTGGCAGAGAAGACGGGTGTCACACGTAACATCAATGACGGCGTATGGCACGAGTACACGGCGGACTTGAGCTCGTTCAGCGGTATGGGCTATGTGGCCATCCGCCACTTCAACTGCTTCGAGCAGTGGATACTTTGTGTCGACGACATCACCATCGTGGAAGGCTACACGGGCATCTGTAGCGCCTCCTACAGCCACGGTGAGTCCTGCACAGTGACCGCCACGGCCAACGAAGGCTACACCTTTGTTAATTGGATGGAAAACAACGAAGTTGTCTCCACGGAGGCCACCTACAGTTTTGCGGTAACTAATGACAGAGCTTTGGTGGCCAACTTCAACCTGAACAGCTATTTGGTGATAGCAGCCCCCAATCCAGTCGAAGGCGGCACCGTCGCCATCGTCGGCATTGACAACGGAGGCCCGAACGAGGTCGTCTACGACTTCGAGGACGGCACCTCGCAAGGCTGGACCGTCCTACAAGGCCCCGACAGCGACTCACCGAACAATTGGATGCACTGCACGGCTTACACCATGTTTGACTTTGCCACCGGACACGGCCACAACTCGAATGGCTTTATGCTTTCCGAATCTTACATCTACGACAGCCCCAACAGCGGCATTGGCGTCAATCCCGACAACTACCTCGTTTCCCCGAGGATACCGCTTGGCGGCAGCATCACCTTCTGGGCCACCAACGTAGACGATGGCTTTGGGGAGGAACATTTCGCCGTGGCTGTCTCGACAGACAGCAACACTGACGCCAGCGACTTCACGGTTGTCGAGGAATGGACATTGCTGGCAGAGAAGACGGGTGTCACACGTAACATCAATGACGGCGTATGGCACGAGTACACGGCGGACTTGAGCTCGTTCAGCGGTATGGGCTATGTGGCCATCCGCCACTTCAACTGCTTCGAGCAGTGGATACTTTGTGTCGACGACATCACCATCGTGGAAGGCTACACGGGCATCTGTAGCGCCACCTACAGCCACGGTGAGTCCTGCACTCTGACCGCCACGGCCAACGAGGGCTACACCTTCGTCAATTGGACAGAGGACGGTGAGGAAGTCTCAACCGATGCCTCCTACAGTTTTGAGGTCACGGGGGACAGGGCCTTGGTGGCCAACTTCGAAGAGGACAATGCCATGGTCACCCAGAGCACGACATTCGGGGCAGGCTGGAACTGGTGGACACCGAATGTGGGTCTCGATGGAGCGGAGCTGTTGTCGCAACTCAAGTCGGCATTGGGCAACAATGGAGTCAAGATTATGGCCCAGGACGGAAGGTCCGTGACCAATTCATCCCATGGGTGGGGAGCTGGCAGCCTTACTTCGCTCGAGGTGGGCTCGATGTACATGGTCCAGACCACGTCGTCGTGCAACTTCACGGTGGAAGGTCCGGCCGTCAATCCGGCCAGCCAAAACGTGACCGTAAAGCCCGGCAACAACTGGATTGGGTTCTTCGGTACGGAAGCGGTGCCTGTGAACACAGCCTTGTCCAATCTTACGGCCACCACTGGAGATGCCATCACAGCACAGGACGGCAGTTCGGCTACCTATACCTCACACGGTTGGGGTGGGACGCTTAAAAACCTTGTCCCTGGCGAGGCATACATCTACAACTCCAAAGCCTCTTCGGACAAAACATTCACTTTTTCAATAAGTACAAAATAGGTTTTGCATATCAGTAAAAAGGCCAGCAACAATCATTGCTGGCCTTTTTACTAGCGTTATTCAGGTTTATTTCTTTTTCACATAATCATTCATCTTCGCCTTACCCCAGATTAGTTCCATAATCTTGAGAGATTCTTGGACGTCCATATTACCACGAGCTTCTAGGTTGCGTTGGATAAAAACGCAATCGGTCAATTCTGCATTGTCGCATACAATGTCGTGAGCCAAAGCGTCACAAGTGGGCGCGCCACAGATGCCGCAGTCGGTTTGGGGGAGACGGGCTCGGTATTCGTCAATTTTTTTCATTTTCTCCAAGGCTACAGCAATATTATCATCCAACACAAGCATACTACGCGGCTTGATTTCACCTACTTTCATATGGCGCATAAGGTAATTGCGTTCCTCTTCCAGTTCATGGTCTTTGGTCTGTTCGCCTTTACGTTCGCGGTCGGCAATCTTACGGGCGCGACCGAACACACGCTCACAGATGAGGAAACGATTGTCGCAAGTCAGGATGCCACCTGGGCAACTTTGGTCGCAGGCACGCAATTCGAGGAAGTCGACATCTTCAATCTCTTCGTTCTCCACCTTTTCAAGGAACTCAATGACGTTATGGATTTCGTCAATAGAGTAGGAGTGGTGGGCATCTGAGAGACGACGCTCGCCATTGGTCAATGAAGTCAGCACGCCATCGGCTGAGAGTTGCGACACGGGCAGTTTCTGTTCCTTATAGCTATGGCCTTGTTTCTTGATTTCGTGATAGACGCGGTTGTAGAGTGCGTCCATATTAATGACGCCATCAACCAACGACTTTTCTTCGCCCACAGGGTTTTTCACAGCCGCAATCTTGGCCGCGCAAGGGGTGATGTAGAAAATGCCAATTTGGTCGTCCTTCAAATCCATTTCCTCCTTGATTTTGCGGCGGATATACATGGCAGTGATGTCAATGGGTGCCCGCAACGGGATGAGGTTTTCGGTGAGACCTGGGAATTTCACCTGAATCAGGCGTACGATGGCCGGACAGAAGGTCGAAATCAACGGCTTGATGTCGGGATTTTCAGCGGCGTATTTCTTTTTGGCGGCTGTATATACGGGTATGGACGACTCCGCCTCGATGATGTGGGTGAATCCTAAATCCTTGAGAATGCCATAGATGCGCGACACGGTGATTTCGTTCGGGAACTGGCCCATGAAGACTGCTGGAACGAGGGCTACACGGATGGGGAAGTTGAAGATGTCCTCGAAGTCATCTTGCTCGATGTAGATGGAGCGGGTAGGACACACCTTGAAACAGTTGCCGCAGTCGATACAACGGTCGGGCATCAGGACGGCCTTGCCGTCGCGCACGCGCAGTGCCTCGGTGGGGCAAATCTTCATACAGCGCGAGCAGCCGATACAGGTGTCTTCATCTATCTTTAGGGCGTGGAAGAACGGGGTCTTTTCCATAGTTGTCAGTTGTTAGTTGTTCAGTTGTCGCTTCGCGTCATTGACTCGCTTCGCATCGTCGAATCGGGGATTTGCGAGGAACGAAGCAATCCAGGGTGCTATTATTTCTGGATTGCCGCGCTCCACTGTGTTCCGCTCGCAATGACGCAAAGCACGGTTATTAAGTAAAATTCACTTCCATCTCGACGGTGGTGCCAACCCCCACAGTAGAGGTCACATTCAATTTGTCGACATTCTTTTGGATGTTCGGCAAACCCATACCAGCGCCGAAGCCCATATTGCGGACCTCGGGCGAGGCAGTGGAGTTGCCTTCCTGCATAGCCCAGTCGATGTCGGGGATGCCGGGACCTTTGTCTTCCACCTTCAGGATAATCTTGTCGGGTTCGATGTCGGCATAAATCATGCCGCCGTAGGCATGAGCGATGGCGTTGACTTCGGCCTCGTACAGGGCAACGACCACCCGTTTCACGATTTGAGGGCTGACGTTGAGCTGCTTCAAGGTCTTCTTGATGGCGCTCGATGCGGCTCCCGCATTCACGAAGTCCGCTTCATATACTTGGTATTCTAAATGCATAGCGTTCAATTTTAGTTAGACATCAGAAAATGGGTAACATACCCGCCTTGAAGAGCAGTCCGCAGGCCTTGAACATAGAGAAGTCACTTTCCATGACCACCATGCCTTCGTCTTCGGCCTCTTCAATCATCTCCTCGGTGGCTTTCTTGCGCCTAACGAGGACGATGATGTCGAGGTTGCCCATCTCGCAGGTGCGGATGGTTTGCATATTGCATAATCCCGTCAGAATCACAGGGTTGTAGTCGCCGAGGGTGAGCACATCGCTCATCAAGTCGGAGGCGAAGGCGGTTTCGTGATCTTCGTCCAAACGGTCTTCGCCGCAACGCACCTTGGCGTTCAAAAGTTCAGATATTTCTCTGAGTTTCATTGTATTGTTGATTGTTGTATTGTTTAATCGTTGAAATGATAATTCGACGTAGTCAATTGTTGTTTTGTTGACTTTGGACTGTGGAACTCAGGCCGTAGGACGGTTTAATCGTCGCTTTGCGTCACTGCGAGGAACGAAGCAGTCCAGTACGTTATTTGCCGGACAAAAGTACGATAATTTGGTGGAAGGCGGATGAATGTAATTGTATTTTTGACGATGCAAATATAAACCAATCTTTGTGTAAAACGATAATTGTTTATAAAGTACTGATTTTTAATTTGTTAAATAAAAACTCTTTTGTTTTCACTTGGGTGAATAAAATAATTATTATCTTTGCGCGTACTAACCACGAAAGAAAAAACGGATTATTATGAACAACCCCATTGATAGTGCAGTCAAAGAACTTCTTAATCAGTCATTAGCGAAAATTGAGAAGGTTTTAGATAGTGATGTGTTATGCTATTTTGGCCCAATCATTGATGGTAATGAGAATTTTATCCTTCAGATTGTAGAGGATTTGGCGCAAGACCCGAATAAAAAAGAGCAACTCGCCATTGTATTAACTACCACTGGAGGCAGTGCCATGGCTGTGGAGAGGTATGTGAACATCGTCCGACATTTCTATAACAGAGTTATTTTTATTGTACCGGATTATGCCTACAGCGCGGGCACAATCTTTTGCATGAGTGGTGATGAGATATGGATGGATTTCAGTTCAGTTCTTGGCCCTATCGATCCTCAAGTTCGCAACAAAGAAGGAAGGTTCGTCCCTGCTTTGGGTTATTTGGATAAGGTGAATGAGATGATAGAAAAAGCGAAAAAGAATGAATTGACACAAGCAGAGTTCCTTATTTTGAAAGATTTTGATTTAGCAGAACTAAGGGCATACGAACAGGCTAAGGAACTAACGACCACATTGTTGAAAAAATGGTTGGTGAAATATAAGTTCAAGAATTGGACTGTTCATAGTTCAAACGGCAAGCCAGTTACCGAGGAAGATAAAAAGAAGCGTGCAGAGGAAATAGCAAAGAAATTAGGCGATAACAAGCAATGGAAATCGCATGGGAGACCGATTAATATTGAAGAACTTGAAAACTTAAAACTGCAAATCAAGGATTTTAGCGATATGAAGGATGAAAGGGAGGCTATACGGGGATACTATAATCTTTTGCAAGAATTTGCCAGGAAATACAATATGCAATCATTTATTCACACCAGAAAGTTTATCTAAGAAATATGAGCAAAACAGAAAAAGAAATTTTGGACATCATGAATAATAGTGATGTTATTTGTACAAACAAAGAACAACTTGATTCGTATGAGAAAGCGCTGGAATCTTTCAACGAATTAATTAATCGTGGACTTGTCAAATCCCGAGGGTATAATCTTCAAACGATAGAAGATTTTGGCGGTTCACTTGCTTTTAATGTTACAGCGTAGTTAAAGAAAGCGGCTGGAAACAAAATCCAGTCGTTTTTTTGTATTACACTATTCTTTACTTTTCGAATAATAAAACCTCAACAATGATTACCCTTTCAGACATATTAAAAGGCAGCGAATACAGCCTGACACAGTTTAACAAAGAAAAGATTTTTCAACTTGAAGAGAGAATTGAAGAAAGAGAGGTTAAAGGTAAGCCGACTCCTTATATCAATTGCATTGTCAGAAACAAAGCAATCAAGTTGACACCAGAAGAAGTAGTTCGTCAATTATATCTGATGGTTTTGAAAGAGGACTATCATTACCCTGTTTCACGCATGGAACTGGAATATGCGGTAACGTTTGGAAGGGAGAAAAAGCGTGCTGATATTGTCATTTTCGACAAAGACCAAACTTATACACCTTACATCATTGTCGAGTTGAAAAGCCCCAAACTGAAAGATGGTAAGGAGCAATTGAAAAGCTACTGTAATGGCACTGGTGCGCCAATTGGTGTTTGGACAAATGGCGAAAGTATCTCATACTATCATCGAAAAGACCCGAATTTCTTTGAGGATATTCCTATCATTCCAAAAGCCAATGAAAAACTATCAGACATCCTGAGCGAGCGTTGGTTCATTGATGACTTGGTAAAGAAAGACAAGTTAGTCAATGAGCGCAAATCATTAAAAGACTTGATTTTGGAAATGGAAGATGAGGTGCTTGCCAATGCTGGTGTTGATGTCTTTGAAGAAGTATTTAAGTTGATTTTCACCAAGTTATATGACGAGATGGAAAGCGGTCGCAAGAAAGACCGCCATTTAGAGTTTCGCAACTATGGCGACACGGAAACGGAGCTGAAAGAAAAACTACAAAACCTTTTCAATGAGGCAAAAGAGAAGTGGTCGGGTGTTTTTACTGAAGATGCCAAGCTGATGCTGACACCTTCACATTTGTCCGTCTGTGTGAGCTCGTTGCAAGATGTGAAACTCTTCAATTCCAACCTTGATGTGGTAGACGAGGCTTTTGAATATCTGATAAACAAAAGCAGCAAAGGCGAAAAAGGGCAATATTTCACACCTCGTTACGTGATTGACATGTGTGTGCGAATGCTTAATCCATCTGCTTACGAAACCATGATTGACACGGCGGCTGGCAGTTGCGGCTTCCCTGGGCATACCATTTTCTATGTTTGGCAAAAGATTTTGGAAAGCAAAGGGTTAAAGAAAAGCCATCTGTTCACTTTGGAACAAAAACCGCAAGAATGTACAGATTATGTGCAAAACAAGGTTTTTGCCATTGACTTCGACGAAAAAGCGGTTCGTGTGGCAAGAACGTTGAACCTTATTGCAGGAGACGGACAAACCAATGTTATGCACCTCAACACATTGGATTATGAACGTTGGGATGAAAATCTAAAAGACGAGAATTGGCAGGAAACATACTTTGAGGGTTGGAAAAAACTAAAAAAGATGCGTGTTGACAAAAACAGCAACCGAGATTTCCAGTTCGACATCCTTATGGCCAATCCGCCGTTTGCTGGGGACATTAAGGAAAGCCGCATTTTATCAAAATACGAATTGAGCAAAAACTCGGCAGGGAAAATGGCAAGTAAGGTAGGGCGCGATATTCTTTTTATTGAGCGCAACCTTGATTTTTTGAAGCCTGGCGGACGTATGGCCATTGTGCTGCCACAAGGTCGTTTCAACAATAGCAGCGACAAATATATCCGAGATTACATTGCCGAGCGTTGCCGCATTTTGGCAGTGGTGGGCTTGCATGGAAATGTGTTCAAACCACACACGGGAACAAAAACAAGCGTGTTGTTCGTCCAGAAATGGGATGATGTGCTATGCCCGAAAAAAGAGGATTATCCTATCTTCTTTGCCACTATGCAGGAGCCGAGCAAGGACAACAGCGGAGAAAAGATTTTCGTCAAGAAGAGCGATTACCCATACGCAAGAATACACGAAGAGGAACCTGTTGCGAACAATATGGTTTCGGATGTAGTTGCGCATTACGAAGTGACACCTAAAGAGAATAACGAATATTTGTTGGATTCACACGGCCACCTCATTGTGAAGCACGACCTTTTCAACCACGATGGTTTGACCAAAGACGGCATTGCCGAGGCTTTTGCCGAATTTGCCAAAAAGGAAGGGCTAAGTTTTTTTTGAGTAGCCCTTTCAACGAGGTAAAGTATAAGCAGTTGTTGGAAGGGCTGGAGATTAGCGAGGTATGGTTAAACGATGTTTTGAATGGTGTTGAGACATTCAGGCTTGATGCGGAATATCACGCTAAAGAATATGAAAGAATTGAAAACTTTGTAAAGAATAATCCAGAAAGATTCTCTAAGTTTTCAAATTGGAATGTTGGCATTGATTGCAGTGCTTTTTATCCCGGTGTTGAGCCTTTATATGGAACAGGCGACATACCTTTAATTCGTGTCCAAAATGTTAAAGAAGAAATCGAATACGACAATTGTGTGACATTACCAATATTATCGTCAGATTATGACACGCTTAAATTTGTAAATCCCGGCGATATTGTAATAACAAAGGGTGGTTCAATAGGATTTGTTGGCTATGTCACAAAAAGAGCCTATGCAAGTAGAGATTTAATGTTCATCAATTCTTCTCAACTTGAAGAAAGGGAAAGAGTTTTCTTATACCTTTATTTATCAACAGATTTCTCTTTTAAGCAACTTATACGCTCTAGTTCTCAATGTGCTCAGCCACATCTTACAATCACACTGGTAAAAAATTTTGATATTTTCTTGCCAAATGAGAGTTTGAAGGATAAGTGCTTGTCGTTGTACCACGAGTATTCAGATAAACATATCAAATCAAAACAATTATATTCTGAAGCGGAAGAATTGCTACTTAAAGAATTAGGATTAAAAAACTGGCAACCCAACAACAAGCCAGTCAACATCAAACAACTGAAAGAATCCTATTTGTCAAGTGGCAGGTTAGATGCAGAGTATTATCAGCCGAAATATGAGGATTATACTAGTTTCATTAGAAAATACAAGAATGGATCAGATGCATTAGGAAACATCTGCACATTAAATGAAAAGAATTACAATCCAATAGATAATAGTGAGTACAAGTATATCGAACTAAGTAACATTGGTAATTCTGGAGAAATAACAGGGTGTACCAATTCAATAGGTGCAGAATTGCCGTCAAGAGCAAGGCGGCTTGTGCGCGCGAATGATGTTATTGTATCATCCATAGAAGGCTCTTTACAAAGTGTGGCTTTGGTAACAGACGAATACGACAAGGCAATATGTTCAACTGGCTTTTATGTTGTCAAATCTGAAACAATCAACCCTGAGACATTATTGGTATTGTTCAAGTCTGAGCCAATGCAAAACCTTTTGAAACAAGGCTGTTCGGGAACTATCCTAAGCGCCATTGGCCGAAACGAACTGCAAAACATTGTGATGCCGAAGATAAGAAAAGAGGTACAGTCAGAAATTGCTACATACGTCCAAAAGAGCATTTCGCTACGCAATGAGGCAAAGCAACTACTTGAGAGTGCGAAACTTAAAGTAGAGGATGCTATTTCTACCCCCCCCCCATTTAATTGATAATCAATTAGTTATAAAATACAATAAAATGGCAGAGGAAAGCACATATTATTATCGGTTGGCAGAATGGACATTGCTGCAGGAGTTGTATGCCGAAAAATGGTTTACAACTTCAACGGCGAACTATTCCATCAAGAACTATTCGGTCTGCAAATCATCAGGCCGATTGGATGCAGAATACTACCAGCCAAAATATGATGCTTTGTTTGCCCAATTGTCGAAATACGAGTGCGATATCATCAAAGACATTGCACATATAAAGAAATCGGTGGAACCAGGAAGTGAGGCATACCAAGACAGCGGAATACCATTCGTAAGAGTATCGGACGTGACAAAATTCGGCATTTCAGAACCAAACATTTATTTGTCTCCCAGTGATTTTAACTTGAATGAATTAAGGCCAAAGAAAAACACCATTTTATTATCAAAAGACGGTAGTGTTGACATTGCTTATAAAGTGGAAGAAGACATGGACTGCATCACATCAGGCGCATTGCTTCATTTGGCTATTTTCAATGAAGACTACACACCCGATTACCTGACACTTGTATTGAACTCAATAGTTGTACAGATGCAGGCCGAGCGTGATTCAAACGGTGCCATCATTCAGCATTGGAAACCATCTGAAATAGAACAAGTAATCATTCCCAAACTACCAAAACCAATCCAAGAAACCATTTCTGCAAAGATTCAAGAGAGTTTTGCGTTGAAAAAGGAAAGCAAGCGTTTGTTGGATGAGGCTAAGATGATGGTGGAGAAGGAAATAGAAAAAGGAGGTGAATCATGACCAACGAAACTCAATACATATTATACCAGCTTCCAGATGAGGAAGGCGTCATTCAAGTGGTTATTAAGGATGAATCCTTATGGGCCACACAGAAGGCTATGGCTGCATTGTTTGATTGCTCAACAGACAATGTTTCTCTTCATTTGAAGAATGTTTTTGCTTCAGGTGAATTAGACAAAAATTCAGTTACCGAGAAAATCTCGGCAACTGCTTCGGATGGCAAAAACTACCAAACCCAATTCTACAACCTTGATGCCATTATTTCAGTAGGCTATCGTGTTAATTCAGCCAAGGCCACTAAATTCCGTATTTGGGCCACTGGCGTACTTAAAGAGTACATCCGCAAAGGTTTTGCCCTTGACGACAACCGCCTGAAAAATCTTGGCGGTGGCGGGTATTGGAAGGAACTTTTGGAGCGCATTCGCGACATCCGTTCTTCGGAGAAGGTGTTTTACAGGCAAGTGCTTGATATTTATGCCACAAGCATCGACTACAACCCCAAAGCCGAAATTTCCATTGAGTTTTTCAAGCGGGTGCAGAACAAGATTCATTATGCCGTGCATGGTCAGACGGCAGCCGAGGTGATTGTCAGTCGCGCCGATGCCGAAAAGGAATTCATGGGATTGACGACTTTTGAAGGCGACAGACCGCACCTGAAAGATGCCGTTATTGCAAAGAACTATTTGGATGAAAAGGAATTGCGGGCTATGGGACAGATTGTTTCAGGATACTTGGACTTTGCGGAACGACAAGCAGAACGCCAACAAGTCATGACCATGAAAGACTGGGCAGCACATTTGGACAATATCTTGACCATAAGCGGTGAAAAACTGCTTCAAGGCGCAGGAACTGTAACACATCAACAAGCCATCGAACACGCCACCAACGAATACAAGAAATACCAGCAACGCACTTTGAGTCAGGTGGAAAAAGATTTCTTGGACAACATTAATGCTTTGCCAAGAAAATAATAGCGAATATCCTTGACGTGTTCAATATATTGAACATATTTTAAATAAAACTGTTCAGCATATAAAACATTTCTACTAGTTTTATGTTTATTTGTTGCATAAATGTTCAGTACGTAAAACGAATTTGTACTTGAAATGTTTTATATATTGAACATTTTGCTTATTTTTGCAGGCAGAAACTTAACAACATAGAAAAATGGAAACATTAGTAAGAAGACACCTCAACAGGATGCAGACCGTGAACCTCGATTTTGTTAGGAATATCATGGATGAAATCGACTGGAAAGAGCGGCTTCTGATGATTAAAGGCCAGAAGGGCGTCGGTAAGACAACGCTCATGACTCAGCGCATCATGCAAGTGTTTGGCCCGACCAACACCTCAGATGTGCTTTATGTCAGCCTTGATAACATATATTTTGGTACCCATCATCTGCTGGATTTCATTGAGCAGTTCCATATCCAAGGTGGAAAATACCTGTTTCTAGACGAAGTGCATAAGTATAAAGGGTGGAGCATCGAAATCAAGAACGCGTACGATGAGTTTCCCGACATGCACTTCGTGCTAAGCGGGTCGTCGTTGGTCAATCTTTCTGACGGTGAGGCCGACCTTTCGCGCCGCTGCATTGCCTATACCATGCTTGGGCTTTCGTTCAGGGAATACTTGCGGATGTTCCATCAAAAGGAATTCAAAAAGCGGACACTTCAAGAGATCCTTACCCACGGCAATAACATCTGTGCAGAAGTCAATGCACAATTCCGCCCATTGCCGCTTTTTGCTGAGTATTTGCGCTATGGCTACTATCCATTCTTGAAAGAAGGGCAGAACAATTATTATGTTCGTATCGAGAACGTTGTCAATACCATCATTGAGATGGAGTTGCCCCAATTACGGAAACTCGACGTGGGCAATATCAGAAAAGTGAAGTCGCTGTTGGGCATTCTTTCTTCCAATGTGCCTTTTGCCCTCGACACCGTCAAATTGGCGACTATGGCGGAGATTTCACGCACCACTTTGCTGAATTATCTTCAAATCCTTAGCGAGGCTCGTCTGATTCAGTTGTTGTATTCAGATGCAACGAATGTGAAACGACTACAAAAGCCGGACAAGATTTATTTGGAAAATCCCAATATGCTTCATGCCCTTGCCACAACACGGGTCAATGAAGGTACGGAGCGCGAAGTGTTTTTCATTAATCAGCTCGCGTCAAGCCATATCGTGGAATACAGCAAGACCTCAGCTGATTTCACCATCGACCATCAATATACGATTGAAATTGGTGGACGCTCTAAAGATGGCAAGCAGATTGCTGGCGTTTCGAAGAGTTATATCGCTTCCGACGATGAAGAGTATGTGCTCGGCAACAAAATCCCGCTCTGGCTTTTTGGCTTTTTGTATTGAGACTTACATCTTATCCATCTCCGAGTCATCCTCAATCCTTAGATTGTCGATGATGAACCTTTGGCGCTCCATGGTGTTTTTGCCCATGTAATAATCCAGCAGCTCCTTGATGCCAAAATCATAGCGCAGGATGACAGGTTCAAGGCGCATGTTGGGCCCAATGAAACCACGGAACTCGTCGGGGGAGATTTCGCCCAAGCCTTTGAACCGTGTGATTTCCGCTTGCTTGCCGCATTTCTCCTTGGCGGTGATGCGTTCTTCGTCGCTGTAGCAGTAATAGGTCTCCTTCTTGTTGCGCACGCGGAACAGCGGGGTCTGCAAGATGTAGACATGACCGTTGCGCACAAGGTCAGGGTAGAACTGCAGGAAGAAGGTGAGCATCAGCAGGCGGATGTGCATGCCGTCGACATCGGCATCGGTGGCGATGACGATGTTGTTGTAGCGCAGGTTCTCAATGTCCTCGTCGATGTTCAATGCGGCTTGCAGCAGGTTGAACTCCTCGTTCTCGTAACACACTTTCTTGGTCATGCCCAAGCAGTTGAGCGGCTTGCCGCGCAGGCTGAACACGGCCTGGGTCTGCACATCGCGGCTCTTGGTGATGCTTCCCGAAGCGGAGTCGCCCTCGGTGATGAAGATGGTGCTTTCGAGGCGTTTCTCGTGGTTGGTATTGAGGTGGATGCGGCAGTCGCGGAGCTTTCGGTTGTTCAAGCTGACCTTCTTGGCGCTCTCGCGGGCAGCCTTCTTGATGCCGGCAATCTCCTTGCGTTCCTTCTCATTGGCTTGGATCTTGGCCTGCAACACGCTGACGGTCTCAGGGTTCTTGTGCAGGTAATTGTCCAGATGGCGCTTTAGGATGTCGAAGACGTATGTTTTGAGGAAGGGACTGTCGTTGGTGCCGTCTGGATTGTTAGGAGCGAGATGGGTGGAGCCGAGTTTGGTCTTGGTCTGTGCCTCAAACACAGGCTCTTGAATCCTTACGCACAAGGCGCAAATCAAACCTTGACGGATGTCGGCAGGCTCGTATTCCTTTTGGTAGAACTCACGCACCACACGGGCATAGCCTTCGCGGAAAGCGGACTGGTGTGTACCGCCTTCGGTGGTGTGTTGGCCATTGACAAACGAATAGAAATAGTCACTCGACTGCCCGTTAACATGCGTGAAAGCAGCCTCAAAGTCGCCGTCCTTGATATGGATGATGGGGTAGAGGCCTTCGCCTTCCATGT
>CAMJRR010000047.1 GCA_946408345.1 uncultured Bacteroidales bacterium | reverse complement strand
GGGCAAGCCCTCATTCAATTCAGCGGGTGCAAAAGTACAACTTTTTTCAATACGCTGAGCACTTTTTTGAAAATAATTGGAAAAAATGTTGATATAGCTATTTATAATACTGTTTTTCAATAATTTAAACCTGTTGAAAACTTTTACTTTTGCATAAAAAAAGCGTCTTTCTCGACCCATTTTTGTCGAAAAAGACGCTTTGGGATGGAGGAAAACGACCTCAATACTTCACGAAACGGTCTTCACCGTTGCTCAATCCGAGCAGTTCGCTGCGACCGAAGAGGAGGAAAATCTTGTGGTCCCAGATGAGTTCCCACAGGATGCGGCTCACGCGCACCTGCTCCTCGGGGGCAAGTTCTTCGCTCGTGATGATCGTATCCTCAACTTTTTTCACCATATTTTCTTGGAAAGCCATCTGCATAACCTGGTAGCATAGGTTGACAAAGGTGATGCCCGTGGTATGGTCGCGGCTGTCCATAATCATGTTGATTCTGTCTCTGAGTTCCTCGTTATTGTAGAGGAGATGAACGGGATTAGCGTCGTAATTCATAGCTTTTCGTTTTGGAATATGGTGCAAAGATAGGGATTATTTCGAAACTTGCAACATTTTGACCGACTAATGAACACTTTTTTACACCTTATATTAATATGTCGCGCCGATTTTGTACCTTTGCAGGCGAAAATCGGCTTTCAGCTGTCAGCCGTCAGCTTTCAGCGAACTAAGGCCTAGCTGATAGCTGACTGCTGATGGCTGATAGCTTTTATCATTAAAAAAACATGGTTACCGAATTATTAGTCGTTTGGATTGTCGGCGTAGTGGCCTTCTTCGTGCTTTGGGCGGTTTTGCTCAAGGTGATTAAGCGGATTAGCGAAAGGAAGAACAAAAAAGAGGATTGCAATTCCCCGGTTCAACCATCGTCGGATTGCAAATCCGACAAAACCATCGAGAATAATCTTTGAATTTTAAATTTTGAATATTAAATCATTAAATCCTTGAATATGAAATACGACGTCATCGTTATCGGCAGCGGCCCTGGAGGCTATGTGGCTGCCATCAGAGCATCACAACTTGGAAAGAAGACCGCCGTGGTCGAGAAGGCCGAAGTGGGCGGCATCTGCCTCAACTGGGGCTGCATCCCCACCAAAGCCCTGCTGAAAAGCGCACAGGTCTACACCTATATTAATCATGCCGAGAACTACGGCATCAAGGTGGAAGGCGAAGTGAAACCCGACATGGAGGCCGTCGTGGCCCGCAGCCGTGGTGTAGCCGACACCATGAGCAAAGGTGTGCAATACCTGCTCAAGAAGAACAACGTGGAGGTAATCGCTGGTTACGGCAGACTGACCACCGACAAGCAGGTGGAAGTAACCGACGCCGAAGGCAACAAGACACTCTACGAGGCTGACCATATCATCCTTGCCACCGGTTCACGCGTGCGCGAGCTGCCCGCCTTGCCCATCGACGGCAAGAAGATCATCGGCTACCGCCAAGCATTAGTTTTGGACAAGTTGCCAGAGAGCATGGTCGTGGTCGGTTCGGGTGCCATCGGCTCGGAGTTCGCTTTCTTCTTCACCTCTATGGGTGTGAAGGTGACCTTGGTCGAGTTCCTACCCAATGTGGTGCCGAACGAAGACGAGGAAGTCTCCAAACAAGTGGAGCGTGCTTTCAAGAAGCTGAAGATGACCGTGATGACGGAAGCCTCGGTGACACATGTCGACACCACAGGCGAGAAGTGCGTGTGCACCATCGCCACCAAGAAGGGCGAGAAGACCGTGGAGGCCGACATCGTGCTCTCCGCCGTCGGCGTGCAGACCAACATCGACAACCTCGGCCTTGAGGAACTCGGCATCACCACCGAACGTGGCAAGGTCAACGTGGACGAATGGTACCGCACCAACGTGCCGGGTATCTATGCCATCGGCGACATCGTGCATGGTCCCGCCCTGGCCCACAAGGCCGACCACGAAGCCACCATCTGCGTGGAGAAACTCTGCGGCCTCGACCCCAAGCCTTTGAACTACGCCAACATCCCCGGCTGCACCTACACCACACCTGAAATCGCCTCCGTCGGTCTGAGCGAAGCGAAGGCGATCGCAGCTGGCTACGAGGTGAAGATCGGCAAGTTCCCCTTCACTGCCTCGGGCAAAGCTACCGCTGCCGGCAACCGCGACGGCTTCATCAAGGTGGTCTTCGATGCCAAGACCGGCGACTGGCTCGGGTGCCATATGGTTGGCGACAATGTGACCGAGATGGTGGCTTCCGCTGTACTCTGCCGCGAACTGGGTGCCAAGGGCGAAGACATCATCCATGCCGTGTTCCCCCACCCCACCATGTCGGAAGGCATTATGGAGGCGGCTGCCGCAGCGTATAATGAATGTGTACACCTTTAATGATGAATGCTGAATTATGAATGCTGAATGAAGGGCAAAAAGCCTAACGGCGCATTGCAACATTCAGCATTCCGCATTCAGCATTCCAAATTATTATCACAATGGAAATCATCGAAACCAAAATAAAAGACCTCCTTGTCATCAAGCCGGACATATTTCCAGACGAACGCGGCTATTTCTTCGAGAGCTACAACAAGGAACGCTTCGCCCAACATGGGCTCGACATGACCTTCGTGCAGGACAACGAGTCGCAATCGATGAAAGGCGTGCTGCGCGGACTGCATTTCCAGAAGCCGCCCTTCGCCCAAGGCAAACTGGTGCGCGTGGTGAAAGGTGCTGTCATGGATGTGGCCGTTGACATAAGGAATGGTTCGCCCACATACGGACAATGGGAATCCGTAATTCTGACCGAAGGAAACAAATTCATGTATTGGATTCCAGAAGGTTTCGCACATGGCTTTGTGTGTCTCGAAGACCATTCGGTGTTCACCTACAAATGCACCAACGTCTATAACAAGGCTTCCGAAGGCAGCATCCGCTGGAACGACCCTGACCTCGGCATCGACTGGAACATTGAGAGCCCGATTCTTTCAGAAAAGGATAAAATCTCTCCGATGTTTAAGGATTTTGTCACGCCGTTTTAACGCAAACCGCAGCGCTTCGCGTCACTGCGAGGAACGAAGCAGTCCAGATAACAAACTCATTCCCTGGATTGCCTCGTTGTTCCTCCTCGCAATGACGCAAAGCGGCTGTCAGAAACAAAGCAACAAATCTTGAAATTTTGAAATTAGAGATCTACAAAATGAAGACTAGAAACCTCCTCCTTGCCTGCGGCATGGCTATTATATTAATAGGTGTGACGGCAGCTATCACTTTTTCGCTGGCTCAATCCAATGACGAGCAACTGGAAGAATATGAAGGCACCGAAAGAGATTACCTTACTTTCGACCAAATCGACCACATCACGCACGACATCGAGCTACCCGAAACCATGACCTTTTGCGGTGAGGAAGTGCCCTTGGACCTGTTCTATGTCCGAGAGCGGTTGGAAAGAGAATTACTGGTCAATTCATACAGACATTCCGCCACCATACTGCTACTGAAACGAACCAAACGCTGGTTCCCCGTAATGGAGCCGTTGATGGAGAAATACGGTCTGCCCGAAGACTTTAAATACCTCGCCATGATTGAAAGTGAGTTGACCAACGCTGTCTCCCCTTCCAAAGCAGTAGGCTTTTGGCAATTTCTCGAGGGAACTGGGAAGCAATACGATCTTGAAATCAACAAGGAAGTGGACATGCGTTACAATGTCGAGAAAGAAACCGTCGCAGCTTGTAAATATCTGAAGGATTCTTACCGTAAGTTCGGTAGCTGGATTTCTGCAGCGGCAGCATTCAACTGCGGCAACGGACGCATTTCCAAAACGCAGGAAGAACAGCGTGTGGATTCATATTTCGACATGCTGCTGCCCGAGGAGACACAACGTTATGTTTACCGTATTTTGGCCCTAAAACTTATCACGGAAAATCCAGAGAGATACGGCTTCCAAGTCAGCGATAACGGATGGTATCAGCCCTACGAGTGCAAAACCGTCACCGTCACCCAATCCATACCGAACTTGGTCGATTTCGCTTACGAGCAAGGCACCAACCTCAAAATGTTGAAGCATTT
Source organism: uncultured Bacteroidales bacterium (assembly GCA_946408345.1). Lineage (GTDB taxonomy): Bacteria > Bacteroidota > Bacteroidia > Bacteroidales > F082 > Limimorpha. The sequence continues at coordinate 11,724 of CAMJRR010000047.1, read as the reverse complement.
CAATCCTTGGCTGCGCGGCAATTCGTTGACCATCTCGACTGGTAATAGCTACGAGATAAAGATCCCAACGGGGAAATATGCCAAGACGCATAAGAAAATGAGAAAAGCAGAATGAACGAATTCTCTGAAGATAAAGAATTACAGATTCTAGGTGCTCGCGAGAATAACCTGAAGAACATCGACCTTTCCATTCCTCGCAATGCCTTGGTGGTAGTCACCGGCATCAGTGGGAGTGGCAAGTCGTCCTTGGCCTTCGACACCATCTATGCTGAGGGGCAAAGACGTTATATGGAGAGCTTCTCGGCCTACGCGCGACAGTTCATCGGCAACATGGAACGTCCCGATGTAGACAAAATCACAGGCTTGAGCCCTGTCATCAGCATTGAGCAAAAGTCTGTGAACAAAAACCCGCGCTCGACGGTAGGCACCATCACCGAAATCTATGACTTTCTCCGCCTGCTCTACGCCCGCATCGGCGAGGCCTATTCCTACAACACAGGCGAGAAAATGGTGCGCTACACCGAAGAGCAAATCACCGATTTGATTCTGAACGAGTTTAGTGGCAAACGCATCAACATTTTGGCACCCGCCGTCCGTGGCAGAAAAGGCCATTATCGTGAGTTGTTTGAGCATATCCGCCAAGCAGGCTTCACCCGCGTGCGTGTCGACGGCGTGATGCGCGAGATTGAGTTTGGCATGATGGTGGACCGCTACAAGACCCACGATATCGAAATTGTCGTCGACCGAATTGAAGTCCATGAAGACAGCCTCACGCGCATCAAGAAATCGGTGAAGACCGCCTTCCGTTATGGCAAGGGCTTGCTCATGGTGCTCGATAACGACACACAACAGTTACGCTACTTCAGTCGCCTGCTGATGTGCCCCACCACAGGGCTATCCTACGAAGACCCCGAACCTAACACCTTCTCGTTCAACTCGCCCTACGGTGCTTGCCCCAAGTGCAACGGATTGGGCGAAATAGCCGTGGTTGACAAGGAAAAGCTCATCCCGAATCCGAATCTAAGTCTCCGAAAAGGCGGCCTGGCTCCAGCAGGCGAATACAAAGCCGGCAGTTGGATCTTCAAGCAGCTGGAAGCCATCGGTCTAAAATACGGTTACACCCTTGACACCCCACTGAAAGACATCTCCGAAGAGGCTCTCGACGTCATCCTTTACGGCACCAACGAGACCTTCGAAGTGAAACGCGAGACCCTCGGCATCACCTCGACCTACAAAATTAATTTCGAGGGCATTATCAACTTCATCGAAGACCAAAACAACGAGGAGGCCTCGGCTGCCATTGCGCGTTGGGCGGGCTCGTTCATGAACCATGTGACTTGCCCTGTTTGCGGCGGCACAAGACTGAAAAAAGAGTCACAATATTTCCGCATCGATGGAAAGAACATCGCTGAGGTGGCCAATATGGACACCCTCAGCCTTGGGCAGTGGATTGACGAGTTGCCCGGAAAACTCACCGACCGACAGAACGACATCGCCAAGGAAATCTTGCGCGAAATTCACAAACGCGTACATTTCCTCCTTGACATCGGCATAGACTATCTCAACATGAACCGTCCAGCAGCGTCATTGTCGGGCGGCGAGGCACAACGTATTCGTTTGGCCACACAAATCGGGTCACAATTGACTGGAGTATTATACATCCTTGACGAGCCCAGCATCGGCTTGCATCAACGTGACAACCAGCGCCTCATCGAGTCGCTGAAAGAACTGCGCGACATTGGCAACTCCGTCATCGTGGTGGAACACGACAAGGACACCATGCTCAATGCCGACTATCTCGTCGACATCGGTCCAGGTGCAGGAAGGCACGGCGGCGAAGTCGTCTTTGCCGGTAAGCCTTCCGAGACCAAAACGGGACATTCCATCACCTGCGACTACCTCAACGGCATCCGTCAAATCGAAGTGCCGAAGACGCGGCGCAAACCTTTAGAGGGTGATTTTCTCACCATCAAAGGCGCAAAAGGCCACAACCTGAAAGATGTGGACCTTAAGTTGCCCCTCGGCGTGATGGTATGCGTGACAGGCGTCAGTGGTTCGGGTAAGTCCACCTTAATTAATGAGACCCTCTCACCCATCCTCAGCCAAAAGTTCTACCGCTCGGTGAAGGAGCCCCTTCCCTACGAAAGCATCGAAGGTTTGGAAAAAATCGACAAGATCATCCAAATCGACCAGGCGCCGATTGGACGCACACCGCGAAGCAATCCAGCCACCTACACCAAGGTCTTCGACGACATCCGAAAACTTTACGGTGAGTTGCCCGAATCAAAAATCCGCAACTACAAGGCGGGGCGTTTCTCCTTCAACGTGAAGGGCGGTCGCTGCGAAGCCTGCAAAGGTGCAGGCTTACGCGTCATCGAGATGAACTTCCTGCCCGATGTGACGGTGCTATGCGAGGAGTGCCAAGGCAAACGCTACAATCGCGAGACCCTTGAGGTGCGCTACAAAGGCAAGTCGATCAACGACGTGCTTAACATGACCATCAACGAGGCGGTGGAGTTCTTCGAAAACATCCCAAGCATCATTCAGAAAATCCGTACGTTGAAAGATGTTGGTTTGGGTTATCTGACCCTCGGTCAAGCTTCCACCACCATCAGTGGAGGCGAGGCGCAACGTGTGAAACTGGCCACCGAACTGGCCAAGCGCGACACGGGCAAAACGCTTTACGTCTTGGACGAACCCACCACTGGCTTGCATTTTGAGGACATCAAGGTACTGATGAATGTGTTGAATAAGCTCGTTGACAAAGGCAATACCGTCCTCATCATCGAGCACAACATGGATGTCATCAAGATGGCGGACTGGATTATCGACATGGGTCCCGAAGGCGGCGACCGTGGCGGACGCATTGTTTGTGAGGGCACACCAGAAGAAATCTCTAAGTGCAAAGAGAGTTATACTGCGAAATACCTGAAGGAAGAACTGAAATAGATTCCCTGCGGGAATGGAATTAATCTTCATGTTATCATCGGCGGCTTGAAACAGCTACCAAATTGAGGCCGCGCGAAGCCGCCGCTCGTGACTTCATGCCCATCTCCATTCCCGAAGGGAATCTTTTACCTCAGCCAAAGCACTTGACCTTTGCTAATACGAGTGCCTTCCTTAAAGCCATTCTTCCTCAAAATCTTCTCAGGCTTCACGGCGAAGCGCAAGGCCACGTCGCGCAGGGTCTCGCCTTCCTGGACGGTGTATTTCTTCGCCTTCCAGTTGCTGTTTTTCAGCTTCGATAGATACACCACATCGCCACTGTGGAAGACCACCTCTTCGGGATGCTTTAGGCAGTTGTATTGACAGAAACGTTTGAACTTGATGCCGAAGGCCTTGGCCATACTCTCTGGCGTTTCCCCTTCTTTTGCATACACGAAACGCACTTTGTTGTTTTCATAAATGAAACGTTTGTCCTGTGTCATATCGGCCAAAAGATACACCGATTTGTCCACTGGAGAGAATGCCAACTCAAAGTACTCATCTACAGCAGGGTCAATAGGTTCCACCTCGCTCTCCGCCAGCAGGCCGAGGGCGATTTGGTCGTACTGGGTCAAGTCGTAAAGATTGATGCGGTCGATGAGCAGTTGGGCATATTTGGGATTGGTGGCATAGCCTGCGGCTTTCAATCCCTTTGCCCAACCTTCATAATCAGTGATTTCCAAGTCGAAAAGGGCAGCATAACGGGTACGTCCGCATAGAAAGTCAGAATGGTCACGGAAAGAGTCCTCCACATTGTCGTACTTGCGGAAGCACTCGTTCTTTGCATCGTCGTCCATATAATAGGTGTCGCCTTCCCAGCCCTTGTGGCACTTGATGCCGAAATGGTTCTTCGCATTACGTGCCAAGGCACTATTGCCCGCTCCCGACTCCAAAAGTCCTTGCGCCAAGGTGATGGAAGCCGGAATCTTATGGGTCTTCATCTCGCGGATGGCGATGTCCTTATAGGTTTGGATGTATTCTTCCGGGGTGATGCGTTGCGCCGTTATCGTTAAGGGTATCAGGAGCAATAGTAAAAGATGTAGCTTTTTCATTTTCATTTTGACTATTTGGACTATGACTTGTGACAATGACTATGACCACTTTACCACTCGTAAATGCGGTCATGGTCATAGTCAGCAGTCATGGTCAAAAAAACAACGCAAAACCAACGAAAATCGTATGAAACCAAAATAAAAAAGCTATCGTTCCGTTTTTTTCCGTATTTTTGAAGCCAATTTTTGTTAATCTATGGACACAACCAGCCTTTTCAAGTACTTCCCTGAGCTCAGCGACAAGCAGAAGGAACAGTATAACCAACTGAAAGACTTATATTTGGACTGGAACAGCAAAATCAACGTCATCTCGCGCAAGGACATGGAGCACTTCTATGAGCACCATGTGTTGCACTCGCTGGCCATCGCCAAATATTACGAGCTGTTGCCTGGCATGAAGGTGATGGACTTGGGTACAGGGGGCGGTTTCCCAGGCATCCCTTTGGCTATCATGTTTCCGCAGACCGAGTTCTACCTCATCGACGGTACAGGCAAGAAAATCAAGGTGGTGAATGCCGTGAAGGAAGCCATTGGCTTGGAGAACGTGGTGGCCGAGCAGAAACGCGCCGAAGAGGTGAAGGATAAATTCGATGTGATTACAGGTCGAGCAGTGATGACGCTTCCTGAAATCGCTAATTTGGCAGGCAACAAGCTGAGAATCAGAGGCGATGAAGAGGCAGGCGGCATCATCTACCTGAAAGGCGGCGACCTCACGGAAGAGTTCAAGGCATTGAACCGCTATTGGAAATACAAGAAAGCCATCATCAGCAAATGGTTTAAAGAAGAGTACTTTATAGAGAAATACGTTATTCATCTATTTTAATCACAAAACCGGAAAAACGTGCAAAACAACAATAGGACAAACAAGCAACGGTTCGCACACCACCCTCCATTGCAACGCACCCGAAAGGGGATACGGCGTTCGCAAAAGCACAATAGGAAAGTGACTGCTAACGGCTTCTCAAATTGGTTTGGATTTTTGTGGATCATGTTTTTAAATCATGTTTTTAATAATAGACATCAATAATTTCAACAAATACTAATTAAATGAAAAAACTGACACTAACCTTAATCGCAACGCTTGCTTTGAGCACGATGATGCTCGCCCAGCAAGCCATGCCCGTGCCCTTCGACCAGAATGTCAGAAGAGGCAAATTGGAGAACGGATTGACCTATTACATCCGTCACAACGAGAAACCCGCCCAACGCGCCAATTTCTACATCGCGCAGAAGGTCGGCTCCATTCTTGAAGAGGAAGACCAACGCGGTCTGGCCCACTTCCTGGAGCACATGGCATTCAACGGCACGAAGAACTTCCCCGGCAAGGAACTCCTTAACTATATGGAGCACAACGGCGTGAAGTTCGGCGAAAACGTGAACGCTTGGACCAGCATCGAACAAACTGTCTACATGCTGACCAATGTGCCCACCACCAACATGAACCTCGTCGACTCGTGCATCCTCATCCTCCACGACTGGTCGAGCTTCATCTCCTTGGAAGGTCCCGAAATCGACAAGGAACGCGGCGTCATCCTTGAGGAAAAGCGTACTCGCAACGACGCCCAACAGCGTATGTGGGAAAAGATGCTGCCCGAGATTTACCCCAACAGTCCCTACGGTCACCGTATGCCTATCGGCCTTGAGGAAGTCATCACCGGCTTCGACCACGAGGCTTTGCGCGCCTACTATCATAAATGGTACCGTCCCGATCTGCAAGGCATTATCATCATTGGTGACATCGATGTGAACGAAGTGGAGAACCACCTGAAGACCATTTTCGAGGACATCCCCGCCCCCATCAATCCTGCCGAACGCACCCGCTTTGAGGTGGCCGACAACGAAGAGCCCATCGTGAGCATCTGCACCGACCGTGAAGAGACCAACTACAACATTTCGGTGTACTACAAGCACGACGTGATACCGGACGAAGCAAAAGGCGACATTCAGTATTGGCTGAAAGGCTACATTGACGGACTTGTTGCCATGATGTACAACAACCGTTTGGAAGAACTCACCCAGAAAGCCAACCCGCCCTTCATCTTCGGCTATGGTTACTATGGCACTTTCTTCGTCAGCGACACCAAAGATGCTTGGACTTCGATGGCCTACGCCAAGGACAAAGACGGCATCGACGAGGCCTTGAACGCCATCGTGGCCGAGAACAAGCGCATGCAGCAATATGGCTTTACCGCCTCAGAATTTGAACGCGCCAAAGCTGACTTAATGAAACAAATCGAGAGCCAATACGATGAGCGCGACAAGCAGGAGACCAGCCGCTACCTCAACCCCATCCTCGCCCACTTCCTCACCAACGAGCCGCTGATGGGCATCGAAAACGAGTACATGCTTCTCAGCCAGATCCTCCCTGCCCTTCCTGTGGAAGCTATCAACCAATATGTGCCTGAGCTCATCCGCAAGGACAACATCGTCATCACGCTGACCGCTCCAGAAAAGGAAGGCGAAGTGCTGCCCACCAAGGAAGAACTCGTCGCCCTGTTCAACAAAGCCAACGAAGTCGAGGTGGAACCTTACAAGGAGACCGTCAGCAACGAGCCTCTAATTGCCACCCTTCCCGTGAAAGGCGCCATTGATAGCAAGAAACACGACGACACTTTCGACGCCACCATCCTCAATTTGAAGAACGGCGTGAAGGTCATCTACAAGCCCACCACTTTCAAGGACGACGAAATCCTGATGTCGGCCTACAGCTTCGGTGGCTACTCCGTCATGGATCAAAGCGACCCGTTCACTTTGCAGGAAATCAACTCATTGGCTACCCTCGGCGGTGTGGGCAACTTCAGTGCCATCGACCTGCCTAAGGTGTTGGCTGGCAAAAAAGCTTCAGTCAATCCTTACATCAGTTCACTAACAGAAGGCATGAGCGGTAGCTGCTCCGTGAAAGACTTGGAAACCATGTTGCAACTCACCTATTTATATTTCAACAGTCCCCGCAGTGATGAGGAAGCCTTCCAGTCCTACATCACCCGTGCCAAGGCCATGGTCGCCAACGCCGAATCCGACCCGATGACTGCCTTCCGCGACAACCTGATGTTCGCCATGTACGACAATCACCCGCTCGTCAAGCGCATGAAGGCCGAAGACTACGACAAGGTGGACTATGCCAAAGCCCTGAAGCTCTATGCTGACCGTTTCAAGGATGCCAACAACTTCGTGTTCACTTTCGTGGGCAACATCAACCCCGAGACCTTCGAGCCCATGATTGAGCAATATATCGGAGCCTTGAAGACCAAGAAGAACGACGAGACCTGGACCTCCAACGTACCTGTCATCACCGACAAGGATGTCACCAGCCATTATACCAAGGCCATGGAGAACCCGAAAGTGAGCTGCTATACCATCTTCAATGGCGACATAGAATACACCATGGAGAACCAAATGAAGATGCAGATTCTGAGCGATGTGATGGATATCGTCTACACCGAGAAAATCCGTGAAGACGAAGGCGGCACATACGGTGTGGGTGTGCAAGGCAACCTCAGCCTCCGCCCGAAACCGAGCTTCATGTTCCTCATCGGCTTCGACACCAACAAGGAAATGTACGAAAAGCTGATGGGCATTGCCATTGCAGAGCTACAGAACGTGGCCAACCAAGGCCCGCGTCCCGAAGACCTCAAGAAGGTGAAGGAGTTCCTCGTCAAGAAACACAGTGAAGACATGGAAAACAACCGCTATTGGATGAACTGCATCCAGACGCAGAGCCGCGACGGATACAATCCGATGGCCAACTATAACGACATCATCAACGGCATCACCGCCGACGACGTAGCCAACATGGCCAAAGCCGTGCTGAAAGGCTACAAGAAGGAAGTAGTGCAGATACCCGAATGATAATATAGCTATCAGCCGTCAGCTGTCAGCAATCAGCCAACACCAATAATATGGCTAGCTGATTGCTGACGGCTGAAAGCTGAAAGCCAAATCTTTAAATCTTGAATCTTTAAATCTTTAAATACCAAATTATTATGACAGAAAAACTGACATTGAGAGACAACCCCACCATGCGTTGGATTGCCTTGTTGCTCTTGGCTTTGGCCATGTTTTGCGCCTACATCTTCATGGACATCCTGTCCCCCATCAAGGACCTGATGCAAACCGAACGCGGCTGGGACAGCCTCGCCTTCGGTACCATGCAGGGCGCTGAGACCTTCCTGAACGTCTTCGTGTTCTTCCTCATCTTCGCCGGTATCATCCTCGACAAGATGGGCGTGCGTTTCACCGCCGTGCTTTCGGGCGCCGTCATGCTCGTCGGTGGCTTGATTAAGTACTATGCCATCAGCGAGTCGTTCTATGGCAGCGGTGCCGAGACCTGGTTCACCAACAACCTCAACTACATCCCTGGCTTTGAGGAGCTGGGCGTTTCGCCGTTCTATCGTGGCATGCCCGCCTCCGCCAAGCTGGCCGCCCTCGGCTTCATGGTCTTTGGTTGCGGTACCGAAATGGCTGGCATCACCGTGAGCCGTGGTATCGTGAAGTGGTTCAAGGGTCGTGAGACGGCTCTGGCCATGGGTTCAGAGATGGCCTTGGCTCGTTTGGGTGTGGCTACCTGCATGATTTTCTCACCCTACTTTGCCAAGTTGGGCGGCAGCATCAACGTGAGCCGTTCTGTGGCCTTTGGTGTGGTACTGCTCTGCATCGCCCTTATCATGTTCGTGGTGTACTTCTTCATGGATAAGAAGCTTGATGCACAGACTGGCGAAGCCGAAGAGAAAGACGACCCATTCAAGGTCAGCGACATTGGCAAGATTTTGTCGAGCCTTGGTTTCTGGCTGGTCGCTTTGCTCTGCGTGCTGTATTATAGCGCCATCTTCCCGTTCCAAAAATACGCCGTCAACATGTTGCAGTGCAACCTGACGCTGACTGAGCCCGCCGCTGGTTCGTTCTGGGCCGGCGACACCGTCACCATCGTGCAATACATCATCATGCTTGTGGTGGCTGTCTGCTCGTTTGCCAGCAACTTCTCGAAGAAGAAAGGCCTGAAGTTCGGTTTGATGGCTATCGCCGTCGTCGCCCTCGTGGTTTACTGCTACATGGGTTACATGCGTGGCACCGCCGAGACCATCTTCGCCGTGTTCCCGCTGTTGGCCGTGGCCATCACGCCTATCCTCGGCAGCTATGTCGACAACAAGGGTAAGGCCGCTTCCATGCTGATGATTGGCTCGTTGCTGCTCATCATCTGCCACCTCACCTTCGCCTTCATCCTGCCCATGTTCAAGGGCAATGCCGTCGGTGGCGTGGTCGTGGCTTACGTGACCATCCTGGTGCTGGGTGCCTCCTTCTCGCTGGTGCCTGCCGCCTTGTGGCCGAGCGTGCCGAAGCTGGTGGACGAAAAGATCATCGGTTCGGCCTACGCCTTAATTTTCTGGATCCAGAACATCGGCTTGTGGCTGTTCCCGCTGCTGATTGGTAAGGTTCTCGAGAACACCAATCCTGGTGTCACTGACCCGGTCGCCCTCAACTACACATGGCCTCTGGTCATGCTCGCCTGCCTCGGCGTGGCTGCATTGATCATCGGTATCATCCTGAAGCGTGTGGATGCCAAGAAGCATCTCGGACTTGAGGAGCCGAATATCAAGTAATTTTGGATTTAAAATTCAAAATTTGAAATTGTAGGGCTGCCACGATGTGACAGCCCTACATTGTATTTTATGGGATTTTATTATCTTTGCAGGCATGAAACTGAGGTTAACCATAATACTTGCTTTTTTCTTTGTGGCAGCCTGCCATCACCCGGTGAAGGTCGTTGAGCCTGTCGAAACGCCGTCATCAGAATTGGTGGCCATTGACAGCCTGATGTGGCGACAGCCCGACAGCGCGTTGGTTTGTCTGTTGCCCTATTTCGACACCTATAGTGACGGCATGAGCAACATCTCTACCCCCTATGACAAGCACTACGCCAACTTGTTGTTGGCCGAATTGCTGTATAAAAACTACCTTCCGCAGGAAAACCGGAAAAAACTACAACAAGCGGTTGCATATTATGATTCATTGTTGAAGGTGATGGATACACAAGATGTGTCTATACGAAGGTTAAGCCGTAGTGAAGCATCACTAATGTCTGCCCAAACCATTGCATTTCTGGGCACCCGCTCTTATTATATTAATGGTGTGGGATATTATGAAAACGATAGTGCAGTGGAGGCCTGCAAGGAATACATGAAAGCTTTGGAGGTAATGGAAGGGTATTTTGACGAAAAGGATTTGACAGAGCATAAAGCGCAATTCATGGCTTATATCTATACAAGGTTGACGGATTTGTTTTCCGACATTTATCTCCACGAACAATCCGTATACTTCGGGAAAAAAGCATTGGAACATTATCAGAAACATGGTGCCACCCCATGGCATACTGCATGGACGCTTAATCAAATAGGATCGCAATACGATATGATAGAGCAATCTGATAGCGCATCTTATTATTATCAAAAAGCGATGGATGTTTTGGAAGATACAGTCACGCTGATGTATAGGGATATAGCCGCACATTTAATCTGTTTGGAATACAAGAAAGGGATTTGTCAAGCTGATACAGTAGTTGGAAAGTTGCACCAATTACTTTTGAACTCCGAAAGCGAGAGGGAAAGCCAAGCCCGTTATCTGAACATAGGCGAAACCTTCTATCATGAACAAAAGTATGATTCCGCATGGGTTTACCTGAATAAGGTTTTCCAAACGACCTCCGTTGTAGGCTTAAAAAGGCAAGCCGCTGAGTGGTTGGTGGAAATCGGCAAGGCGAAAGGTATTGAGGTTCATGCTTACACGGATTTCCTAGTGCCTTTTGCCAATCAAGAGGAAAACAAAAGCGAAATAAAGTCACAGCTGACCGAACTATACAAAGTTTTCGGGCAAGCCCAACAGGAACGGCACCATCAGGAAGAGATGCGGCGACATCGCAACCAGTCAATAGCGGTTGTTGCAGGATTATCATTTGTGATACTGATAGTTCTTTCTCTATATCACAACAGCAAACGCCACAAGCAGCAACTTAAACTCCGAATCGATGAAGAAAAACACGCTCATAATATAGAAAAGAAAGCACTCTCGAGTCGCTTAAAGAAAAGCAACGAGACTTTGCGGGAGCTGCAAGATCAAATCAAGCAACACGGCAAGAGCTCAATTACAAAGGCTGAATCACAGGCTGCTACGTTCATGGAAGAGCCCATTTGCCGCCTCATCATGAATCGGGTACATGAAGGGCAGTTCAAATCGCAGATGAATTATACGCTATATAAAGACTATGCATTAAGCAAGGAACAACTTGTCGCCTTGCGCGAAGCAACGAACCAACACTTTGACCATTTTATTGTTCGCCTTGTCCAGGCCCATCCCGAAATCACCAATAGTGATCTTGATTATTGCTGTCTCCATTTGCTTGGTCTAACCGATGCCGACATTTCAGCCCTAATGCAACGCGCCTACAACACTGTTAACGAGCGCAACAGCAAATTGAGAAAGATATTAGGTTGTAAGAATACGATTTCAGTCGCTTTACTTGCCTTTGCAAATGGCGGTTCATTATCTTGAATAACAAGATATTAGCCAAAAACCCGAACAAAACCGAACATGGTTTTTCTTGCCTGATGTTTTTCATTTCCGTAAACTTGCATTCACTTTTAAACTCATACCATCATGAAAAAACTTCTTCTATTTATCGCATTTGCATTGGCTG
>CAMJRR010000046.1 GCA_946408345.1 uncultured Bacteroidales bacterium | reverse complement strand
TGGACATTTACATGTACAGCACGCCTAGCGTCGACATCGACTTCTGCTGCTGGGGCCCGTTTGCTGACCCGATTTCACCTTGCCCGAACGGTTTGACTTCAGACAAGGTCGTCAGCTGCAGCTACTCTGCCGCTCCTACCGAGAACTGCCTGATTCCTTCAACCGCCCAGACTGGCGAGTACTACATCCTCATCATCACCAACTACTCGAACCAAGCTTGCAACATCAACTTCAGCAAGGTTAGCGGCAGCGGCAGCACTGACTGCAGCATCGTCGTTCCTACTGTTGACCTCATCGGCTTCTTGATCACTCAAGATGGTGAATACCTGGCCTTTGCTGGTCCTGATGATCGCGAGTATACCGACATTGATGAATTTGGTGATCACGAGTACTGCGTCCGCCCGATCTATCCTGGCGAAATGACGCTGCCCGACCACAACTATGGCTGGTCCATGGGTTGCCCGGTCTGCGAGTTCGGTCCTAACGGCCAAGGCACTTGCGAACCTGGTGCACCTATCTATGGTGAAGCTTTGAACGAAACCGACCAAGTGAAGATTTGGTGGGGCGAGCAGAATCCTGGCCCAGGCGGCTGCGAAGGCGACGAATTCACGCTCAACTTCGACAATAGCCAGATGCCTGCTGGTTGGACGACCCTCGATGCTGACGGCGACGGCTTCAACTGGATCCTTGGTTCTGCCTGCGACGGTATCTATCTGAGCGGTGGTAACCTTGCCGGTTCCGGCCACAACAGCTCTCAAGACCTCATCGTTTCCGGTTCCTACAGCAATGTCTATGGTGCTTTGACTCCTGACAACTGGCTGATTTCGCCCGCCGTGACCCTCTGCGAAGGCTCAACCTTCAGCTTCTGGGCTTGCGGTCAGGATGCCAGCTATGTTGCCGAGCACTTTGGCGTGGCTATCTCCGACGACGGTGTCAACTTCGGTATGGTCCAGGAGTGGACGATGACTGCCAAGGACAATGGCGTGATGAGCATTGGTCGCAATGGCCAGACCCGCGCCCAAGGTTCATGGCATCAGTACACGGTCAACCTCGGCGACTATGCCGGTGAAGGCCGTTACATCGCCATCCGTCACTTCAGCTGCACTGATATGTTCATCCTTGATGTCGACGACATCGAGCTGACCAACGGTGCTAAGAACCGCGCCAATATCGTGAAGTACAACGTGTACCGTTCTGACGACAACGCCAACTACACTTTGATTGGTGAGGTTGCTGCTGTTGCTGGTCAGACCTACTACGAGTACATCGATACGCCTGCTGCAGCTGGTACTTACTACTATCAGGTGCGTGCTGACTACGGCGACTGCGAGTCAGAACCTGCCGTATCGGGTGTGAACCCGGCTGTCAACTATGTGAGTGTCCAGACGACGGGTATTGATGAGAACAGCGACAAGGTTGCCCTGTTCCCGAACCCGACGAATGGCAACGTGACCATCCAAGCCAACGGCATGAACCGCGTCACTGTGGTGAGCGTCCTCGGCCAGGTGGTCTACGACACCGAACTCAATGCTGACGAATTCACCCTGAACATGGGTCAGTTCAACGCTGGCCTGTACATGGTGCGCGTCTACACTGAAAACGGTGTGACCGTCAAGCGTGTCACTGTCATGCAATAAATGACACTGCGGAATTGATTTCCGCGAAAATTGGGCGGCATCCTTTTGGGTGCCGCCCTTTTTTATTATTTTTGCGCCAAATTTCAAGATATGACCATTAAGGAAATTCAAGATAGCATCGTAGAGGATTTTTCCATGTTTGACGACTGGATGGACCGCTATGCCATGCTGATAGAGATGGGGAAGGAGTGCCCCATCATTGATGAAAAGTACCGTGACGAGGCTCACCTTATCAATGGCTGTCAATCGCGCGTGTGGCTCAATGCCGAGCTGAAGGACGGCAAGGTGTATTACAGCGCCGATAGCGATGCAGTCATCACCAAAGGCATTGTAAACTTATTAATTAAAGTATTCTCGGGTCAGACGCCAGAGGACATCCTTGCTGCCGACCTTTCGTTCTTGGACGAGATAGGGCTAAAGGAGCATTTATCGCCTACGCGTTCCAACGGCCTCTTGGCTATGTTGAAACAAATGCTGCTCTATGCAGAGGCATATAAATTGAAGGAGGGACAATCATGACACAGGAAGAGACCAACACTTTGAAAGAAACAGTCATTTCGGTTTTAAAGACCATTTATGACCCTGAGATTCCCATTGACATCTGGACGTTACACTTGATTTATGGTGTAGAAGTTGACGAAGAAGGTAATGTGAAGATTGTAATGACTGTGACAGCACCAAATTGTCCTGTAGCTGAAACATTGCCCGCTGAGGTTCGCAATCGTGTGCAAGCCATTGTGGGTGTGAATAAAGTCGATGTGGAATTAACTTTCGACCCCGTTTGGAGCATCGACATGCTCTCCGAAGAAGCCAAAGCCGATTTGGGCTTGGATGGGGAGTACGGTAGTTTTTCCGCTTCGGATTTCCTGTATTGAAAATTCCGCCTTGCATGTCATTCCTACATAGGCTTGTGCGCTGTGGAAATCTATGTGAGGCGGAATTTTCTACAGACGACCCTTGAAGCCATAGATCCCATTCCGCCACACGGCCTTACGCTGGGATGACATGGCTTCAAGTGTCTTCTAAAACTTGCTAGAGATTGTCGTAATTTTCCAGTAATTCCTTCGCCATTCCAAGGAACATAAACGCCACAGCGTTAAAGTCCATGTTGAGGTCTTTGCTGAGTCCCACGCGGTCTTTGAAGATGGCCACGTTGAACCATTGCAGGCACTGGAAGGCGCGATGGAAATAGAGGCGTTGCAGCTCTTCCTTGGTGGGTTTATGGCCCACATAGGCTTCCAATAAGGCCAAAGCTTTGTCGAAGCCCACATTGCCGTAGCAGGCGATGTCGTAGAAGGGGTCGTTCATGCCTGCAAACTCCCAATCCAAGACATACAACTTATCACCACTGATAACGAGGTTTGTAGGTTGGTAATCGCAGTGGCAGGGCACCTTGGGCACGTTGGTCTGGGTGGCGCGTATGGCATCAAGTTTCTTGCGGAGGTCAAGGTATTCTTGTGGGAACACATAACCCGTCTCAAGGCAGTAGTTTTGGTCGGCATCAAGGCGGCCAAAGGCGTTGTAATCGCGGAACTTCATGTCGCTGTTGTGGATCTTCTTCAACGCTTTCACCGACATTTCATTGTAGGAGACCACGTCAGTGGTGCTCATGATGGTGCCTTCCACGTATTCAGCCAGCTTTTCGCCCGAGCGAATCTCGACATATTCCGTAATGTTGTTTAGTCCCAAACGATTGACTTCCTGAATATTGGCCCATTCCTCTTCGCGGTCAACGAATTTCTCGGCAAACTTACCCGGCACGCGGTAGGTGTATTTCTTGCCTTCGCATTCAACGACGTAGGTGTAGTTGCTCATGCCACCTTCGAGACGCATCACGATTTTGGCGTCGTGGGCATGGAGTAGTGCATTCACTCTAAAAACGATGTAGTCTTCAATAGTCATGGTAGTATGTTTTTTTAATGTATTCTTGTCATTTGATTTGGTCGGCAAAGATACATTTTATTCGCATTGTAATGGAGTATCAGAAGCGTCTTTTTGTTGAATTGTAATTTATTTCAACGGGAAATACCTTGATAAGCGATTTTATTGTATTTTTGCAGCCGCAATAGGGGATTTAGCTCATCTGGTAGAGCGTCAGGTTCGCAATCTGAAGGTGGCCGGTTCGAGTCCGGTAATCTCCACGAAATCAAGAAACAAGCCACTGATTATTCAGCGGCTTGTTCTGTTTCTGCGATTTGGTTGACCACAATAACGTTTTCATTTTTCAGACGTACCTTCAGCCAGCGTTCGATGCGGTCGTGAAGTTCAGTGTCCAACGGTTCGTTTGTAGTAAGGAAAGCAACAAGTTGTTCCGTAACTGTACCATCGCTTGACTTCACGGATGAGCCTCGGCTTAAACTGACCTCGGTGATGGTTGGGTATTGCGCAAATAGCTCTTTGGAGATAGCTTCAACGGGAATCTCTTTCGACTTGTAATCAGAAATCGTGGCTTCCATCTTACTGATGCTATCATTCAACCTTTTGATTTGTTGATCATTATGTTCGTAAATACCTTTCACGATTTCTACCTCGGAAAACTCCTGGCGCATGCTGGTGGCATCTTCGTGGAAGACGATTTGACTGTGTGTGATACCGTATTCTTCTGCACTGTTATAGAACTTTTTCTTCGCTTCGTCGGTCAAGGTTTCACCAGCGAGGAAGAGCTCCAGTTTGGGTGATTTGCGCGAATAGGTGGCTTTATGGTCATAAATGAAACACTTTCCGAGATTCTTGTTTTCGGCCACCAAACGCTCAACATGGGTGATGAAGTTGTTCTCTTTTATTACACTGATAGCGGTAATGAAGCTTGGCACGATAACGATGAGCAAGATGAGATAAACCGCTCCTTTGGGCAAATGTTTCTTGGTTTCACCCGATGACTCCACAATAGGGAATCCGAAATATTTCACGGCAGCGAAGGTGGCCAAGGCGATGAAGACACTGTTGATGAGGAAGAGATAGAGTGCCCCGAAGATGATGGTTCCTTTCCAGATGGAGATGCCGTAGCCAACGGTGCATAGTGGCGGCATGAGCGCTGTGGCGATGGCCACACCTGTGATGACACTGCCCTTGTCCTTACGTGAGGTCTCAATGATGCCTGCCAGACCACCGAAAAGTGCGATCAAGACGTCATAAATGGTGGGCTTGGTTCTAGCCAAAAGTTCTGAAGGGTTGGCCAAACTCAAGGGACTGAGTAAGAAATACAGCGAAGAGGCAATAATGCTGATGATAACCATTACACTGTAGTTCTTCATCGATTCTTTTACTAAAAGATTGTCCTCAGTGGCTAGACCCAATCCAAAGCCTAAGATGGGACCCATCACGGGAGAAATCAACATGGCGCCGATGATGACAGGGATGGAATTGACGTTCAAACCCACGGAGGCGATGATGATAGCGCAGGCTAGAATGAACACATTGGTGCCCCTGAAAGCGATGTTCTTTCGGATGGAAGAACTGGCATTCTCGTAGTCGATTTCATCGGAAAGGTGGATGAGAAATTTCAAATATATTAGGACTCTATGGAAGATGTTTTTCATGATGAAAATGATTAATCAATTTGCAAAAAACGGCAAAAAAGTTGAATTGCGCAAGAGTCAACGGCGGAAAATGCTTCTAAAGGCAATCAGCATAGGGAAGATTTCGACACGACCCAAAAGCATGATGAGCATGGCCGCCACTTTTTGGAAGCCCATAAATCCAGCATAGTTGCCCAACGAGCCGACTTCACCGAAACCAGGCCCGACGCTGCCCATGCAAGCGATGGATGCTGTCAGCGAAGTCTTGGTGTCCATGCTGATGGCAAATATGCCAGTTCCGATGGCGATGATGAGGATGTAGATGCCCATGAAGGTGATAATTGAGGTGACATTTTCTTCTGTCTTCACTTGCCCGTCCAGCTTGGTTTGGTTGACATTCTTGAAACCAATAAGCGAACTTACCATGCTTTTCAGGCTTTTGACGACGATGACGAGACGGTCCATTTTCATACCTCCAGAAGTTGAGCCTGAACAACCGCAGACCAAGGAACACAGTATCAGTATGCCCATACTGAACGTGGGCCAAAGGTTGGTGTCGGTTGTGGCAAATCCCGTGGTTGTACTGAGTGAACAAACTTGGAAGGCTGCCAATCGCAATGCTCTTGGAAAAGAGGTGTAGCATCCGCTGTAGTATAGGTTGGCAGTGACGGCAAGTATGGCGATAGTGACAAGGGTCAAAAACCAACGGATGACTTGCGTGTTAAAGAGGTTCTTGCGTGTGTGTTTGTCGGGCCAAATGGTAGAGAACATGAGGCTGAAGTTGGTGGCACCCATTAGCATGGCCACAATAAGGATGATTTCCACGAGGACATTGTCATAAAAAGCGACACTGATGTTTTTTGTGCAGAAGCCGCAGGTGCTGCAAGCCGACATGGCCAAAGTGGTGGCGTCGAACCAAGGCATTTTGGTGAGCCTTAATGCAATGGCCGAAGCCGTTGTGATAATCAGATAGACGGCTAACATCCGATAGACGAAGTTTTTCTTCCGTCCGCCGTAGTAGGATTTGGCGAGGTCCGACAATTCCGCGCTGGCCAAAACGAGATGGCGGTCTTGTTGTGCAGAGATGACCAAGGAGACAAGGGTAACAATGCCGATGCCACCCATCCAGGCCGAGGCGATGCGCCAAAACTGTAGGCCATCAGGCAGGGCTTCAATGTCGTTGAGGATGGACGCACCCGTGGTGGTGAATCCCGACACGCTTTCAAAAAATGCGTTGACGACCGTGAATTCTCCGCCAAATAGCAAATAAGGAATGGCACCAAAGACGCAGGCGACTATCCAACAACCTGTGACGATGCAAAACCCTTCTTCAACACCCATCTTCTCCTGAGGTTTTGTCGCAATGATGGCGAAAAAACCACTGAGCAGCGCAGCCATGCCTGAAAACACCAAGGGATTAAAGCTGTCGTCCATGTCGTTTCTATAAGCGATGAACGCTGAGACAAACATAAGCAAGGCAACACCTATCAAAGAAAAGCCCGCATAACGTAAAGTGGTATTCCATTTCTCCATTTGCTATCGATTTTGAAAAAACAGAAGCAAAATTATTTCGGTGTTTTTTATGAGTCAATACAATAATGTTTATCTTTGCATTGATTTTATCAATAAAGAGATGACGTTGCAACAATTGGAATACATCATTGCTGTGGAACAGCACGGCTATTTCGTCAACGCGGCCGAGGCTTGTGGCGTGACGCAATCAACACTGAGTCTGATGATTAAGAAGCTAGAAGAAGAATTGGATGTCAAAATTTTCAATCGTGACACGCATCCTGTCACAGTCACCGAAATGGGAAGGAAAGTGATTGACGAGGCGAAGATGGCTGTTTTTCACACCAAGCAACTGCTGGAGCTGACGCGTACTGCAAAGGAACAATCGTCGGGCGACCTAAGCATAGCTTTAACGACCACAGTGGCTCCCGTGATTATGCCGGGTCTGTTCCATTATATGCGAACGAAACATTCAGCGATTCAACTCCGAGTGGAAGAGATGATATCGGCAACAATAATTGATAAGGTGAAGAAAGCTGAAATCGACATGGGGATTTTGACTTATCCTGTCAATGACCCTGATTTGTTGGAGATACCCTTGTTTCACGAGCGTTTTTTTGCTTATGTCTCACCCAAAGATGATCTGTATAAAGAGGACAGCATTGAACGCACTCAGATGTCGAAATACAAGGTGTGGACGATGAAAGATGGCGTGAGGTTGTTCGACCGTTCAAAGGTGCGCTCGGAGGAGGAGATCAAATATGATAAGCTGTATGAAGGTGGCCGTGTAGGCATCTTGATTCAGATTACTGATGAAAACGGGGGCGTCACCATCGTGCCAGAGTCGCATTTGCATTTGTTGCCTGAGACCGTAAAAGACCGTATCAGGCCGATTGTCAACCCCGAGCCTCAGCGAACGATAGGCCTGGTGTTTAGGAAGGACTATGTGCATGAACGGATGATGAACATCGTCATCAAGGCCATCAAGACGTTGGTGCCGTCGGAGTTCCTCGATGGTGTAATACGTGTGGATTACCTGAGACTATAAGGCTGCGGAAACAACTTCGGCAATTTGTTCCAGCCATTCCTTGTCGATGGCATCAAACGTAGCCAGTTTCTCGCTGTCGATGTCCAACACGCCGATGACTTCCTTGCCTTTAAACAGAGGCACCACAATTTCGCTCTTCGACTCACTGCTGCAAGCGATGTGACCAGGGAACTGCTCAACATCCTCAACTACAATGGTTTTCTTTTCTTTCCACGAGGTGCCGCATACGCCCTTGCCAAAGCCAATGCGGGTGCAGGCCACAGGGCCTTGGAAGGGACCGAGCACCAGTTGCTCACCTATGACACGGTAGAAGCCCGTCCACCAGAAATGGAAAGCCTCTTGAATCAATGCGGCCACATTGGCCATATTGGCGACGGCATCCGTCTCGTCCTTCACCATCGCTTTTACTTGCGAAAGGAGAAGTTTATAGTCTTCTTGTTTGTTCATAATGATGTGATTTGAGTCGCAAAAATAGTGAAAATCCTAAATCTTAAATTTTGAATCTTTAAATCTTGAATTTTCTTACCTTTGCACCCCGTTTAAAATAGCGTGTAAAATGAAAAAAGATATTCCCGTATTGCTGCTCACAGGTTATCTCGGAAGCGGCAAGACCACTGTGGTCAACAAGATATTGAATAACCGTAAGGGTATCAAATTCGCTGTGATTGTCAACGACATAGGCGAGGTCAACATTGATGCCGATTTGATTGAAAAAGGTGGAGTGGTCGGCCAAAAAGATGACAGTTTGGTCGCCTTGCAGAATGGTTGCATCTGCTGCACTTTGAAGATGGACCTCATCCAGCAGTTGCACGAAATCATCGTCATGCAGCGCTTCGACTATATCGTCATCGAGGCCAGCGGCATCTGCGAACCAGAGCCCATCGCCCAGACGATTTGTTCCTTCCCCGATATGGCTTGGCAACTCACCAAGGACGGTATTCCGATTCTTGACTGCATCGTGACCGTCGTCGATGCACTGCGTATGCAGAGCGAGTTTGCCTGTGGTGATGACCTGATGAAGAAGAATCTGGCCGAGGATGACTTGGAAAGTCTTGTCATCCAGCAGATTGAGTTCTGCAACATCATTCTGCTCAACAAGGCTTCAGAGGTCACGCCCGAGGAATTGGGTCGCGTCAAGAGCATCATCCGAGCCTTGCAGCCTACAGCTGAGATCATCACCTGCGACTATGGCGATGTCGACTTCGACAAGATCCTCAACACTAAGATGTTTGACTTTGACAAAGTTGCTACCTCTGCAACCTGGATCAAGGAAGTGGAAGGCGCTGTTGTTGAGGACGATGACGATGATGATGAACATGAGCACCATCATCACGATGACGACGAGGATGAGCACGAACATCATCACCATCATCATGAGCATGACGATGATGATGAGGAAGAGGAGCATGGCCATCACCACCATCATCACCACGACCACGAAGGCGGTGAGGTGGAGGAATACGGCATCGGCACCTTTGTTTACTACCGTCGCGAGCCGTTCAACATGGCGCGTTTCGATGAGTTTGTGGCGCGCAAGATGCCGAAGAATGTCATCCGCGTGAAGGGCATCTGCTACTTCAAGAACGAGATGGACAACTGCTATATCTTCGAGCAGGCAGGCAAGCAGGTGCAGTTGCGTGATGCAGGCCTATGGTTCGCTACCATGCCCGCCAACGAGCTAGCCATGATGATGGACCGCGAGCCCACCCTCCGTCGTGACTGGGACGACACTTACGGCGACCGCATGCAGAAGCTCGTCTTCATCGGCCAGCATCTGGACAAAGAAGCCTTGGTAAAGGATCTGGATGCTTGCTTGACGAGGTAAAAAAAACTGCATTTTATCGGAATATAATCCCCAAAAATGTGCATTTTATCGGAATATAGTTCCTGAAAAATGACATTTTATCGGAATAATTCAAAAATAGTTGTATCTTTGCGGCATAAAATGCCGTAATTATGATAGACGAAAAGACGCTTATTCAAGTACTTGCAGAGCAGAAAGAGGATGTTCTTGGCTTTCAACCTCAGTCATGGGTTGACCGCAAAGAGGAAGACTTGTTTGAGTTTGAAAGCTCGTTGGCCCAAGTGGTGATAGGAGTGCGCCGCAGTGGGAAATCCACGCTTTGTCACAAAGTGTTGAAAGGGCAGGGGATAGCGTATGCGTATGCCAATCTCGATGATGACCGGTTGTCGGGAATGCAAACTGAGGATCTCAACACAATGCTTTCGTGTCTATACCAGCTTTATGGTACTGACATTCGCTATATTTTCTTGGATGAAATACAAGATGTTGACGGATGGTATCTTTTTGTCAACAGGTTGTTGCGTAGTGGCATGTATGTTTTCGTGACAGGAAGCAATGCCAAGTTGCTCAGCGGTGAATTGGCGACACATTTGACGGGGCGCTATAACGAAATACGATTGTATCCCTTCTCTTATCGTGAGTATTGCGCTATGAATAAGATAGATACGGTTGCCATCACCACAAAAGCAGAGGCCGAACGCAGGCGGGCTTTCATGGAATACATCAATACAGGTGGATTTCCTGAAATGCTGGCTATGCATAACAAACGAGGCTATGTGCAAAGCTTGTTGGATGCCGTATTGCAAAAAGACATACAGCGGCGCTTCAAGATACGCAACATTGATGCTTTGAAGAAAACCGCCTATTATCTGATAGGCAATGCTTGCCAAACCGTCAATTATGAGGATTTGTCGGAGGTGTTGGGTGTGACGGACAAGACGTTAAGGAAGTATGTCGATTATTTACAGCAAGCGTTTTTGATACAATTGTTGCCGAAGTTTTCCTATAAAAGTCGCGAGCGGATACAAGGTGAGAAATCATACGTTGTTGACACGGGACTCGAAAACAATCAAAGTTATTCCATGGCTGGAGAAAACATTGGATGGCGTTTGGAGAATGTGGTCTACATTGAGCTGCTGCGACGATGCACGAAGGAATTTCTTGATGTTTATTATTACAAGCCTACGTCCCGTTCGAAAGAAGTGGATTTCGTTGTCTGCAACCGTAACCGTCCTGTTGAATTGATACAAGTGGCTTACGACATTGAGAAAGAGAAAGCCCTTAATCGTGAGACCTCAGCCATGCTGAAAGCCTCGCAGGACTTGAAATGCAACAACCTTACCCTTGTCGCGTTTTCGCCTACAAAAGACGTAGAGGTCGATGGTGCCAAAATACATATTGTTTCCGCTATTGACTGGCTGTTGGGGTGAGGGAGGGAAGGATTTGATGGTGAAGGCGAGGTAAATTGTTTGGCCTCATCATAATATGAAAACCCGACATTGCGTATCGGGGTATGTTCGAGTCGTCCTTTGACTTCGTCGAAATGCTTTGCTTTCAGCGTAGCTAATCTTCGATTTCAGGACTTTGCCTCTTGTGTCGCTTTGTGTCATTGCGAGGAGCGAAGCAATCCAGAAACAGATGCTGATGATATGGAGTCAAGTGTTGGAATGAAAGGATTTGATGGTAGAGGTAGTGCGGTTTTTCTATTTCTTGTCAAATTCAGCGTATGGGTCTCTACAGTATTTTACAAATTTGCCATCCTCAAAATAGCAGTATCTGTACCAACTGATGTCTTTGGTCTCGTTGTATGTTTCCTCTCCCAGCAAGTCGATGTAGAAGCGTTTTTCTAATTTAGGGCAAAGTTTTGTCTTATAATAGCGCTCGTTTGCAATGAACAAAGGGTTTGAAAGCGATTGGGCCTGAGAAAAGGCATCATGGAAATAATCAGCCAAGACAAATAGTGTTATTCCGTTTTGGTCGCAAAGCGTTTGAAGACCGCTGAGTGTTGAGCAATATTCAGATGAGCAATGCGGAGACCATTGATAAACAATGACTTTCGGGTATTGTTGTATTGTTTTTAGCATTTGCTTCCCGTTGATGGCATAAAGCCGTCCGTCATTTTGGGTAGGCAGAAAATCGTCTTCGGGGAAATCCCAAACCACTTTGCGTTGTTGTTCTTTTGTCAGGTCTCGGGAGAAATTGGTTCGAAGGCCGATAATTTGACAACCTCCAAAAAGGAGCAGCATGAGTAACGAAATAATCTTGATTGGAAAATGCTTCATCTTTTTCTCTTTTTTTGCAAAAATACCATATTTGAAACGGTTTTGTCAAGTTTTGAGAGAAAAAATGTATCTTTGACCCTTCAAAAAGTCATTTTCATAATCCTTTCAATTATGAGCGACGATAGTAGTGTCATACAAGATGCTTCTCCATTGAGGCCTGAAACCGACGGACTGTATAAGGATGCTTGCAGTATTATTGAACAGGCTCAAGCCGTTGCTTACCGTGCCGTGAACGAGGTGTTAATCAAACGCAACTGGTTGCTTGGTATGCGTATTCAACATGAGGTGTTGAAAGACAAGCGTGCAGAGTATGGAGAACAAGTCATCGTGAATTTGTCTGAGAATTTGACAAAAAGGTATGGACGCGGTTTTAAGAAGAGCAATTTGTATCTTTTTATGTCTTTTTATCAAGAGCACTCAGCCATTTTCCAATCAATGAGTGGAAAATTAGACCAAGATTCAACAGAAAACATTTTCCAATCGGTGATTGGACAATCTGAAAAACTCCCATCACTGAAGGGATTATTTGGTGAAATAGATTTGTATAGTCATTTGTTGTCTGCAAAGCCATTGAGATTGTCGTGGACTCATTATAGTATTATTCTGCAGGAACCAAAACCCGAAGCTCGTGCTTGGTACGAAAATGAAGCAACCAACGAAATGTGGAGTACGCGCACATTACAACGCAACATCAGTAGTCAGTATTATCACCGTATGCTTCAGTCGCAAAACAAGGAGTTGGTCCGTGACGAAATGAAGCAGTTGACCCAGCCACTTCAGGACAGATTGGAATACCTGAAAAATCCCGTAGTGGCTGAGTTCCTTGGCTTCAAGAATAATACCACATACACGGAGAGTGATTTGGAACAGCGTATCATTGACCATCTGATTCTTTTTTTAATGGAGTTGGGTAAAGGTTTTACACTGGCCGACCGCCAGAAGCGTATCCATACCGAGAAAGAGGACTACTATATTGACTTGGTGTTCTACAATTACAATCTTCGCTGTTTTGTGTTGATTGACCTAAAGACCACAAAACTCCGACATCAGGATGTGGGGCAGATGGATATGTATGTGAGGATGTATGATGAGACGATGATTCCCCAAGGACACAATCCGACTATTGGCATTTTGCTTTGCGCCGACACCGATGAGGATGTGGCTCATTATAGCGTATTAAACGGCAACGATCAACTTTTTGCGGCGAAGTATCTAACTTATATGCCTACCAAAGAAGAACTTCGACGCGAGATAGAACAACAGAAAGAGTTTTTCAGACTTCAAAATGGATAAATAGGAACTACATTATGGAACAAATCATACAAACAATCAGCGGCTATGTGTGGAGTCCTGCGTTAGTGGCCATCTGTCTCTTGGCGGGACTCTATTTCTCCATCGGTACGCGCTTCGTGCAGGTGCGCCGCCTGCGCGAGATGGCGCGACTGCTTTTTTCGACGGACAAGAGCCAAAAGACAGGCATCACCTCGTTTCAGGCGTTCTCCATGGCGCTGTCGGGGCGCGTGGGAACGGGAAACATTGTAGGAGTAGCTACGGCCATTGGTTACGGAGGCCCTGGGGCTATCGTTTGGATGTGGATTATCGCTTTTTTGGGTGCGGGTTCGGCCTTCTCTGAGGCTACTTTGGCGCAAATTTATAAGGAAGAACACAAAGGACAGTTCCGTGGCGGTCCGGCCTATTACATCGAGAAAGGCTTGCATAGCAAATGGTTAGCGGTAGCCTTTGCCGTTATCGCGGTGCTGGCTTGCGGTCTGTTTCTGCCGCCTGTGCAGTCCAACGGTATTGCTATCTCGTTTGCCAATACCTTCCACATCAGCCCGGCTTGGGCGGGTGCCATCGTGGCTTTGCTCATCGGTCTCGTGGTAATGGGCGGTGTGAAACGTATCGCCAATGTGGCGCAGATTGTGGCGCCGTTTATGGCTGTCCTGTATGTCTTGCTCTCCCTTGTCGTGTTGGGCTTCCATATCCGCGAGGTGCCTACGGTCTTCATGGATATGCTCCGTAGTGCTTTCGGCATGAAAGAGGCCTTGGGCGGCATCTTGGGTAGCACCATCGCATGGGGCGTGAAACGCGGTATCTATTCCAATGAAGCGGGGCAGGGCACGGGTGCCATCGTGGCGGGTGCAGCCAAGGTTTCGCATCCCGTCAAGCAGGGACTGGTGCAAGCGTTTTCGGTGTATATAGACACCTTGTTGGTGTGCACCGCCACTGCCGTGATGATTTTGGCCTGCAAGACCTACAATGTATTCGATGCTTCGGGCAACATCCTCCTTGCTGCCGAAGGTGTGGAGTTGGGTGCGCCTGATGTAAGTTACACCTCTGCTGCTTTGGGTACGCTGTTGGGTGCCAACTGGGGCGGCATCATCGTTTCGTTTGCTTTGTTTTTCTTCGCCTTCACCACCATCATGGCATATTATTACTATGCTGAGACGAATCTTGTCTATCTCTTCGGCAAAGGCCGCAAGGAGCATGTCCTGATTTGGGTGTTGCGTCTTGGCGTGGTGGGCATGGTGTTCTTCGGCTCGCTGCATGAGGCCCGTGCGATGTGGGATCTCGGCGATATCGGTGTGGGCACTATGGCGTGGGTGAATATCATCGCCATATTGTTGCTCTCGCCCAAGGCTTTCAAGGCACTGAAGTCATACGAACGCCAGAAGAAGGAAGGCAAGGAACCCGTCTTTGACCCGAAAGAAATCGGTGCGAAGGGGGCTGATTTCTGGGAAAAGGATTAGAGGATTGCCTGCGGCAAGAAATCTTTCAAAAATCATTTTAAAATCTCTCAAAATCAGAGCGAAAGATTCTTGAACGATTTTTTGATATAGATTTTCTCAGATTTAACTACGTTGAATACTGCGTATTTCTTGCGAAGCAATTCCAGACATGTCTCGTAATAATTCCAGCGCTTGCGTCACCGTACTGACTTCCTTGACGGTGAGTTGCAGCTTGTCATTGGCCTCCTTGAGTGCGGTGCGCTTCGGATGGCTCATGATGTATTGCATAATCTGCATGTAGGTGGCGCTTTCGTAATATTTCGAGGCTTGGTTGCTGACGAAATAGGCCGTCATATTGTGGTGGCGCAACAAGATTTTCTCGAAGCCCAAATCTTTGGCAATCCAACGTAGACGCACGGTGTTGAGCAAGTCGTTGACCTGCTTGGGGATAGGCCCGAAGCGGTCGATGAGGTGGTCGGTGAATTTCATCAGGCTCTCCTCGGTCTTGGTGCGGTCGAGTTCGCTGTAGAGGCTCACGCGCTCCTGCGTCGAGTTGATGTAGTCGGCGGGGAAACGCACCTCCATGTCGGTCTCGATGGTGCAGTCAGCGACATACGATTTCTCTTCTTCTTTTTCAAAGATATCCTGAAACTCGGTTTCTTTCAGTTCGAGGATGGCTTCGTCAAGGATTTTATGGTAGGTCTCGAAACCGATGTCGTTGATGAAGCCGCTCTGTTCGGCACCAAGAATGTTACCAGCGCCACGGATGTCCAAGTCGCGCATGGCGATGTTGATGCCCTCGCCGAGGTCGGAGAACTCCTCCAAGGCACGGAGTCGTTTTTGGGCTTCTTGGGTCAGGGTGTTGAGTGGTGGCGTCAGCAGGTAGCAGAAGGCCTTCTTGTTGGAACGACCCACGCGTCCACGCAGTTGGTGCAAGTCGCTGAGGCCATAACGGTGCGCGTCGTTGATGATGATGGTGTTGGCATTCGGGATGTCCAAACCGCTCTCGACGATGGTGGTGCAGAGCAGCACGTCATAGTCGCCATTGATGAAACCGAGCATGATGTCCTCAAGCTTCGAGCCTTCCATCTGGCCGTGGGCGACGGCGATGCGCACGCCTGGCACGTACTTCAGGATGAAGTCGTGCACATCCATGATGTTTTGGATGCGGTTGTGGATGAAGAAGACCTGTCCGTTTCGGGCCAGCTCAAACTGGATGGCGTCGCGAATGAGCTCGCCGTCGAAGCCGCGAAGCTCGGTCTGTACGGGATAGCGGTTGGGTGGTGGCGTGGTGATGACGCTGAGGTCGCGGGCACCCATCATGGAAAATTGCAGGGTTCTCGGGATAGGTGTGGCGGTCAAGGTCAACGTGTCGACGTTGGCCTTCATCTCTTTTAGTTTCTCCTTCACGGCCACACCAAATTTCTGTTCCTCATCGATGACAAGCAAGCCCAAGTCCTTGAACTTTACATCCTTTCCTGTGAGGCGGTGCGTCCCGATGATAATGTCGATTTCGCCTTTCTCCAGTTTCTTTAGGATTTCGTTCTGTTGCTTGGTGGTCTTGAAGCGGTTGAGGTATTCTATGGTGACAGGGAAGCCGTCGAAGCGTTCGGTAAAGGTGTGGTAATGTTGCAAGGCGAGTACTGTCGTTGGCACGAGAACCGCCACCTGTTTCGAGTCGCAGCAGGCCTTGAAAGCGGCACGCATGGCGACTTCGGTCTTGCCGAAGCCGACGTCGCCGCACACGAGGCGGTCCATGGGGTTCTCACTCTCCATGTCGCGTTTCACGTCGTTGGTGGCTTTCAGCTGGTCGGGGGTGTCCTCGTAGATGAACGAAGCCTCCAACTCGTTTTGCAGGTAGT
>CAMJRR010000045.1 GCA_946408345.1 uncultured Bacteroidales bacterium | reverse complement strand
CCGCTAGCGGTATCATCATCCCCGACACCGCCAAAGAGAAACCCCAACAAGGAACCGTCGTAGCCGTGGGTCCTGGCACGAAAGACAACCAAATGACCCTGAAGGTCGGCGATATTGTCATCTATGGCAAATATGCCGGCACCGAGTTCCACCTCGATGGCAAAGATTATATGATTATGCGTGAAAACGACGTCATCGCAATCATTTAATGGGTTTTTGAATCTTTGAATTTTAAATCTTTAAATCTGAAATTACTATGGCAAAAGACATTCTTTTCAATATCGAATCACGCGACGGCCTGAAGAAAGGCGTCGACGCTTTGTCAAACGCAGTGAAGGTGACCCTCGGCCCCAAAGGTCGTAACGTGGTCATCGAAAAGTCGTATGGCGCTCCCCAAATCACCAAGGACGGTGTGACGGTCGCCAAGGAAATCGAACTCATCGACCCCGTTGAGAACATGGGTGCCCAGTTGGTGAAGGAAGTCGCTTCCAAGACCAACGACCTCGCTGGTGATGGTACCACCACCGCCACCGTTTTGGCCCAAAGCATCGTGGCCACGGGTCTGAAAAACGTCACCGCCGGTGCCAACCCGCTCGACCTGAAGCGCGGTATCGACAAGGCTGTTGCCGCTGTGGTCGCTTCGCTGAAGAAGATGTCGGTGAAGGTCGATGGCGACAACGAGAAGATCAAACAAGTGGCTACCATTTCTGCCAACAACGACAGCGAAATCGGTGGCCTCATCGCCGAGGCTATGAGCAAGGTGAAACAAGAAGGTGTCATCACCGTTGAGGACGCCAAGGGCATCAACACCTATGTCGACGTCGTCGAAGGTATGCAGTTCGACCGTGGCTACATTTCGCCTTACTTCGTCACCAACACCGAGAAGATGGAAGCCGTCTATGAGAATCCTTACATCCTGATTTACGACAAGAAGATCTCCGTGATGAAGGACTTGCTGCCCGTGCTCGAAAAGACTTTGCAAACCGGTCGCGCCCTCATCATCATCGCTGAGGACATCGACGGCGAAGCTCTGGCTACCTTGGTGGTCAACCGTCTGCGTGGCTCGCTGAAAGTCGCTGCCGTCAAGGCTCCTGGCTTCGGTGACCGTCGTAAAGAGATGCTGGAAGACATCGCCATCCTGACTGGTGGCACCGTCATCAGCGAAGAGAAGGGCTACAAGCTTGAGGATGCCACCCTGCAGATGCTGGGTCAGGCCGACAAGGTCAGCATCAACAAGGACAACACCACCATCGTGAACGGTCACGGTGCCAAGAAGGACATCGAAGGCCGCACCAACCAAATCAAGGCCCAAATCAAGACCACCACGAGCGACTATGACCGCGAGAAACTGCAAGAGCGCTTGGCCAAGTTGGCCGGTGGCGTGGCAGTCATCTATGTGGGTGCCGCCTCTGAGGTCGAGATGAAGGAGAAGAAAGACCGCGTTGAGGACGCTTTGAACGCCACCCGCGCTGCCATCGAAGAGGGTATCATCCCTGGCGGCGGTGTCGGTTTCATCCGTGCCATCAAGGCCATCGAGAAGATGAAGGGCGAAAACGAGGACGAAACCACGGGTATCGCCATCATCAAGCGCGCCTTGGAAGAGCCGCTACGCCAGATTGTTGAAAACGCCGGCCTCGAAGGTTCGGTCGTGGTCAACAAGGTCATGGAAGGTAAGAACGACTTCGGTTTCAATGCCCGTACTGAGGTCTATGAGAACTTACTCAGCACTGGTGTCATCGACCCCGTCAAGGTGTCGAGAGTCGCCTTGGAGAACGCCGCTTCTATCGCTGGCATGCTGCTGACCACCGAATGTGTCATCAGCAACCACAAGGAGCCTACGCCTCCTACACCTCCGATGCCCATGGGCGGTGGAATGGACGGCATGATGTAATTCTGAATGAGGAATTATGAATGTGGAATGCGGAATGGCTTCGCGCGTATGACTCGCTTCGCGTCATTGCGAGGAGGTACGACGAAGCAATCCAGACAATAAGCATCCAGATTAATGGAAACGAGCAAAAGGCTGACTGCGTGAGCGGTCGGCCTTTTTTCGTGTATGTCGCAATTTTTTCCTATTTTTGCAGGTCATTAATGACCTATCACATAGCAAAATGTCAGAAACACCCCAAAATACAAAACCTAAGAAGCCTAAACTTCGCAATGTTTCGCTGAAGAAACTGAACCGGAAATACGATTTCTTGATGAGGCATGACGATTCCAAAAAGGAAATACTGGGTTTCAAGTTGAATTTGTTGAATCTGGTGCTGGTCATCATCGGCATCGCCCTCTTGCTCATCATCATCACTTCCATTATCATCGCCTTCACGCCTTTGCGAGAATACATTCCGGGCTATACGGATACCAACCTGGACCGTGAGGTATATGAGCTTAATCTTCGTGCTGATTCGTTGAGTCGCGAGATGCGAAAAAAGGATATCTATTTCGAGAATCTGAAGAAAGTCGTTGAAGGCTACGATTTTGCCGCTGACAGTGCTTTGGCTTCCCTCAATATCTATGAGCCTTTGCCCAAAGGAGTCACCGATACCATTACACTGAAGAAGTCTGTACAAGACAGCCTGTTGCGTGCCGAATACGAAGCCCAAAGCCAATACAACCTTTTCGGTGACGACTATCTCCCTCCCGCCAAGCCGAGTTCTTTGGTCAAGAACTTCTTTGTCCCACTTAACGGCACGATTATTAATGGCTTTAATCCTGATGGTGGACATTTTGGGGTCGATATTGCTTCTGATGGCGACCAGATTATTAATGCTACTTTGGATGGCACTGTTGTTTTTTCCTCTTGGAGCATCAATAACGGCTATTGCATCGGTATCCAACATGAGGATAGCTATTTCTCTGTTTATAAGCATAATGCCACACTGTTGAAAAAGGAAGGTGAATACGTCAAGGCAGGGGAGGCCATCGCGATTTTGGGACGTTCGGGCGATGGAGAGGAATCAGAACACCTCCATTTCGAACTGTGGCACAATGGTGTTGCCATAAATCCCGCCGATTATATGACCATAATTAATCCCAACGGTAACTAAAAAACACTATCTTTGCACACTTTTTCAAATAAAAACGGAACATGACTATATTAATAAAGGTATTACAGTTTTTCCTTTCCCTTTCTATCCTGATTTTCGTCCACGAATTGGGCCATTTCCTTGCCGCCAAGGCTTTCAAGACCCGTGTTGAGAAATTCTACCTCTTTTTCGACTGGGGCTTTTCGCTTTTCCGTTGTAAGAAGGTAAATGGCAAGTGGTGCTTCAAGTTTTTCTCGAAGAATGTGCCAGAGAAATATACCACCACCGAATATAAGGATGCGAGAGGTAAGAAACAGACAAAATATGAACCTATTGACTTGAGTACGCTCCCTGAAGACGATTGGCGCCAAAGTGATAGTACAGAGTATGGTATTGGTTGGTTTCCGCTTGGCGGCTACAACAAAATTGCAGGCATGGTTGATGAGTCGATGGACAAATCGCAGATGCAGCAACCGCCACAGCCTTGGGAGTTTCGCTCTAAGCCTGCATGGCAGCGTTTCATCATCATGATTGCAGGTGTGACCATGAATGTTTTGCTGGCATTCGTCATTTATATCGGTTTGCTGACCAAGGAAGGCGAGCAATATCTGCCCACCTCTGAGGTCAACAAATATGGTATTTCTGTCGATAGTTTGGGCTATGAATTGGGTTTCCGCGATGGTGACAAGATTTTAGCCATCGATGGCGAATACATCGAGAAATTCCAAGACATCCCAATGCAAATCATCCTTGACAAGGCCGAGACTGTTGAGGTGGAACGCAACGGCAAGAAAATGGTCATCAATCTTCCCGAGGATGCTGTGACCAAACTACTAAGTTCACAGGATCCAACCTTCATCTCTTATCGCATACCTTTTGTGGTGGCCAACGTAGTTGAGAATTCGGCAGCCCAATCGGGTGGATTGCAAAGCGGTGATATTATTATTGGAATTAATGACATTCAAACGCCTTATTATCAAGATTTTGTCAAGAACATAAAGCAATTCAAGAATCAAGATATTAATGTGATTGTGCTTCGTGATGCCGACACCCTCGCTTTAGCGATGCATCTTCCCGACGAAGGCGTGATTGGTGCCTATACTGAGACTTATTTGACCGATTATTTTGATTTGGAGACAAAGGAATACACTTTCATCCAAGCCATCCCAGCAGGTTTCTCAAAGACTTTCAGCGAGTTGGGTGACTATTGGAAGCAGGTTAAACTGATCTTTACGCCTAAGACCAAGGCTTACGAGAGCGTGGGTGGTTTCATTTCCATAGGAAAGATTTTCCCTGACCAATGGATTTGGAGCATCTTCTGGCGCATGACGGCCTTCCTCTCCATCGCACTTGCGGTGATGAACATTTTGCCCATACCGGCCTTGGATGGTGGTCACATTCTCTTCCTCTTGGTTGAGATCATCACACGCCGCAAGCCGTCCGACAAGTTCATGGAGGTAGCCGAAACGGTGGGTCTCATCCTCGTGCTGGGATTGGTTATCTTGGCCAATGGCAATGATATCATCAGACTGTTTAAGTAAAAAATATCACGCTGAAACACAAATGTTTAGGTGTTTTGCTTGAAAATTAATTTGTTCGGATAAATACTATTTTCGTAAATTCGCGGTTTCAAATCCGACAATCATGTTGAACTTGAAGACGAAATTAATCCATATAGCCCTCTTCTTTGTCATGGTGCTGGCAGCCATTAATGTCAAAGCACAGCAGGCACCCATTTTCACCAACTATTCCAATTCGTATGCCTACGCCAACGCTGGTTTTGCCGGTATGAGCGAAGGCATTAATGTATTGGGCCTTTATCGTATGCAATGGGCAGGCTTCACCGACATGGATGGCAATGAAGTTGCTCCTACGACTTTCTTGCTGACGGGCGACATGCCTTTCAGGGCACTGCATGGAGGGTTGGGTTTTTCCGTCGTGCAGGACAAGCTGGGTTTTGAAAACAATGTCAACGTTGGTTTAGGTTATTCTTTCCATCTTGACTTGGGTGGCTCCACCCTCGGTATAGGTGTTGCAGGTACACTGCTCAACCGTTCCGTCGATTTCTCGCAATTGCATCCTAATCAGGAAGGCGACCCGCTTCTTCAAGGTTTGGGCGAGGAAAGCGACATGCTGTTCGACTTCAATGTGGGTCTTTTCTATCAGGTTCCCGAGTCGTTTTATTTTGGATTCTCTGTTGTCAATGTGCTTGAGAGCATGAGCAAGGCGCTCAACGACAACTCTGAAACCAGCGCCAGTTTTACAACCGACCGCACATTCTATGCTGTGGCAGGCTATCCCTTCCAGTTTGAGGATCTGCCTTATCTGACTTTTGTCCCTTCGGTGAGTGTGATGAGCGACATTGCCTCGACACAATTTAATGCCAGTGCTCGTGTAATTTATAACAATTTGTTTTCTTTGGGTGTCAATTACCGATTCCAAGAGTCCGTTGGACTGATGGCCGGTATTACCATAAAGGATTTGACCATTGGCTATTCTTACGATATTAATACGATGGGCTTGCCAGGCTTGCCAGGCTCACACGAAATAGGGCTGAGTTATTGTTTCAAGCTTGACCTCGATCGAACGCCGCGCGACTACCGTAGCGTCCGTTATTTGTGATTTTTTTGTGGGGAATAGAGTTCGTTTAAAGAGAAATAAATGTTGACTTAGAGGCAAATTAAGGAAAAAGTTGGAAAAAAATGAGGAACGAAATATAATATTTTCTAATTTTGGCGGTTTTTAAAAAGAATAGTTGGCCTAAAAAGTCAGCAAAAATAATGGAGAAATAAAAAGAAATAAAATAGTAATTATATCATTGTCAAGAAGATGAAAAAACTATTGTTCGTATTTTCCGTAGCGTTGATGCTCACAGCGTGCGGCAATTCAAATCAAGGAGAGTTGGTTGGAGTGAGAAAGTCAAACAAGACCTTCAATCAACCTGATCCCTATGGGATGGTTTTTGTCCCACAAGGCAGTTATACCATGGGAGTGGGCGGTGAAGACATTACAGGTTCCTATCTCAACGAACCCAAAACGGTTTCCGTCTCTGCTTTCTTTATGGATGAGACTGAAATCACCAATAATGAGTATCGCCAATTTGTGTATTGGGTCAGAGACTCCATCGCAAGAAGAATTCTTGCCGATAATTTCCCTGACAAATATGCCATCACCGAAAGCAAATCAGGTGAGGTGTATGATCCGCCAAGGATAAATTGGAAAGAAAAAATCGATTGGAACAGCAAGGAGCAAGATGTGCGTGAAGCCCTTGAGCCGATGTATCTCCCTGAGCATGAGAGATATTTCCGTCGTAAGGAGATTGACACAAGAAAGTTGTATTATTCCTATTTCTGGTTTGACATGGTGGCAGCAGCCAAAAAAGACTTTGCTGATGACAAGTTGGTGGAAAACGACTATTCATTGGGTGAAGCCGATGCCGGCATTAATGTTGACCGTAAGGGTGCATGGTCGAACCGTAAGCAAGGCTATAGCGACCGTTCGGTCTATGCCCGCGCTGAGGTCATCAATGTCTATCCTGACACCTTGTGCTGGATTCACGACTATAGCTATTCGTTCAACGACCCGATGACCGAGAAGTATTTCTGGCATCCGGCTTATGACAACTATCCGGTGGTGGGTGTCACATGGCAACAGGCCCGTGCCTTCTGCGTGTGGCGTACCGAGTTGCTCAATGCCTATCTGCGCACTAAGAAGGATGTCGATTTGTCAGAGTTCCGCTTGCCCACCGAGGCTGAATGGGAATGGGCTGCCCGTGGCGGCAAGATGTTGAATCCTTATCCGTGGGGAGGTCCTAACGCCAGCAATGCCAAGGGTTGCTTCTTGGCCAACTTTAAGCCGAGAAGAGGTAACTACCTCGCCGACGGTGGTCTGCGCACCCTCGTGGTGGGCTGCTATCCTCCCAATGGTTGGGGCCTCTACGACATGGCCGGTAACGTGGCCGAATGGACCAACACGGCCTATGACCCGAATTCATATAACTTCACTTGGGACATGAACCCGAACTATACCTACAACGCCAAGAATGATGACCCGCCGGTCATGAAGCGTAAGGTGGTCCGTGGTGGTTCATGGAAAGATGTGTCCTACTACATGCAAGTCACTACCCGTGACTATCAGTATCAGGATACGGCCAACTGCTTCACAGGCTTCCGTTGCATCCAGCCTTACTTAGGCCGCAACAAGGGCGATAACCCGAGAATGTCAAGGGTGTACAGATAAAAAAACAAGAAATCAACAAATTAAAAATAACAGTATTACAATCTTTTAAATTACAATTGTCATGGCAAAAAAAGAACTTAGCAAATTCCAACAATTCCTCGTTTCGAGAAAGTTCAAAACCTTTATGGGATACCTTTATGGTTGGGGTGCATCAGTGGTTATGATTGGTGCTTACTTCAAACTGACCCACATTCCTGGTGCTGACTTCATGCTGGCCTTGGGTTTGGGTATCGAAGCATTAATTTTCTTCATGTCGGCTTTTGAGCCTCAGCATGTTGATTATGCATGGGACAACGTTTTCGTTGAACTTGAAGAGGATTGGGATGGCAAAACGCGTACTCAATTTGCTACTACTGGTGGTGCTCCTGGCAAAGCCGCTACCACCGATGTTGAGGAAGCCATGTTGAGCAAGATGTTTGAAAAAATGAATGTCAGTGAAGATACATTCAAGAAACTGGGTAGAGGTATTGACAAGTTGGCAGAGAATGCTGGTCAGATGGCTGACATCAGCAACGCTATGGCTGCCACAACCAATTATGCCAATGCCATGGATCGCGCCACGAAGTCCATCTCCGACTTCTCGACCGCCTATATCCAGACCAATCAGAAGCTTTCTGATTCGTTGGGCAAGCTCGATTTCAGCGCTCTCGATGCCAACACCATCAAGAAGGTGGCCAGCAGCATGACTTCGCTCAACTCCATCTACGAGCTCCAGCTCCAAGGTGCCGAGCAGACTTCAGCCGCCAGCAAGAAGTTGACCGAAACTATGAACAAGTACATGGATAACCTCAACGCTTCATCACAGAATGCCGGTCAACTCAACCAACAGTTGACGCAGTTGTCACAGCGCTTGACCGCTTTGAACAACGTCTATGGTGGAATGTTGTCAGCAATGAACATCAAGGCATAATTCTACTCGAACCTGATTGTTTAATATAAAAAAGGAGTAAGATTATGTCAGGCGCAAAAGAAACCCCAAGACAGAAAATGATCGGTATGATGTACCTGGTCTACACTGCCTTGTTAGCCATGAACGTCTCGAAGGACATCTTGGATGCCTTCGATACGGTGAACAACGGTGTGCAAACCACCAACATCACCCTTTCGAATCAGATTAACCAGAAATACGCTGCCTTCGAGGAGCAATATGGCCTTGATCAGGAAAAAGTCGGTCCTTATTGGGAACAGGCTCAAGCCCTGAGAGAGGAAGCCACCGACCTCATCAACTACGTCGAGGCTCTCAAGTGGGACTTGGTGAAGAAAATCGAATGCGACAAGGCTGAGACTCCGGCCGAGGCCATATCAATGGCTCTTGAAAGAGGTCTGCTGAAAAATACTGACACCTTGAGAAACGGCCGTAGAATCTACGACATTAATACCTCCAAGGTGAAGTCGAGAGACAACTACAACCGTCCTACCGAATACATGATGGGTAACCCCGAAGGTCCGGGCAACGGTGGTAAAGCTTACGAGTTGTCAGAGAAAATCAGACACTTCCGTGGCGAAGTTGTGAAAGCCATGGGTCCCGAACATATCCATGAAATCGGCCTTATTACGGACAGTATCTATGGTACCAAGCAATATGTTATGGACCAAGGCTATGCTGAAAGCAGCTTGAAGAAACTCCCTCTTAAAGGTGAGTATTATGGAGCTAAGATAAGTTACTATCCTGGTATGACTGACCCGGTGCAGGACAGCTGGGAGTACAACAACTTCCACCACACTGTGTTGGTTGCCGACGTGACCCTTTTGAACAAGATCATCTCTGAAGCCCAAACCGCTGAATTGAATGCTGTCAGCCAATTGATGACGAATATCCACGCCAGCGACTTCACCTTTGATGAGATTGGCGCACGTGTGTTTGCTGAGAGTGGTTATCTGCTCTCTGGTCAGACCTACAAGGCCCAGGCTATGGTGACCGCTTGGAAGAACTCACAACTGACCGCCCGCGTCAAACTCGACGGCGGTGCTGAGAAGGAATATACCAGCAATGCACAAGGTGTGATTCCGTTGGAATGGAACGTTGGCGTTGGCTCGCACACCTATACTGGTGTTATTGATATGTTGGATCCCTCCACTAACCAAATCGAGGAATTCCCCTTCACTGGCTCCTTCGTTGTGGCTCCTCCTGCGGTGAGCGTTTCGGCTACGAAGATGAATGTGGTGTATCGTGGTATCGACAACCCGATTGCTGTTGGTGGTGGTGTCGGTGGTGAAATCAGTGCCTCTGCCAGTAGCGGCTCATTGACTAGAACGGGTAATGGAACTTACAACCTGCGTCCCGGCGAGGCTAACGAGGTGACCATTAATGTCACTTCTGGTGGTTCCAGCCTTGGTAGCATGAAGTTCCGTGTGAAAGACCTACCGAAGCCTACGGCTCTCATTCGTAACGTGGTGAATGGTCAGGTGTCGAAGAGTGCTCTGCTTGCCGCCAACCGTGTGGAAGCAGAAATGAAAGACTTCGATTTCGACGGTGTTCACTATGATGTGGTTGGTTATACCTTCCGTTACAAGACCAAGAGCGGTACTACCAAGGAAGCCAAGGCTAACGCTGGTGCCTTCACCGATGAAATTAAGAATGCAATCAGTCAATCCAACGTGGGTGATATGTTTGTGTTCACTGCTATCCAGGTGAGAGGTAACGACGGCAAGACCAAGACCCTTGAAACACCTATCGGTGTTGAAATCAAGTAATGAACAAATAAAATCTTTATAAGATGAAAAAGACACTTGTTTCCATGTTGACCCTTGTGGCACTCTTTGGCAGTCTGTGCTTGAATGCCCAGACGACTGACATCAAGCCGCCGAAGAACAGCATCCTCTCTGGTCAGCAGCAAATCATCAACGAAAAGGCCCCATCACCGCTTCCAATTATTGATGAATCCAATGTCATGTGGAAGAAGACGGTGATTAGGGAAATCGACTTCCGTCAGAAGATCAATCAAGTGTTCTACTATCCAATCAATCCGACCGAGGACTGGAGAAACCTTATCACGGTGATTTATGATGGCATCCAAAGTGGTGACATCACGCCTTATCGTGTGGAGAACAACATCGATGACATGGTGACTCCTTTGACTTTGGCCGATTTTGAAAAAGAAAACACAAAGATTGGCGACCCGCCGGTCATCTGGAAGGATGGTGAAGAAGTACCCAATGAGATTGCTTTTAAGGATCGTTTGCTCAATGTGACCCGTCTGCGTATCAAGGAAGACTGGTATTTCGACAAGAAATTGTCGCAGTTCCTCGTCCGCATCATAGCTTTGGGTCCCATCGTTGTTGACGATGATGGTGGTCTCTCACAAGTTTGCTGGGTGCCCTACGAAGATTCGCGTGACATTCTGGCCAAGGCTTTTGCTTTCAACCGCAACAACTCGGCCCAGCGTCGCACTTACGACGAAGTCCTTCAAAAACGTATCTTCGATAGCTACATCATCAAGGAAGAGAACGTTTATGATCGCTACATCAATTCCTATGCTTTCAATATTGACGCTCTCTACGAATCGGAGCGCATCAAGAACGAAATGTTCGACTTCGAACAAAGCCTCTGGGAATATTGATGGTTTGCTTATGACAATGGAAAAGGACATCCGCGAGGGTGTCCTTTTTTTGTGTTTAGGAGGGTGTAAAGTGCGTTTTAAACATTTTTTCTTGTTTTTTTTCATTCTATGTTATAGTTTTGTAAGCTCAAATTCAAAACTATACTAATCACATCATTAAACTCATTAAGTAAATCATCATTATTAACTAAATTTTAAGCACTATGAAAAAGGTTCTATTTTTAATGCTGGCATGTGCCTTAGGTTTCAGTGCCTTTGGCCAGACCATCAGCCTGCGTTCGGCTGACAAGGTTGAATGTGTCAAGAGTGACATGAATGGCCTTAAGGCTTCATTTTCTTTCTCTAGCCTTGGTGCTAGTACAGTCGAAACTCCACGTGGTGAATTCTCAGAAATCCACATTGAGGGCACCTATCCCAACGGCAACGTCGGAGAGCCGCAACTGCCGATGTTTACAAGGCTCATTGCCATTCCTACAGGAGCTACGCCTATTGTTATGGTGGGCGCTCATTCCGAAACGGAATACACTTTGAGAGACTTTGGCATTGGTACAGTCTCCGCTATGCAGGCACCGATTCGCAAGAGCGATGAGCCGAGCACGGTGGAATATGCCTTCAGCGAGGCCACCTATGCCCGTAATAGCTACAACGACGACCCGATAGCCATGGTCGAGGTGCTTGGCACTATGCGTGGCATTACCCTCGGTCGTCTCATTGTGCAACCCGTCCGCTACAATCCCGTAGCTGGCACCGTGAAAGTATTCAACGACATCGAGGTGAACGTCGACTTTGAAAACGGCGATGCCGAAAGTACGGAAAAGATGTTCAAGAGTACTTGCAGCCCTGCCTTCATAAGCGTTTACGACCAAATCTTCAATATTGACATGCTGATGGATGGCTCCACAAGGGATGCCTATACCGACCATCCCGATATGTACAACACACCGGTCAAGATGTTGGTGATCTGCTATTCAGGCTTCCAAGGCAATGCTGCCCTTAACAGCTGGCTGCAATGGAAGCTCCAGAAAGGCTATTATGTTGACATTTATTACACCAGTGAGACAGGTACTTCAGCAAGCTCCATCGCTTCTTTCATCAAGACCAAGTACAACGCCTCAGTTTCGGCTGGTAATGCCTATACTTACCTGATAGTGATTGGTGACACGGGGCAGGTCCCGCAATACATGAGCAAGAACATAGACTCAAGTATTGGCAATTGCGCTTCCGACCTCGGTTATTCAAGCGTCAATTTCTCGTCAAACACAAGCAACTATTTCCCGGACATGTACTATAGCCGTATCTCGGTCGAAAACACTACACAC
This sequence comes from uncultured Bacteroidales bacterium, assembly GCA_946408345.1. Taxonomy (GTDB): domain Bacteria; phylum Bacteroidota; class Bacteroidia; order Bacteroidales; family F082; genus Limimorpha. The sequence goes on along the minus strand of CAMJRR010000045.1, from coordinate 4,477 downwards.
TTGACTAACTACATTAATAAAGTGTTGACCTATGAGAAATACGAGTTCACCGATGGCGGTAACTACCTGAACAACGTTATCCTCGTTGGTGGTTGGGACTCGAACTGGACAGCTCGCGTGGCCAAGCCCACCATCAATTACGCCACCAACTATTACTTCAATTCGAGCAACACCACTTACGGAGGTTTCAGCGGTGGCACCATCAAGGCTACAATTTCGACCAGCTCTACTGCTGGTTACAGCGGCACCAACAACGGTTGCTATCAAGGCATCAACAATGGTGTTTGTTTCCTGAACTATACGGCCCATGGCGACAAGCAGGAATGGTACCAGCCTAAGATGACTGCTGCCCACGTTGCCTCATTGACCAACACGGGCAAGTATTTCTTTGGTGTTGGCAACTGCTGCCTCACCGGCAACTTCAACAATACCACGACGACCTATTCTCCTGGTTCTGCCATAGGCACCAACGCCTGCTTCGCCGAAACGATGATTCGTGTGCCTAATGCGGGTGCCATTGCCTACGTTGGTTGCTCACCTTATTCATACTGGTACGAGGACTTCTATTGGGCAGTAGGTGCACACTCCTACTCACAAGGTAACTATCCGACCACAACGGCTTCATCAAAAGGCGTTTATGATGTCATGTTCATGGACCAATACTGGAACTCCGCATCAGCACTGAACTATGTCGGCAACCTCGCCGTGCAGCAGGCTGTCAGCAACGGCAATACCAATTCTGGTATCACCGATGGCAATACCCAAAACTCGGCCCATTATTACTTCCAGTTCTACCACACTTTTGGCGACGGTTCCGTGATGCCTTATGTCACCAAGCCGGAAGCGAACTCTGTGACAATACCCAGTACAGTCAACGCTGGTGCCACTTCAATCACTGTTAATGCTGTGGCTGGTTCTTACGTTGCTGTTACTAACAATAGTTCAGTTATCTACGGTGTGGGCGTGGCCAACTCGTCAGGTGTGGCAACGGTGAATTTCACTAACGCCATCCCAAGCAGCGGCACACTCTATGTCGTTGTCACCCGTCAGCAATACCAGCCCTATTTCGGCACTGTCACCGTGGGTGGTGGCGGTAGCACAACCTATTACACCGTCAGTGCCTCGGCCAGCCCGAGCAACGGTGGTACTGTGAGTGGTGCTGGCAGCTACGCCTCTGGCGCTACTTGCACCTTGACCGCAACACCTGCCACGGGTTACGAGTTCACGAAGTGGACGAAGAACGGCACTCAGGTGAGCACCAATGCCACCTATAGCTTTACCGTCAACGCCAATGCTACCTATGTGGCCAACTTCACCGAGGTGGCGACACCCGATCCTGGCACCGCCACAGAGATCACCATTGGCAGCGGCTCAAGCAGCAATGCCTACTTGCCTACTTACGCCTATTACAACTACTCGTTGACGGAGCAAATCTATACCGCCGCTGAGATGGGTCAAGCAGGCACCATCACAGCCGTGAGCTTCAAGGTTTCTAACTCCAAGTCGACCACGAGAAATGTTGACCTGTATCTGAAGCATACCACTAAGACTGCCTTCACGAGCAAGACAGGCTGGGAGGCTCTTTCGTCAAGTGACAAGGTCTTCAGCGGCAACGTCACCTTCAATGCCTCTGGCTGGACCACCATCACGCTGAGCACCCCGTTCGTGTACAACGGCACGAGCAACCTCATCGTCGGCATGGACGACAACACGGGCAGCTACGTGAGTAGCAGCTCCAACTCGCCGAAGTTCTATGTCTATAGCACCAGTGCTAACCGCGCCTTGCGCATCTACAACGACAATACCAACTATAATCCTGCTTCGCCGAGCAGCTATAGCGGTAGTTATGTCACTTCCAATGACCAGATTATGTTCAGCATGAACGCTGCAGGTGGCACGCCGCAAGTCAACACCTACACCATCACGGTCACGGCCAACCCGACTGCGGGCGGCACTGTCACGGGCGCGGGCACCTACGACGAAGGCAGCACCGTCACCCTGACCGCCACGGCCAACACGGGCTACACCTTCAGCAAGTGGACGAAGAACGGTACGCAGGTGAGCACGAACGCCACCTACAGCTTCACAGCCACTGCCAATGCAGCCTACGTTGCCGTTTTCACGCAGAACAGTTATGCCGTCACCGCTACGGCCAACCCGACCGCAGGCGGCACCGTCACAGGCGCAGGTACCTATAATTACGGTAGCACTGCTACTTTGACTGCTACGGCTAACAGCGGCTACACCTTCACCAACTGGACAAAGAACGGCACGCAGGTGAGCACCAATGCCACCTACAGCTTCACCGTTACTGGCGCAGCATCCTATGTGGCCAACTTCACGCAGCAGCAAGTGACCACCTATTATGATGTCACTGTTGCCGAAGTGCCCAACGGCACCGTCACTGCCAACAAGAGCACGGCTGCTTCAGGTGAGACCGTCACGCTGACCGTCACGCCCAACAGCGGATGTACCTTCTATACTTGGGTTGTCTACAAGACTGGCGATGTGAACACCACCGTCACAGTAAGCAACAATAAGTTCACCATGCCTGCCTATAACGTCACTGTGGTGGCTGTCATCAAGCCTAACGGTAATAGTGGTACGGGCAGCGGAGGTGAGATTACCATCGGCAGTGGCAGTAGTACGAATGCTTACCTGCCCACCTACGCCTACTACAACTACTCGTTGACGGAGCAGATCTACACCGCCGCTGAGATTGGCCAGGCTGGCACCATCACCGCCATCAGCTTCAAGGTGGGCAACTCCAAGTCGACGACGCGTAATGTTGACCTCTATCTGAAGCACACCACAAAGACCGCCTTCACGAGCAAGACCGGTTGGGAGACCCTCTCGTCAAGCGACAAGGTCTACAGCGGCAATGTCACTTTCAACGCCTCTGGCTGGACCACCATCACGCTGAGCACTCCGTTCACCTATAACGGCACAAGCAACCTTGTCATCGGCATGGACGACAACACGGGTAGCTACGTGAGCAGCAGCTCCAACTCGCCGAAGTTCTATGTCTACAGTACATCTGCCAACCGTGCCCTTCGTATCTATAACGACAACACCAACTACAACCCTGCCTCGCCGAGTAGCTATAGCGGCAGCTACGTGACCAGCAACAACCAAATCCTATTGACCATGGCTGGCGGTGCCACTACGGGTAGCACAGAGGTGCTGGTCGTGGCTCCGAAGAACTTGAGTGGCTTCACCTACACGGTGGGCAACGGCCCGTCGGCCAAGCAGACCTTCGCTGTCATTGGCGCCGACCTGAGCAGCGACATCACGCTGACCGCCCCGAGCGGCTATGAGATCAGCAGCAGCCTGAACGGCACCTACGGCACCACCCTCACATTGACGGGTAGCCGCAGCGGGTCGAGAGGCACGCAGACTTGGGGCTTTGAGGGCACTACGGACGGCTGGACCACCATCGACAAGGACGGCGACGGCTACAACTGGCAATTGGCTAGCGCGCTGATGAGCGGCTACAATATCTCGGCCCATGGTGGTAGCGACATGATGTCGTCAGAGAGCTACAACAAGGCCACGACAACGGCACTGACGCCCGACAACTGGTTGGTTTCGCCGCAAGTCACCTTGGGTGGTACCTTCTCGATGTACGCCTGCGCCCAGGATGCCAACTATGCCGCCGAGCACTTCGGCATCTACGTGAGCACTGGCAGCAACACCAACACGAGCAGCTTCGTCAAGCTGGGCGAGTGGACGCTCACGGCCAAAGACATGAAGACGCAAGGCTCATGGGGTCAGTACACCGTCGACCTGAGTGCCTATGCCGGCCAGACTGGCTACATTGCCATTCGTCACTTCAACTGCACTGACCAGTTCTACCTGAACGTGGACGACTTCACGCTGACTTACGATGAGACACCTGTGACGCCTCCGTCAACGGGAGCCGAGTTCTTGAAGGCCAACGTCTATGTCCGCTTGAAGAGCGGTTTGAGTGCTGGAACTTACAACGGCACCCTCAATGCTGCTACCACGGGCATAAGCAATACCCTCACTCTCAGCGGTATTGTCTCAGGTAGTAAGAATGTTGTGGATGAAAAGCTGTTGAGCGTGTATCCGAATCCTGTCGAAAGAGGCAGTATGGTCACGATTCAATTGCCCAATGCCTTCGAATCCACAAAGGTCGAAGTATTCAATGTCGTTGGTGCTCTTATTTGGAGCGGTGAATACGAAGGGACCATCGAAATGCCATTCCATTCGGAGATGGCACCTGGTACCTACACCATCAGAGCTACTGATGACCAAGGCAATGTCTATTACGGCAAATTGATTGTGGAATAATCATCAGTTATTTCATTCGAACAGTCGTGGCTGCCAACAATGGTGGCCACGACTTTTTTGTGCAGATTAGGCGTAAGAAAACCGCACAAAAAAAGCAGCAGAGTCAACTCTGCTGCTTTCCGTCGGAGTGGCCCGACTCGAACGGGCGACCGCTTGCACCCCA
>CAMJRR010000044.1 GCA_946408345.1 uncultured Bacteroidales bacterium | reverse complement strand
CGCGTCGGTCTCAAAAACCGATGAGGTAACACTCGTGCCGGTTCGATCCCGGCCCTGGGTACTCAGAATGAGAGTTAAACCTCTGTAAATCAACGATTTACAGAGGTTTTTTCATTCCCAAGGTGTACTAAAAGTGTACTAAATGAAATATTCAAAGGAAGCTTAAATGATACAAAAACCGCCCCTTTCGAGGAGCGGTTTTGATGTTTAAAGTAGCGTAAATTTTTTAATAGATAATCTATTATTCGAGTAAGAACTCTCCACAATAGTGGGAGTTTGAGATGAGTTTGCCGTCGGCGGAGCGCATGGTGATGTAAACGTGAATGTGGTCGCCTACCCATTCTTCAGGGAATTCACAATGTGTGCTCTGGGTTGCGCGGGTGAAGCCGTTCATGAAGCATCTAACTTCTTTCTTTTCTGCGTTGCATACGACAACCATTGAGATGTCGTCGGCTTTGGCATTCCCCTGCCCTGAATTGTCCTGCCACAAGAAATCGATGCCGTTGTAGTTGGCATAAACGGTTTCTACAATAGGCTGCGTGAGCAGACCGTGTGACCATTTCAGCTTCGAGTAGATTGGCGAATAATCAGGATAGTCGCCTGTGATGGCATTGCGCATCATTTGAGATGCTGCATAGTTGAGTGGTGACTGGTGTTTGGCAACGTCTTTGAAGCCGATGTTAATGAACTCTGCAGCTGGCTGCAGGAAATTTCGTGCAAACTCCATCTTTGTGCGCTGAGCAATCTGCGCAGCAGTGCGAGGGTTTTTGACATGAGTGGCTTGGCCTCGCATGTAGGCGGTGCCTTTCCAGCTGGCACCGATGACGGTGCCGACCTTGCCGGAGAAGCCTCCTAAAACGCCTTGTTTAATAGTTCCCATAATCTTTAATGTTTTAATTGTTAATACTTAATAGTTTTAATCATCTTCTTCGTTGATTCGCATGCTGTGGAAATCCAAGCAGGCGTTTGATACTTGACCAAGAGCTTTGTCATAGACAAATGCCCAGCCCAAGAGATCTTTGCTGCTATCAATCGGAAATCCCTGCATGGTGATTGAAGTTCCTGTGACGAAAGGTTTGTCATAGACGTGAGTGAACCAGGTGTCGGAATTTTTATCGTAAAGGATAAAAATGAAGCCAGGAAACTCGACTTGAGCGTTGTTATACTGGATTGCTCCAACATACCAATTTCCATCCTCTCCCGGGTCATCGATAACAAACATATCGAAACACTGGAGAAAGCCTTTTGAAAGCTGAAGTTTTTTGTAGATAACTACTGGCTCTCCATCGTGGTTTTCGATGGCTCCAGGATAGTTGATTTTGACAGCTTTATTGAACGTGGACATGCCGTGATCGTAATCACCAAAAGTCAATCGTAAAGTTGAAGCTATTGGGCGAAGAACCTCGATGATGGCGCTCAGCGCTCTTTGGCAAAAGAGCGTGCCCCAAGTGGCTTGAGTGGTATAATGCTGTGGCATACCTCTCATATAAGCTTTGCCTTTCCAAGAGGCACCGACAACGGTGCCAACTTTACCAGAAAAGCCTCCCAAAATTCCTTGTTTAATTGTTCCCATAATTCATAATCTTTATACTGTTTTTTGTGTTATCCTCCCATAGCCTCCACGTTTTCGATTGGATTGGACACTTGGCCAGTGGCGGGGTCATAGACACAGGCGAAGCCGAGATATTGTTTGGTAGCAAGCAATGGCATGCCGCCACGGAATATAAGACTTTCACCTACATCGTAGTGCTGCTTGATAACCCCAGCCTGCCATTTGTCATCTTCGATGTCGTAAATGAAAAAGATGAGGCCTTCATATTCGGGATATTGTGTTCCATCCATCATGGTGTAAATATAATAATTGCCGTTTTGACTCATGTCATCGATATAAAGATTGGCAAACGGCTTGATATTTCCTTTTGACAGGATTAGCTTTGAGTAGTCAACAACTGGAGTCCCATCCTGATTGACCACTGCGGCTTTGTAGTTTTCCGAGACGGCTTTATTGAAAGCCGACATCTTCCCTGCGCTCTTGGCAAAAGTCAAGCGGAGCGTTGACGCGATGGGGCTTAAAGCAGCCGAGACAGCCTTGAAGGCTGTCCGGCTATAAACTTGCCCCGCTGTGCGAGGGTTCTTCACATGCTGGGCTTGCCCACGCATGTAGGTGATTCCTTTCCAGGATGAGCCGACTACTGTGCCGACTTTACCGTTGAACCCACCGAGAATGCCTTGTTTAATCGTTCCCATGGTACAGCGGATTTAATGATTAAGCTGCGCTCAATGTCTTCTCACCAAGGTAGAGAGAATCAGCAACCAATGCACCATCCTCAGACACCATGCCGAGGTAAACCTCAACTTTGTCACCTTCCCAGTTGTTAGGGACAGTTACGTCCATGGTGTGGGTTGTACGAGTAGCACCTGCAGTGTTGTAGATGGTCTCGTTTTTTGTCTTGTTGTAGATGAACGGCATTGCCTTGTCAGTTGCGAGGGCGTTGCCTACGCCACTGTTGTCAGTCCAGCTGAATGTGAGCTTATTCTGGGCAGCGACCCATGAAGCTGCAGCTTCAGTGACCTGAGTGAGGCCGCCCTGAGAGACCAGCACCTTGGTGTAGTCCAAAGCGTAGTCGGGAGAGCTGCCGGTGACGGCATTCTTCAGGAGATACGACATGGCAGCGTTGAATTCGGTCTGCTTGGCAGCCAGACTCTTATATCCGATGCGGATGTAAGGGACGTTAGGCTGCAGGAAGTTCAACACGAGATTGAATTTGCTGCGCTGATTGACTTGACCCGATGAACGAGGGTTTTTGACATGCTGAGCCTGACCACGCATGTAGCTGATGCCCTTCCAACTTGAACCGATGACGGTTCCTACTTTACCGGAGAAACCTCCGAGGATTCCTTGTTTGATTGTTCCCATAACTTTAAATTGTTTTTTAAGGGTTAATAAATATTGTTTTATACGGCCTTGGTAGGGAGTTGGTAGGGAGAGGGTAGTTTTCGGTATGGCTTCCGCAGAACTCCCCTTAAACCAAGGATGATGCAAGTATAAAGAAAAAACCGACGTGTTTTGACACATCGGTTTTCAGTGCTTTCGATTTCGGGGTTTTGCTCTCGATTTCCAGTAGGTTAGTTGGCGATGTAGTCGCCGAGATACTGGGAGTCGGAGACAAGTTTGCCGTCGGCTGACTTCATGGTGATGTAGGCATGAACCACATCACCTGCCCAATGCTCGGGGATGTCGTATTGTTGCGAAGCGGTTGAGCGTGTGCCTCCCTGCAGGTAGCAAATGAACTCCAGTTTCGTGACGTTGTAGAAAAGGAGCATGGAGATGTCGTCCGGCTTGGCATCACCCTCGCCGGAGTTGTCGCTTATCTGGATGGAGCACTTACCACCGGTAAACCTTACATCTTCGACCTGCGGAGCTGTGAGATTGCCTCGTGAGAGGATGATTTTGGAGAAGTCGATGAAGTACTCATGGGCTTCGCCTGTGCTTGAGAGAGCATGACGCACCATCTCAGTGACGGCATACTTGTAAGGAGTCTTTTTCTTGGCCACATACTTCAAACCGATGTTGAGCAGCCGGATGAGCGGATAGAGAAACGCTTTGGCGATTTTGATTTTCTCCTGGTCTGTCTTGGAGATGAAGTTGATGACCTTGCCGATGGTGTCATCACCGGGACAGTCGCTGTTTTTGATTTTGTTTTTTGCCATAATCTTTATAATTTTAGGGTTAATAAAAGTGATTAGGAGGCAAGTTTAATAAAAATTACTGTATGGAATGAGTCGGTTGATTGTGGTGCTTTCGATTTCAATGTTTTGCTCTCGATTTCCAGTTGGTCGGTCAGGAAAATCGGGCGACAGCAGTATTAAAATTTTTCACCGAAACAAACAACAAAACAAAAAAATAAAAAAAAGATGCTTTTTTTTGCCAGCCATGATAGCCGACGGCAGTCAAGGTTTTTTGCAAAAAAATACTACCCCAGAGGGGTGGAGATTTTTTTCCAAAAACCCGAAGGGCTTGACCTTGACGGACTAGGCAATCAGGGCTAATTTTGCACCTTTTTTTTGAATTTTTGAATCACCATCATTTTTTTCTCGCAGATTTCACAGATAACACGGATTTGGACTTCCACAGTTCTTCCACAAGGGATTTAGGCTCGTTGACACTCGCAGGATTTCGCAGATCGGAGCACTCAGAGAATAAAGAGACCTCGGTTTTAATCAGGAATCAAAAAAGGAGAAGTCACCTAAAAGGGCGGGTTGGGTGGGACTACACACTGTTGGCAAAGGCTTGATGGTTGCCGAGGGTTCCCTTTGGGAGACGGCAATCATCAAGCTTTTGCCTTTTGAGCAGAAACTATCAATCGAAGCCGTGAACCAAAAAAGAGATGCGTTGAGTTGCCCGGAAGCGGCATGAGCATGTCGTCAGCCGAGGGGTTCCCACTGGGATACGGCTGTCGATATGCTGATGCAGCGGCAATCAATAAAAGACGAAAACGAGATGTTTTTCAGAATCAAAAAGGAAACACTAAAAGGATTGGAAACGCTTTATTTTATTGATATTTTCAAAAAGAAGCCACACCTAAAAGGGCGGGTTGGGTGGGGACGCAACATTGTCGGCAAATTCTTGAGTGAAGAGAAGCGTCTAACGGAGCGGAGCGGAGTTAGACGATGAACGGAACGAAAGATTTTGACTTTGTGCCGTAAGCATTAAACGAAGCCGAGAACCAAAAAGAGACGCATTGTGTTGCCCGGAAGCAGCATGAGTGTAGCGTCAGCCGAGGGTTCCCATTGGGATACGGCTGCCGCTATACTGATGCTGCGCTGTTCAATGATGCCATAAACACCGAATTGCCCAGAGACCAAAAGACTCGGAGCACTCAGAGAACTAAGAGACCTCGGGATTTACTCAGAAACCATCAAAAGAAGCAGCCGCCAAAAAACATGTGGGTCTGGGCAAGGGAGGGAAATGAAATGACCGGACGCAGCTCAAGTGAGGTCGCTTTGCGCACGCCGCCGAATGACAATGAGGCGCCCCCAGAAAAACGGCGGAACGGAGGTGGAGACGTTTTTTCTGGGGGATGCGCGCGACGCGCGTGCGGGGTGGCAGCAGCTGGGAGGTGGCACGGAGGCGATAGCTGAGTGCCCCCAGCTGAAAGCTTGGCTTTTTTAACGGCGCTGCGCCTTTGAATTGTGCAGTGACGCTCAACGAAGATGAAAACAATTGAATTTGCAGTAGCATTATTTAATCGCCGGAAAAAAGACGAGCCTGCCACCCCGCTGGGCGGCGCGCTTTAACACAAGGGGCTGGCGGCGGGATTTTGGATGCAGGGACATTGAATTGTGCAGTTGCATTCAAAGGAGCAGAGACGTTTGAATTATCAGTGAACCCCGCCGAGAGGCAGCCCCGAGCGAGCGACCAAGCTGCCGCCTAAAAGCCTTTTTGAAGTGCGTTCAATTTACCACGGAACATGGTAGCGGGTGAGGGGCGAGAGCTTTAGCTTGCGCCCCAGGGACTTTCAATTGTGCCGTTAACACTGAGCGTGGTTCCCCATGCAAGGGCTGGGCAAAAAAAATACTACCTGAAGAGAAGCGAAAGGTGGAGATTTTTTTTAGACCAGCTCGCGAAGCCCTTGCAGGGGGCAAAAAGGCTTTTAAGGCAGCGCGGAAGCGAACACCTATTTCCCGCCTACACACTCACAATTGGAACGAGAACATTGTGTAGAAACAGGACCCAAAAGACGAAACATTTGAAAAGCGGCTAAACGGAACAAGGTGATGAGTAGAAACCTTCATGCCGCGGTTCTAAAAATGATTTTCCCCACAGGAGGGATTTGGGGATTTAGGGGAAATTGGGGAAATTAAAATGAGAGTTAAATTCGTTACTTTCTATTCTCCACATTTTCTTCGTTTTCCATTAAAGATTCGAGATCCTCGTGGTGGGTGATTTTTCTACTGCCGGCTGTGAAAACGTATCTTATGAAAAGACTGACTGTTGGAAATCGTGTTTCGCTCCATGTTTTTTCATAATAATCAAAACCATTTCGGATTTCTTTGTCTCTGAAAGATAAAAATACATTATCAACAGACACCTGAACCATCAAATTGTTGGAGAAGTCTTTGCTTATTGATATTTCATCGATTAGAGGAGTTTCATAGCTGTAGCCATTGTAAACACGGCGCATACCCGAGTAACTCATATATGCCTCCAGAGTAATATCCCATGGCAATTCCATCTCCAATCCAGCATCGATGCTGTATTCCCATCCGTCAAAACTATTGTCATCAAAGGAAACATAACCAAAATCGAAATCAAACATCGGTACCAGAAAACCGCCGATTAACATTGTGGCTCCGACTCTTCCACCTATCTTTTTTGAGTTTGCAATATTACCATATTTCACATTGGTAATAGAGCCGTCAATCTGCCGTGTCTCGCCAATTATGCCATTTTGAAATGCAAAATATGGTCCAACAATAATATTCGTCATGCTTTTTCTATAGGCGTATTGAAGCGCAATGTTCTGTGTTTTTGTTGGCAAAAGCTCAGGATTTCCTGCCGAATACATCAAAGAATCAGTATCGGTGTATACAAACGGAGTTAGGAAATGATACGAAGGATATGTCAGCAATGTTTTGTAATTCAATCTGATAGAATTGTTTTTGTTGAATTTGTACAAAGCCGAAGCACTCGGCAGCCAGTTTAACTGATTGCAATCTAAAGTATCGTAGATGTTGAATTTCAGGTTTTCACAACGCAAACCTGCCATTACAGAGAGTTTCTCGTTAAAACTGTATGAAAACTGGGCAAAACCTGCAATTCGAGTGTCGTTATAATCGAAGTATTGCTTATGCAGACTGTCGTCATAACTGTAGTTTATTGTCCGATAGAAACTTTGGAATCCGATCGATGTTTTAAGTTTTTCAGTAATCGGCAAATCGTATTTCAGTTTTGCATTGAAGGTTGTCTGTTTGTTGTATAAGATGCGTGACATATTCACGGCCTCCACGCTTTCATCGGGATATGCGAATGTGGAATTGAATGTGTTCCAACCGTTGCGTTTCATCATGTAAAGGTTGGTGTTCAAAGAAATTTCATGTCCTTTGTCGTCAAATCTGTGTCGGTAAAACAAAGTGTAATTCTGCTCTGGCGTTTCAGACTTGGCGAAATCGTTCTCAGTTTGGTTGTAAATCGTGTCGCCGTTTATTTGATATAATGAAAACGAATTGAATGACGACTCCGATTTGTTAAAAGAATAACTGCCTGTGAAATTAAGAAAATCGTTTTTGCTGATGCGATAATTGAAACCATATTTGACTTTGTGTGTCAGATGAGGCGGCGATTTCAGGAATTCCCTTGAAGATGAAGTTTCATAAATGTTGTCTTCATCCCAAGTCTTATAATAAGTGCTGTCGAAGACAAACATTATCGGTTGAAGAACAAATCTAGTAAATTGATAATCGGTAAAAAGTCGGAATTTTGAAAATTCGAAATCGGCGGCAATCCTAACGTTATCATGTTGATCGGGATAAGTCGCCTTAACTGAAGCGACGACACGCAGGCCTTTTTTACGCTCCTCTTTCATAACGATATTCACAACGTTGGCAACATCTGAGTCGTATTCCACAGAAGGGTTTGAAATGATCTCAATGCTCTCGATGTCTTCGGGGGTTATCGAGCTGAGACTTCTTGTACTATAGGCTCCATCGACAAGAACCAAAACATTGCTGCTGCCGTTCACTTTTATCGTTTCGTCAGACGTTTTGACCGTAACACTCGGAATTATTTTCAAAGCTTCAAGTGCGGTGGTTGAGTTGTGCAAAGTGAAATCGTCGATTTTATATGCCATTTTGTCGATTTCCTCTCGCATAGTGATTCTTTCGCCAGTAACGACAGCTTCTTCAAGCATTTTTGTGTTGACGACAAGATTTATTTTGTAATAGACCTGGCTTTCATTAGCATTGATATGAAGTTTTTTCGTTTTATAGCCCAAACAAGATACTTCTAAAATATAAGTGTTTCTTGGTACTTTTGCCATTTTGAAAAAACCTGTGGTGTCGGACATGGTGCCGTTTTGCAGGTTTCCAACAGTATCGAGCAATCGGATTGAGGCAAATGGAATCCCCTTTTTATCAATAGAATCCAAAACCCGCCCCATGATTTCTGTTTTTCTTTGGGCAAACAAATCGCAAGAAATGTGAACGAACACTATAAGAATGAGAAAACTAAAGTATTTGCGCATAGTATTTGCTTTAAAAATGAAGCCTTGCAAGAGCCATAGTGAGCGAGTCGTATGAGAGCTAAATTTATCTGATTATCAAACGATTGGTAAAGGTATTCCCATCGGTTGAGGTGATACGCAATAGATAGACTCCTTCGGGGAAATCGCTTATGCTGAGATTGTTGGTGTTGTAGAAGGTTTTCACTGACTGGCCGAGGGTGTTGAAGATTTGAACTTCAGCGGCTTCAGCACCTTCAATCCTAACAAAATCATTGGCAGGATTGGGATAAAGGCTGATTGATTTATTGCCAATTTCTGTAACAGATAGCAATTCATCGCTTATGGTGACCACAAACTCACGTTGTCCGTCGCTGGAATCGACAATCACTGATGTTATCACCCTATCTTTTACAGGATTTTTGGCGTAAAACATGAAGGTGAACCAATCGGCAGGATTCAGTGTGTATGGCAATGGCCAATCGGGTACAATGTTAAGATAATCAGTGCCCACTTCGGTGGCGGAATATATTTCAACGGGGATTTGCGAACCGAAATAGCGGTTTTGCAGACAACCTCCAGCACCGTTTTCGTCCTCCACATATTGATAAGGTGAGCCAACGATAACCAAACCATAATCAATAATGGTTTTATGAAGCATTGCGGTAACATGGTACTCACCAATTGAAGTCATGATTAGCAGATCATAATCAAGGTAATCGTTTTTGCCGGGAGCTGGCATAAAAACCACCGTCACGGTCACCGATTGTCCTGCAGGAAGGGTGTAAGACAAGTCGATGCCCTCAATTACAAATCCATTATCTTCTGGAATGATGTCTTCGATGATTACGTCGTTGGCAGTTTCGTTGGTGATGACGAACTCTGGAATGTCTCCCGTTGGCGTTGGTTCGAACCACAGGGTGTCAGGAGCGATGGTAAGGTTGTTTTGCGCTTTTGCGAAGAATGCCATGCCGAAAAATGCGAGGCAGAGGCACATTGTTTTAATAGATGTTTTCATATCGGTAAATTTTAAATTGATTTCCGATTTCAAAATTATAACAAAAAAACATCAAAAAAGCAAGAATGGGGTTCGAATATACATTTTACAGGCATATATATTTTATAACAAATTGTAACACAATGGATTACAATAGTGGCTTATATATGTTTTATATGTCAGATTATGTCGGAAATAGGGTCGGAACCAGCCTTTTTGTTGGCGTTGGAGCGGTACTGGCGGACGGTGTTTTCGCTCAATCCGAGCAAATCGGATTCTTCTTTGATGCGGAAACCGAGGAATGACAGAACTATGATTTTTTGCTCGGTGTCGTTGAGCTCTGGACAGGTTGCGCTTAGCTCCTTCAAGGCCTCAGGATAAACATTGTTGAATTGTTTGATGATTTGCTGCAACCGATCGTCGCGTTTGCTCTTGTAGATTGTGGCGACACTTTGAGTGAGCGTCTGACGCTGGGAGTTTTTAATCTCCAGTACCTCGATTTCCTTGTTTTTGCGGTATCGCGACACGAAAAACCAAAGCACAAGTAATGCGATGACGAGAATGGCGATAAGCAGATACAGGCGCAAACGTTTCACATGATGCTCGCTTTCAAGCTGCTGTTGCTGCATCTGCAGGTCGTATTCCTCCTTCACCTCATCGACGGCAAGCTGGGTGTTGTCGACCTTTTGCATCTTGTTCATGTATTTCTCGGCATATACCATTGCGTTTTCGTGGTCGCCAATGGCATTGTACGACTTGAAAAGATAGAAGCAAGCATCGGGATTGGATGTGATTTTGGTGCCATAGAATATTGTGGAGTCATATACGCCGAGCTTATAATAGGCTTGGGTCAAGTCGTAATAAGCGGCGTCACTATAAAGCTTTTTCCGATGTTTGTCGTTGGTTCCTTCCAGCAATACAAGGCATTGTTTGTCTAAAGAGATGGCTTTTCTTAACAGTGCGATACCGTCGGTTTTGTCGTTGTAGAGGCCTTTGTCGTAACGATAGAGGTAATATTGTGGAGCCATCTGATAGTATTGGGCTATCATCGCCTTGTCGCCTGTTTTTTCAGCCGATATCAGTGCTTTGTCGTAATAACACAAACAACTGTCGGGCTCGTGACATCTCAGAAAAGCTAGTCCCATCGTAAGAGTTGTCAACGTGTGGTAGTTATAGCTGTCTGTGTTGTTGAAAAAACGTTCCGCTTTACGCAGGCACTCAATGCCTTCGCGATAATGTTTAGCGTCGCAATACTGCAGTCCTAAACGGAAGTAGATGTTGTGTTTCAGGTTTTCGATGTTGTCGGGATTGATGCGTTTGTCCACACTTTTGCACTTTTCTATGCTTTGCATGGCTTTTTGTTTGTAGTCGAGCAGCACATGGGGCGATTTCCCGGTAAGACCTGCTTCAAGAGCCTGTGTCCAGTAGGTTTGTGCCGCAAAATAGTATTCCTTGCTGTTGGCGAAATAGCCTTCTGCCTCGTTAAGGAGCGAGTCGGTTTCGGCGTTGAACTTCAGCGATATCTGGTTTGTTCGGGCTTTCAGCAGGCAGTAATGCGCACGTTCTTTTTCGGAAAGCACTGATACGTTGAGCGTGTCGAGGATTCGCATTGCGCTGTCGGGGTGCGGTTGGTAGAGCAGCTCTATTTCATAGAGGAAGTCTTCCTGAGGTGGCACGGAGTGGGTGCAGCTGAGGAGGAGTGACAGTGCAAGAAGGATGAATGAAATTATATGAGTGTGTTTTTGCATTGTTGACAATCAGTTTGTTTTTAATATGCCAATGCAAAAATAGGAAAAATAGAAATACCCGAGGAAAATTTTTCTCGGAGGACTCGGGGTGGGAATGATGGGATGAAAGAAGGGAAATAAAATGCTGTGCGGAGGCACCAACTCCGCACAGCTATAAAATATGAGAGCTAAATTTGGGTTGTTTTTATTCCTTAATCCATTTCCCACTTTCAACTTCCTTGCCATTTGACATCACCTTCCAGATATAGGTCCCAGAAGGCCAAGAGGTCGTATTTATAACAGTGATGTTGTCGGTAATCTCTTGCCCATAAACCATCCTCCCACTCACATCATACACCTCCACCCGCGCATCCTTCAATCCCGTTCTGATGTTCAGAACGTTTTTGCCGGGGTTAGGATAAGCAGATGAAAAATGTTTTGTTTCTTTTTCTTCAATAGTTGTGTATTGATGTCCAAAGATTGGGAATCCGCCATTGTTGAACTCGTCGTCTTCACGCCAGCGACACACTTCGTCGAGCGAGGGGAATTCAATTTCGATTTGAGCGGCACCGTCGTTTAGGGCGGCAAGCAAATCGGTGGTGTTGTGCATCGGGGTTTCGAGCTGCCAAACAGATGGTGAAGCTGTGGGATTGAAGGCACACGATGACTCGAGCTGGGGACCTTGTCCGTTGCTGCCGTAATCGTTACTCGATAACCAATAGCAACTGCTGAATTGTGTGACTTCGGAGGCTTTGCCGACAATGGATCCCATTGGACAAACATAATTATCAATTTCATGAGTCAGTTCGCCTGTGTTGTAGGCATTCATAACAACTATAGTATTATGGTTTGCTATACCCAATATGCCGCCTACAATAAATTCGGCTCCGACATCGCCTGTATTGTAAACATTAAGCAAGCTCATGACAAAGCTATGGTTGTAACCGATAATGCCACCGGCATAACTAGAGTGATGATGCAATCTGCCGTTATTGCTGCAATCGACAACAACCAAGCGCTCGGTTGCGGAACCTTCTATATGTCCGATAATACCACCTGCATAATTACTGGAGTAAGCAACATTGCCATGGTTGTGGCAATCGCGAATAGTGTATTCGCAATCGGTACCTACGAGTAGCGGATCGGGAAGGTATTTGCCAACCATACCTCCGATTGTGGAAACGACACCATTGCCTTCGATTTGTCCATAATTCTCGCAATGCGCCAAATTTCCACCATACAGATATCCTACCATGCCTCCGCAAAACATACTGGCAACTGCATAGGTGCAATTAACGCAGTTGTAAACGTTAAGCGCAATACCACAGCCAACCATTCCGCCAGCCCATTCACTACTATGCACCTCGTTCCAACAGATACAATGGTCAATTTTACCATTGCGGAATGAGCCTGCAATACCGCCAACAGACGAAGAGCCCTCCACAAGCGCCTCACTTGAGCAATTCGACACCACACTGGGAACTGATGGACCTCCAAGAAGATACTCGGATATCTCACCCACCAAGCCACCAGCAAGTCTGCCAAACACCATTACCCCTTGATGAGCGTGGCAATCTATGATGAGATAGGTTTCGGTGGCATCTTCATAAACGCCATAAGGCAAACCGAAAAAGCCCACCAATCCACCTGCCGACCTGACTTCACAATTGACTGTGACATGGTCGATATCACAACCTGAGATGTTTGTGAATCCGGCTCGACCTACCAGAGCGCCGACATATTTTGAGCCTGACAGGCTGCAATTGGAGAGGTTTATATCGTAAATTTCAGCGTCATAAGTACAGCCGAACAATCCGACCACTTCGTCATCATCCGGATTGTTGTAATACAATCCCGACACCGTTTTATTGTTGCCATCGAAATGCCCGGTGAAGAATGAAGGTGTTCCATTGACAAGCTGGCCTATAGGAATCCAGTTGAGCGGATTCACATTCAAATTTGCATTTAGGCAGATGTCGCTTGTCATAATGTAATACGCATCGCCACCTGTGCCTTCGTTGGTTTGTTGAGCGAGCAAAGCAAGCTGTTCGGCAGTGGCAATCTGATAAGGATTTGCAGATGTGCCGTCACCTCCATCGTAAGATTCCGCTATGGTACCATTCCATGGGGTTTGTGCTCCGCATATTATCGAGCAAGCGAGAATGATGATTATTAGTAGTTGTTTTTTCATAGTATCATTGTTTTATCCATTTGCCACTTTCGGCTTCTTTGCCGTTGGCGATGACTTTCCAAATGTAGGTGCCTGAAGGCCAAGAGGTGGTAGTTATTGGGGTGATATTGTCGGTGATTTGTTGTTTGTGAATGAGTTTGCCTGACAAGTCGTAGATTTCAACTTGGGCGTTTTGCAATCCAGTGCGGATGTTCAGCACATCCTTCCCCGGATTGGGATAGGCAATTGCCACCTTCAGGCCACAGTCGTGGGCTTCCTCAATGTTGTCAAAAGCCTCCTTTGGCACCTTGAAAACCGCATCCCATCCCGTGATGTTATCATAATCGAGATGATCCACGCTAAACACACAATCGTTTGTGTTTGCACAAATTCCTGTTGGTATCCTTCCGATCATCTTCCCGACTTCGTCAAATTGATGGTATATCTCGCCTATTTTGTTCAGGTTCTCATCAAATTGAACTATATAGAGGTTTCTGCCAATAGACCCGTGGGGGATTAATGGATCCATCGTACCTATCATATACACATCGCCCTCAGGCCCAAAGCCTATTGACCCATCAAGGTATTGAGCGGCGAAACTTCTGTCTTCCGTGTGAATGCCCCAAGTATAGTTGAATTGGTTAAAATCCTCGTCGAAAGCACTCATGAATATGTCTTCGTAAGTGGCAGGATTTCCGTTCATCGCGGGGCAGGTAAAGGTGTTGATGGAATAGGCTTTGCCCGTGATAGGATTATAACGCAAGTTGGCTGGAAAGTAACAACTCAAAACGGGGGGATAGGCAAGATTGTCGATGTTATGCTTCTGGGCAATGACGTTCAACTCGGCATCGAGGGTAAGGCAATCATATATGACTTCATTGGTTGATTCAGGGCATCGCATAATCACCCTACAGCCCACCGAGTCTATTGAGGACATCATAAATGCGTAGTAGCTACAAGGCCCTTCAAGCGTCGTTTCCGCACAGATATTACCTGAAACATCAAATCTCATGACGCGCAGCGAAAGAGGAAAGGAAGTCGGGTCCTCAAGCGGGAAGGAGAACACGACGCTCCCATCCTTGTTCAACACCGCATTGGTGCTGGCCCAGGAGCCAGAGTGCTCCCAGTAATTCATCGATTCCCATTTCCCATATTCCTTGCGGCTGACTGAAAAGTCGTCATGAATTGTCGCGAGATACAGGCAAACAGAGTCGTTCGTATAGGTCAGGAAAAACATACATGGCTCCCCTTCGTCGTTCCTGTCAAAAGAAAAAGAATGAACCCAAACCACTTCATCTATTTTATCTTTCGGCCAAAAATACAGTGTGTCAATATAATGACCTTCATCATCAATCTTGAGGATTGACCCATAAGTGCCAGGAGTTTCATAATAACGAAAGAGTATTTCGTTACCCGTGGCGTTTTGAAAGATGGGGGTGTACAATCCACCGCTCTCGTGTTCGATAATCGGTTTAAGTTCTTGCGCTTGCATCGTCACCCCTCCCGCCATCAGCAGGAGCGCAAGCAGGGGGTAAAGTCTTGTCACTTTCATTGTATCGTTATCTTATTCGTGAAAACTTCCCCATCCGCATCCGTGATGCGCAATAAATAACCCCCATTCACCCAACCACTCAAATCAATCTCATTCGTCCCCCGCACTGTCTTCACCACCTGCCCAAGGGTGTTGTAAACTTGTATCTCAACAGCTTCAATGCCTTCAATGTGAATCATCTCTGAAGCCGGATTTGGATAGATTTTCATAACCTTGTTTTCATCTGAAAGTTCGCCAACAGAAGCGTTATCGTATTTGCAATCCTCAAACAACGGATTGTTCGTTGAATAAACAAGTTCGTCTCCGTCATACTTGCAGCTTTGATAGTTCTTGTCAATGTCATCATACCACTCAAAGATTGTGTAGTTTCTGCCCACTCCTTCAATAAACTTCAATGGCTCGCCACCCCAATACGGTGAAATGTAGTCGAAAACGATGACTTTGCGGCCATTCTCATGGCTGGTCTCCACTACATGGGCCACATGATAACCCGTAACAAGAAACTCATCTCCTACTTCCAAGTTCATGTCCACCAAAAGGGTTTCCTCTTGAAGGCTTCCGTCAAATGCAATCCACAGTCTTCCATCCTCTTCCCTCATGCGACCGACACAATAATAGTCGGTGTATCCGTATGGAGCGTAATACAACAGGCTGTCCCTTTTATTCACAAAAGCATGCCCCTCCTCTCGGGTTTCAAGCTCAAGATGGTACATAATCCACGAGGTAGAGTCGCTTTTTATAATCGCATCATAATTCTGAGCCCTCGCCTGCAAACAGAATAATGCAAAAATAAGCATTGCTAGCTTTTTCATCTTTTGGTTCTCCTTTTACTTTTAATTTGTTTTTAATTCGATTAATTTGTTATTGTATCATTCTTTATCCTTACTCAATTCTTCATTCTGAATGAAGACATGAGGTTATTCTTTTATCCACTTCCCTTTCAACATCTCCTCTCCATCCTCACCATATACCTTATAAACATACACCCTCGACTTAAGCCCCGAAACGCCCACAGTAAGCACATTCCCCTCGCCACGGATAAATCTATCCAAGCAAGGACGGCCAAGGGCATCCGTGATGCTGATGCGGCAGCCATCAATGGTTCCCACTTCGCTAAGGTCAATGTTCAGAACATCCTTTGCTGGATTAGGATACGCCTTGCCTTGAATCTCCGTCACAGGCATCTCCTTGACCGAAGCGGGTATGGGGTTCATCTCCTCGCGAGTCAGCCTCAACACTTTGCTGGCCACGTATGGCGACAAAGCTTCTCCACCGTCCATGACCAACAAACAGCCTCCATCAGGATAAGGAAGGATAAATTGCGGCCAATACTTATAGTATTCGTCCTCATCAAAGAAGCGACCGCCAAGGATTTCCATGTCGCGGTCGAAAAGGCACAAGCCTGTCTGTTTGTTATCCCCTGGGTAATACATGGTCATGTAACAGCCATACATGGTCGTGTCGTTCACCGTGGCCATGCATTTGCAACCATATCCCGATGGCTCTTCGTTTCTTCCCTCCTCGTGAAGGAAACCCACTTCATAATGATTAACTCGGCCACAGTCCACATTATAGCCCTGTTGGCCTGGTCCTACCGTCCAACTGAGGTCAAGGTCACCAAGGGTCAACAAATACTTGTCGCCTCCTTCTTTCCAAGGATTTCTTGCTCCAAAAAACAGCAACCTGTCTTCCGAAAGGAAATAATCGGAATAACCTCGGTCACCCAAAGCGTAGCTGTCCATGTCAGCCGCACCAGGAGTACCCAATATATAGCGGTATGCTTTCACATACTGGAAGTCTTTGTCATAAACAGCCGTTCCAATTCCACCTCCAGGCCCATTACAGAGAAAAACATAACCATTTCCCGACGGATTCTTGAGAATGTTATGGCACATAAAACCTTGCAGTCGAAACTCTGGATCATTGGCATTGTAGTACTTAGGCACCACATAGCGGCACGCCAAGGTGTCGGCATTTTCGTCAAACCTATACATATAAGGGAATGCTCTACTTGAGCTTTCATAATAATAACCGCAGGCAATCACCTGACCATTGTCGTATAGAAGACACGGCCGACTTATCCTTTCCAAAGAGTTCTGGGTATATATTTTTGTATCTATGATTTCAAGATTGTCATCAAAAACAATCGCCCAAAGCTCACTGCCTCCATAATTAATCATTGTGGTGTCTGGCTGAAACTGTGCCACTGTGAAATAATTGCCATTGCTAAGCTGAACCATATCATGCGTCAGCAGCATTTTCGGCAAGTCCTCACAAATACGGCGCTCATAACTGCCGTCAGGATGCACTTTGATGAGTTGTGTGTTCCAATCACGGCGGCGACCGAATCGGCCCATCAAGACGGCATTGCCATCCGCATCAATCACGCCTGCATCAATGCGCGAATGTTGGTTGATGTCATTCTGGTCGCCAAAATCAAGCTCCCATTGCTGGGCTTGCATAGTGACTCCCGCCATCAGCAGCAGCGCAAGCAGGGTGTAGAAGTTTGTTTTCATAGTATTATAGCTTTGAGATTTCAAAATTATCCTCAAATCCGCAACTATCATCCAATACACGATTAAGGGTAGATTTATGAGTC
>CAMJRR010000043.1 GCA_946408345.1 uncultured Bacteroidales bacterium | reverse complement strand
AGACCTTCATCTTCCGCATCGGCTCACAATACAAGTGGTTCAGCGAAGACAACACTTGGATCGAGATCATTTCCGAGAATAATGAGGTGGAGATTGGAAAGCTGGAGGTTTCAAGAGGCAATTAAGTAAGTCTATAACACCTCTGTCGGCACTGCCACTGGCAGTTCTGTAGGCTCATTTGTTTTGCTCACAGAATAAACGCTATCAACCACATACTTGGTCATGCCACGCCATGGCAAAGTGCCAAGATATTCCTTGTAGTGCAGTTCAACAATCTTACCTGCACAACGTTCCAGTTGTTCAGCTACCTTCTTATCCTTCACCGAGAAATTGAACTCATTCGACTGAATGGTGGCATTGCTGTTCTTGGAATTGTAACCCGCTTGGATGAGCCTGCCTTCGTATGTCTTGAACACGTAGCCTTTATAGACAAACAAGTTGAGTTCGCCTGCTTTCACACCAGTGCCGAAGACAAAAAAGAACTTGAAGAAAATAAAAGCCGCAGCAGCCAATACGATAATGATACTTAACGTGGTGAGGATCTTCTTCCCTATTCCTCTTTTTTGAGACTTTTCTGAATATTCTTCCATGATTATTGTTGTTATTTCTGTTCATTTTGGTAAAAATCACAAATTGTCCTTATCCCGCATTCCTCGCATTTCGGTTTGCGGGCAAGGCAGACATAGCGTCCGTGAAGGATAAGCCAATGATGCGCCTTCGCAATCACCGCTTGAGGCAGATGCGCCACTAAGGTCTTTTCCGTCTCTAGCACATTCTTGGAGTTCTTGGTCAGGCCAATGCGATTTGACACACGAAACACATGCGTATCCACCGGCATAGCGGGCTGACCGAAGGCAACGGCCATCATCACGTTGGCGGTCTTGCGGCCTACACCAGGCAATTTTTGCAAATCATCCAAATTATCAGGAACGATGCCGTTGAAATCGTGCACCAATGTTTGCGCCATACCCAACAGGTTCTTTGCCTTATTGTTGGGATAGGAAATGCTTTTAATATAGGTGTAAATCTCTTCTACCGAAGATTCTGCCATGTCTTGTGCCGTCGGGAAACGTTGGAACAAGACAGGTGTAGTCATATTCACACGTTTGTCAGTACATTGCGCCGACAAAATCACAGCCACCAAAAGCTGATACGGGTCTTTGTAATGTAACTCCGACTCAGCTATAGGCATATGCTCCTCAAAATAGGCTACAAAGGCGTCATATTTCGGTTGGATATTTGGGCTTCTCATAAAGTTATTAGTTTGCACGCAGAATTCGCTGATTTTAAGAACTTTTCGACAATTTGTGTCAACCTGTATCAGTTTCATCCGATAGGTTTCTGCGTATTCTATGCATTAACTTCGTTGAAATCGAAGATTGGCTTCGCCGAATCGGAGATTTCGACGATAGTCAATGCTTTGCATCTCTGCTTGAAACAATTCAAATAATGTCACCCTGTTCATCAACAAGTACGCCCCAACTGATTGCAGTCATACCATCCTCATCGAAGAAAAAGTCTATCAAGGCATCCTCAAAGGAAACGCGCTGTTCGCCATCCTCATCACCTTCGTCTAAGTCATTGAAGCCATTGTCTTTCATCAGTTTGATGACATCATCCTTCTTGAGGTCAAACACCTTCTTGCCGTACAACATTGCTGTCTTATTCTCCGTCTCAAAACAAGCCACCACCGACTTGGTGATACCCTCGAAATAGATATTCGTCTGAATACCATCGTATTCGTAATAAATGGAGCGGTTGCCCGTCTCCTCCATATCGCTCAACTCTTCGTAGAAATCAGGCATATTCAGCAACTTGACAGCCTCGTCGAGCGTCATTCCAAAAGGTATTTCACCGTAACCTTTCAGCGGCATAATGGTAAAGTCTTTCATCATAATTGTGTTGATTGAGCCGCTAAAATAGGGATTTTATTGGAACGATGGTCAAAAAAAGCGAAAAAACACTAGAAATCGACTGTTTATAGTTTCTTTGAATGTCTGACCTCCAATGTCATTCCTGTTGGACATTAGGGGCTGACGAGTGAATGGCAAAGCAGTCAATCATTCAAACCGAATCGATTTGGTGGGACTGATGCGGTTGATGACCGAAGTCGGGATGAGCAGCATCATGACCCATAGCAGGAAGGTGCCCAAGTTGATGAGAACCACCGTGCTGAGATGCAGCTCTATAGGCACAGCTGAAAGATAATATGTGGCGGCATCCAGTTTGATGACCTCGGTGTATTTCTGAATGAAACAGAATCCCAATCCAATGACATTGCCAATCAGCATACCGATAAGTAAAATACGCAATGAACGGCGCAAAAACACCTCGCGTACGAATTTGTTGCTGGCACCCATAGCTTTCAATAATCCGATTGTAGAAGTACGTTCAATAATGATAATCAGCAACATACTTATGACCGTAATGCCTGCTACAAGCAGCATCAAGGCCATAATAAGCCAAACATTGGTATCAAGCAAATCGAGCCAGTCGAAGATTTGGGGGTTGCTCTGACGGGCAGTATAGGATGCTAGTTCGGAAGGCAGAGCATAGTATATTTTCTCGTTGACTTGGCTCACATCGGCATCCTTATCCAAAGAGATTTCAAGCAATCCAGCCTCGTTGTCCTCCCAACCGTTCAACTTCCGGATTTGGTTGAGATCGGCGAAGACATAGCGTTCGTCAAACTCATATAGTCCGGTTTCGAAAATGCCTTTCACCGTAAACTTTCGTCCTCTTGCTTGATTGTCCTTGTCGATGAACCACACGCGCACATCGTCACCTACATTGAGCAACATTTTATTGGCAATATCTTTGGAAACCAGCACCTCATTGGAACGTTCACCGGAATGATACTCAGGTGTTGCACCTTCTACGAGGCAGTTGCTGAAATATGTCCAATCATAATTCTCGTCCACACCTTTCAGCACCACACCTTGAATCTCGTCGTCGGTCTTGATCATGCCAGCCTTATTGGCCACCTGCTGATAATGGCTGACACCCTCAATGGCATTTAACCTGCTGATAATCATCGAATCCAAAACGAAAGGTGTCTCCTCCACCGACTCGTTCTTGTCCAACGACTGCACATGAATCGGTGCCACAAAGCCAATCACCTTGTCGCGAATCTGGTTCTTGAACCCCACCACTACTGCCCACGCTATCAGCATCACGATGATGGCCAAAGCCACGCTTGTGACGGCCAAACGCATCACCGTCGAAGACAAATTTTCCTTCGAAAGCGAAAAAATTCGATCTGCTATGAATTTTGGGCCCGACATTTGTAGGATTTTCAATAATTTTGCAAAAGTAAAAATAAAACCGAAATGAAACGACAAATCTTTGCCATCGCTCTGCTCTTTTGTACTCTGCTTCCGCAATGCCATGCCCAGATTCAAAAAGCAGACATCGAAGCGACACAGACTCCCATCAAAGAAGATGCTTCTCTCGTTTTTATCAATAAAGACCACTATGTCAGTGCCGCCATGCAACTTGAAGACTATCTCCCGCTTATTGAAGGCAAGCGAATAGGCATAGTCGGCAACCAAACCAGCATCATCGGCGAAACGCATTTGGTGGACACTTTGCTGTCGTTGGACATCGACGTGCGGAAAATCTATACGCCAGAGCACGGCTTCCGTGGCACTGCCGACGCAGGTGCAAAAGTGAACAGCAGCAAAGACGAAAAAACAGGCTTGCCCATTGTCTCGCTTTATGGCAAAAACAAAAAGCCCACGCCCGAAATGTTGCATGGTGTCGATGTAATCTTATTTGATTTGCAAGATGTTGGCGTGCGTTTCTACACCTATATCTCTACCATGAGCTATGTGATGGAAGCTGCTGCCGAAAATAACATTCCCGTCATTGTTCTTGACCGTCCGAACCCAAATGGTTTTTATGTGGACGGCCCTGTTTTGAAACCTGAAAACAAGTCCTTTGTCGGGATGCACCAAGTGCCAGTCGTCTATGGCATGACCATCGGAGAATATGCCAAGATGGTGAATGGCGAAGGCTGGCTAAAAAATAGTATCCGCTGCGACCTGACCGTGATACCTATTCATAATTACAATCGCTATGCCATATACGAGTTGCCTATGAAGCCTTCACCCAATCTGCCCAACTGGGAATCGGTATACCTCTATCCTACCCTTTGCTTCTTTGAGGGCAGCATCGTCAGCATCGGGCGCGGCACCGAAACACCTTTCCAGATTTACGGCCATCCCGACATGCGCGGCGGTTTCACCTTCACGCCCAAAAGCACAAACGGGGCCACAAAACCCTTGCTTGAAGGCCAGCGTTGCCGTGGTGAGAATTTGCTTGAATTCGCCCACGATTACGCGCTCAATGCCAATCAGTTGCATTTGGAATGGCTCATTGAGGCTTACCAGCAACTGAAAGACAAAGGTTTCTTCAACAATTACTTTGTGAAACTTTCAGGCGACCAGCAATTACAGCGAGACATCGAGAATGGCAAAACCGCTGATGAAATCCGTGCTTCATGGAAGAACGAACATGAGGCTTTCAAAGCCATTAGAGCGAAGTATTTGATGTATTGATTGTCAGTCTTCTATGTCATTCCCACGTAGGCCTGTGCGAAAGAAAAGAATCTATTGGATACGGTTTTCAGGTCTTTTTTCGTACGGAATGACATATTTAGGAACCTGCCAAAACCTATTAATACGCTAACAACTTTTATCCGAACACCTCATTAAGCAAAGAAATAAACTCCTGATAGGCAAGCTCTTCCTTTAATTCCGACAAGGTTTCTCCCAACGAACGATAATACCATTCCACATCCGCTTTCCCATTCGGGGCATGAAACAGATTCCAAACCCTGTCACCGACCTTGCGGTAATCCAAAGCGATTCCACGCATATTGGAGAGTTTGTCACCAAGTGCAACAACCTTGCTGTCGTAGGGAGCTCCAGCCAATTGCTTGATTTGTGCCGTTTTTTTCTCTCGCCAGGTCAAAACATCGTCTGAGGGAGCGGTTTCATTTCGGACGAGTTCAGCCACCCTATCGCCAAAGAGTTCTCGAATCTGTTCAATGGTCACGTCTGTGTCCTCTACGGTGTCGTGCAAGACGGCCGCAGCTAACATTTCTTGGTCGTTGGTAATGGTGGCCACGATACTGGCGGCCTCCATAGGATGAATGATGTAAGGGTAACCTTTGCCACGACGCTCGGTATCCTGATGGGCTTCAACAGCAAACCCAACTGCCTTGTCGAAAAACCTGGTTTCCAATGGATTATTCATAAGTTTATTATGTTTTTGTAAGTAACTGTTCAAAAGTAAACTGCATTATCCTTTGCTTTGACTTCGGGACACGGGACTTCGGGACTTCGAGACAAGCCTATGTATCGTAGTTTCGTAGTCTCGCAGTCTCGCGTCTTTTATGTAAACTAAATTTGCTCATTTACTTATTTGATTTCCGATTTGTTTTGACTGTAAGAACTTTTACATAAAGTCAAGAATATAAGCTTTATTGAGGTTGACATTGTTATCAACTTAAGCCATAGTTTGATAAGCCTGGGTCTTGAGCGATTCAAATTCACTCAATCTATCTTTATACTAAATTGATTTTGCGGGCTTGCTCATAGATGCGTTTGGCACGTTGCTGATGGTAATTGTTTTCGCCATAGAGTGCGTCAAACAGACGCACCAAACCGGCTTCGCCATAGCCTTTCTTAAGGATGAAAACGATACATAGGTTTTGGACAGCCACCGAATATGTTACGATGTCCAGTCCCGTGCCTGCCAACTGAAGAAGTGCCAATTGATAGGCACTCTCGCTATACTCGTTGCACATCCTGACAATGTCACCTATGGTCTTCATATTCATGTGCAACAGTATTTTGTAATAAGGCATAAGGTTGTCCTCATAAACCTCTCCTTGGTTGATGGCAGCGATTTTATCGGCAAGTTTCTTGAAGGGTCTCAACTTGAGGAAACTACGGAAAGTGTCGCCATTGAGCGGCACTTCATCGAAGTTGCCGTTGGCCACCATCGACTGTACTGTCCGACGGTAGCCGTTGATTTCTTTGCGGATATGGCTGAACTGCTCGTCGGCCAGTTCCAGCATCCCAGCAAGGCGAATCATATTGCGCTGGTATTCAACAGGAATTTCCACATCGCTTTTGTAACCAATGTCGTGGTACATATTGGCCCAAACATGCTGCAACGTACTACGCATCTGCAACTCAAAACGTATTTGGTTGAGTTGCGGTGTTTCGGGGTCTTTGTACAGAGTCTCGGGAATGCGGCATACATAGTGGAGCGACAAATAACCGAAACGGTCGATTTCAAGCATCTTGCGCTTGTCGACGGAATTGTCCCAGTCAATTTCAAACAATTTCTCGACCAAGGCGGATATGATATCGACCTCATCGCTGTAATAAGTGATGATACGCGCACCAACAATATCTGTGATGTCCTCCAAAGTGTGGTATTTATAGCCTTTCAGTTCCAGTTTTCCAGCAAGGCTTTGCTCAGACTTGACACGAGCTTCCAACCCTGAAACGATGATATGATTCTCATCAATACAATTGCGTAACAAACTGAGAATAATAGTCTTAAACCTCTCATAAATAGGAAGTTTTTCTCGGTACTCATCAAGAATCATCTCACTATGCAAATCAAGCATCATGGCGTCAGCTGTCTTAGATGATGGTAATGATATTGGAAAAGCCCGTGATGTCGAAGACTTCTTTCACACGTGGGTTCATATTGCGCAACACCATCTTTCCCTTACGCGCCATAACGCTTCTTTGCAACAAGAGAAACAAACGGAGTCCCTGCGAAGAGGTATAAGTCATGTCGACACAATTGATATCTATGTCTGGGTTATCACCTTCCATAAGCGGGGCAATGTCTTGCTGGAATTGCTCGGCATTGGTGCTGTCGATGCGACCATCAAGCGACACCAATGTCTTTTCGTTTTGTTTGTTTATGGTAACTATCATATTTATAAGTAATTGTTCAAAAGTAAACTTCAAAATGTAGGCTTCATTAGCTATCAGCTCAGTAGTTCTGAGGCTGGAAGCTTATTGTTTTCGGCTGCTACAAGACGACAGCCCAACTCTAAACCCTCTTCTTCATGACCAACACATTGTTTCCTTTCTCATACTGATAACTGATACTGTCCATCATATTCTTGCAGAGATAGATGCCTAGACCACCAACGGGGCGTTCGTCGGCTGCCAGAGTGACATCAGGGTCGGCCTTTTCTAGCGGGTTGAAAGGTATACCTGCATCACGCAATTCAATAGTGAGTATCAAAGACTCATCGTCCAAACTAGTGCCAGCCTCAAGCCAGCCAATGCCACCCTCATAAGCATATTGAACCACGTTTTCAACGGCTTCTTCGATGGAGAGTTCTATCTTGAAGCGCAAGTCGTCATCCTTAGGCATATCGGGTGATGACATCAAAAAAGCGATGATTTCGCTGCTTCTGTCTGTTATCGGATTGAATCTTTTTTTTATCATTTTTTTCTCTTATCAAGTAGTGGTTGTCACTGTGTGACAGCGCAATAGTTCTTATCTAATCAGCTCGCATTCTGGTCTGCCCCTACAGGCAATTGTAAACAAACAATGGTAATGTCGTCATTCTGTGGATTGTCTTCGGCAAAGGCTCTCACCGAATCATACAGGCTTTCAACGATGTTTTTTTCTTGGGGAGACGTTTCTGGAAACTTCTCTACCAAACCCTTTGCCCAATCTAGCAGGCGTTCCTCGCCAAATTGGCTCATATCAGCTTTTTCAGCCTCAGTCACACCGTCGGTATAGGCGATGATGCGGGTGCCTTTCCTCAAGTCGATTTGCTCCGACTCGTACGAGAAATCACCAATCAACCCCATCGCAATATTGGCCTTGCAATGAAGGAAATAAGGCTCGCCACCAGGAGGCATAATTAAAATTGGGTTATGCCCCGCGTTACAATAATCCATATGTCCTGTCTTAAGGTCGAGGCGTGCAACGAACAGCGTCACGAACATTCCCATTTCATTGGATTCGCTGAAGCTGTCGTTGATACGGCGCAAAGTCTCATACAAGGGCAGGCCCATTCCCACCACGAAGCGAAGCATCACCCTTGTGATAGCCATCACCAACGAGGCAGCAACGCCTTTGCCCGAAACGTCGCCAATGGCAAAATAGAGTTGGTCTCCCTTCAAGGTAAAGTCATACAGGTCGCCTCCCACCTTTCTGGCAGGGTTGAGCATCGCATACAAAAAAGGTGGGAATTCCTTGAGGAGCATCCCTTTCTGGATATTTCGGGCCAAGTCAAGATCTGACCGGATACGCTCATTGATAGCAGTAGTCGTTTTCAGTTCATCTATATAATCAACAAGTGACTTTTGCATGGTCTCGAAACTGTCGTGCAACCGTTGCATCTCGTCCTCACTCTTGATCTCAGGCAATTTTGCTGTCAAATCACCCTTGGCCATCTTGAGTACGGCTTTGGAAAGCTCCATGACAGGACGTGTCATATTATTGATGACCACCCTACAAGCGAAGAAAATGGCCGCAAGACTAGCCATACCAATGGCCAACATAACAACGTGCATCAGCGACGAATCTTGCAACGACCTATAAGCAAAAAACACAGACAACTGAGCCAATATGGATATGGCGGACACTATGCCGATAATCCTCCAACTCAGCCTGCCTGAAAATGATTTGCCTCTCATTATTTCTCCATTTTGTTGCAGCAAAATTACAAAAACTTGAATAACAAAACAATTTTCTATTCTTTTTTCTACTTTTGTCACTGAAATCAAATGCAAAACAGACAGATGGAAGCAATCAAAATATCCTTAGACGATTATGTCCTTTTTGGCGGTGGCTTCAACGGCGAAAGCTACGACCACAAGACCGACCCATTGGTGATGCTCAAACTCTATCTCCCCGGTAAGATCCAACAACCATTGGATGAAATGATGTTGGCCCGAAAGGTGTATGAAATAGGTATTCCCACACCCGAGCCAGGCGAGTACGTGGTGACAGAAGACGGTCGCTACGGCATCCGTTTCCGTCGCATTCCCGGCAAAGTGTCATACTCTCGCGCCACGGGTGACCATCCCGAAAAGGTACAGCTATATGCAGAAGAATTTGCGCAGATGTGTCTCCAGTTACACGCCACACGCATCAATACAAGGGATTTTGAGAATGTGAAAGACCGTTATTATCGCCTTTTGGCGGAAAACCCTTTCTTTACCCTATCTGAAAAAGACAAGATAGGGAAGTTCATTGCCGACGTTCCCGACACGGATACTGCCATTCACGGCGACCTCCAATTCTCAAACGCTATCTTTGCCAACGGCAAACGCTATTTCATTGACTTGGGCGATTTCTGCTATGGCTACCCCCTTTTCGACATCGGGATGATGTATCTCTGCTGTATCCTCGACAGCGAGAATTATATCTATGAGTACTTTCACATGCACAAAGAAACTGCAGTGAAATTTTGGGAGGCCTTTGCCCATACCTACTTCGGCAGAGACCGATCGCTCAAAGATATTGAGGAAGAAATAAAACCATTTGCAGGATTAAAGACACTCATCATTGAGCGCGACACAAAATGCCCTATGCACACATTTCGAGCGGCGTTAGACAGGATTTTGAAATAAGGAAAACATCGAAAAACTCGACATTAACGAAATGATATTTAGTGCTTGTCGAGTTTTTCGATGTCCCATAGAAAAGCTTCCATTTATCTTGTCCTGCCCGGATACATCTTTAATGCTTCATCGAGGCACTTCATTGCGGCCTTCAGGTCGTCGATGCAAAGACAGTAGGTGATACGAGCCTGATGGCGTCCCTTCTCAGGATCGACATAGAAACCTGTGGCAGGCGCCAGCATCACAGTAGCGCCATTGTAACTGAAGTCGGTCAGCAACCATTGGCAGAACTTGTCGCTGTCGTCGATGGGCAAGTCAATGACTGTGTAGAAAGCACCCTTAGGCATTGGGCAGAAGCAGCCCGGAATCTTGTTGACACCCTCAACGATGACGTTGCGGCGAGCCACATACTCGGCTTGCACCTTATCGAAATACTCCTGCGGGGTATCGACAGCAGCCTCGGCGAAAATCTGACCGAAACTCGGTGGTGACAGACGGGCCTGAGCCAGACGCATGGCGGTAGCATAGACCTCACTGTTGCGGGTCACCATGCAACCCACACGAGCACCACAAGCGCTGTAGCGCTTCGAGACGGAGTCGAACAAGATGGTGTTGCGTTCCAATCCCTCAAGCTGCATTACGCTGAAGTGCTTGTGACCGTCGTAGCAGAACTCACGGTACACTTCATCCGCAAAGAGATACAAGTCATACTTTTTCACCAAACCAGCCACCTTCAGCAACTCCTCATGGGTGTAGAGATAACCTGTAGGGTTGTTGGGATTACAAATCATAATGGCTTTGGTGCGTGGCGTGATGGCCTTCTCGAAGTCCTCGATGGGCGGCAGGGCAAAGCCCGTCTTGATATCGCTGGGGATGGTAACAATCTTGGCATCGCACAATTTGGCGAAGGTGTTGTAGTTGGTGTAATATGGCTCCGGGATGATGATTTCGTCGCCAGGGTTCAGGCACACGGTGAAGGCCATTTGCAGTGCCTCACTACCACCCGTAGTGACAAGCACTTGGTTAGGGGTGACATCTATGCCGTGTTTGTGGTAATAGTTGCAAAGGGCACGACGGTAGGAAGGTATACCAGCTGAATGGCTGTACTCCAGCACACCTTTGGTCGCTGGAAGTTCACGGGCGGTATCGGCCAAAGCAGCGAGTGCCCCTTTGGGAGTCTCAATGTCGGGCTGACCGATGTTGAGGTGATACACGTGGACACCGCGTTCTTTGGCGGCATCGGCGAATGGAACAAGTTTACGGATTGCCGACTGTGGCAATTCCATACCTTTTTTGGATATTTGTGGCATAAATATTTGATTTTGAACAAAAAGCCATCTAACGAAACATTAGACGGCTATTTATAACTACTTTTCTATTGATTTCAAATTAATGGTTGTTGACGGGCGAACCATTCATATCATTCTTCTTTTCTGGCAGTGCTTCAGTAGGTTGGTCGAGCACGCGGCCCTTGATGCGCAACACCACCGTCGAATTCTTTACGGCATTGGAGGTCACCGTTACGGTCTTGTTGATGTTACCCGCACGATTGGTACGGTAGGTCACTTTGATAACGTCAGACTCGCCGGGGAGAATAGGTTCCTTAGGCCATGAGGGAATCGTGCAACCGCAGCTTGACTTGGGTTTCTGCACCAACAGGGGCTCAGTACCCGTATTGGTGAAGCGAAACTCGCATTCGCCATTGCCGTTGTAAGGCACATCACCATAATCATGTACGAGTTTTTCAAATTCGATTTCTGGTCCCATCGTAACTTTGTTGTCTTGAGCCTTGGCTGCTCCTGCCATAAGAAGCATAATACCAAGCAAATAAATCACTTTCTTCATTGCTTATTGATTTAAAATTGTTGCAAAATTAGTAATTATTGTTGTTCGTTGTTCAAATCTTCCAATTTTTCAAACAATTTTTCAGTTTACTCAAAAACCGTACCAATATTTTCCTTTGATTGTTTTCATCGGCATAACCTCAGGAAACGACATTTTCAGCAAGCAGGTCAGGTCATTCCCCACAGTCGGCGATGATCCAATCCTTGATGGTCTTGCTCTCTGTCGAGAAACTCACTCCCGCCTTCACCACCTTACGGCCTTCAGTCTGGTAGGCAATGGCATAGCCCTTCGTGTCAATTTGCTTCAAGGCATCCGCAGCGGTGCCGTTCACCTTCAGTTCGAAAACATAAATCGTATCGGGTATATAAACAACCATATCGATGCGGCCTCCCGCACATTTCACTTGCGTTTTTGTATACACATTCAACATATTGAAAATAAAATAGAACGACCATTCATAGAAGCCTTCGGTGTTAGAAATATCTTCCAACTTCTTTTTGAAGCCTTCGATGTAGGGCAAACCTGCCAAATAGGCCTGCATCTCCCTCAATGCAAGGTCGAGGTCGTTCTTCCTCAAAGCCCGCCAAAACTTCAAGGCGAAGCCCATTTGGACATCCGCACCGTCAAGGCCTATGTAGGTCGGCAAAAGTCCGTCAACAAAGCCCAAGCGGACCTCCTGATTAGGGATGCCTAATGTATAGGCTAACGAATCACGATCGTAATCCTTAATGGTAAGATAACCAGTTTGATAGAGCAATGGCAGCGCGGTGTTCATAGCTTCGGTTGGCCGGTCGAAAGCCGTCGAGGGCACCTCCAAGTGGTCCAAAGTGGTGATGTCGGTGCGGAAATGCTGCATCTGGTGAATGAGGAAAGTGGGAGTGCCGCTGTCGAACCAGTAGTTGGCTATTCTCCTGTGGTTGAAACACTTCAACAAGCTGAACGGGTTGTATATATCGGGAGACATCTCCGAAAAACGATAGCCGTCGTATTGCAGTTTCAGCTTGGCATGCATCTCCTCTGGGCTACATTCATACTCTCGTGCCAGCATAGCGATGTCGGGGGCCATGTCGGTGGAAAACTCATCCTCAGTGATGCCACAGATGGCGGCATATCTTGGGTCCATCGAAACGTTCAATAAATTGTTGATGGTGGAGAAGATGCTCAATTGGCTGAACTTGGTGATGCCAGTGATGAAACAGAACTTGATCATCGCCTCATTGGCCTTCAACTGAACATAAAACTCTTGCATTATGTTACGGAATTGTTCGAGTTGCTCCGATGTGTGAAGCACATCGAGCAGCGGTGCGTCATATTCGTCGATGATGACGGCCACTTGCTTGCCAGTTTGCTCGTATACCCTGTGAATCAATCCATTGAGCATTTTCCCAGGCGAGGTTTCCAATTCATTCCGACCATATTTCTCACATAAGGGATTCATCAGCCACATTAAAGTCTGCCTCAATTCGTCAGCCGATGGTTGCCTTTTGGCAACGCTCAAATCCAAGTGGATGACGGGATAGGTTTCCCACTCTTGCTCCAGCTGCATAATTTTCAAGCCTTCGAACAAGTCTTTCCTGCCATGGAAATAGGCTGCCAAGGTGGTGGAAAGCAGGCTCTTGCCGAACCTTCGCGGACGGCTGAGGAATACATACGGGCTTTCCTTGGTTATCTTCCAAACCAAGTCTGTTTTGTCTATATAAAGGTAATTTTCTTTCCTTAATCTTTCAAAGGTCTGAATACCAACAGGATATCGTCTTGCCAGATATACATTTTCCATAGTCGTAAGTGTCTTTGGGTGCAAAGATAGCAAGAAAAGGATTGTGGAATGTGGAAAGCTGGATTTTTTCAGCCTCAATGCAGCATAAAAAACGGCGAATTGGGCGAATTAAACGAAATTGCAGATTGGCTTATACCGAATCGGACACACCGTATATAGGAAGGCATAAGGACACTATACGCGGTAACCTGTCGAAGACACAAGACTGCCGCACCAGATACTCTCACAACAAAAAAAATGGGGCGTGATGTCGGCAACACAGTGTGCCGCCAGCGCGCTTCGGTGCGCACCCCGGCACACTGCGCCATCGACATCACGATTTGCCTCGCCTCTGCCAACACATGAAACTAATTCTCGGCAGGGGCAACGAGGCGCACACTCTGACCGTCGTATCGGAGGTAGTTAATGCCAGTGTTGAGGCTCGAAACGTTGAAGTACACGATGCGCGCGCTGGTGCTATTATAGTACGAGGCCGACCAGTAGAAGCCGTAGCTGCCCACATAGTCGACCGAAGTCCCGTAGCGGTAGCCCGCAGCCGACAGGAAGACCGCACCAACTTGCTCCAAAGTGCTCCACTGCGAAGCGGTAATTGTGTTGCTGCTGTAGCTGGCACCACTGCTGTTGGTGTTGTTCAAGCTGTAGGTGTCGTTGCTCCAGTCGTCGGGCAGCAAGATTACGCCATCCACATCATTCACCTTGGCCTTGGCATAACGGATGCCTGAACTCGTTGTGCGGATATTCTTCTTTGGTAGGCATACGCAAAGACAAGTTCGATATTCTCGGTGCGCGAGGAATAGTACTTGTAGCCCTTTCCAGGCACAAATTGGGTGAGGACCGCCCCTCCAATGGCCACCTCTATACAGGGTGTTGCTCCGTTGCGCCTGAATGATATCGCCCTCCTTCGGGACAAAATTGCCCAAGGCCTCGCCATAGAAAGGCACCAAAATTATTGGCATATTGTGATACTGAAAAACAAAAAATTCCCCAAGCCATCAACTTACGATGACTTAGGGAATATTAGAAAAAGTGGCAAATTACAGCAAGTGGCAGGTAACAGTCAGACCAGCCATCACGATGCTCACCATGCTCATCAGCTTGATGAGGATGTTCAGCGAAGGACCTGACGTATCCTTGAACGGGTCGCC
Organism: uncultured Bacteroidales bacterium; assembly: GCA_946408345.1. Lineage (GTDB taxonomy): Bacteria > Bacteroidota > Bacteroidia > Bacteroidales > F082 > Limimorpha. Next base: position 3,086 of record CAMJRR010000043.1, on the reverse strand, counting down.
AACGGTGTCGCCAACGACGGTAGCCTTGTGGTTCTCAGAACCCTTGCCACCGAAGTTGCCTTCCTCGACATATTTCTTGGCATTGTCCCAAGCTCCGCCCGAGTTGGCCATGAAAACAGCCAAAACAAAGCCCGTGCTCAAGCCACCGATGAGGAGGCCGAGGACACCAGGAACACCCAGAATGACTCCCGTCAGAATCGGGACGAGGATGGCGAGGATAGAAGGTACCAGCATCTCTTGTTGGGCGCCCTTCGTGGAGATGGCCACACAACGCTCGTAGTCGGGTTCGGCCTTGCCTTCAAGGATACCCTTGATGGTGCTGAACTGACGGCGGACTTCCTCCACCATCTTTTGGGCTGCACGACCCACAGCGTTCATCGTCATGCCACAGAACACAAAGGCCATCATGGCACCAATGAACACACCCACAAGAACGACAGGGTTCATCAGGTTGACGTTGTAGGCTTCCATAAAGTCGACCAAAGTGGCTTTGGCAGCTTCAACGCCATTGGGGAGGTCTTGTCCGATACGCACCAAGGCAATCTTGATTTCCTCAACGTAGGAGGCCAACAGTGCAAGGGCGGTCAAAGCAGCTGAACCGATGGCGAAGCCCTTACCTGTGGCGGCAGTGGTGTTGCCAAGAGCGTCGAGGGCATCGGTGCGCTTGCGCACTTCAGGTTCGAGGCCGCTCATTTCGGCGTTACCACCAGCATTGTCGGCGATGGGGCCGTAAGCATCAGTTGCCAAAGTGATACCTAGAGTAGATAGCATACCCACAGCGGCAATACCGATGCCGTAAAGACCTCTCGACAGGTTGGCAGCCGTAAACTCAATGTTAAATCCGTTGGCGCAGAGATAAGCCAAAACGATGGCCACACCCACGGTAACGACCGGAATGGCCGTGGAAAGCATACCCAAGCCCAAGCCGGAGATAATCACCGTGGCAGGACCAGTCTTAGAGCTTTCAGCCACCTTTTGGGTGGGTTTATAACTTTGCGAAGTGTAGTATTCAGTAGCCTTTCCGATGATGACACCAGCCAGCAGGCCAACGACAACGGAAAGCGAGGTTTGCCACCACATGTTGGCCAGGTCGCCAGTTTCTTTACCAAAAAGGAAATACATGATGCCGAAAGTGGCCACGGCGATAAGCACAGCGGCTGCGTTGGTACCACGGCTCAATGCACCGAGGAGCTCCTTCATGCCAGCGTTTTCTTTTGTCTTCACAAGGAAGATACCGATGATGGAGAGTAACACGCCCACAGCGGCAATCAGCATAGGAGCAAGCACAGCCTTGAACTGCATGCCTTCGACAGCAGCGGTGGCGAATGCCGAAGCACCCAATGCCATCGTGGCCAAGATGGAACCAGCGTATGACTCATAAAGGTCGGCACCCATACCAGCCACATCACCGACGTTGTCACCAACGTTATCAGCAATGGTAGCAGGGTTACGCGGGTCGTCCTCGGGGATGTTGTACTCGGTCTTACCCACAAGGTCGGCACCGACGTCAGCAGCCTTGGTGTAGATACCACCACCCACACGGGCGAACAAAGCCTGAGTGGAAGCGCCCATACCAAAGGTCAGCATGGTGGTGGTGATGGTGATGAGGTCGTTTTCGGCTCCGACAGCTTCAAGCAGGCCCGTTCCGTTAAGCACAAGGAACCAAACCGAAACATCAAGGAGGGCAAGGCCTACCACGACGAGACCCATAACAGCACCAGAGCGGAATGCCACTTGCAGGCCGCTGTTGAGCGACTTGCGGGCAGCGTTAGCAGTACGCGCCGAAGCATAGGTAGCTGTCTTCATACCGAAGAAGCCAGCCAAGCCTGAGAAGAAACCGCCCGTGAGGAAGGCAAACCACACGATGCCGTTCTGCAATTTGAAGTAAGCCATGATTCCGAAAATGGCTGCCAAGACGGCGAACACGATGATCACCACCTTGTACTGCTGTTTCAGGTAAGCCATAGCTCCCTTACGCACATGCGCAGCGATTTTCTTCATCAAGTCCGTACCTTCGTCTTCTTTCATCATCTGCTTGTAGAAGATGAAAGCAAATGTCAGTGCCAGGATTGAGGCAGCTAACACGATGTAAACAATACTGTTACTCATAAGGTTATAATTTAGTTAAACTTAATTTGCCCTTAATGTTATTGTCTTAGACGGGACAAAAATAAGGACAAAATAAATTGAAATGAAAGTTTTTTGTATAGATTTTTTCCTAAAAACAACTTTTTTTGCGCATTTCCCAAAAAGTCCCTACTTTTGACGATTGAAGGGAGAAGGCATTGCTTTGAAATAGATACTTTATTATCAATCATTTAGCAGAGCAAAGTCCTTTCAGCCTTCCTAAAACAGACAAAAATGAACAAAGTCAGTTTGGAAATCATAGGCTTGACCTACAGCGAATCCTCGACAGGAGCGTATGTCTTGATTTTGGGCGACAAGAATTCAAAACGTCGTCTGCCCATCGTCATCGGTAGTTCCGAAGCCGAGTCCATCGCCGTGGGCATTGAAAAACGAAAAAATGGCCGTCCGCACACACACGACCTTTTCATCCGATTCGCCCATGAGTTCGGCATCGAGATTATGGAGGTGGTCATCAACCGTTTCCGCGACGGCGTCTATTACGCCATGCTAGTCTGCAAACAAGGCGACGACCTCACTATGGTTGACGCACGTCCTTCAGATGCCATCGCCATTGCCGTGCGACTTGGCTGTGAGATTTATGCTTACGAAAGCGTGATGGAAGAAGCTGGTATCATCATGGAAGACATGGAGAAAGAAAGCCTTGACGAAAACGAAGAAAGTACATTTAATAAAGGTGTAACTAAAACCAGCCTTGACGTGCTTGACTTGGACACATTAGAAGATTTGCTTCAAGAAGCTATCGACAATGAAGACTATCAGAAGGCGGCGCAGATTAGGGATGAGATTAATAAGAGGAAATAATGAGGAATACAGAATGAGGAATGATGAATAAGGAATGTGTGTGGCTCATCTGTATTAATCCGCAGCGAAGCTGCAAAATTTCGACTCGAAAACATCTGTAAAATCTGTGAAATCTGTAGTTAAATAAAATCTTGAAT
>CAMJRR010000042.1 GCA_946408345.1 uncultured Bacteroidales bacterium | reverse complement strand
TAGTCAGAGAGCAATTTCAAATATTTGATTCTCAAGGAAGTCTTTTTCATTTTGAAACATCCTCATCTGAAAGCATAAAAACCCATTGCATATTATGACTTTTGCTTATTTTTGCACTTCGCAATTTTGAGAGAAAGGAAAGCACTACAAAAAGATAAACATAAACAAAACTACATATTATAAACCAAGGCATTAGCTGTTATTCATATTCAAATCAAAAGCGTCGCAAACTGATGATTTGTAATTGTCGGATAAAATAGGTTTCGCGAGGAGTAACGCCTCGTATCCTATTCCATTAAGGCCAATGCTCACATCGTATAGGTGTGGGCTACTTTCATGGAATAGGGCGGGGTTCACGCGACGCTCCCCGTGAATATGGTGGAAGGGTCCGCACCTTTCTATTCTCTGGTGACTGATGGATGGCGATGCCGCAAACCATCAAGGGAATCATGAAAAACAAGAAAGAAGAAGAAAATCATCATTGCATTTTCGTTCATGTAGGCGAAAAGGTGGCCGTTGAGATGCGGAATCAAAAAAAACGTAAATCGGACTTTGCCAAAAAAGTCGGTACCGACCGAAGGAACCTGTACCGCATCCTGAGAAAGCATAGCCTCGAAACAGATTTGCTCTATCGCTATAGTAAGGAATTGAAGCATAATTTCTTCCGCGATTTGGCTGATGAATTTGACAAAAAGCATCCGAATCTGAAAGCCCTTTAATTTTCTTTGCGAAATATGCAACTTTTTTTGAAGGAATATTTGTGAAAAAATGTGACGGATGTTGCCACACTTTTGAGGTACTCTTGTGAAATTTTGTTTTTAATTTTGATGCGTTAAAACTAAAGCAATATAAGATTATTATTAACCTAATTATCAATAAATTAAATTATTCGTGTTATGAGAAAAAGTACACTTAAAACAAACAATGGCAAGAATGCTATGCACATTTGTAAAACTGCGTTGATGATGGCAGTGGTCTTGATTGCAATTTGTTCAAGTTGTAAAAAAGAACCTTATGAGTTACCACCAGTTCATATTGGGGGTCAGTCGGAGAGTTATAGAATACCTATCCAAGCTAGCCCCAGTCCCAGAGAAGGTGGTGCTGTCAGCGGTAATAAAGTTTTTTACCTTCCTAATGATACCTGTACAATTACAGCAAAGGCCAATCCAGGCTACACCTTTGTCAATTGGACGACATGGGAGGGTACAGAAGTTTCTGCTGAGGCTTCATACAACTTCATCGTGAAAGAACAAGTGCATTATTATGCCAATTTTGTGCTTGAGAGTTCTGAATTAAAATAAAGAATCACATCAACAAATATCAAAAATAAAAAATCAAATCTAAATGTTCTACATTATGAAAACCAGTAAATTATTTATTGCCGCATTGCTGTTGCCATTGGCAGTTAATGCTCAGACTTCCCTTTTCAATGATGGAGAATCAGCCACGGGTGCCATTAGGAATTTGGCACATAATGCTTCTACAGGTGTCGAAGCTGCGATTTATAATCCAGCGGGTCTTTCGTTTACATCTGGCCAATATGCTATTTCAGTAAATGGAGTGGCAAACTATCAAAAGGTGCTTTGTTCACACTATTCATCAGAGAACGCGGAGAGTGTGCTCGATAGAAAGCAAACCGCGCAACTTTTTGGGATATCTCCTTCCGTGCAAGGCTTTGCCAAAATCAAGAAAACAACAATTTCCTTCTCATATGCAAATGAAGGTGGAACTCGTTGGAACGATTCAGAAGGTGATATTATTTTGAACCATTTTCTGGAGACGGATCCTGAACTGCAATCGTCCTTAGCGTTAACAAATCTCTTGTTTGCTGCATCTGGCTATCTGGCAAATGAAGATGACTACCTTTCTTTTAGTACAAAAGATTTTGTTAGTAAGTCTTACAACCGTTGTGTTAGATTGGGAGCTTCGTATGATTTTGGCAATGGTCTTTCTGCGTATCTTGGCTTGAGGTACAATCACATTAATGTGAATACAAAAAGTGACTTAGGTATGTATATGTTTATTCCATCGAATAACGAAAAAATGTTGTTTGCAGACTATAATGAGAAAATGGCAAATCAGAGTTTAGCTTTAGATGATAATACGATGAATGAAATTGACTCTTTGCTGCAAAACTCTTTTGACTACCCATCAATGAATACTCATTCTATTTCTCCCGTGATAGGTCTTGCATATAACTACAAGACTTTCAACATAGGAGCAAAGTATGAAATGTCCCCTTCTGTTTTTATGAAGACAGATGGCCTTTATTTCCCGCATAGTTTTTCATTGGGTGTTTCAAACTTGTTCTGGAATCGAATGCTGCTTTCTTTGGGCGCGGACGTGAAGTGTGGTTACAAGGGGAATGGTGCTATTTTGTTTAATGCGGAGAAAAAGCCTGTTGTCTATCAGATTGCCATGGGCATAGATTTCAGCGTTGTTCCTGACAGATTCAATATTAGTGCGTCTGTTGCAGGGGGTAATGCAGTTTGTTCCAATACCGTTGTGAGTGTCACAAAAGATTATATTACTTCTTCTATGAATAATTGGAAAGCCTCTTGTGGTGTTCAGTGTAAAATAGTTGACAATCTTATGGTAGATTGTGGAGTTATGATGAATCTTGGTTGGATTAATGACAATGAAAATATTTTTATTAATGGAACTTCCAATGGCAGCATTTTGTATCAATTTAAAAATAGGTGTGTTGCTGGTATTGGTCTTACCTATGTGTTTGATTGAAAGAAGATTAATAGTTGTGAGGCTTGGGCTTTATCAAGCCTCTCAACTTATTATGAGGTAGAGTAAAACACTTGAATAACACTCATTAAAACAATAGTTATTATGACAATTCTGGCAAAAGTAAACTGGGGGAGAGTAGCGGCATTTCTTCGATGGCTGAGTCAAGATCCTGATACGAGAGTTCCTTTTCTTGGTTGGCTCATTGCAGCTGTTATCGAAACCGTAATCATTTCCTTAATAGTAGGGTTGGTTGCCGAAAAGGTTTGCGATAAGGAGTTTGATGATTGGTTCAGCGGAAGTTGTATAGTCGTTGGCATTTTAGAGATAATACTGTATTTATGTGCATAGAATCTGTTTTATCTCTGTTCAGAAAACATTAGCATACACCGAAATAATTCTTGTTATAAATGCTCAAAATCATCATTGCCAAATGCGTCGCTTCGCCATCTACAAATTCAAATGTACCATTTGATGGACATTGTGAGGTTACAATCATTGGAAAACAGATTGGCAGCACAAATTTGCTCTTTTTGTGTCCAAATGAACATTTTATGCAAGGGATTCTTGTTGAAGTTTTGGACAATAAATGAATGTGTAAATGTGCTGTATATTTTGCAAAGAGTAAAATTGTAGAAAACGGAAACTAATAACAATCAATTAATTAACCAATCAAATTGTTAAACTATGAACAGAAAATTCAAAACAATTGCAGCGGTTGTGCTGCTAATGGGTGTGGCTTCCTTGATGGGAAGCTGCAAGGAAGATGTAAATGTTTTTCCCAATCCTAACAACACTGTCTTGTTGTTGGAAGTTGGTGAACAAAAGACAATGAGTTGTACATTCAACAAAGGGAAAGATGTAAAGTGGGATAGATCCAATGATTGCCTTATCTTTCAAGAACTACGAAAACAAGAGCCGGATGAAATTGGCATTCGAGGATTGAAAGAAGGTGATTGTAGAGTAACAGCAACTGGGGTAAAAGGGACGAAAGATTATTGTAATGTGGAGGTAAAAACCTATCTCCGTCCCCAAGAGCCTATTAACTTGTACAAAGGAGACTCTGCTTCAGTGGAAATTAGATCAGGTTTTGGTTTAAAATACGAGATTAGCAACTCTTTTTATGCTACTATAAATTCATTTACTCGAAATACTGAATCCTGTCACGAATCTCAAAACTATATTCCTGATGATAATAATCATACTCTAAACATTGGCATAGGAGAAAGTGATTATAAATATAATAAATACGAAGGTCATATTTTGGCCAAATATGTAGGAGAAACCAACATTGTTTTTTTTGATTCTGAGACAGGTGGAAGCTCCGTTTGCAAAAGCGTTTTGGTTAAGGTAAATCCAAGATACACGACCTATGTGGAACCAGGGATTGATTGTGATGACACACGGGATTCTGTGTGGATGAAATTGGGTAGACCAGATATTTCCTATTTCACCAATGAGGGCGATTTGGTTTATAACTATGAGAATTATTCAACAACAAATCATCTTACCGTTATGTTTGACAAGGATTCAAGCAATAATATTGTATATGGTTATGCTTTACAATTTGAAGATGAAGAGATACAGCAAGAGATTCCCGCATTTATCGAGGAGAGGTATGCATATTGGTCTCTTTATGGTTATTATATGAATGCTGATGACTATACTCAAGCTACACTTTTCCTTTCTTATGATAATGGCGTGGTGATGTATATTCCAATGTGTGGTAATAACTCATTGCAAATCGATAGAATAAAACAGGATATTCAAAGTAGGTTAGTGCTATAATTTTAAATAAAATATGAGCTATATGAGGACGACTAAAATCCATATGGCCGTCCTCTTTTTTATGGTTCGGTATTCTCTTTCCAAATCAATCCTTATCTTTGCCGTCGGAAACTCCAAAAGGCTGATACAATGAAATATCCAATCGGCATACAGATTTTTAGAGGCTTGCGCACGAAATGGCATTGAGAGTCCGAAAACATTGCTACTTTTGCAACAAAAATCAAAAAGTCATGGGCGTATATATCAATATTGGCAATGCAGGATTTCAAAGAGTTAGGAATGATGAATATGTTGACAAATCCGGCCTTATCAACATTGTCAATTTTTCGCTTTTTATGGAGCGTCGTTTCAGTTGTGTGTCGCGTAGTCGTCGTTTCGGAAAGTTGGTGGCGGCCAAGATGCTCAATGCCTATTACGACCAGTCGTGCGACTCGCGTCATTTGTTTGCCGACCTTGAGATTGCCAGTGACCCCTCTTTTGAGAAACACTTGAACAAGTATCCGGTCATCTTTCTTGACTTGACCAATTTCACCACGCGTTTCAAAGATGACGGCATCATGGAGCATGTCCAAAAGGAACTCAAGGACGACATCCATAAGGCTTACGCGGATATTCCCTTAAAGGACGACTTGATGGCTTATCTCATCCGTATTACCGATGCAACCCAACAGCCTTTTATCTTCATCATTGACGAGTGGGATGCCATTTGCCGTGAGTTTAAGACGGGCACTCATGCCATGGACGAGTATGTCAGTTGGTTGCGCCGTATGTTCAAGGGGAGCAATTCTCCTCAGGTCTTTGCAGGAGTTTACATGACTGGAATTCTTCCTTCATTTTTTTCTGTTTTTATTTCTTTCATTTAAATAAATTCTTATCTTTGCCGCGTTATGTCTAAGAAACACCTTATTATATCTACTTCTACCGAATTGGTGCGTTTTGTGCCGGATAAGATTGCCTATATCAAGGCCGAAGGCAACTATTGTGAAATCTTTCAGGTTGACAACAAGACGCGTGTGTTGATTCTCCAATTGGGAAAGATTGGGGATGCCATCGACAAACAATTAGGAGTCGACGAGAATCCTTTTGCCCGTATTGGGAAAAGCATCATTATCAATTGTAACTATGTTTATTCCATCAATGTGCCCAAAAAGGAACTCATACTTTCCGATATGGCCACCTTTTACTACTCTTTGGATTCTCCTGAGAAAGGTTTGAAGGAACTGAAGAAGCATTTTGATTTGGTTGATAAGGAAGAAAAACATGGAAAGGAGTCCGATGATATTGGTGATGATGAGATTCAGTTTTTTGGAAATGATGACGAAAACCAGGATTTCGGGAGTGAAGACTCGAGGTGGGGACACAAAAGCAGAGGGCTGATTCGCCATTTTGCTGCGCCCTCCTTAAGTAGGGTAGAATTTCTATTTCCATCTATTATTCTGATTATTATGTTATTAGCGTTGCTGTTAATGATGCTATTTGACCATTAGTCAAAGTCCGATAACATTAACCCAGTCTAATTCTTGTTTTTATTTCATACAATCGTAGGGCTATTTCATACAATAACCCCGAAGAACCTATTGACAGGTCTTTGGGGTTTATTAGTTTTGCATCTCGAAATGCGTTGGAAAACTACATTCCCATAGTGTGTTAGGCATAGTGGAATAGATATATTATCTGTCTGAAAAATCTTCTACTACGCATAAAAACTGCGCACGTGGTGTCTTCCTTTGCATCCAAAAACTTTATTGGGATATTTTTAACAGCTAATTATTAATCAATTAAAACAACAAAAGTTATGATGAAAACCACGTTTAAAACAACAAGACTTTTCGGCGGTGAAATCAGGGAAGCCGCCAGTTGGGTAGCCCATATGTTCGGCTACAAGGCCAAAACCAGGTTCGGCAGACTCGTTTGGTACGTGTTCTCCACCTGTGCTTCAATTCTCGCACTGATTGTCGCTGTAGGAGTCATCGCCTACACTGTGGAATTGGTTGGAGACTGCCATTCTCGGAGAAAGCAATGGCGCTTGGTGAACAGTCCGACCTATCTCCACAGCAACGACAACCAGTATGTCGGCCCATACATTATCTACTATGGTGGCCTTCCATACGGCTACATTTACAACACGAAAAAAGGAGTTCGCACCTTGACCGGCATCCATTGGATCTGCAAGTCGTCTGACGGCGACAGCTTGGCTTGTTTCTCCACCATTGAAGAACATAAGCGTGGTTACTTCAACCGTTTCACGGGTGAAGAAGTCATTCCTGCACAGTACAAGAAGGCTTGGATTTTTTCCGAGGGTGTGGCTTGCGTGATGGATGGTGGGGCACTGCATTTCATTGACCACAAAGGGCATACTACGATGGACAAGAAGTTTGCATACACCCCGCGTATTGATGACTACTGCTTCCACAATGGTTTATGCGCTATGCAGGGCGACAACGGACACCTTGGCCTCATCGACAAACAAGGCAATTGGGTGGTCAGTCCTGACTACAGCTGGATAACCTACGACACTAAAGGATTCTGGCTGATTCAGGATTCGGATTGGAATTATGGCTTGCTTGATTCAAATGGTCAAGTGCTTCTGCCTATCGACTACAAGGACATTGCTATCGATGATAATGACAGCTGCATCTATGTCTGGCGTCTCGATCACCTTAACCAAGTGCTTGACTTTGATTGCAACGTCATCAATCCGTGCAATTTCAATGATGTGGAGAAGATGTATTACGAGACAGGAGAGTATGATGAGGATGGCAACTTGGAATATGCATCCGCAAACAACTTGAGGTATCGCACATCTGAATGGTACTATGGTTTGATGGGCAGAAGCGGCAACATCGTAACGCCACCCTCATATTCGAGCATTGAGGCCATCGGCCCCGATCGTTACCAATGCGACGGCCCGCATGGCACTGTGATATTAGATGACAAGGGAAACGAATGCGTGGAGAAACTATAAAGATTATGATGTTTTGAAGAGAGGGTGCGTCCTTCCATGACACCCCCTCTTCTTTCAGCCTTTAACGCACTAAAACAATATGAATATGACAACAATCGACAATCATTTCAACGAACTGCTAAACGCAGACACACTCCCAATGCGCATTTACGATTGTTTGAACACTGAACGTTACAGGACTTATCCAGCTAAGACCGAAGATTGGGGTGATGGAATGTCCATCGTCAGCGAAGTCATTGGCAGTTATTGGAAACCTCGTTTCTTGATGGACAACAACACAAAATGTGCCTACGAGTTTATGGATAGAGACGAAATGCTGGTCACCGTTAGTCAAAACGACATCGATTGGGACTCCTTGCAATCCCTCCCGCAAAAAGCCATTCAACGTGCTCGTCGCTTGAGTTTCCATTATCCCTCGTTTATCAGTTTGTTTAAGAATGGAGTTGCTGAAGTGGATTGGCAACTCAATCCTGATGGTCGCTATTACATGGACGATGATGGCTTCGGCATGACCGATGATAAGGAAATCAACATATACGGTTTTATCGACAAAACCGGAACTGTTGTGGTGAAATTCCAAGCCATTGATAGCAGCGAACAGCTTTATGCCATGCGGCGCGTGGCTGAAAACGTTTGCGACGAAGAGCAAAAAAACAAGAGAAGAATCTTTAACCTCAGACTGCGAATGGATTTAAAAAAGCTTATTTTTGCAAAGTAAATCCAAGATCTTGACATATTTAATAATGGCTGATATGAACAAGTTACATATTATGACAATCCTTTGCATGTTTCTGTTGCAGGGTAGTATTCTTGAATCATGCTCCAATAATTCCGTAAAGAAAGTAGAGATGGTCAATGTGCAAGAGACTGAAACCGATAATGAGAACGTCTTTTCCATGGCGGATGAAGAAGAAGTGTTGACAGAAGAAGAGGAAATTTCACCTATTGTTGACACCATCTGTATTGTCGACGGAAGGGTCTTTTATTATGGAGTGGGTGAAACGATTTGTTCGAATATGATATTTGAAAGGAATAAGGTGTGGCTTGAAGGTCCCACAGTGGAGGTTTTCCCATATTCGGATGCTTCGTCTTATGAGTTTTATGTGCGTACTCCGTACAAATGTCTGATTGTAGACTTTTCGGATGAGAAAAGCTTAGCTCAGCTTTCAACGCTAACGGCAGTGCTTCCGTCTTTCGAACGAAAGACCCAAAGTTTTATTGAGGAAGATAGCATTGCATGGTATGATTTTGAAATGGATTTTCCAACATCCTCCATTACTAATGCCAAAGCCATAAGGGAATGGCTTGTAGGGAAAATAGCAGAGTCGAATAGGGATTATGAGGAAATCCCATTTCCGAAAGCGGATTGTCTCAACTATAAGAAAGGGCCAGATGGGATCTGGGAATACAAAGGCGACCTAAAGAACAATCAGAAAATTGCCCAATTTGCCTCTGATATCTATTTTGCTACGATTGAGGCGCATTATTGGGATTGGGACGAGGAACTTATCCCAACAGGACTTTCTCGAAAACTCAATATGCAAGCCACCATGTGCAACAATAGATTTGTTACCTATCAGGAATGTGCTTTCGACTACGAAGGAGGCGCGCATGGTTTTTATAGCAAGAGACTGTTGTCTTTCGACCATGTTAATAAACAGGAGATTGATAATTCCTATTTGTTTAAGTCTGGTTGCGAAGAGGAGTTAGCGGATTTGCTTGTCGAAGAAGCGCGGAAGTCGCCATATTATCAGAAATCAGAACCGGATATTCGAACAAGTTTGGCTAATAAAGATGAAGAAGGCAATCTTATCGGCGGCTATACGTTTCCAACCCCGGGCTTGTGTGAGGATGGGGTAGTGTTTTCTTTCCAACCATACGAAATCAGCTGTTTCGCTGATGGCGCATTCCATTTTGTTATACCCTACGAGAGAGTGAGGCATCTCCTGACGAATAGAGCAAAATGGTGCTTGGGTTTGAAGTAAATGGACACATGATTGGATTTGTTCCTTTTGAGGATTTGATTTATTAATACAGTTATTAGCAATAGCCATGAAATCCAACAAGAAAAAGAAAAATAAACAAAAATTCAGCAATCTGAAATCCCTCCTCAAAGCCGACCGCGAGAAGGAAATCGAACAGTACGGCAAGCAAGTCAGTATGCGGCCATCGCGGGTGCATAAGTCGAAGAAGGACTATGACCGAAAGAAAAACGAAGTGGATGAGCGTGAATTGGAATGACTTTTTTCCGTAGCTTTGCATTGCTTAAACTCCAAGATAGCCTATTATGCCCGTCAACAGAAATACATTAGTCAGATACAAGGCCATCGACCGTATGCTGCGGCATGGGCGGCAGGCTACGCTTGAGGAACTGATTTTTGCCTGTAGCGACGCATTGATGCAGAACGACAAAAGTGGTCAGGTAAGTCGGCGTACCGTTCAGCACGACATTGAGGAGATGCGCCATTCGCGGGAACTTGGCTATCATGCCCCTATTGTCGTAGTGGACAGGAAATACTATAAATACGAAGACCCAAGCTACTCTATCACCCAAATGCCGCTTTCGTCCGACGATATGCTTCAACTTTCGGAGGCCGTCGATTTGCTGAAACAGATGAGCGCGTTTAAAGGTTTCGATGGGGTAGAGGATGTGGTGAACCGCTTGGAGGATTATGTCGCATCGAAACGTTACAAGGTTGAGCCAGTCATCCTGTTGGAGAGCAACGAACGTCTGCGCGGACTTCAGTATATGACCGACTTGCATGATGCTATCATCGATAGGATGCCGCTTTTGATTACTTACAAACCCTTTGTCTTGCCTGAAGCCGAAACATTTTGCTTTTCTCCTTATATCTTGAAGGAGTTCCGTAACCGTTGGTTCGCTTTTGGCAAAAGACACGATGCTCCAGAACTGCCTGTTTGCGTGTTGGCTTTGGATCGCATTGAAGGTATTTCCCGATCACCAAAAGGTACAAAGTATGTGTTCGACTTCGATTTCAACCCCGAACAGTATTTCAAGGATATCATTGGTGTGTCAAGATATGCTGAGTTGCCGGTGGAGCACGTTGTTTTCCGGGCCTCAGAAGCCCAAGCCCCTTACATTAGGACCAAACCCGTTCATCAAAGCCAAAATGAGATGAAGACCTTGGATGATGGTAGTGTGTTGTTCAGCATCGATGTGATTCCCAATTACGAGTTGGAACGCGACTTGTTGGGCTATGGGGAAAGTCTTACGGTGCTTTCGCCTGAGAGTCTCGTGCAAAAGCTTCGGGAACGCATGGAAAAATCGTTGGAGAACTATCGAAATCAAGAAAAAAAGTAATTTTTTCCGAAAAAATGTATTACTGCGCATAAAAACTGCGCACTTGGTGCTTTTCTTTGCACTCGAAAACGATACAGGGGCGGTTGACGCCTTGGGAGAGTTACTTCGATCAAAAAATATTTGTGAAGAATGTGGTTGTGGTCACCGAGCAGATTTCGATCTCCGTTCAGTCGCTGAAAAATGCGGAGTTAACAGAAGGAGTTGTGGTCACCGAGTAGATTTCAATCTCCGTTCAGCTAGCTGAAAAGACCATTCGGGTGTTCAGTCACCTTCCCTCACTCTCCAACAGCCTTCAGATATGAGGCATTTTCACCGCCCCTTTTTGATTTGTGTTCTTTGAAAAAATGTATAGATTATGAGTTACGACAAACAACTTCGTAAAGATGGCTTGACCTCGAACCATGAAGGTGCTGTAGCATGGCGCATGACTCCCGAATGGGAACTCTACACCACAGTGGTAACCACGATGGGTACGGAGGACAAGTTCTACGAAAAAGGCGATGACCGCGTGAGGCGTATCGCCGAATTGGTGAGAAAGGTGGAACCTGAGTTTGTCGCTCAGTTGGCCATCTACTCACGAGAAGAAATGCACTTGCGCAGTGTGCCGATGCTGCTACTTGTCGAGTTGGCCAGTTGTCATCATGGCGATTCGCTCGTCAGTCGGGCGGTCAGCCGGACGGTGCAGCGTGCCGATGAGATAACGGAACTGCTGATGTGCTATCAATGGCGTATGGGCAGGAAAGGTCTCAACCAATTGAGCCATCAGTTGCGCAAAGGGTTGGCCGAAGCCTTCAACCGCTTCGACGAGTACCAGTTTGCCAAATACAACCGCACAGGCCGAAAGGTCACTTTGCGGGATGCCTTGCTTCTGGTGCATCCTAAACCTAAAAATAAGGCTCAAGCTGAGATTTTCCTCAAGATTCTGAACGACACTTTGTCCACGCCCTATACATGGGAAACAGAGCTGTCGGTAATAGGAAAGCAAGGTTTCTCTTCGTTAGAAGAGCGAGACAAGGCTCAATGCGACACTTGGCAGCAGCTAATCAAGAGCGGTCGCTTGGGCTATATGGCCGTGCTCCGTAACCTCCGTAATATGACCAATTTGTGCATTGATGATGAGAGCAAGCATATGGTCTGCAAACGCCTAGCCAATCCTGTAGAAGTTCGCAAGAGCAAACAGATGCCTTTCCGTTTCCTTTCGGCATATCTTCAGCTTGTCAACGACCAAGTCTTTGTGAAAGAGAGAGTGGAAGAGAGCCTTTATTTCGCAATGGGATATGGATCTCATTGGAGTCAGGATGCCTATAATACATTGTGGGGGAAAAGATGGGAAATTCAACGACAAATGGATAGTTTGTTTAGAAGAGATTATTGTATAGAACGCAAAGTGTATAGGTATCCTATTTTTCGTAGAAGAGAATACTATATGGGAAAATATCAAGCATGCGGGAATATTCTTGCTTGCAATGCAAGGATTAATGGAGAAGAGGTAAAGCGTTTTCCGAAAAGACATACTCGACGTTTGGTCAAACGACGTTTGGACAAACAGTATCGTCAATTCGATTCGCTTTCGGAGAGGGATTGGCTAAAATCTCAAAAGCTTGAGAAGCAACTTGAACATATTGAGAAGCGGATGGCCGAATTGGAACCTAAGTGTCGGCAACAAGAGGAACTTTACAATAAGAAGCTTGAGAAAATGAGGAAAGTGGAGTCTTTCTTAGAGAAGTCCTATGCAGCAGAAAGGAGACGCAGAAATGCCAGATTGGCGACAAAAGGTACGAACAGGGAAAAGTTCATTGCTCCCATATTGAAGGCACTGGAAAAGGCGGTCAAATACACCGCAGACAATATCAACGGGTTTGGCGAAAACACAAGGGTGTTGCTGGCAAGTGATGTCTCTGGTTCCATGTTTCGTTCAATAAGCGAACGAAGCTCAGTCAAGAATTACCACATCGGCTTGCTGCTCTCCATGTTGATGAAGCAACGTTGCGAGAATGTGGTGGCCGGCATATTCGGCACGGATTGGAAGGTCTGTGACTTCTCTTCCGATGACATTCTACGCAATACTGTCGATATGGTTTCTCGCGAAGGTGAAGTGGGCTATTCCACCAACGGCTACAAGGTGATTGACTGGCTCATCGATGAAAACCGTGTGATGGACAAAGTGATGCTCTTCACCGACTGTGAACTTTGGAATAGTGACGGTTACTATGGCGATGCCCATCTGTCAAAGAGTTGGGATCGGTACAAGAGCATTGCTCCTGAAGCCAAACTCTACATTTTCAATTTGGCGGGTTACGGCACCAGCCCGATTGACATGAAACGTGACGACGTGTTCTGTGTCGCAGGTTGGAGCGACAAGGTCTTCAACATCCTCGCAGCCTTGGAACAGGGTGAAGATGCTATCAATGTGATTCGCCAAATAGTCGTTTAGCGAATTTCAAAATGTGATGGACGCCGGTTGGCTTCTTGTAAAAAGAAGTCGGTCGGCGTTTTTTTATTAATTTAGTTAGAAAATAAGTGTTTTTTCCGTAGCTTTGCAGTCAGATTTTACGTGTATGATCACTTTTGGTATAAGTATTCGCAAGACCTTCGGACTATGACATATGGCAATGACTATGACCGCATAAACTATATTATAAAGCGGTCATTGTCATAGTCAATAGTCATGGTCAAAAGAAAGCATCGGAGAATTGATATTGGTATTAAAAACTGAATAGTTTACATAATAAATACAAGACTAATAATATGACCATCAACGAATTAGAAAGAATCGCCTCTCAGGTGCGCCGTGATATCATCCGTATGGTGCATGGCTGCCAGTCGGGACATCCAGGCGGTTCGCTGGGCGCAACTGACATTGTCACCGCCCTTTATTTCGACCAAATGCAAATCGACCCCGCCAACTTCCGCATGGACGGCAACGGAGAAGACATGTTCTTCCTTTCCAACGGCCACATCAGCCCGATGTTCTACAGTATTCTGGCTCGACGCGGCTATTTCCCTGTCAGTGAATTAGCAACCTTCCGTCGACTCGGCACACGTCTGCAAGGGCATCCCACTACGGCTGAGGGTTTGCCAGGCATCCGCATCGCTTCGGGCTCGCTTGGTCAAGGGCTGTCCGTCGCAATAGGCGCGGCACAAGCCAAGCGTCTCAACGGCGACAAACACCTTGTCTTTGTCCTCATGGGCGACGGCGAGCAAGAGGAAGGTCAGATTTGGGAAGCCGCCATGTATGCGCCCGCCAAAGGTGTCGATAACCTCGTCGCCATCATCGATTACAACAAGAAACAAATCGACGGTCCCACCGATGAGGTGCTCAACCTTGGCGACTTGCGTGCCAAATACGAGGCCTTCGGATGGAATGTCCTCGAGATGAATGGCAATAATATGCAAGCGGTGGTGAACACCCTGAAATTTGCTCGCGAGAACGCCTTCCAAGGTGCTCCCCAACTCATCCTTGCCCACACGGAAATGGGTATGGGTGTCGATTTCATGATGGGTACCCACAAATGGCACGGCTCAGCACCCAATGATGAGCAGGCCGCCAATGCACTCTCACAATTGGAGGAGACCCTGGGTGATTATTAGGCCTATCGCCGATGGCTTATGGCCAATGGCCTGCTTTCTCAGAGTTAGAGCAGACCATTGGTCATTGGCACCAATTAAACAATTAAACAATCAACGCTTCAACATAAAAACATGGACTTTACAATTCAAAACAACAAAGATACAAGATCGGGGTTCGGTGAAGGCCTGCTCGAAGCAGGTCGCCGCAATTCCAATGTGGTGGCTTTCTGTGCCGACCTCACTGGCTCACTGAAGATGGGCGACTTCGCCAAGGAGTTTCCTGAGCGTTTCTTCCAGACGGGTATCGCTGAGGCCAATATGATTAATATGGCGGCTGGCATGGCCTTGAGCGGTTTCGTTCCGTTCACGGGCACCTTTGCGGCTTTCTCCACGGGTCGCGTCTATGACCAGATCCGTCAAAGTGTGGCCTACTCCAACAAGAACGTGAAGATTGCAGCTTCCCATGCTGGTGTCACCCTTGGCGAGGACGGTGCCACACACCAAATCCTAGAGGACATCGGCTTGATGAAGATGTTGCCCAATATGACAGTCATCGTGCCGTGCGACTTTAACCAGACCAAAAACGCCACCATCGCCGCTGCCGAGTTCGATGGCCCTGTGTATCTGCGTTTCGGTCGTCCGAAAGTGCCGAATTTCACCCCTGTGGACGAGAAGTTCGTCATTGGCAAGGCCCAGATGCTGCAAGAAGGCACTGATGTGACCATCTTCGCCTGCGGTCACCTCGTTTGGAAAGCTGTGCAAGCTCTTCCGATATTGAAGGAGATGGGCATCGATGCTGAGCTGATTAACATCCATACCATCAAGCCGTTGGATGTTGAGACTGTGCTGAAGTCGGTGGGGAAGACCCGTTGTGTGGTCACCGCTGAGGAACATCAACGCAACGGTGGCTTAGGTGACAGTATCGCTCAGGTTTTGGCCTTGAACATGCCGTGCCCGATGGAAATGGTGGCTGTCAATGACGTGTTCGGTCAAAGCGGTACGCCTGATGAGTTGCTGAAAGCCTATCACTTGGATACGCCCGACATTGTGGAAGCCGTGAAAAAAGTTGTTGGGAGGAAGCAATAAAATGGTAGAATAAACGATTATAAAGCAGTCAGCAGTCAGCCATCAGCACGATTTGACAGCGGCAGAAAGCTGACGGCTGACTGCTGATAGCTAAACAAATCAATCCAATATGAAAAAACTAACTACACTATCTCTAATCGCCCTCGTTATCCTAGGTACGTTGTCCTCTTGTGGAACCAAA
The DNA here is from genome assembly GCA_946408345.1 of uncultured Bacteroidales bacterium. Lineage (GTDB taxonomy): Bacteria > Bacteroidota > Bacteroidia > Bacteroidales > F082 > Limimorpha. The sequence continues at coordinate 2,274 of CAMJRR010000042.1, read as the reverse complement.
AAAGAAACGCTTGAGCCACCTAAAGCCATAAATGTCATCTATATGATTGGTGATGGCATGGCCTTGCCGCAAGTGTATGCTTCTATGTTGGCATCGGGCGAAAAAATGACCTTTTCACAGTTCCCTTATATCGGCGTTGTCGACACACATTCTGCCAGCAACGACATTACCGACTCGGCTGCTGCAGGCACAGCCCTTGCCAGCGACCACAAGACCAAGAATGCTATGATTGGCATGAATCCTGACTCGATTCCGGTGAAGACAGTCCTTGAGGTAATGAAGGAGCAAGGCAAGGAGACGGGCATTGTGGTGTCGAGCTATGTCACCCATGCCACACCAGCCTCTTTCTATGCCAAGGTGCCGCATCGCAAACAATATGAGGATATTGCCGTGCAAATGGCCGAAAATCCTAATCTGAACCTTATCATTGGTGGTGGTATGAAGCATTTCAACCAACGCAAGGATAGTATCAACCTTGTGGAACGTATGGAGAATGAACTCGGTTGGAAGGTCTATGACACCCTCGCCGACATTGACGTGACCTGCAAAAAATACGCTGTTATGGCCAATGCCGACCATATGCCGCCTGCAGCCGAGCGTGGCGACTTCCTGCCACGTGCCGTGAAGACTGCTTTGCAGACTTTGGACAACGCCGAAAATGGATTCTTCCTTATGGTGGAAGGTTCGCAAATCGATTTCGCCTGCCATGGCAACGACTCCACGTGGATGATGGACGAGATGCTCGACTTCGACTATGCTATTAAGGTCGCCCTTGACTATGCCAAGGAGAAAGGTAACACGCTGGTCGTGGTCACCGCCGACCACGAGACAGGCGGCCTGACCTTGCCCGACCCGCAAGGCAAATACACCAATGTCGTGTTTGACTATTCGACGAGAAGCCACACCTGCTTGCCTGTGCTGGTCTACGCTTACGGTCCTGGTGCAGAGCAGTTCACGGGTTGGATGCAGAACACCGCCATCAAGGGCAAGATTTTGAATGCCTGCGGCTTGGAGAACATTAGCGATACGCTTCAGGAATATAATGGCCCGAAAATCAATGCGGTGAAGGTCAATTTGGATAGCAGGCCTGAGAAGTAGTAGTAAACATTATTATAAACAAAACGATAATTGAATGGCTATCAGCTCTCAGCAATAGTGCTGCTAAGTTGAGAGCATACGGTTGATAGCTTAAAGCTGAAAAAATGAAGCTCTCTGTCGTCATCGTCAACTACAATGTCGAGTATTTCCTTGAACAGTGCCTGCATTCGGTGTACCGCGCTATGCAGGGTATCGAAGGGGAGGTGTTTGTCGTCGACAACAACTCCGTTGACGGCTCTTTGAAGATGCTGGCACAGAAGTTTCCCGATGTGAAGGTCATCGCAAACAAGGATAATGTGGGCTTTGCGAAGGCGAACAACCAAGCAATTAGGATTTCGACAGGCGAGTATGTGCTCTTGCTCAATCCTGATACTGTGGTAGAGGACGACACCTTCTCGAAATGCATCGCTTTTATGGACAGTCATCCCGATGCAGGTGGCCTCGGCGTGAAGATGGTCGACGGCAAGGGACAGTTCCTGCCCGAGTCGAAACGCGGTTTGCCTACAGCGAAAACGGCGTTCTATAAGATGTTTGGTTTAGCCAAACTCTTCCCACATAGCAAGCGTTTCGCCCGTTATTATATGGGGCATCTCTCCAACGATGAGACCAACGAGGTGGAGATTTTGGCCGGTGCTTTTATGCTGATGCGACGTGAAACGCTTGATAAAGTAGGCCTGCTTGATGAAACCTTTTTTATGTACGGTGAGGACATCGACTTATCGTACCGCATCACGCAGGGTGGCTACAAAAACTACTATTTCCCTGAGACGCGCATCATCCACTATAAGGGTGAGAGCACCAAGAAGACCAGTGTCAACTATGTGTTTGTCTTCTATCGCGCCATGGAGATTTTCGCGAAGAAGCACTTCGGCAACTCATGGGCCAAGTCGTTCTCTTTCCTTATTAATATGGCCATCTACATCAAGGCGTTTTTTGCTTTGGTGTCGCAGTTCTTCCACAAGGCAGCAATTCCGTTTTTGGATGCGGTGCTGGGTTATGGCGGCTTGGCGGCTATCAGTTATTTTTGGGGTCACGGCAACATATATGACGGCGTGGGCACCTATCCAGCGGTGCTCTTTGCAGTCGTTTTGCCCATCTACATCTTGATTTGGCTACTATCAACTTATTTTACTGGTGGTTACGATAAGCCTTACAACATTGGCAAGGCCGTGTTGG
>CAMJRR010000041.1 GCA_946408345.1 uncultured Bacteroidales bacterium | reverse complement strand
CGAGGTCTTCGGGGTACTCCTGTCCTTGCATCTTCACCCCTCCCGCCATCAGCAGGAGCGCAAGCAGGGTGTAAATTCTTGTTGCTTTCATATTTATATTAGTCTTATTTGTCCTATAAGTCTCACTTCGTTAGCACGATAGTACGCATAACGTTATCACGAAAAAAAGTCACTCCTTAATCCACTTCCCACATTCCGCTTCCCTGCCATCAGCCACCACCCTCCAAACATAACTCCCTTCACTCCAATCCGTCGTATTGTTGTCCCCGAAAACCTATTCTATCTTCATCCGACTAATCACCCCGCGATTGCTTCCTGAATCGAAAAACACGCTGTAGGCATAGCCGCCATGCACCTTGAATACCCTTGGAAAAATCTTTTTGCTGGCTTTTTGTCCCATGCCGACTGTGCCAGCTTCGGGGTCGTAGAGACCGATGTGGTTCATCCCGTTTTCCACAAAAAGACCGTAAGTTTTGCCCGTGGCTTTGTCGGTGAGGAACTCGTTTTTGAAGAATTGTTCTCCCGAAGTGATTTTCAGTTGCTGTCTTTTCGCCACTTTGAAGTCGGGGCCGATTTCCACGATTTCGCGGTTGTCAAGACCAACGAATTGAAGCATGCCGTTGACTTTCAAGGGGACAATCTGGAATTCCTTTTTGGCCATCATGGAGCAATACCATTGTATCATTCCAAGCAAGGTTGGGGTTTCTGCCAAGCGTACCAAATTTCCGTCCCAAGTTCCCTCGTTAATGAGGTCAATGCCTGGGCTTCCTCGTTCCGCTTTTTTGATGCTCATGGAGGTTATGCTTTCTCCTTCACTGTTCCCGTTCTCATCGTAGAAGGACTCGAGGGTGAAGTTTTCTGCCATCGCTTGATGGTATTCGTTTTGGATTTTCATCCATTGCGACTGGCAGGCGCGGTAGCCGAGGGTGTCGATGAAACTGCATAAATATTGGGGTTTCTCCATGGAGCCGTCTTTCTTCATGTAAAGGAAATCCTGGCTTTTGCCGTGGTTGAATTTGAGCCAGTAAAGTCCTCGGTCGTGAACGATGGTCCTTACGATGTATGCCCCGTTGTACACGCAAACGATTTTGAGCAGTTTGTTGCGGTAGTCATCGCGTGAGAAGGTGGAAACGGGCAAAACACCTTGTTTTTCATCCAGATACACTTGCAGACAACTGTCTTGACCAACGAGAATGAGATCGTCGAAAGCGTCAATGTGGAACTTTTCAAAGAGTTGGTCGAAGTCCTTGCGGGCTTGTTCAACGCCTTCGGCGTCGAGGACGACCATCGATGAAGTCTTGGGTTTGTTCTCCAAAAGGTAGATTTTCCCATCCAAAAACGCGATGTCGGCGATGTTGCGGTTGGAACCAGATCGGTAAAAGTCTTTGCTTGCCGAGACGCCCACTTCCTGAAGGTCATAACTCATCTTGCGCATTCGGAAACTGATGTTGATGGAGTCGCGCTGCAACTGCTTCGGCATAAGGCTTACAATGGTGTCTTGATAGCCTATGCAGGAATAATATAAGTTGACGGTGGTCGTCCTGTCATAAATCGGCAATTCATAATGTCCCTTGGCATCGCTGCTTGTGCCGTATGGCGTATTCACGATGCTTATGTTCACGTTCTCGATAGCTTTTCCATTCTCGTCCTTGCAGAAGCCTTGAACGACAGTTCGCTCTTGGCCAATGATTTGGATGCTCATCATCAGCATCGCAAGCAGGGTGTAAAATCTCATTGTTCTCATTATTCTATTGGTTTTTTATTAGTCTTATTAAGTCCTATTTGTCCCATCCTCTGTGGGCTGGCCCGTCCCACTCTGTGAGGGGGTGGCCACAGGCCGGGGAGTCTTCGTAATCCCGTTAGCACGCATAACGTTAGCACGACAAAAAGTCACTCCTTAATCCATTTTCCGCTCTCCGCTTCAAAAATCCTTCGAATACAGATTGGTCATAAATTGCTCCCATTGCTCATACGACACGCCATGTTTAAGCATGTAATCTGCAAAATCAGCGAATGTGTATGTTTCCATTTTGTTGATATGCTTGTAAAACCCTTGGCATATCTCCATAAAACGGTGTTCGCCGACATCTTTTGCAAGAAGATGCAAGCAATATGGAGTTTTCACGTAGGTTACATAAAACGAGCCGCTGCCGTCAATCCCCATCCGGTTGTTTTCAACTTGAAAAATGGATGGGAAACCATTAAGCAGTTTGCCATATTTTTCCATCCTTTTAATAAAAACACTATCAATGCTGGTTTTCTCTGGTGTGCCAAAATAAACCGAAACGAACTCCGTCATAGATTCGTTAAAGAAATAATAAGAAGAATCGTTGCGGCAAGGCAATTTTGTGTTAAAGCAATGCACCGTTTCATGACACCACTGATAGTCGTTCCAGAAAGACGTGTCCATAACGATAAACCAATTTTCATCATCAATATCGTAGGCCGCTCCCCAACACGATTCGTCATCATTGTCTACAAGGGTTGTGTAGGTGTCAATATACTCCAGGCTTGCAACTCTCTTGTTGAAAAAGCTTGACAAGTTATCGATTACACTTGCAACATTTGATGGCAGGCGACTTTTTGGATGGCTTTCTTCATCAGGCTCCCAATCGTGCCAATCTCCGGTTATTGTATCTTGCCATGCATTATTGCCTTTGAACAAGAATGCGGTGATGTCAGGGTTTTCAGAAAGAGTGTCATTAACGTAATACTCCAAATTTATCAGAAAGGCATTAATGGTTGGATTATTTAAATTATGCATCGTAAAACGATTGTCTTTGTGGACGTATGGACCCTCCAAAAACATGTTGATGCCATCTGCGCAAATAACGTTTATTTCATCAAACTCCATGTTGGAACTTGTGAAAAACATCGAATGCCATCCTGATTGATACATGGTAATTCCACCGAATGCCATTTTGTATTTGTACAACATGAGTGAATTCGGGTTAAAATAGAATGAAATGTCTATTGTGTCATAGCCTTGATTATCAATGGCAACGCCAACATTAGATAAATCGAATTGCAAAGGCTCTTTGTTCCCGTTGTCAACCCCATACACTTCCATGTTGTTGTAGAAAAATGGTAGTAGTGCTGGGTGAAAGTTGCACACTTCAAGGTCTAATTTCACGCTGTCCCCCAGATGTTTCTCTATTGTAACTCTTTGTGCCACATGGCAGCAATAATCGTATAATGAGAAGATTTTCGTGGTGTCTTCATCAATGTATCTTGTAAATTTCAGTTCTACGGATGATTTTCCTGTCAGTGTTTCTTGTGCCTCTACCGTTGTCGTGGTTGCAATGATAAATAGGAGCACAAGCAGGGTGTAAAATCTTGTTGCTTTCATAGTATTGTTTATTTCACCATCACGGTAACATAACGATATTCCTTCCCGTCATCAAACCTCAACAAATACTCGCCCTTGTAAAGTGCCAATTTGAACTCCTTTTCATCTTTGCCATACATATATTGGTCAATGGGAACACACTGCTCGCCTTCCGATTTCAGGAACGCGCTCACGCAACCCTCGGGGAAACCATTTTTGTTGATGAAACGGCGATCGATGGTGTAAAGCACCTTGCCGTTATAGAGTTTCCAGTCGGGGATGTTGTCTTCAATAAAGCGAGTACGCGGCAGGCAGCAGGTGACATCCATGCCAGTGGTGCATGGGAAAATATGCTTCACCGTGTCGTAAAGAAAGATGGGTTCTCGGACGGGCATGTTGTCAATCAGGTCATAGTAGACGGTCTGCAAGGAATCGGTTTCGCCGTAGGGGTCGTCGAAAGTCATAGTACAGTTGATTGTGAACGGGTCGATACCGGACTGTTCCTTGAAATATCTGCCCATCGCGTACCAACCGTTGCGGTCGGAAATGTGTCCGAAACCGCCCAAAAGCAGAAATTTCGCTTCGGGGTCTTTGTCAAGGATGTTTTCGACCAAGTTTTTGGCCTGATTCACCTCCCGATCAACGCCAGAACCAGAGCCTTCGTATGAAACGAGTGTGTAACCCATGTTAAGCGCAGTCCTGAAAAGGTCGGCGAAAACAGGCTCGTCGCTGTAGAACCCCGTTTCCCCTAACAGCACGGTGCGCCTTTGGTTCAGCAGCGAGTCCGATGCCCTTAATGTTTCGGCGGCAAGATAGCGGTAGCCGTTTTGGTAGCATTTCTCTAACCAGCTGATAACAAATGCTCTGCTGTGTGGATTGAAGTGCAACTCATTCATCATAATGCCCTGGTGGTTCTCGATGATGCTGTCCATCACTTCGGACAACGGGATGGCCTTCGCGTTCTTGTAGTTGCGGGCAAATCTCTTTTGATCCAGGAACATGGTTCCTGTGGCTTCTGCCTCATGCCTTGCTTCTTTGTATCGCCCGAAACGTGAGTACATGACACTGAGTAAGTCGTGATAACTGCTTTCGAGCTTCGAGCCGATGTAAACACTGTCCATGTCAAGCAGTTTTATGAGCGAGCGATAGCTGAATCCGTCTTCCTTTGCAACGAAAAAAGGATGTTTAGGTGCATTCTGGGCTTGCAGTTTCACCCCTCCCGCCATCAGCAGGAGCGCAAGCAGGGTGAAAAGTCTTGTTGTTTTCATTGTTCTATTGGTTTTTATTAGTCTTATCTGTCCTATAAGTCCCCTTCGTAAGCACGTTAGCACGTAAGCACGCATAACGTAAGCACGAAAAAAAACAACTACCTCACCATCACCTTCTCCAAAAAGATTCTCCCATCCTTATCTCTAATTCTCACCAAATAAACCCCTTCCACCAATTCCTCCAAACTCACCTCATTAGAGTTCCGCACCCTCTTCACCACCTGCCCCAAAGCATTGTAAACCTGCACTTCAACAGCTTCCGTTCCATTGATGTAAACATAGTCGTTTGCGGGATTGGGCGAACAGGTTACAGCAGAATCGCTATCATTTTCTTCTATGGCATCGAAGCCATAACCATCGTTCATAAACACTTCAAGCCAAGAATTTCCCATTCCGAACCACGGCGCGTGCATGACAATCAAGTCATCGAAGCCGTCACCGTTCAAGTCGGCAACATCGAAATTGCGGATGAACTCATCCTCAATATGTTCTAAGGGGAAAAACACTGGCTCGCCAAACTCGAAAGTGCCATTTCCCTCGAACACGCAATAGCCTGCGTATTCAGTCCTGAAATCAAACACTTGAGTGATGATGTCGGGATATTCGTCACCGTTGTAGTTCACCAGTTTCATATTGTCAATGCCTTCATCATACCAAGTGATGGTGCCTGGAAATCCGATGGAATCCATTTTCTCGAATTCCTCGTTGCCAAGGTTCCTATAGACCCAAATGTGTGAATCGCTGGTCGAACGGCCCTCCACTACATCCTCCCAACCGTCACCATCGATGTCAAAAACCACCAAACCGTTAGTAGAGTAGCCATCAGGAACCCAAGGATGGACATATCCCTCTTTGGGAATCAGGCTGTCTGTGGTGTAATAGAGGGCGTAGCTGTCAACGATGTCGTCCTTCTTGTCGTGGTTTATGTCGCAAACAACGGGTACATAAAGCGAACCCATAGTAAAAACTGCTTCCGTACTAAAGTTGCCCGCACCATCATTACACAAATAACCTAAACCAGATTCACTGTTGAGATGATAATCGTTTGATACCGCAATATCTAGGAACGAATCACCATTAAAATCGCCCGATGTCATCATCAGATAGAACGGATTGTCTAAGAAATGCTGATAACCATTGTACCAAACCCATTCCGGCTGAATCAAAGGAGTCTCGGCAAAACGTTCGAAACCGCCATTTCCGTCGTTGTAATCGATTCTTATGAAACAAGTGTCATAATCCGCGCCTCCGTTGAATACGTAGGCATACGAGGCAAGGTCGAGGCTGCCGTCCTTGTCGAAATCCTCCAAGAGGAAGGCTAGCTGTAGCATCTCATAGCCCATGTGCATGTCGGGTTTTGGGCTACTGATGTTTTGGGAACATTCAAGATGCCCCGTCCCATCGTTGAGATAGATGGAGAAAATCACATCGCTGTACATGATGTTGAGTCGGCTAACGACCACATCGGCAAATCCGTCGTTGTTGACATCACCAACCTTGATACTGCGCGACTCGGGTAGCAATTCGTACATCTCGCTACGCACTTGCGCTTGCGTCGTCACCCCTCCCGCCATCAGCAGGAGCGCAAGCAGGGTGTAAAGTCTTGTTGCTTTCATTTCAATGTGTTTTTTTGCGTTATGCACGCAAAATTATCCAAAAAAACACCAAAAAAGCCATCTGTCAAGCCCTAAAACGGTTTTGTCCCTATCTTTTTCGATTTTGAAATTTTCAATATATTGGCATTCAAATGTTTATGGAAAATCGGTTTTTGGGTTTGTCCATGTTTTTTTGGTTTAGGAGACCATCAAATGCGATATTTTTGTCTTATTTCGCACAGTAATAATATTAACTTAATACCGATTCTCGTATTCTTTTACTTTATTCAAAATGAAAGATTTACATTGCTCCCAATCAAAGTCCACAAACATCTTGGGCATATCAAACTTTTCGGCATCGACAAAATAGGTCAAACTCATTAAGGCCCGATATAAAGAATAATTCGGATACTTTTTGGCGTAGAAATCCAATATTTCTTCCAATGTAAAATGTTGCAGCAAAAAGTATATGTCGACAAAGTCTTTTCTTGAGCCTCTACCTTCAATCGCATTGATTTTCATGGCCGCAATATCCTTGGGTGAGGCCAATCGCAAGCCATCTTCTTCAACAGGAGCTTCAAGCCAGGGATAAATCGAATAGTTTACAATGTCCACTTTAACTCCATTAATGTCGAAAATCCGAATGTTAGTTGATATTTTTTGTTTTTCAACGATTCCGTAACTCTTTAAAATCTCATGCATTTCCTGCCCGTCAATATCGAAGCCACCGAAAAAATCGAGGTCAATTGAGGAACGATGCCCAAGCTGTAACGCCAAAGCAGTACCACCTACAAGTCGGCAATCTTTAAGAAACGGCTCTTGCGTCAAACGCCTCAAGAGTTCCAAAGTGTCGGGAACGATTGTGCGAAATGATAGCATCTAAAATCCTCCTTCTTTTTCCCAGATAGGCAGCAAATGAATGATAAGGCAACAGGATCCAAAGTTCTCAAATTCATGCATACAGAAGTGATTTTGTCCATTCCATAATAATGCTTTATGTAATGCCAATCACTCATTTTTCCGTACTCCAACACTCTGGGGATAAGCCATTCGGCACTCTTGTCGATATCGAAATTGGTCGTATCGACATCCCAAAAAAGAAGTGGGCTGAGGCCGTGTAGCTTATCCTTGTCTTCCATGATTATTCGACTACAACGAGGTAATAGTTCTTCTTGCCCTTCTGCATAAGGATGTACTTGCCGTCGATGAGGTCGGCAGGAGTCATCACCTTGTCCAGAGTGACCTTTTCCTTGTTGACGCTCACGCCGTTGGCTTGGGTCATCTTGCGGGCCTCGCCCTTCGAGGGGAAGATCTGCGTGTTGACGGCCATGAAGTCGACGATCGGGATGCCGGCTTCGAGGTCGGTGCGGGCGATGTGCTCCTGCGGCACGCCGTCGAAGATGTCCAAGAAGGTGGCTTCGTCGAGCTTCTCCAAGCCTTCCTTGGTCGACTTGCCGAAGAGGATGTTGGAGGCCTCGATGGCGGCATCCAAGGCTTCCTGCGAGTGCACCAACACGGTGACCTCCTGAGCCAAACGCTTTTGCAGCACACGCATGCCCGGGTCTTTCTTGTGCTCTTCAATCAGGGCATCGATGGTCTCTTTATCCAGCGAGGTGAAGATCTTGATGTATTTCTCGGCATCCTCGTCGCTGACGTTGAGCCAGAACTGGTAGAACTTGTAAGGCGTGGTGCGCTTCGGGTCGAGCCAGATGTTGCCGCTCTCGGTCTTGCCGAACTTCTTGCCGTCGGCCTTGGTGATGAGCGGACAAGTCAGGGCAAAGGCCTCGTTTTCGAAGCCCAAGGTGCGGCGAATCAGCTCCGTGCCCGTGGTGATGTTGCCCCATTGGTCGTTACCGCCCAACTGCAGCTTGCAGTTCTTGTGCTGGTAGAGCCAGAGGAAGTCGTAGCCTTGCAGGAGCTGGTAGGTGAACTCGGTGAAGCTGAGGCCGTCGCGGGCGGTGCCGTTGAGGCGTTGCTGCACGCTGTCCTTGGCCATCATGTAGTTCACGGTGATGTGCTTGCCCACCTCGCGGGCGAAGTCGAGGAAGGTGAAGTCCTTCATCCAGTCGTAGTTGTTCACCATCTCGGCGGCATTGGGCTCCTTCGACTCGAAGTCCAAGAACTTGGCCACCTGGGCCTTGATGCACTCTTGGTTGTGACGCAAGGTCTCTTCGTTGAGCAGGTTACGCTCTTGGCTCTTGCCCGAGGGGTCGCCAATCATGCCCGTGGCACCACCCACCAGGATGATGGGCTTGTGGCCGCAGTGTTGCAGGTGACGCAGCATCATGATGCCGCAAAGGTGTCCGATATGTAAGGAGTCGGCGGTCGGGTCGGTGCCGAGGTAAGCCGTTACCATTTCTTTCTGGAGGAGTTCTTCCGTGCCTGGCATGATCTGTGCCAGCATTCCGCGCCAGCGGAGTTCTTCAACAAAATTCTTCATCGTTAGGGTTAGTTTTGAGATGCAAAAATACGGGAAAACAGGAAATAATCGGATTATTCATTGAAAAATCTTTGGCAAAGGATGAAGATTTTCGTATAATTTGCATTCTTTCGAATGTATTTATATGGAAATTTATGGTTTTTACGTTCTTTCTAATGTAATTTCAATAAAAAGTGTTATTTTTGCAGTCGAAAGGATGTAAAATGATGAAGAAAACCCCTTTGACAGAGACTGTGAAACAGTTGAGAAAGCAATATGGTCTGACGCAGGAACAACTTGCCTTCAAATCAGGCGTAGGATTGAATTTTGTCCGTGAGATGGAGCAAGGTAAGGCCACTGTCAGGCTTGATAAAGTCAATCAAGTGCTCAATTTGTTTAACTATGAAATGGTGCCCACACCAAGAAAGGATAAGCAATGAAAAAGGCTCTGGTTTACTTTCGGGATATTTTGGCGGGACGACTTTCTGAGACAGAAGATGGTTATGAGTTTCGATACGAAGCAACCTACCTTGCCAGGCCACAAGCCGAGCCCATTAGCCTCACCTTGCCTTTGCGCGAAGAAGCTTATCAAAGCCATGTATTATTCCCGTTTTTCGACGGATTGATACCTGAAGGCTGGCTTCTGGATGTGGCTTTGCGTAACACCGACATCAGTATGCTCGACAGGATGTCATTGCTGTTGCTTTGCTGCAAGGATTGTATTGGAGCTGTGAGTGTAATACCTGATAATGAGGAGGAAAGCCATGAGTAAATGCTTGTTTTGCTACAAGGAATTGAACGAGGGAGAGAAGGATTTTCATGCCCGTTGTGCCCGCAAATTCTTTGGTACGTCCACAGCACCCGACATGGAATACACACAATCCGACATGGACCGTTTGGGCGAACAAATCATCCGTTCGCAGACAACATTGACGGGCGTGCAGCCCAAATTGTCGTTGAACATACAAAAGCACGAAGGGAGTCAACGATTGACCATAGTTGGATTATGGGGTGCCTATATCTTTAAGCCTCAGACTTCAAGGTTTGCGGAGTTGCCCGAGAATGAAGACCTTACTATGCACCTTGCTGAGATTGCTGGACTAAAAACGGCACAACATTCCTTGATTCGACTTGCTGATGATTCTTTGGGTTACCTCACGCGTCGCATGGATCGTGATGCGAAAGGTTACAAACTTCCGATGGAAGATTTTTGTCAACTGACCGAGCGACAGACGGAATACAAATACCGTAGTTCATATGAGCAGGTGGCTAAAGCTATCGAACGCTATTCCACTGTGCCTCAATTGGATGTAATCAATTTTTATGAAGAGGTAATCTTTTGTTGGCTTACAGGCAATAACGACATGCACTTGAAGAATTTCTCTCTGCTGTCGCTGGGTGAAAGTCGATGTGAGTTGTCGCCTGCATACGATTTGCTCAATGTGGCCATCGTGAATCCTGATGATACCGAAGAATTGGCCCTCACCTTAAATGGCAAAAAACGTCGTATTTCCCACAAAGATTTTGTTGAAGCCGCAAGTAAGTTTGGGGTTTCGGAGAAAGTCTTGGATGGACTGATTGCGCATTTCAAGCAATGTTTGCCTGCATGGGAAAGGAAAATCGATGAATCGTTCCTGTCTGATGAAATGAAAATGAATTATAAAGAATTGATTTCCAAAAGGATGAATAAATTGTTGGATTTAAAAGAAAGATAGTCAATTTTTGTAATGCCTCAACCTACACCTCATATTCTCCAACACATTGCCGCCATAGAGCCATGAGTCGGCAAAGTGGAGATTGCCTTTCGGGAACTTGTCCTCATAAGCCGGGATGAAGACCATCTCAGGGTCGAGGTCGGGGCAAACGGTATTGTGCTTGTAGAGATAGGTCCTTGTCGGGCAAGGCACGATGAGGACGCTGTCGCGGGTCTCGTTGTATTTGGCCATGCCTAAATGGAACTCAGCGGGAACAGTGTCCGTCGTCATCGTCCAAGTAGTCGGATTGACACCCACCACATCACCGCGCGAAACCATGCCGATGGCAGTTGTGTCGGTCACTGAGTTGAAGATGACCAAACCTTGCATAATGCTGTCCATAGCGGGTTGCAAAGCCTCAGGATAGGAGACCAGTTCTTCTGCACTGACATGATACCCAATACAATAGGCAGTTACCATTAGTTTCCTTTGTTCCTCGGTCATGCCCTTTTTCAGCAATTCGATAAGCATCTGCGAGCCTTGGCTGTGCCCCATCAGGAAAAAGGGTCGACCATGATTGTAGTTTGCCATATAATACTGGAAAGCATCATTAATGTCCTTTGCGGCGATTTGTGCCAACGAGTCTAACACAAGCGCGGGTTGTTGATAGGCTTCGAATATCATCTGACGATAATAAGGCGCATAGAAATTGTATTCGCCGTACAGCATCTTGTTGAACCGTTGGTTGCCGTTGGCCTCTTCGCGCACCTCGGGAATGGTAATGTCAGCAAACCACGATGAGTCGTTGTCAGCATAAGAAATGGTCGATACGGTCGGATATACATAGAAGACATCAGCATCTTTTGTGGTGTCGCCACAACTGTACCAGTATGCGGTGTCGGAATAATCAATTGTTGATTCAACTGGTTGGGGTTGATGGTTACAAGAGAAGGTCGAAAACATCATTAATGCCATCAAAAGGCCAAAAAAAGAATTGTTTTTCATTGGATGGTTGGTTTTAGGCCGACAAAAATAGTAAAAGTTAGATTTTTTGTCGTAGACTCAATAAAATTTCGCAACTTTGCAGCGAAATTAGCCTCTGGCTTTTGGCAGCTTTTTGATAGATGTAAGATTCACCTTTTTCCAATTAAGCTGCCAGTAGCCAAAAGCCTGTGGCCAGCAGCCAGTTAAATCTTTGAATTTTAAATTTTTAAATCTTAAATACATATTCATGAAAAGAGACGAAAAAATCTTTGATCTGATTCGCCAAGAGAAAGAGCGTCAGATGCACGGAATCGAGCTCATCGCTTCTGAAAACTTTGTCAGCGAGCAAGTGCTGGAAGCCATGGGTTCTGTCATGACCAACAAATACGCCGAGGGTTATCCTGGCAAGCGTTACTACGGCGGCTGCCAAATCGTCGACCAGAGCGAGCAAATCGCCATCGACCGCGCCTGCCAACTGTTCAACGCCACCTTCGCCAACGTGCAGCCCCACTCGGGCGCACAGGCCAACATGGCTGTGATGCAAGCTTTGCTTGAACCCGGCGACACCTTCATGGGTCTCGACCTCTCGCACGGTGGTCACCTCTCACACGGCAGCCCGGTCAACGCTTCGGGTATGCTCTACAAGCCCGTCGCCTACCACGTGGCCAAGGAAACCGGTCGCGTCGACTACGACGAGATGGAGAAGATCGCCCTCGAGTGCAAGCCCAAACTCATCATCGCTGGTGCTTCGGCCTACAGCCGTGACTGGGACTACAAGCGCATGCGCGCCATCGCCGACCAAGTGGGCGCCGTCCTCATGGCCGACGTCAGCCACCCCGCTGGCCTCATCGCCAAGGGCCTGCTGAACGACCCGCTGGAGTACTGCCACATCATCACCACCACGACCCACAAGACCCTCCGCGGTCCCCGTGGCGGCATGATCCTCATCCGTCATGACTTCGAAGACCCGCGCGGCCGCAAGACCCCGAAGGGCGAGACGAAGATGATGTCAGCTTTGATCAACAGCGCCGTGTTCCCGGGCATCCAAGGTGGTCCTCTGGAGCATGTCATCGCCTCCAAGGCCGTTGCTTTCGGCGAAGCCCTCAGCGACGAGTACATGGAGTACATCCAACAGGTGAGAAAGAACGCCGCCTTCATGGCCAGAGCTTTCATGGATAAGGGCTACGATGTCATCAGCGGAGGCACTGACAACCACTCCATGCTGATCGACCTCCGCGGCAAGTTCCCGGAAATCACTGGTAAGATGGTAGAGAACACCCTCGTCCTTGCCGACATCACCGTCAACAAGAACATGGTGCCCTTCGACACCCGTTCGCCTTTCCTGACCTCAGGTCTGCGCGTTGGCACGCCCGCCATCACCACCCGTGGTCTGAAACAAGACAAGATGGCTGTCATCGTCGACTTGATCGACGACGTCATCAGCGACATCAATCCTGAGACCAAGACCGCTTCGGAGGCCAAGATCAATGCCGTCCGCGCCGAGGTCAACAAGTTGATGAAGGACTATCCGCTCTTTGCTTGGTAAATCTTTGTCACTAAAATGAAAAAGGTCGCTCTGGGAGCGGCCTTTTTTTGTATCAAATTGCGTTTGGTGTATCAAAAACCTGTATCTTTGCATCCCGTATTTTTAATTCCTAGGCACCATATTTCGATAAACTCAATAACCATGAAAACCACTAAAAAATACGGGTTCGACAACGAAAAATACCTCAAAATACAGTCTGAACACATCAAGGACCGCATTGAAAAATTCGGCGATAAACTGTATCTCGAATTCGGCGGCAAACTCTTCGACGACTTCCATGCCAGTCGCGTGCTACCTGGTTTCCAACCTGATAGTAAACTGAAGATGCTGTCACAGCTTATCGATGTTGCAGAAATCATCATCGTCATCAGTGCCGTTGATATCGAGAAGAACAAGGTGCGCGGCGATTTAGGCATCACCTATGATGTGGATGTGTTGCGCCTTCGCGAGGAGTTCATGAACCGTGGTTTCATGGTGAGTTCGGTGGTGGTAACCCACTATAACGGCCAAGCCAGCACCGATGCCTATCGCCAACGCTTGGAGCGCATGGGTATTAAGGTGTATTACCACCGCATCATCGAAGGCTATCCCAACAATGTCGCTCTCATCGACTCAGAGGAAGGCTTTGGTCGCAACGACTATGTGGAAACCACGCGCCCCTTGGTGGTGGTCACAGCTCCTGGCCCCGGAAGCGGCAAAATGGCCGTCTGCCTCAGCCAACTCTATCACGAGAACAAGCGTGGCATCAAGGCTGGCTATGCCAAATTTGAGACCTTCCCCGTGTGGAACCTGCCGCTGAAACATCCTGTCAATGTGGCCTACGAAGCCGCCACCGCTGACCTCAGCGATGTCAACATGATCGACCCGTTCCACTTGGAAGCCTACGGCAAGACAGCCGTTAACTACAACCGCGATATTGAGATTTTCCCTGTGTTGAACGCTATCTTCGAGAGCATCTATGGTGAGAATCCCTACAAGTCGCCAACCGATATGGGCGTCAACATGGTGGGCTATTGCCTCAGCGATGACGAAGCCTGTTGCGAAGCCTCCAAACAGGAAATCATCCGTCGTTACTATGCTGCACTTTGCAATTTGGCCAATGGTAAAGGCACTGAAAACGAGGTCAATAAGATTGCTTTGCTGATGAAGCAAGCCAAAATCACCACTGCTGATCGCAAGACTACTATTGCTGCCAAGGAACGCAAGGAGCTGGAAGGTGCTGCCGCTGCCGCCATTGAATTGGAAGATGGCACCATCATCACTGCACATACCAGTGCTTTGCTCGGGCCCAGCGCGGCTTTGATTTTAAATGCCAGCAAGCATATTGCGGGCATCCCACATGAGGTGAAACTCATCCCTCAGGCCATGATTGAGCCTATCCAAACCACCAAAGTGACTTATCTACATGGCAACAATCCACGCCTGCACACCGACGAGGTGCTGGTGGCTCTCTCCATGCTTAGCCTGTGGGACGAGAATTGCAAGAAAGCCTTGGAGGGCCTGCCGCAACTAAAAGGTTGTCAAGTTCATAGTACAGTGATGCTCAGCGAAGTAGACCAAAAAATCTTCAAGAAACTGGGTATCGGCTTGACCTGTGACCCAGTAGCGAAAAAGTAGAATAAAGCTCTAACCGAACGAACCCGAACGTATCCGATGGAGATATTCGGATTGTTTTGGATTAGTTCGGTTAGAGATGATCAAAAGTTTCTGATTGCCCTAACGTAAAATTCCAGCGTCTTTAACGAGTCTCTGATAACGATTTCGCCGTCTTGCATACTTACCGAGGCTGCGCCACGTGTACCCGTCTCCGTACTCGACCAATAGATCTTGTCCTCCAATATGGGATAGCCCAACGAGTCAAGAGTAGTATTCACAGCTTCTTGATTCATAAGAAGATAGCGCATCTCCGTACTCGAAGGCACATACCATTGCCTGTGGTCAATCAGATGATGCGGATAATGAACCAAATGCCATGTGTTTCTCCGATAACTCCAGTCAATGACAGGGAAATTATGGAGGTCGTAATTGGCCGTCACGATATTGGTATTGTTCCAGCCATCGTAAGGATTGGTAGCCCCCGTCTCACAGACGATATGAGCTGTATTGCACCAAGGTAGCATTGTTTCTTCAAGACTGACCATCAGTCCGTTATGAGTACCAATAGTATAAAAGACCACTCCTTCTAAAGTGTCGTTTTTGAAATAGTCACCAACCTTGTAAGTGGGTTGATTAGACACATGCGGTTCATTGCCTTGCGGGTTTTCTGGCTTTTTGCAAGAAACAAGAGCGTATAGAAAAACTATGAAATATAAGGCTCGCCTCATATACCGAGCGAGATGTTCAACCCCTTTGCAGTGTTCACCAAATCGCTGTCAATGGTGACAAGATTGGGCTTAGAAACAGCTTCCTTGAGCGATACAGCCACCAAGTCGGGATGATGGTAAGCCACCATTTGGCCAAACTGCTTGTTGAGGACCATCTCAAAAGCCTTCACACCAAACTCAGCTGACAAAACACGGTCGTAGGCAATCGGCACGCCACCGCGCTGCAAGTGACCCAATGTGGTCTCGCGCATGTCGTGGGTAAAGCCCGCAGCCTTCATCTCTTCGATGAAACGGCGACCTATACCGCCCAATTTCTTGTTTTCGTAGCCGACCTCTGTGCTGATTTCATACACCTGTTGGCCATCCTTGGGACGTGCGCCTTCGGAGGCCACAACCACAGCAAAGCCACGGTCATGGTTGAAACGTTGCTCCAGACGTTCTTTAACTACTTTGATGTCGTAAGGAAACTCCGGCAAGAGGCACACCTCTGCCCCACCCGCGATGGCGGAATGCAAGGCAATCCAACCCGCATCACGCCCCATAACTTCGAGGACGAAAACGCGGTTGTGGGAAGCGGCTGTGGTGACAAGCTTGTCAACGGCTTCAGTGGCAATCTGCACGGCGGTTTGGAAACCGAAGGTGCACTCCGTCGAAGAGAGGTCATTGTCGATAGTCTTGGGCACACCAATGATGTTCAAACCCTTCTCGTAAAGTTTTTGCGAGATGCGCTGCGAACCATCGCCGCCGATGCTGATGACCGCGTCGATGCCCATGTATTGCAGTTTGCGAAGCATTTCGTCCGAGCGATCCACGGTGGTCCAAGTGCCGTCGGCGTTTTTGATAGGCCAGTTGAACGGGCCGCCCTTGTTGGTGGTCTCGATGATGGTGCCGCCACGGAAGTGGATGCCGCGCACCGACTCTGGTGTCAACCTAACGACTTCGGTGGGTTCCCACAGAATGCCGTTGTAGGCTTGAATGCTACCGAGCACTTCCCAATCTTTCTCTTGGGCGGCTCTCTTGACAATGGCGCGAATCACGGCATTCAAGCCTGGGCAATCGCCGCCACCGGTTAAAACGAGTAGTCTTTTCATATTTTGTTGTATTTTATTTCTTGTAATAATGATATCTCATAGAAAGCACCAATACGACAACAACATCATCATGTATTTCGTATAGTATGCGATGCTCCTTATTGATTCGTCTAGACCAAACACCTTTCAAATCATCCGACAACAATTCAGGCTTACCTGTACCTGTGCGTGGATGTACCTCCATTTCGGCAAGCAACCGTTGTATCTTCTTTTTCGAAGCTTCATCCCCATGTTGTTTCCACCAATCAAGGTCATTCTTGGCATCGGGAGAGAATTTCAGTTCCATACTTCCTCAGCCTTGATGGTCACACAATTTCCTTTCAAAAAGTCCTCACGACCTCGTTTTACCTTGGCAACGATTTCGGGGTCATAGTCTTCTGCATCGGTCTTTTGCTCAATGATTCGCCCCCCCATAGTAACAAATAGCTGCATCAGTTGTTGCAACGCGACATTGTGTTTATCAAACTGTATGGTCATTGTTTCCATAACGATGTGTGTTTATATTGGTTTCGCAAAAATACAAATTATTCATAGATAAATGAAACAATTTGGCCGGAGAATGCAAATCCACAATAATTAGAATATTACTTATTGAACAAGTAATTCGATTTTTGCTTGTGCCTTACCAAAAATTTCTTCTATTTGTTTCCCATTATAATCATTAGTTGAATTTGCAAAACAAACAATGCCCGACAAAATTACAAACAATGAAAAATAGTTTTCTCATGAAGTTTGCTTTTATTTTTTTTATGGACAAAGTAGGGCTGCCCATTATGTCAGCCCTACAATCAATTTCATTTCTTTATTTCAAATTCAAAGCGATCTGCAACTCATCCAATTGCTCCTGGGCAATCGGGGCAGGCGAACCGCTCATCACATCGCGGCCGGCGTTGTTCTTCGGGAAGGCGATGAAGTCGCGGATGCTGTCGGCGCCACCGAAGAGCGAGCAGAGACGGTCGAAGCCGAAGGCCAAACCAGCGTGAGGCGGTGCACCGTACTCGAAGGCACCCATCAAGAAGCCGAACTGTTCTTGGGCCTTCTCGTCGGTGAAACCAAGGGTGTGGAACATCTTGTTCTGCAAAGTGCGGTCGTGGATACGGATGGAACCGCCACCCACCTCAACACCGTTCATCACGATGTCGTAGGCATTGGCGCGGATGTCACCCCATTTCGTCGGGTCGTCGAGCAAAGCCTCATCTTCAGGCTTCGGTGCAGTGAAAGGATGGTGCATGGCGTAGTAGCGTTGCGTCTCCTCGTCCCATTCGAGCAAGGGGAAGTCAATGACCCACAGCGGAGCGTATTCGTCGGGTTTGCGGAGACCGAGTTGGTTACCCATCTCAAGACGCAGAGCGTTGAGCTGCACGCGGGTCTTCATGGCCTCGCCGCAGAGGATGAGCATCAGGTCGCCGGGCTTGGCACCGAACTTGTCGGCAATGACCTTCAGGTCTTCGGGCGTGTAGAACTTATCGACGGACGACTTGAACGTGCCATCGGTGTTATATTTGATGTAGACCATGCCGCCAGCACCCACCTGCGGACGCTTCACGAATTCCGTGAGGGCATCGAGTTGTTTGCGGGTGTATTCAGAGCAACCCTCGGCGCAGATACCGACAACTAAATCAGCGTTGTCGAAGAGGCCGAAGCCTTTGCCTTTCACCACATCGTTGAGTTCCACGAACTTCATCCCAAAGCGGATGTCGGGCTTGTCGGAACCGTAGTATTTCATGGCGTCGTGCCATGTCATGCGCGGGAATTGGCCAAATTCGAGGCCTTTCATTTCCTTGAAGAGGTGCTTGGCAAGACCTTCGAAGGTGTTCAACACATCCTCTTGCTCCACAAACGACATCTCGCAGTCGATTTGCGTGAACTCGGGCTGACGGTCGGCGCGGAGGTCCTCATCGCGGAAGCAACGCACGATTTGGAAATAGCGATCCATGCCAGCCACCATCAGCAGCTGCTTGTACTGCTGCGGGCTTTGCGGCAGTGCGTAGAACTCGCCAGGGTTCATACGGCTCGGCACCACGAAGTCGCGAGCGCCTTCGGGCGTGCTCTTGATGAGCATCGGGGTCTCGATTTCGAGGAAATTGAGGTTGCTCAGGTAGTTGCGAACGAGCATAGCCATGCGGTGACGCAATTCGAGGTTTTGGCGCACGGGGTTACGACGAATGTCCAAATAACGGTATTTCATGCGAAGATCATCGCCACCATCGCTGACATCTTCGATGGTGAAGGGCGGGGTCTTGCTGCTGTTGAGCAGTTTAAACTCACTGACTTTCAGCTCAATTTCTCCTGTAGGCATGTTTGGGTTCTTCGATTCGCGTTCGATGACGGTGCCTTTGGCCTGAATTACGAATTCACGGCCGAAAGAGCGGGCTTGTTCCAAGAGTTTCGGGTCGCTGCTGCCATCCAAGAAGAGTTGGGTGATGCCATAACGGTCGCGGAGGTCAATCCAAACGAGGGAGCCTTTGTCGCGGGTGCGCTGCACCCAGCCGGCCAATGTCACTTCCTTGCCAGCATCGGCAAGACGAAGTTCGCCACAGGTATGTGTTCTGTACATATTT
>CAMJRR010000040.1 GCA_946408345.1 uncultured Bacteroidales bacterium | reverse complement strand
TGGTCGGCCATTTGGCTGATGTGGACGAGGCCGTCTTGGTGCACGCCGATGTCGACAAAGGCACCAAAGGCGGTGATGTTGGTCACGATGCCGTTGAGGGTCATCCCGACGCGCAAGTCATTGATAGTTCTGATGTTCTTATCGAACTCAAAGGCCTCAAAGCTCTTGCGTGGGTCGCGGCCAGGCTTGTCCAATTCGGCAAGGATGTCGTTGATGGTTTCCAAGCCGAAGTCCTGCTCCACAAAGTCTTTTGGGTTGATTTTGGTGATGAGTTCCTTGTTGCCGATGAGGTCTTTCACTTTCACTCCAAGTTTCTTGGCCATTTTCTCCACGATGTGGTAACTCTCAGGGTGGACGGCACTTTGGTCCAAGGGGTTGTCACCATTGTAGATGCGCAAGAAGCCAGCGCATTGTTCGAAGGCCTTGTCGCCGAGGCGCGGCACCTCGTGGAGTTGCTTGCGGCTTTTGAAACCGCCATGCTCCTCGCGGTAGGTGATGATGTTGGAGGCCAAAGTTGGGCCGACGCCACTGACGTATGAAAGCAATTGTTGGCTGGCGGTGTTGAGTTCCACGCCGACGGCATTGACGCAGCTTTCAACGGTCTGGTCGAGGCTTTCGCCGAGTTTCTTCTGATCCACATCGTGCTGGTATTGGCCCACGCCGATGCTCTTCGGGTCGATTTTCACCAATTCCGCCAGCGGGTCCATCAGCCGGCGACCGATGCTGACCGCGCCGCGCACGGTGATGTCGTAGTCGGGGAACTCATCCCGGGCAATCTTGGAGGCACTGTACACCGATGCACCGCTCTCGCTCACCATTACGGCCATCAGGTCGCGGTCGAACTTGATGCTTCTAATAAAATCCTCGGTCTCGCGTCCCGCCGTGCCGTTTCCGATGGCGATGACCTTGATACGGTATGCATCCACGAGGCTCTTGATCTTGCGTGTTGCGCCCACCGTGTCCGACTTGGGCGGGTGGGGGTAGATGGTCTCGTTGTGCAATAATGCGCCTGTTTCGCTCAAGACCACCACTTTGCAACCTGTGCGGAAACCCGGGTCGATGGCGAGAACTCGCTTCTGGCCCATCGGGGCGGCAAGAAGCAACTGCTTCAGGTTTTCGGCAAAGACCTTGATGGCGGTTTCATCTGCCTTCTCCTTATAATAATTGCGGATTTCAGTCTCGATGGAAGGCTCCAAAAGTCGTTTCCACGAGTCGGCGATGGCCTCGCGCACGAGTTCCGACGATTCGTTGTCGTTTTTCAGGAAGATGCTCTCCAATGAGTTCAGCACAAAGTCGTCGTCCACCTTGATTTTCAGTTTCACCATACCTTCTTCTTCGGCGCGGAACAAGGCCAGCAGGCGGTGCGAAGGTGCCTCTGAAATCGGCTCGCGGAAGTCGAAATACTGCTGGTAGGTCTTGCCTTCCTCTTCCTTGCCTTTGACCACGGCGGAACTGATGTCGCCCTGCATGTGGAAAATCTTGCGGATGCGGTTGCGCCCGTTGATGTTCTCCGAAACCCACTCGGCCATGATGTCTTTCGCCCCTTGCAGTGCTTCCTCCACATCGTTCACGCCCTTGCCCGCATTGACGTAACGCGCTGCGAGGCGGTCCACCATATCCACATTTTGCGCCATAATTTGCGCGGCAAGCGGCTCCAAACCCTTTTCGCGGGCGATGGCGGCACGGGTGCGGCGTTTGGGCTTGTAGGGGAGGTAGAGGTCTTCCACCTCTTGCATAGTTTTGGCGTTCAGTATCTTTTGTTCCAGTTCAGGTGTAAGTTTCTCCTGTTCGCAGATGGATGCGATGACGCTTTCCTTACGTTTCTGTAGTTCAACGAGTTGTTCGAGGCGTTTTTGCACGGCGGCCACGTTCTCTTCGTTCATTGTGCCCGTCATTTCCTTGCGGTAGCGGGCGATGAAGGGGATGGTTGCGCCTTCGTCGAAGAGGCGAATGACATTGGCCACATGGTGTGTGGCCAGATTGAGTTCCTGCGCTATTTGCGGTGCGAAGTCTATATTTTTTTCCATTTGGCTCAAAAATTAGAGCCACAAAAATACGCTTTTCTTTGTAAAACAAAGCTTGTTTTTCAATTTCAATATTTGGATATTGTTTTTAATTTTAATTTCCATATTTTGATATTGTAATTTGTTATAATCTAAATATCTGAATATTGTTTTTTTTTTTTGATAAATATACATATTTTAATATTGAAATTCTTTGTATTTACAATATTTTGATTGCGGAATTTATTCAAATTTCCATATTTGAATATTATTTTCTATAAAATTATCAATATTCAAATATTGTTTTGTATCTTTGCAGCATCAAAACAAAGGAGGAAGTCATGAATGAAAGTCCGGACATACTCTACAGAAACTCGCAACGAAGTGTCCAACAGGTGAGTATGAAGTTCCAAAGGGAACTGCTGCACAGCATCAATTGGAATGCTCGCATCATTGGCATCAAAGGGCCGAAAGGCGTGGGAAAATCGACGCTGCTCAAGCAACGTGTCAAAGAGGCTTTCGGTGCCGATGACAGTAAGGTGCTGTATGTGTCGTTGGACAATATGTGGTTTGCCAACAACACCCTCGCCGATTTGGTGGAATATCATTATACGCACGGCGGCACGCACCTATTCCTCGACGAAGTGCACAAATACGAGCATTGGCAGACCTACATCAAGAACATCTATGACGATTATCCGACGATGAATGTGGTGTTTACGGGCAGCTCGATGCTGAAGTTGTCGAAAGGTGAGGGTGATTTGTCACGTCGTGTGGCTATGCACATGATGAATGGTCTCTCGTTCCGCGAGTACTTGATGTTCGAGAACATTCTGCATCACGATAAGTTATCATTGGACGACGTTTTGACCCATCATGTGCAGATTGCCTCAGAGATTGCTGAAAAGGTTCGCATTTTGCCGCATTTTGAGCGTTATTGTCGTCACGGTTATTATCCGTTTTACAAGGAGGACTTGGAGGACTTCCATGCCAAACTGATGGAAGTGGCACAGCAGACCATCGAATTGGACATGCCGGCGGTGGAGAAAGTGGAATATGTCACTATTCAAAAGTTGAAGAAGTTGCTTGGTATCATTGCTATGCAAGTTCCGTTCATTCCCAAGATGGAAGAACTTTACCGTCAACTTGAAACCAGTCGTGAGCAGGGATTGAAGTTGTTGGACTTGTTGGAAAGAGGTGCTTTGTTGGGCCAACTGAAGACACGTGCTAAGGCCCTCAAGCAGATGTCGGCACCAGAAAAGTTGTTTTTGGATAACACTAACCTGATGTACGCCTTCAATCCCAATCCAGCCATCGGGACGGTTAGGGAGACCTATTTCTATAACCAGACTTGTCACAATTGCGAACTCAACGCGCCGAAGCAGGGCGATTTCCTCGTTGACGGGAAATATTTCGAAGTGGGAGGTGCCGACAAGTGTTTTGAGCAAATTAAGGACTTGCCTGACAGTTATTTGGCCATCGATGGTGTGGAGTTTGGTCGTGTTAACAAAATTCCGCTTTGGCTGTTTGGGTTTTTGTATTGATTTTTCACTAACTTTGCGGCAAATATTCAGTATTATGTCTCTACTAGTAATTATTCTTGGATTGCTGACAGGCACCCTATTGGCGGCCATTGTTGGTTTAATTGGTTCGCACAGGCGCATAGGTTTCGGTTGGGCATTTTTGCTTTCCGTGGTCTTTTCACCTCTGATAGGCTTGATTGTGACACTATGCACTCAAAAACTTCCTGATAGAGATCGCAAATGGGGCTGCTTAGGTGCCATAATTGGTTTTATTGCGTTATTTTTGGTCTTAGTATTGGCGACTGTACTGATACCTGGATGTTTAGACCATTTGCAGTCGTTTTACCAATCCCTGAAATGAAATGATAAAAAACCTAATCTTCGACTACGGCGGTGTGCTCCTCGACTGGAACCCGCATTATCTTTATGACCCTTATTTCGGCGATGTGGAGAAGGCCGAGTGGTTTCTCACCCACATCTGCACCTACGAATGGAATGCCCGGCACGACAACGGTAAACCCATTGCGGAAGGCGTTGCGGAACTCATTGCCGAGCATCCCGAATGGAAGAAGGAAATCGAGCTGTATTACGGCGAGTTTATGAAAATGATGGGCGGACAGATTGTTGGTATGGAGGAATACATCAAGCAACTGAAAGCCAAAGGCTTCCGTGTGTTCGGCTTGTCCAACTGGTCGGAGGAGACTTTCGCCTTGGTGCGGCCTGTCTATCCCGTCCTCAACCTTATGGAGGATATGGTGATTTCGGGCATAGAGCGGGTGATGAAGCCCGACCCGAGGATTTTCCAACTGGCCTTACAACGCTTTGGCATCAAGGCCGAGGAATCGGTGTTTATTGATGATAATCCGAATAATGTTGCAGCGGCGAATGCTTTGGGAATTACGGGGATATTGTTTGAGGGGAAGGAAAAGCTGGAGAGTACTTTAAGCGAATTATAATTATGTCACAAAACTTGCAAAACAAAGCAAAATCTAACGGAATGCTGGGGCGGCGCACAACCGTGTCGCCGCCGGAAAGCCGCCGGTTGGCGGGCTTACCCCAACCAAGAAAAAAAGTTTTGATGGTTTTGTAAGTATTGGGATAGCAACTCTATAACAGCATCGCCATATAAAGCGGAAGATAAAGGATTCCTTCTTTTTTAAACACATTGGACTTGCAAAAGACGATAGACTTCCCAATTTTCTCTTGATACAATTTGATGGCTGCGTCAAGTGAAGCGTGTCGGGTGAAATTGTCGCCTGATTTGACTTCAACGATGGTGATGGCGTTATTCTCTTCGATAATGAAATTTAGTTCCTGCTTGCTCTTTCGGTCGTAATAATGCAAAGGGATGCCGTTGGCAGACAGCGCGCAGGCCACATAGTTTTCGGTCAAAGCCCCTTCATTGACATCAATGGCTCCATTCATCACATTGAATTGTAATCCTTTGAGCAACAATCGACTGAGCAATCCAGTGTCAACCATATATAGTTTATATAGTTTGCGGTTTTCTGTTGCTTCAAAAGGCAGCTCAAAGGCGGAAGTATTGAAGGAATAGTAGGCAATGCCCGCGTCGATGAGCCATTGTGTCGGGTCTTCGTATTTTCTGCGAGAGGCGCCTTGTTCGATGTCGGCAAGGACAAAACGCTTGTCTTGTTTGCCCAGTTCGGCGGGGATGGCATCGAAAATGCGCTTCACGAGGGTCTGCGCCTTGCCCGCGTATTTTGTGATGTCAGCCCGATAGGTGGTCAGGATGGAACGCTGTACGTCTGCCGTTAGCCTGAAATCATCGTTGTCCATGTAGGTTTGCACAACCTCTGGCATCCCTCCAACCACAAGAAATTCACGGAAATATTTGAAGAGTTGGTTGTGGATGAACTCGGGTAGGGGCTGTTGGGTCTCGTATGAATGTCGCATCAGTTGAACGGTTTCCTCTCCAATGCCCTTTGCCCATAGAAATTCCTCAAAATCAAGAGGAAACATTATGTATTCTTGCTCGAATCCGACAGGATAGGAAGGCACTTCCTTGTAATTGATGCCCAACAACGAGCCAGATTCGATGAAGTCATAACGATGTTCTTCAACCAGAAACTTGATGGTAGTACGTGCATTGGGACACTCTTGGATTTCATCGAAAAAGACCAATGTCTGACCTTCGACGAAAGGTCCAAAACCCATGGCTGAAAGGTTGGCAACGATGGTGCTTGTGTCGAGGTCGCCGTCAAAAGCCTGTCGAGCAACAGGGCGTTTCACGAAATTGATTTCCACGAAATGCTTGTAATGCTGGCGGGCAAATTCCCTGATGGCGGTTGTTTTTCCGACTTGACGCGCTCCGGTTACCAAAGCGGCTTTCTTATGCGTTGATTTATACCAACTTTCGAGGTTTCTTATGGATTTTCTTTTAAGCATTTTGCAACTTTTTTCCACTAATTTCAATGCAAAATTACAACTTTTTTCCAGTATTTCAATACCACTTTTGCAACTTTTTTCCAAATCACGGAAGAATGTGTTGTTTTCATCTCGGTTTTATTCGTAATTTTGCAAAAAATCATCAGCATTATGCGTTTCCTAGAATATCTTTTTTTTAAGTATTACAATTTGGGCATTAAACTTGGGTCAAAGCAAAATGCTAGCACTTCTGCCATACTCTTATTATCGTTTGTTTTTACCCTTTATCTAGTTGATGTTGCTATTACACTTGATTGCCTCTTTGGAATTAACTGGGATAGTCGTTGGATTGTCGGCTTTTTAATAGTTTCTATCGTTATCCTGATTCTAGTTTTCGATTTTACATTAGTATATTTTGGTAAAAGTTCAAGGATTGTATCCAAACACAAGGAAGAATGGACGGGAAAGAAAAATTTAGGAGCAATTTTATTTCCTATAATTGCTATTCTTTGGTTTAGCGTGTATTGTGTTGTCAAAATACTGATGAATCGAGGTGTTTTATAAGAATTTTGAAAACAGATTTTTGAAAAATTTCTACACGAAGTGTATTCCATAAAACAAAGAATATGAAAATCCTCTCAGTCAATCAAATCCGCGAAGCGGACAAATACACGATAGAAAACGAACCCATCGAGTCCGTCGATTTGATGGAACGGGCGGCGACGAAAGTCTTTGAATGGCTCTATCGTCGTGCGCCGCGCGACAAGACCATTAAGATCTTCTGCGGCATGGGCAACAATGGTGGTGACGGTCTTGTGGTGGCCCGATTGCTCAACGAGCAAGAGATTGTTCCGCAGGTGTTTATGGTGCGCTACTCAGATGAGATGAGTCACGACTGCGAGGTGAACTACTACCGCCTCGTAAACGAGACCAAGGTGCCGATGTTCGACATCCTTACCGAGGATGACTTCCCGAAAGTCGATGCCAACGATGTGGTGGTCGATGCCATCTTCGGCTCTGGCCTCAACCGTCCGCCGCACGGCATGACCGCCGACCTGATTGCCTACCTCAACCAAAGCAAGGCCATCCGCGTGGCCATCGATATTCCCTCGGGCCTCTTCGCCGACCAGCCCAGTGCCTTGGGCTTCATCTTCAAGGCTGACTACACGCTGACCTTCCAAAACCCCAAGTTGGCTTTCCTGCTGCCCGAAAACGACCCGTATGTGGGCCGCTTCGAGGTCTTGGACATCGGCCTACACCCGCGCTATTTGGAAGAGGTGGAGACCAACAACCTGTTGACCGTCAAAGCGATGGTGAAGCCGATACTGCACAACCGCACGAAATACTCCCACAAAGGCACCTATGGTCATGCGTTGCTTATCGCAGGCTCGGAAGGCAAGACGGGTGCGGCTTTGCTTGGCGCAAAAGCCTGTCTGCGAACGGGTGTGGGTCTGTTGAGCGTCCACCTGCCCAAGGTTGCTCAATTACCTTTGCAAACAGCCATCCCCGAAGCCATGATTGACTCCGACGAATCCGAAACCTGCTTCTCGACATATGGCCATTTGGGTGCATATACTGCCGTGGCCGTAGGTCCGGGCTTGGGCAAAGCCAACGACACCGTTCGCGCCTTGAAACGCCTGATTGATGAGGTTCTCGAGTTGCAGTTCCTAGCGCGGGAAGTGCAAGTGCCATTAGTCATGGATGCCGACGCCTTGAACATCCTCTCCGACAACCCGACCTGGCTACCGTTCCTGCCTGCCAAAACGATACTGACGCCGCATCCAAAGGAGTTTGAACGCTTGGTAGGGAAGTCTTCGACCTCGTTCGAGCGGCTTGAGAAACAAAGGGAACTGGCCACAAAATACAACCTCGTCGTCATCGTGAAAGGCGCGCACACCACCGTCGCGATGCCCAACGGTACCATCTTCTTCAACACCACGGGCAATCCTGGCATGGCCACGGCGGGTAGCGGTGATGTGCTGACGGGCATCATCCTCTCTCTCTTGGCGCAACGCTATTCGCCCGAGGAAGCTGCCGTGTTGGGCGTCTATCTCCACGGCCTCGCTGGTGACCTTGCCGCCGACGAGATAGGGCAGGAGGCGTTGATTGCTTCAGATATCACGGAGCATTTGGGAAAGGCATACGCTGCGCTTCACGCGAAGTAGTTTTTTCCACGCAGAATGCTCAGAACTCGCAGAACAAGCCGGACAAGATTGTCTCACGCAAAATGCGCAGAATTCGTTGAACTTTTCGGACGCAAATTTAGCGTCGTTTTGCGTTTCAAACCATTCAGCGAATTCTGCGTGAGAATTACACGTCGCTTTGGTCAAACTGTTTTTTTTGTGGGGATAACTATTTGACGACCACCTTCTTGGCCACAGTGCCTTCCTTCCCGTTGGCTATAAAGAAATAGATGCCATTTTTGCTACTGAGGTCGTATGGTATTGCCTTGAGATCATTTTCGTTATAGATTACAAAGCTGTCCAACATAATACCCATCATATCATACACTTTAACTTCCACTTTGCCTTCCATGTTCTCGAAATGCAGTTCCATAGTGCCATTGTTGGGATTCGGGATGACCTCAAAAGAAAGTTTTGTCCCATCTTGCTCATCGATGTCGAAGAATGACGACTTGAGGTAGAACTTTTTCGTAATGCTGTAAGGCTCGCAGTGATGGTTGTAGATGGTGCATTCCAACAATACAGGGTTTTCGTCACGTTCCGCGACATAAACCCTGCAATACCGCCTGTCGGTTTCGTCTTGGTATTCGGCAGGATTAGGTTCTATTTGCCACGATTCCTTGCTGATGTGCCACACGCAAGTGTCCCATTTGTTAATATGACCTAACTCGTCCTCCACGAAAAAGTCGTACTGGAATGAGAAAAACTCCGTGTTGGTGATGACGGCTAGGGTGTCGCCATCTTTGTAGTAATTGTCTTCTGCATAGGCAATGAGCGGCGAAGGAGTGTAATTTAGGGTTAGGTTCAATTCAACAATGCTGTCACATCCATACACTGTCTTGCCCTTATATTTATAATGACCTGATTCGGTTAAAACCCCACCTGTAGCTGATTGCCATGGATAACTGTCGCAAACTGTATCGTCTAAAATAGTGCTATAACTTTCCATGAATGTCAAGTCAAGAACATATATTTGTTTGCATCCTGCAACATCCACTATTGTGTCATAATAAACGCCACTATTGGAATAGCTGTGACTATGCCATGTGAAAGCATCGCAAGTGACTGCAGTCGTGTCGGTTTGAGATTCATGGCCAAGGGTCAGGTTGAGCACAAAGGTGCTGTCGCAAGCTCCAAGCATTTGTACGAAATCAGTGTAAATACCACTTTCCGTATAGGTTGTGCCACGCCAGGTGTAATCGTTACATGCTGTCACATCTTCCTCAGAACTATAGCTGTCACTGATGTCAAGATTCAACACCAAGAGGCTGTCGCAGCCTGCCACACTCTGTTCCAGATGTGAGTAAATTCCTGGTTCAGTGTAGGTTGTATTATACCATTCATATTCATCACATGCTGTAATGTTAAGATAGGTCGTGTCAACAGGGTTGATGGTTAAATGAAGCATCAGCGTACTGTCGCAGGCTCCAGATGTCTCGATAATATAGGTGTATGTGCCACTTTCCGTATAATTGGTTCCCTGCCAAAAATAGTTGGCACAAGCTGTAGCGTATTCTTCTGACAATGGTGTCCTGACTTCTATTACTTTGCTAAGATAAAGTGAATCCGTATCCCGATGAGGGTTATGAAGCACATTGGTCACGGTGTAAAAACCATCGGTGCTATAGGTGTGTGTGACTTGTTCCCCTTGAGCTGATGTGCCGTCGCCGAAATACCACACCACATCGTCATAATTCCAGTTGGTCATCGTGCTGAAATCTATGCCTTGATTGGCACAGAAATAGTGGTTTTCAGGGATTTCCGTGTACAACCACTCGTCAATCGTCATGCTGTATGAGAAATTGGTGCTAAAGCTATGAGCTTCCAGAAAGACTCCTGAGTCATACATGTCATCGACCACATCGCAAATGGCCATTTTGATATGGTAATTCGACATTGGAACTACATTGAAACTTACCTCGATCAAGGTGGTAAATCCGTCAAATTGGATGGTAGATCCCCAAGAGTTGTCGACGTAGTAGTCCGAATTGTGGTTTAAGTTCACATTGTTAATGTTTACCACCTCAGTCGTTCCAGGTATCAAAGCCATGTTCTGATGGTCATAATATCCTCCCATCGGATTGATTCCTTCCACAAAAAAGCCAAATACATCATTGAAGTATGTACCGACATATTCCATATATTCTTCAGAACCGAACACGAAATTGAAAGTCACATTGTCATCCCAAGGGATAAAGTCAAACTCAAGTACGGCGACATCGTTCGTGGGTCCCGAGGCAATGGATGCTAAATCACTATCGTAATAGTTTGGACAGTTCGAGGGAACACTTAGCCCTTCATCGTTGTTTGGGCCTACAGCGACACTTATCCCACCTGAAGCGATGATTAAGCCAGATTCCATTTGTATGTTGGTAGGTGTTGGGCCAGTCTCAAATATTCCAATGCTATTGCAATCAATGACTCTATCGGAACCGTTGAACTTGGCGTTGGAAATGGTAACGCCATCGTCTAAAAGCACATTCCTGACCAATGAATCGGCATTCCAACCTTGTAAAGCAGACGCATCTGTCACGATGAGTTGTGCATGAAGTTTTCCTGTATATATGATGCTCAAAAGCAGGGCAATCAGGAGTGGTAAGCTATTTCTTTTCATTTTTATGTTCTTTTTTTGGCAGGAGCAAAAATACATATTTTTGGAGATTATAGGTGGAAAATGCTCAAAAAATCAGGAATTTGTTTTTGGTGTCAGGAAAAAATGCTAATTTTGGCATATGATTAAGACCACCGTTACAAACAAAGAGATCTGGCGCATCGCATACCCCATCATGTTGGGCAATCTGGCGCAAACCATTATTACTTTTACCGACACCGCCTTCTTGGGCCACCTCGGCACCATCGAACTGAGTGCCTCTATGATGGCAGGTTTGTATTATTATGTCTTCACCACGTTGGCTATGGGCTTTGCCGTTGGCATCCAGATTTTCATCGCTCGACGCTTCGGCGAGGGCGATTACAAGAAAATCGGCGTGGTGTTTCAGCATGGTGCCATATTCGTGCTGGGCTTAGGCATTATGCTGTTCTCTGTTTTGTTCTTTTTCAGCCATAGGCTGCTTCATATCATCATCGAATCGGAAAATATCTATGCAGCGGCTGGGGAGTACTTGAGTTTCAGACAGTTCGGTATTATTTTCGTGGTATTCAACTTCCTGTTTCGTTCGTTTTATGTCGGCATCAGCAACACGAAAGTCATTACCTTTTCGACCATCATTATGGCCGTCGTCAACATCTTCTTCGATTGGGCTTTGATTTTCGGTCATGTTGGTTTGCCCGAGATGGGCATTGGTGGTGCGGCCTTGGCCTCGCTAATGGCCGAAATCACGGCTTTCTGCTTCTTTTGGATTTATACCTATTTTACCGTGCCGCACGATGAATACGGTATGTTTCGCTGGCACGAGTGGCAACCCGCCTTGATGGGCGACATTCTGAAGGTGGCCTTTCCGAGTATGATCCAACGTCTGTTCTCATTCGGTGCGTGGTTTGTATTTTTCGTGATGATCGAGAAGATGGGGGAGATGGCTATCGGCGTGTCATCGGTGGTGCGGAGCACCTATATGATTCTCATCATCCCCGGCTTCGCTTTTGCTTCTACGGCCAACACGCTGACGAGTCGCATCATCGGTGAGGGCAAGAGCGATGAGGTGATGGCGATGCTATGGAAAGTGGTGAAAAACAGCGTTTTGTGTGCTTCTGTTTTGGTGATTATCACTTTCATTATGCCGCAGCTTGTCCTGCACATCTATACCGACGATGTGGCTTTGGCGCAGGCGGCGGTGCCCTCGGTGTATGTTATCGCCGTGGCCACTCTCACTGGTGCTGTGGCAATGGTCTTCTTCGAAGCCGTGTCCGGCACGGGCAACACCACGGCAGCTATGGCCTTGGAGTTTGGCATCCTCATCATTTACATCATCTATGTCTTCCTGATGTCGAAGACTTCCACCATAGCCGGCGTCTGGACCGCCGAATGGCTCTACAACATCCTCATCGGTTTGATTTCGTTGGTTTACATCTGGAAGGCGGATTGGAGTAAGAAGAGGATATAAACTATCTCTATTCTACCATAATTTTCAATATTTCCACGTCGGTTTGCTTCATACCGTTGCGGCCCAAACGTCCGATGTGGTCGATGGTTTCTTCCACGTCTTTTCCGATAATGCCATCGCCACCGAGGAGATTGTCGTCCTGCTTACTCATCTCGTAGCCAAGGATGCCTGCCTCCACCGAAAGGGCGATTTTGCCTGCGCAGGAAGGCTTGGCGCCGTCGCAGACGATACCCGCCGCGATGCCCAAAGCATTCTCCAAGGTGTGCTCGATGATACAGAGCGGTTCACCCATGAGGTAGGCAATGCCACAACCAGAGGCACAGCCCGCACTGACTGCACCGCAATAGGCTGACAATCTGCCAATGCCAGTCTTTTGATGGATGGCGACGAGATTCGACAAAGCCACGGCACGATAGGTGCGGTCTTCGTCAATATGGTATTCCTCTGCGTAGGCGAGGATAGGCAAACTGACGGTCATCCCCTGGTTGCCGCTGCCTGAGTTGATGATGACAGGCATCTCGCAGCCACTCATACGGGCATCAGAACCAGCTGCCGCCCATGCTCTTGCCTTGATGCGCACATCGGTGCCGAAACTCATAATTGTGCTTCCGATGTTGGCACCCCAGTTGTTGTTGAGACCTTCCTGAGAGATGGCCTTGTTGCATTCAATCTGTGGCTTGATGATGGGCTTGAGGTCTTCGATGTCGACAGTGTTGGCGAAGTCAAAGATGCTCCTCATATTGAGGCACTTGCGGTCGGTGAGTTTGGTGGCACCATTATCGGCATAACCAGAGTCGAAAAGCACTTGGTCGTCTTTCTCAATCTTCACAATGTTAGTATGGAAGCCTGCTATGCGCACGCTGGCGGAATGCTCCTCAGAATATAAGGTTACAGTTACGTCGAGCTGGGCGATGACGTTCAGTGGGACAATGGTCATTAATGTATTGTCTAAAAACTCGGCGATTTCCTTTTTCTGCTCGGGTGTCACTTCAGCAATGACTTCCAAAGCTTTCTTGGGGTTGCCAGCCACGATGCCTGCCGCCACTGAGGCTTTCAATCCTTTCATACCCTTTGTGTTAGGCACGATAACGCTTTTCACGTTCTTGATGATGTTGCCACTGGCCTTGATTTCCACTCGTTTGGGCATAGTACCCAAAAGTTCGTGAGCCTTGGCGGCAGCATAGGCCAAGCAAATAGGTTCGGTGCAGCCCATAGCGGGCACAAGTTCTTCCTTAAGAATATTCAGATAGGAATTATACAGGCAATCGCTTTTCTCCATATCAAATCGAAATTTTGCTGCAAAGGTATGAATAAGGTAGGAATTATGAGGTATGAGGTGCGAGGTTTTTTTCAAAAAAAATTTTTTTCCGCAAATTACTTGGATGGAATAAAATTATCACTAACTTTGCCAAAAATATGAACTTTAACCCAATGTAGAATAAAAAGTACAAGTATGAACAACGACAATTTCGAAACCTCTTTGAAGGCATGGAATGAAAATGAAAAAGCTGCCAATGAACTTATCAATATTGTTGGTAGGTTATGGTACGACAAGTCGGTGGAGCTCATATTGTTGCGTTCACTGCTGGTCAACCGTGGTTCTGGTAAGATCCTGAACAAGCACCTCCGTGCCGAAAATGTGTTGGGCAAGCCGGTTCGTGTGCAGGATTCTTTGCTCATCGCCAAGGCTCTACTTGCCGAGAATCTCGCACCCGCTCGTATCGACCTCGGCCGTCTCAACTCTGAGTGGACGGATGAGAAAGAAAAGTACAATAACAATGTGACAGCCTTTGTGCGCGACAAGCTCAATTATATCATTGATGCCAATCCTCGTAGCAACAAGGTGCAGGATGTCATCCTCTACGGTTTCGGCCGTATTGGCCGTATCCTTTGTCGCGAGATGACGGAGATGGCTGGCAGAGGCGATGCCCTTCGTGTCCGTGCCATTGTCACGCGCAAAAATTCGCCTGAGGACATCCTTAAGCGTATCAACCTGTTCCGTACCGACTCGGTTCACCGTTACTTCCATGGTGTGTGTTATCCTTTGATTGAGGAGAACGCTATGATGGTCAACGGCCAGAAGATCCTCTTCCTTGAAGGCAAGAATCCAGAGGACCTCGACTATACTCAATATGGCATCCATGATGCATTGCTCATCGACAACACGGGTGCTTTCCGTGACAGAGAGTCTTTGTCGCGTCACCTGCAAGCCAAGGGTGTGGCCAAGGTGTTGCTCACAGCTCCTGGCAAGGGCGACATCCCGAACGTGGTGTATGGTGTCAACCAAGACACCCTCGACCTTGAGAACGAAACCGTTTTCTCTGCTGCAAGCTGCACCACCAATGCCATCGTGCCTGGTTTGGAAGTTATGTTGAAGAACTTCGGCATCGTTAAGGGTCACATTGAGACCATTCACAGCTACACTAATGACCAAAACTTGCTGGACAACTACCACAAGAAAGAGCGTCGTGGTCGTTCGGCCCCGTTGAATATGGTCATCACCGAGACGGGTGCCGGCAAGGCTGCAGCCAAGGCTATCCCCGAACTGAAGGGCAAGCTGACCAGCAACGCTGTGCGTGTGCCTACACCTGATGTCTCATTGGCAGTGCTAGCCCTTGACCTTGAGCGTGAGACTACCGTCGAGGAAGTCAATGAGGCCTTCCGTAAGGCGAGCCTTGAGGGTAACCTCATCGAACAAATCCGCTTCAGCACCAATACCGAGTTCGTCAGTAGTGACGGTATCGGAGACAGCTGTGCCTGCATCTTCGACGCTCCAGCCACAAAGGTGAGCGAAGACGGCAAGACCGTCATCTTGTATCTGTGGTACGACAACGAGTTTGGCTACAGCAACCAGGTGGTTCGCCTCGCCCGCCATATCGGCCAGGTGAAAAGCTATCGCTATTATTGATTTAGTTCTCTCACTGAAAAAGTGGAACTGACAAATGAAAAAGTGTCCTTCGGGACACTTTTTTTTGTAATTTTGCCGCTCGTTTTGTGAAAAATCAACAAATAATGAACAATAAAAACACTTTAATTGGTTTTATTCTCATCGCGGCCATTCTCTTTGGTTGGATGTATTTTATGAGCCCGTCGAAGGAACAATTGGCTGAACAACAGCGTATTCAAGACTCCATCCGACGAGCTCGATTGGAACAGATGGCTTTAGATTCGATTCGTCTGGCGGAACAACAGGCTAGTCAAATGGCAGCTCTGCAGGCCGATACGGCGCAATTGGCTGGATTGGATTCCCTCGGAAAAGCACAGCTGTTGCAGAACAAACTTCGCGACAAATATGGAGCCTTTGCCGCATCTGCTGAAGGCTCGGAACAGACCTGGACCATCGAAAACAAGCTCCAAAAGTTGACGTTTACCAACAAAGGCGGTTTTCTGAAACAGGTGGAATTAAAGGACTACAAGACTTATGACTCGTTGCCGCTGATTTCCTTCGACCCAGAGACGGTGAAGTTTGACCTTTCGTTCTTTGCACAGAACCGCATCGTCAACACCTCGCAGTTCTATTTCCTGCCTTTCATAAACGGTAAACCCTACACGGGTGGCGACATGACAGTTAGGGAAAACGACAGCATCGTGTTCGCCTTGCGACTGCCTACCGACAATGCGAACCAATACCTCGAATATGTCTACACGATTCGTTACGACAACTATATGATGGACTTCGACGTCCGTACGGTCGGGCTGAAGGATGTGATTGCCACCAATGCTGACTATATGACCATCGATTGGGAGGTCGACCTGATGAAGCAGGAGAAGAGTACCGACCGCTTTGCCGGTGAATCAGTGTATTATCGCTCGCTGACCGACAAGGACGTTGATCACCTCAATGAGCAGAAAGATATCGAGCAGACCGTGAATAGCAAGCTGAAATGGGTGTCGTTCAAGCAGCGTTTCTTCTGCAACGTGATTGTGGCCAAAAACGAGTTTGAGAATGCCCGTATGGCTACGCAGACCCGTAAGTCGAACAACCCGCGCTACTTCAAATCGATGTCGGCCAATATTGAGGTACCTTATGATATGAAAGCCGAGACCAATGTCATCCCGATGCAGCTCTATTTCGGCCCCAACCACTTCAAGACCTTGCGTAGCTACGGCATCGGTCTGCAGGACCAAATCAATTTGGGTAGCTTCTTCTTGATCAAGTGGATTAACTATGGTGTCATTGCCGTGTTCAACTGGCTGAGTAGCTACGGCTGGAACTATGGTATCGTCATCTTGATTCTGACCATCCTCATCAAGACCTTGCTATTCCCTTTGGCATTCAAGTCTTACAAGTCGTCGGCTATCACACGTGTGCTGAAACCCGAGATGGATGCCATTAATGCGAAATATCCCAAGGAGGAAGATGCGATGAAGAAACAACAGGCCGTGTTGAACTTGCAAAAGCAAGCTGGAGCAAGTCCTGCTTCGGGTTGCTTGCCCGCCTTGTTGCAGTTCCCTATCCTTATTGCCATCTTCCGTTTCTTCCCCGCCAGTATCGAGTTGCGTCAGCAGCCTTTCCTTTGGGCCGACGATCTCTCGACCTACGACAGCATCATAGAGTTCCCTAAGTTCCTTGGAATGGATCACCTCAGTCTTTTCACCCTTCTGATGACCATCACCACCCTCATCTACACCTACGTGAACAACAAGCAGATGGACTATTCTAGCAACCCTCAAATGAAACCTATGAAGTGGATGATGTACCTAATGCCCATTATGTTTTTCGCCATCTTTAACAATTATTCGTCGGGCTTGAGCTACTACTATATGCTAGTCAACATCATTACCTTCATCCAGATGTTCATTTTCCGCAAGATGATTGACGAGGACAAGGTGCGTGCCACCATTGAAGAGAACAAGAAGAAGCCACAAAAGAAATCCAACTTCCAGAAACGCTTGGAAGAAGCACAGAAGCAACAGGCTAAATTGCAGCAACAACAAAAGAGACGTTAACCATGGAAAACAAGCTTGAATTATTCCTAAAAGCCATCCTCGAAACCCGCAAAGTGTGGTTGCTTGAGGCCAAGGAAGGCTTTTTCGCTATGCTGGAAGACGGTGACGGTGAACCCTATATTCCTTTGTGGGAATCGGAATCGATGGCTGTCAAGGCCGCCCAGGGTGACTGGGAAGGCTATACGGTGACAGACATGGGCTTCTCGGAATTACAGCATTGGTTGAAGGAACTTGCCGCGGATGAGATAGACATCGCGGTGTCGCCTGAAAAGGATGGTGAAATCACGGCGATACCTTCCTATAAGTTCAGAAACTGGCTGAAGCCTTACGACGACCATTCCTATAAGGAAAAGGATGGCGATGATGCCGAAGATGATTTCGATTACGGCGATGGCTGGGCGCAACCTTGGTCTTAGTTTAGAGTTGAGTGTTTAGAGACGCGTTTCGCGTCATTGCGAGGAACGAAGCAATCTAGAGATAGGGTTGACATATAGATTGTTAAGCGTTACGAAGTCAAAAAACGAATAACAAATGAAGAGCAAGCTGTTTGGTGTATTGTTACTGATTGAGGCTGCGGCATTGTTGTTGACGGCGGCAGTGGCACTATACTATCAGCGTGTAGCAGGGGAGAGCGATGCCCGTTGTTTCCTCCTGACCGCTGCTATCACTGGCGCGGTGGGTATGTTGCTTTATAACATTGGCAATATGAGTAAACGCGGCACCTTGCAAATCCGTGATACCTTTATGGTCGTGGCCTTATCGTGGATTTTGTTCTCATTGTTCGGGATGCTCCCATTTCTGATGTATGGCACTGTCGATAATGTGACGGATGCTTTTTTCGAGACCATGTCGGGTTTCTCAACCACAGGCGCTACAATACTTAGCAATATTGACAGCCAACCTCATGGTATACTTTTCTGGCGCAGCATAACGCAATGGATGGGCGGCTTGGGTGTAGTGGTGTTCACGCTGGCCTTCATTCCCTCGGTGGCCAAGGGTTCCAAAAAGATGTCGCTTTTCGCTGCTGAGGCACCAGGCTTGAGTGTGGAAAAACTGGCACCCACTATGCAAGCCACCTCGCGTTTGCTTTGGATTATCTACATCGCATTGACGCTGTTGTGCGCCATTATGTACAATTTGGGTCCAATGAACAAGTTCGACGCTATGTGCCATGCCTTTACGACCATAGCCACGGGCGGTTTCAGCACCCATCAAGCCAGCATTGGGTATTATCATTCCAACTATATTGAGTACATCTGCGTGCTTTTTATGCTGCTTTCAGGCATCAATTTCGCGATGTATCATTTCCTGTTCAATCGCCGTTTTGATGTGATTCAGCACAACGAGGAGCTTCGCTGGTATCTGTTGGCCATCACGGGGTTCACTTTGCTGTTTTTTGCACGTTTCTACTTTGCCCCTCGTTTCGACCTCATAACTGAGGAACAATTGGCTTCGCATCCGCATACTTGGCCTGATCGCATCCGTACTTCTTTGTTCCATGTGGTGGCGTTGCTGTCAAACACAGGCTTCCAGGGCAGCAACTACGACTATGACACTTGGGGTCGTCTTTTCCTCATTCCGACAGTGGTGTTGATGATTGTGGGTGGTTGCGCAGGCTCCACCAGTGGTGGCATCAAGATGGTGCGTGTCATAGTGTTGCTCAAGTATATCAAGAAGACAGTCAATGAGCTGATTCATTCCTCGAGTATGTACACCATCAAGATTTCGGGACAGACTGTTGAAGACCTCAGCCTGAAACGCGTGCTGTCGTTTTTCTCGCTGTTCATCATCGTCTTTATGCTGAATGTAGTGGTGCTTTCTGCTGTAGGTATGAGCGTTGAAGAGGGTGCCATCTCGTTCCTGACCTGTTTCAGCAATTACGGCCCAGGTTCAGGCATCACCGGTCCGAGCGGCAATTTCGATGCCATTCCCAATGTCGCCAAATGGCTGCTTTCGTTCGATATGCTGGTGGGTCGTCTCGAAATCTTCACCATCCTGCTGTTATTTACTCGGAGTTTCTGGCGGGCAA
>CAMJRR010000039.1 GCA_946408345.1 uncultured Bacteroidales bacterium | reverse complement strand
TGCGAGGCGATACCGATACGGCCACCGTCCAAGGTCTTCATGGCGATGGTGAAGCCCTTGCCGAGTTGACCGAGCAGGTTCTCCTTCGGCACTTCGCAGTTTTCGAAAATCAATTCGCAAGTCGCGCTGCCGCGGATACCCATCTTCAACTCTTTCTTGCCGATGCTGAAGCCAGGCATACCCTTCTCAACGATGAAGGCGGAGATGCCCTTCGTGCCCTTCGACTTGTCCGTCATGGCCATGACGATGAACACATTGGCGTAGGATGCGTTGGTGATGAAGATCTTCGTGCCGTTCAGGATCCACTTGTCGCCAGCGTCGACGGCGGTCGTCTGCTGCATGGCGGCGTCGGTGCCGGCGTTGGGCTCGGTCAGACCGAAAGCGCCAATCCATTCACCCGAGGCGAGTTTGGGCAGGTACTTCATCTTCTGTTCCTCAGTGCCGTTCTCCAGGATGGGAGCCATGCACAAGGAGGTGTGGGCCGAGAGGACGACGCCCGTGGTGGCGCAAACTCTCGACAGTTCTTCGACGGCCATGATGTACATCTGGACCGTGCCGCCTGCGCCACCGTATTGCTTCGGAATCGGGATGCCCATCAGTCCGAGTTTGCCCATCTTTTCGACGGTCTCCATCGGGAAGCGCTCCTGCTCATCAACTTCGGCGGCCAAAGGCTTTACTTCGTTCTCCGCAAACGAACGGATCATCTGCAGGAAGAGTTGTTCTGTCTTTGAATAACTAAAATCCATTTTTCTTTTTAGGCTATTGGCAATTGGCTATTGGCAATTGGCAGCTTGTTGAAAACCAAGTGAAGCTGCCAAAAGCCAATAGCCAAAAGCCGGAATTAATACTTATAGAATCCTTCTCCAGTTTTACGACCGAGCAAGCCGGCTCTCACCATCTTGCGGAGCAAGGGATGAGGACGGTACTTCGGGTCGCCGAACTCTTTGTACAACACTTCCATGATGGCGAGGTTGACGTCGTTACCGATCAGGTCGGCCAAAGCCAGAGGACCCATCGGGTGGTTGGCGCCCAGCATCATGCACTTGTCGATGTCCTCAGCGCTGGCGATGCCGTCGGCGAGGATGCCGACTGCTTCATTGATCATCGGGATGAGGATGCGGTTGACGACGAAGCCGGGGGCTTCCTTCACCTCGACGGGCTGCTTGCCGATGGAGGTGGCGAGGTCAACGATGCACTTGGTCACTTCGTCGCTGGTCAGTTGGCCTTTGATGACTTCAACGAGAGCCATACGGTCGGCGGGGTTGAAGAAGTGCATGCCGATGAATTGGGCGGGACGGCTCGTGCAGGCAGCGATCTCGGTGATCGACAGCGAGGACGAGTTGGTGGCGAAGACGGTCTCGGGCTTGCAGATCTTGTCAAGCTCCATGAAGACGTCTTTCTTCAGTTGCATCTCCTCGACGGCGGCCTCGATGACGAGGTCGGCATCGGCGAAGGTGGCGTAGTCGGTAGTGGTGGTGATGTTCTTCAGCAGGGCATCGACGGCCTCTTGGGTCATCTTACCCTTTTCCACCAGCTTACCGTAACCTTTTGCGATGGAAGCCATGGCCTTGTCAAGGCTGGCTTGCGTGCGGCTCTTCATGACGACGGGCATCTTGGCGGCGAATGCCTTCACGATACCTTTAGCCATGGTGCCAGTTCCGATAACACAAACTTTCATGTCTTTTGAATTTAAAGATTTGAAATTTAATGATTTAATTGATTTAAAGATTTAATATTTTAGATTTAAAGATTCATAATTTCTCTAATGTGAGGAAGTTACAGGACGCACAGACTTACTAGCCCAACGGAAACAGCAATGTACGGCATAACCTTTCGAAAAGAAGTCCAAGCCCCACGCACAATTAGAAAAGTCGGTACAGAGCGATCTCGACATATAATAGCCGTCGGTATCAGTGTCGATGAGTTCACCATATTCGCGCCCACCAGCGGCAGGAATAAAGAGCACTTGTCCGCTTTTCCCAGTGAGAAGAAGTCCATTCACGCCGTTTTGAGTCGTCCATTTGTTGGTGGTGTTGTTCAACAACTCATCCCATTGTTCTTTGCTTGGCGTTTGCCAGTCACTACCCCAATTGGCAGTGGCCGCATCATCCTCGGGCATAAGGATTGTCAAGGAGTCAGTGAAACCATTGTTGCCGTACAATGAATTGCAACAGTATTTAGTAAAGGTGCTGTCACGGCCCATTAAATACTGATAGTTGCTCTTGTCATTTACTTCCTTTGGCTTGATTTCTCCCCAAGCAAAATAATCACCATAGTCTTCTGGCTCTTCAGCACCCACATTACAGGTTGCCCACAAAGTTCCACTCGGCAGACCAAGGTCAACATATTCGTGGCCATTGATTGATTTCGAATTATTACAACTCACAGCACAAACCATTAGTAATGCAAGCAAAGTGAAAAGTCTTATTGTTTTCATGGTAATATGTTTTTGTCTATTTCCTTTGAGTATCATTTTGACTATCATTTTCACTGACAAAAATGTTATTGTCAGTGTTTTCACTATCACTTTCACTGACAAAAGCGTTATTGTCAGTGTTTTCACTATCATTTTCACTGACAAAAACATTGGTGACTATCCATTGTCCTTTCTTTTTGCTACCTAAGCGCTTCAATAATCCATACTGCTGCAACCTACCGATGTTGAACCTTACAACAGTTTCCGTCTCTCCAATAGCTTC
Organism: uncultured Bacteroidales bacterium; assembly: GCA_946408345.1. GTDB lineage: Bacteria > Bacteroidota > Bacteroidia > Bacteroidales > F082 > Limimorpha. The sequence goes on along the minus strand of CAMJRR010000039.1, from coordinate 16,560 downwards.
GGCCACCTCTTGCCGCGTGGCTTTTGGGTGTTCTTTTAGGTAGTTCAAAATCGTCTTTTGGGTAGTAGTTAAGGGCTTGGGGGTAGTGTTTTTACTCTTTTGGGTAGTGGATTCTTCCTTTTGGGTAGTAGAAATCAGCTCCTCATTAGCCCTTTGGGATGTGATTTCGTCTTTTTGGGTAGTCCGCCAAACGCGAGCGATAAACTGATTCCCCTCGGGACGGTCTATCAACTCCACATCGCAGTTTTCGGCCATCACACGCGGAATGCCAGAGCCCAGACCTCGGTAAGGCATCGTCTTAGAACCGAACTGCGCCAATTGTGGATTGCGCGGGTCGGAATTGCCAAGTATGATTTCATCTATGGTTTGCCCGTCAGGCAGGCATCCAGGATTGACAATCTCAATTCTGTTGTCGAAAACCAGCAACCTAATGGCAGCAGGTTTGAGCAAATCCATGTGAACCAAAGCATTTTGGACAAGTTCCTGCAATACGACCTCAGAAATCTCCAAATCTCCTTCGCTGTTGAAAGATTGGCCATTTTGCGGTCGGTTCAAACAAGATTTCAGCCATCGCATAGCATCTTCGTACATCTCTGGGATGGTTCCCGTAATGTCGCGGCTGTCATGGTATTGGGTGCCACCAATATGGTTGCCTACAAACCAAACGGCTTTGATACAATGCTGTGGTCGAAACATTTGTGGCTCTTTGGCAAAGTACATCAAGCCGGCTACGGTCAACCGCCCAAGTTCATCAGTAATGTGCGCATTCTTCAGAACTGTTTTTGGAGGCATACTGAACTCGTCAATCCTCTTGCCGAAAGCCTTGGTGAAGTATGCGTCGAGGGCCTTGGTGTCAATATCATTCTCACTGCTACCGTCAACGCCTTCTTCATCCACTTGATACTGACGGGATTGCTGCAATAGCCTGCGGATTTCGACATTTTCCGTAACACGTCGCTTGTCAGCACCTTGCTTCACCCAAATGTTTCCAGCCAAATCCTTATAAGGCTTGTATTCACCTCTTTTCACGTAAGCAAGCAAATAGGCTCGCCCATCATGTTTCAGCGTTTCCGTTTCAATATAGATGACAGGCCTCACTTGGTCATTGGCCGTATTGCCCAATTCACGCGAGGTGTATTGTAGTTGCTCGTAGGTCAGTCCAACCATCCTGCCAGTCTTGTCTTCCGCTCCGAACACGATAATACCTCCGTGAGTATTGGCGAAAGCCACCAATTCTTCGGCTATCTGTTTCGGCGTGGTAAACTCCAACTTGAACTGTACTGTGGTGGTCTCACCCAAGCCGCATAATTCCACAAGTTCTTGTTCTGTCATCTACTTTAACGGTACAAATATACTTATCTTATGTTATTTTTCAGCCCCTCCAGCAGCCAGCTTTCAGCATAGGCTGATAGCTGACTGCTGATGGCTGATTACATCATTTTCCTACAAACTTCGCAGGCCTCTTCTCCAAGAACGCCGTCATCCCCTCTTTCTGGTCCTCGGTGGCGAAGCATTTGCCGAAGGCGGTGTTCTCCAACTCGATGGCGTCGGTGGCAATCAGGTCGTAACTCTCGTTGATGCACTGCTTGGCGTAGGCGATGGCCAAAGGCGCGTTGGCGACCATCTTTTGGGCGGTCTCCATCACCTTGTCCATCAGTTCCTCCGGCTCATAGACGGCGTTCACCAAGCCGATGCGCAGGGCTTCGTCGGCGCGGATGGCCTTGCCCGTGTAGATCATCTCCTTGGCGTAGCCTTGTCCGATGAGTTTGGCCAGACGGTAGGTGCCGCTGAAACCGGGCGTGATGCCCAGTCCCACTTCGGGCTGACCGAACTTGGCCTTCGACGAGGCGTAACGGAAGTCGCAAGCCATGGCCAACTCGCAGCCACCGCCGAGGCAGAAGCCGTTGACGGCAGCGATGACGGGTATCGGCAGCGTCTCGATCTTGCGGAACGCGATGGCGCCGAGTTTGCTGAACTCGTAGCCTTCCTTCTCATAGAGATGCACCATCTCCGAGATGTCGGCGCCGGCCACAAAGGCCTTCTCGCCGTCGCCCGTGATGATGAGGACGCGCGTCTGCTTCGTATCGAGGTTGCTCACGAAGTCGTCGATTTCCTTCAGGACTGTCGAGTTGAGCGCGTTCAACGACTTGGGCGCCGACACTTTCATGACGGTGATCTGGTCGTGCTGCTCAATCTTCAAGAAACTGTAGTCCATGTCCGCAGGGATTAGATGTCCATGGGTTTCCAGTTGGGGTCAAGGATGAGCTTGGCCTCGGTGGCAGCTTGCATCTGCTCGAAGGTGAACTCGGGGTGGATTTCGCGCACCACGATGCCTTCAGGCGTGATGTCCATGACACCCATCTCGGTGATGATCATGTTCACCTGTCCGGCAGCGGTCAAGGGCAGCGTGCACTCCTTCAGGATCTTGGGAGCACCCTTCTGGGTGTGTTCCATGGTGAGGATCACGCGCTTGGCACCCACGACGAGGTCCATAGCACCGCCCATGCCGGGAGCCATCTTGCCAGGGATGATCCAGTTGGCGAGGTTGCCCTTCTCATCCACTTGCAGGGCGCCGAGGAACGACACGTTCACATGGCCGCCACGGATGATGGCGAACGAAGTGGCCGAGTCGAAGGTGCAGGCGCCGGGCAGCAGCGTGATGGCGCCACCGCCAGCGTTGATGAGGTTCTTGTCTTCCTTGCCTTCTTCGGGGGTCGGGCCCATGCCCATGGCACCGTTCTCGGTCTGGAGGGTCACGGTGACGCCTTCAGGAAGGTAGTTGGGGATCAAAGTCGGAATGCCAATGCCAAGATTGACAACATCGCCGTCGTGCAGTTCTTTTGCAGCACGCTTGGCGATCACTTCTCTCATTTCATTTTTGTCCATAACTAATAATTTAAAGATTTAAGATTTAAGATTTGAAATTCTCTTTCTGTTCTTCAATATAATCAATCAAGTTTTGATATAAGGTATTCTCATCTAACATATTGCCTTTTTCAAACAGTTGTTGGTAATACAAAAACGGTTTCCATTCTTCAGGATAATTCATCTTATCAAACAACGAGGCAACTTCGTGTAATTTGTCACTTACACTGATAGGCAAACTAATGGCTTCCAACAAATACTCCAGTTCCCAAATTTTGAAATACTTTTTGGGAATATAGTTGAAAACACAATCGTTCAGTTCATCTTCGTTTTTTGAAATGGTAATGTTCTCGTTTTTATACACCAAGGTTTTAAGTTGTTCAAGGAATTGATGATATGAGTCATCCAAAGCCAAATAAAGCGACACAAAATCTTCCTCATTTGCCTTTACTTTATTGTTTTCGTTAAAGCAAACGACATCTTGTGGAGTAATCCATTTTGCCTTGCAACCCAAGTACAATTCACCCCAACTCTGAAAGCGCAGATTATATTTGAATATCTCTAATTCTGTCATTTCATACCTCGTTTTACCATCTCCTGGACCACGAAGGAGGCGACATCGTCGGCATAGGTATTCATGCCGAAACCAGCATCGAAGCCTAATTCCTTGGCCAGTTCGTGCGTGATACGGGCACCGCCACAGCAGCAGATCATCTTGTCGCGCAGGCCCTCGGCCTCCATCAACTCGATGAAGTTGGTCATGTTGTGGATGTGGACATCCTTTTGGGTCACGGTCTGTGAGACGAGCAGTGCGTCGGCATGGAGTTCAATGCCTTTGGCGATGAACTCCTCGTTGGGCACCTGCGAGCCGAGGTTGTAGGCCTCAATCATCTCGTAGCGCTCCAGTCCGTAGTGGCCGGCATAGCCCTTCATGTTCATGATGGCGTCGATACCCACGGTGTGGGCGTCGGTACCCGTCGAGGCGCCGACGATGACGATCTTGCGGCCGATGTTCTCCTTGATGTACTTGTCGGTCTCGTACATGTCCATCGTCGTGGATTCCACCTTCGGCACATAGATGGTCGAATAATCGACGGTGTGCGTGCAACTACCATAGCAGTTGACGAAGGTGAAACCGGGCGTCAGTTCCCTGTAATACACCACGCTGGGGTTTTCCAGTCCCATCTTCTTCAGCAGCAGCTTGGCCGCTTCGATGGCTTCTGCGCCGCAAGGCACGGGCAAGGTGAAGCTCAACTGCATCTTGCCGTCGTTCATGGTGTCGCCGTAGGGCTTTATCTTGGTGAGGTCTAGGGTTTTGTCGTAATCCTTGGCCTCCATTGAATATAATCCTTCGCTCATTGTTTGTTGTTTTTATTCTTGATATTCTTTTGTTCACTCATCTTTGAGGAAATAGCATTCGTCGATTTCAACGCCGTGATCCTCAAGCAACTTTCTATATTCGGCAGGGAATTCACATTTTTTGTGATGTTCCTTCTGTCCTTTGATGTAATTCGTAACCGTTTCGACATCACTGCTTTTCTTCGACAGGGCCGCATAACCTTCTGCCCATCCGATGAAGTCGGGGAAGTTAGGTTGCGTCTTCAGCCATTTGCTCGACTTTTCCTTGAGCTCCTTCATGAAGTCTGACAGTGCGATGGTGGGATGCAGGTCGACCAGCATGTGGATGTGGTTGGGCATACCGCCGATTCTATAGAGGTGCGACTTCTTGTTTTTCACGATGCCATAGAGATACGCATAGAGTTCCTTCTCGTGCTCTTCCACGATGGTATCCTGACCATATTTGGTCCGGAACACTATGTGATATATGGATTGTGTGTAGCTCATGTTTACTTGTGTCTTGCCTGTCGGGGTGCTGCCGTAGGTCGCGACCTACGGTTACGCGATGTTCGATCTTTCAGGTCGCCTGGTCGGGTCTTCCTACTGGTGTCCTCGTGGGGGCATCCCCGTAAGTCGCGACTTACGGTTACGATAGTCCGACCTTTCAGGTCGTGAGGCACTCGGCAGCCTAGTTATGTCATTCAGTTACTTGTCATCTTTAGTTGTTACTCACTTATGTTAGTTGTTCTCTTGTTCGCCGCAGCGTCTGAAAGACGCAACTTCCTTATCCGTATGTAAGCGAAGCGCAACTTACGGGACGAAGCGTAGCACACAGCAGTCCCCGCCCGGAGGGCGCAACTACTTCTTCCCCTTCATCAACTCCACAAACGGATTCAGATAATTCTCGCTCTTCAGCGTCACACCAGCCAAGCCTTTGCCGCCGTTCTTCGGGCGTTTCACGTCGCCGAAGATACCTTTCTCCAAGGCGGTGAACAGGCCTTCCTTGACGAGTTCCTCAAGCAGCTTGATGGTGTTGTCGAGCACCAGGTGGGCGCGTTGACGGCAGATGCCACCTTCCTTGAACTCCATCTCCTCGCCGATGTCCTTCATGTTGTTGAAGATGTAGCGGGCGTTCTCGATGGAGAGGTAACGGTCGCTCATGAACGGCGTGTGGATGGCCTCGGTGGGCATACCCAGCAGTTGCAGGCCTTGGTGCGTCCAGATGCCGATGATGTTGAACAGCGCGTCTTGGATGTGGCCACGGAAGATGTTGCCCGTCATGAACTTGGTGGGCGGCATGTATTTCAGCGGCGCGTTGGGGAAGATCTCGCGGGTCATCTGTGCCTGCGCGAGTTCCATGAGGAAGCCGTTCTCGAGCATCGGGTCCATCTCGAAGGCGTGACCCAAGCCCATCTGCTCTTCGGGCAGACCGGCGATCTTGGCCAACTGCTCGTTGATGAGGTCGGAGGCCAACACGGTATGTGCGGCTTCCACGGCGTCGGCGGTGGTCAGGTAGTTGTCCTCACCCGTGTTGATGATGACGCCCGCGAAGCCGTTGATGATACGGCTCATGTATTGGTCGATGAGGGTGCGCTGCATGTTGATGTCGCGGAACAGGATGCCGTAGAGGGCGTCGTTCAGCATGACATCGAGGCCTTCGAAAGCGCCCATGATGGCGATTTCGGGCATGCAGAGACCCGAGCAGTAGTTGCAGAGGCGGATGTAACGGCCTACCTCCTCGCCCACTTCGTCCAGGGCCTTACGCATGATGCGGAAGTTCTCCTGCGTGGCGAAGGTGCCGCCGAAGCCCTCGGTGGTGGCGCCGTAAGGCACATAGTCCAAGAGGCTCTGACCCGTGGTGCGGATCACGGCGATGATGTCGGCTCCCTGACGGGCACCGGCCTGGGCTTGCACCACGTCCTCGTAGATGTTACCCGTGGCCACAATAATATAAAGGTATGGCTTGGGGCCTTCGCCGATGGTTTCGAGGTAATGCTCGCGGCGGGCGCGGCGGGTGCGGATGCGCGTGAGGCTCTCGTCGATGACGGGTTGCAGCGTGGCGGCAATCTGTTTCTGGTCGCGCGTCACCACCTTGGTGATGTCGAGTTCGCCTTTGGCCACCTTCTCGGCGATTTGTTGTGGGTTGAGGCCCGTCTGGATCATGGCGTTGGCGATGAAGAACAGGATGCCCTCGCCGAGCACGCCCTTGTCCTTGATGGCGTCCACCACCACATTGGGCAGCGGCACATCGCTTTCGTCCACCCCGTCGATGCCCATCAGTCGGGCGAGGGTGCGCTCCACGGCCACCGTGGTGTATTGCTCGCAGAAGGCCTGCACATCGTCAGCGATGTTCTTCGCCAGCCCTCTGGCATACTCCACTTTCTTAAAATCAAGTCCTAATTTACTTTCCATATTTTTCGTTTATGTTGTTTAAATAATTGATATTTTGTTCGTTAAATTATAAATCATCACCATTTGGTGCATTATTCAGATTATCATAGTATAATGCAATCCAATACTCATCACGATAATCTAATTTAGCAATCATAAACCAGACGGAATTAGAATCACTGGCAATCACATTATACAATGCTTCTTGGGTATCTTGATCTTGTTCTTTAAATTCAGGAAAGTTGTCCCATAATTTTTGAATATCATCTTCTGACAGTTTTTGAACAAAATTTGCTTGAATTCGTTTATGATTCACCCTCATTTCATATGAAATATCAAAGTCATCATCAAGAATTTGTTCAACATAGGGATTGTACCAATACCTTTTATTATTCCTAAATTGACTAACCAAAGTATTATACCTAATCTTAATGTCAGTTTCATCCAATGTTTTTACATCTTGAACAACAATCCTGTAAACTTTATTATTATTTGTGACGACAGTAATGTGTACATCTCGTCCATTAAACTCTCCTTCTAGAGTTTCATATTCAGCAAGTTTGGGGTCTTGGCATAAAGTATACCCTTTTTGTTTCAATTTTGATATCATTTCAGTTTTTGTTCCATCAACAGGAATACCTAAAAACTTAACTTGAGCATTCAAAGACAAAGTCAAGAGCATCAGCAAAGTAAAAGCAATTTTTTTCATAGTTTTATAGATTAAGTTATTCATATTATTGATTCTTAATTGTTTAATCATTTCAACATTCTCCTTTCCTCCACGCCCTCCAGCACCTTCATCTGCTGAATGGCGATTTTGTTAAGTTCAATCAGTCTATCCCGCTGCGGCATACCTTTATTAATAAAGACCGCATTGAGGTTTTCCATATTCGAAAGGCAAATCAGTTGGTTGATGTTGGCATAGTCACGGATGTTGCCCTTCAAGTCGGGGTTGGCATCGCGCCATTCCTTCGCCGTCACACCAAACAAGGCCACATTCAGCACATCGGCTTCGTTGGCGTAAATCAAAGAGGCATGATAACGGTCAATCTCTTCTGGAACAAGATTCTCTTTTATGGCATCCGTGTGGATATGGTAGTTTATCTTCGCCAACTCCCTCTTCACCGACCAACCGAGTTGCTTTTGTTCTTCTTCTTTTAGGCGTTGGAATTCCTTGGCAACATACAATTCAAACTCAACCGAAATCCAACTGGCAAACTTGAAGGCAATGTCTTTGTGGGCAAATGTACCTCCGTATCTTCCAGATTTACTTACTATTCCAATGGCACTAGTCGCTTCTATCCATTTCTTTGGGGACATGGTAAAGGCATTTAACCCTGCTTCAATTCTAAACCTATCGAATTCGATAGGGTTAAAACTTGGATTGTATAAAGATTCCCAGATACCCAAATACTCAATGGTATTCCTATTACGCATCCAGTTACAAACGGCAATAAAAGTATCATCCGTCTTGAACTTTGCGATATCAGTCAAAGAAATATAATCTTTGCTGTCTATCGAAAGAATCGTAATACTAGTATCTTGAACTGTCATCTTTGCCATTACTCATTTCCTCCTTTCTCTCCAAGGGGGTCGAATTCGACCCCTTTGGTTTTTAAACCCCTCGAATTCGAGGGGTTTAAATATGGCGAATTCGCCATATTTAAACCAGATAGACCCTCTAATTGTGTCGAATTCGACATAATTAAAAACGCTCTCGCCGTCTCAATCCACTCCTTATCAATCCCCAAACTCTCGGCGATATTCAGCGCCTCGTGCGGCACTTCGCCGTCTTGCACCTCGACGAGTTCGTAGTTCATCGTGCCGTTCTCGAAGCCCTTCACGCGGAGGCAACGGGCATCGGTCGGCTCTATATCGTAATGCGTGGTCATGACGAGGCTCACATTGTCGCCCCTCAACACCTTCACCAAGGCCGACACCAAAGCCGTGCCCTCGGTGGGATTGGTGGTGCGGGCCGGCTCGTCAATCAACGCCACTATCTTTCTGTTTTCGCGCGATGCCTTGATGACGGCATCGATGTTCTTCATCTCTGCGGCAAACGACGACAGCCCCTTCTCGATGGACTGCTCGTCGCCGATGCAGAAGAAAACCTCATCCTTGACGGCGATGTCGGCTGATTGGGCAGGAATGCCGAACCCGTATTGGAACAGGTACTGGCACAGCGTCAAGGTCTTCAAGACCACGGTCTTGCCACCCATATTGGCACCCGTGATCAAGGTGGGCTTCTGCCCAAAGGTGAGGCTCACTGGCTGGAACGCGCGTTTGCGCTGCGCCAAGGCGTCCTTCACCTGCGGATGGAACATCGCCTCGTAACGGCTGATGTCATCCTTCGAAATCGTCGGGAAGCAAAGTCCCAACTGCTTTATCTGCAAGGCTTTGGCGAGGTTCATGTCAATCTTCGCCATCGCGATTTGGGCTTCCTCCAAAGCCTTCGCAAAAGGAACCAACTGCTTGCTCAAATCCCTCCGCACGCCTTCTTCAATCTCGGCACACTCGGCCAAGAGTTCCTCTTGTTGACTGGGATTCTGGCGCATCTGCGCACGAAGGTCACGCAGTTCCTGGCAGTAGGAGTCATACACATAGAAGGTCGCCATTTTCAGCCCGTCGGGGTCGAGGATGGTGATAACCTCGTTCAGGTCGGGCACGGCAATGGCCTTGTCCAAGCCGTGGGCCTTCATCCGCTCCGCCACATCGACGGCCAAGATGGCCAGATGCTTCACCTCGAAGAGTTCGATGTCGTCCAAGACGGCTTGCTGCCCGAGGTTCTTGATGGTCGTGCGGATGTCCTTCAGCCCCTGCAGGCGGAACTGGAGCGTATTAATATAAGGTGTATCGACATCCTCCACGAAACGCACAAACTGTCGCAGCACCTCATACGATTGGGCAATATCCTCCCCTTTCCGCATCATCGGCATGTCGAGCATCCAACGGCGAGTATAACCCGCTTGTAGTTCGAGTTGCTCGAACACATAACGCAGGCCGCAGGGCGATTCTATGTGGTCTCTCAATTGCATTCCTTTTTCATTAAATCATACACCGGAAGTTGTATCGCTTCCGAAAGTCTTCCACAAAGCGTGTCGGAGTCCAAGGTCACGCCCAAGGGCGAGGTCGGGTTCACCGTCACGGCGATGAGTTTGCTCTTTTGCAGCACGCGGATCATGCCGCCTGCCTTCAAGAATAGTCGATACTGCTGCGGACTGACGAAGATCTTGGTGAAGTCGCGCACCACCAGTTCGCAGGTCTTCAGTTTCGGGTTCTTCCTCACCTTCTCGAGGAAGCCGTCCACCAAGGCGCCCGCCACATAAAGGGTCTTGCAGCGGTCCATGCCCTCGAAGCGGAAGTCTTGCGACAGCGAGGAGATGTGGCTCAACTCGTGCAACGCGCCTTCGTCGTCGATATACCACACGCCTTTCTCGATGGGCATCAGCAGTTGCAGGTTGGCCTCCTCCGTCAGCGGGATCTTGATCAGGTCCACCACGAAGGCGGTCTGTTGCACCAGCGTGTTCATGTTGGTCGAATACGCGGCGCCCGTGGCCAGTATCATGCTCTGGCTCACGGCGGGCGAAGCGAGGCTCATGCGCGACAAGGCCCCGTCGATGATGACGAGTTCGATGCCCACGCGGTGCATGTCCTTCATCCAGCGCTTCAGTCCGCTCGACGACGAAGGCCCCGACAGGAGGATCTTGCCCCCTGTCAAGGCTTTGGCCGTCACCACACGACCTAACGAAGTGTTTTCGTCGCTCACATCGATGAGTTCGGAGACGATGCGTTTCTGGCGGTAGTGCATCTCGGAGGTGCCGAAATACATGCCTTGGCGCAGATAGATCTCCGGCTTCTGTGTGCGCGTCACCTGGTCAGTGGTCTCTCCATCAATGCCTATTGAAGTCACGGCAATGCGCTTCCTCTCGACAGGCAGGCGGTCAAGCACATAGTTCAGACTGACGGTCTTCCCTGTGTTCTTCTGCAAGCCTACTATCGAAAGGCTGTCGTAGTTCAATATGTCATCGATGAAGGTCATTTATCTATTGATTGTTTGTGCAAAACTCTTTGTTCTTTTTTACAATATCTCCACCCAACTGTCATCGTAATTGATTTGACTCAAAGTTTCTTCGATGTCGAGTGTCGGTGGCTGTTTGATTTTGAATTTTATTGCATTTTGTGGCACACGAGTATGGATGGTAAACTGTGATCCGTGGGGCTGCCAAGTAAAACGAGTTTCACCCGTTTCAATGTCGATGCCAATAAGGTTGCCGTTTCGGTTCTCCTCCCAACGATACTGGTTAGCCACGTAACGGCGGTTTTCTTCTTCGAAAAGGGTGTATGTCAGCAAATCGTTACTTCTCACTAATATCGATGTGCGAATTGGATTGTAATAGTCCTGTGCGATATTGACACGCTCATTCCAGATGTTCAGTACAGCATGGCCTGTCTTTTCAATATCTTCGTGTGGGTCAGTGATGCCGTAGGAATAATCGGGAGAACAACGTCCACTGATAAGCCTGACAGATACCTCATTACGATGAGGATTAGGTGTCTTAACAGTTTTCATTGACCATGCCATCTTATCAAGAACGACATCGGCAATCCCAACGGGCGATTGCAAATGCTCCCCACCGATTGCTTCAGCAAATACATTACCCCAGTCATCCCCTGTCAAATCTTTGTGACCAACACAAAGCATATATACGAATTTCTTGCCGATAAGTTTAATAACCTTTTCGGGTATTTCGTTAATGGGGTACGGCTCATGCGTAAGCAACCGCTTCGAATCTCTTAATTTCGGGTGTTCCATATTCCTTTTTATTACTGATGATTACATTTATTTTCTGTGCCACCATTCTAATCATTGGAACGGCTACGCTGTTACCAGTTTGACGGCGGATATCTTGATGAGAGACGGCTATCTTGAACTTCTCGGGGAATCCCTGTAAACGTAATAATTCGCGAGAAGAGGGACGACGTACACCATTAACAAGCAGATAATTGTATGAGGCTCCTGTACGAAGTGCGCAGGAATAGTCAAGCACACTAATGTTACCTGCCTTGTTCTCATGCCAAATTGAGGGATAAAACACCTGCTTTTCAGAGGTTTTCTCCCGACGTTTGGCTATGATATGGTCGGATGCAAAGAGTGTTGGGTCAACAACCTCATCAGATTCAAGAATGTCGGCAAGATTATATGGCGTATGTGGAATGTCAAATGAGAAAGCGTTATAGTCGTCTTTATTTAAAAAGCCAACGATGATAACACGTTCCCGCTTTTGTGGCAGTCCGAAGTCGAGGGCGTTAAGTACCTGCCATTTCACATAATAGCCCAACTGATCCAATCGCTCGAGAATTACTTTAAAAGTGCGTCCTTCGTCATGCCCAACCAATTGTTTGACATTTTCCAACAAAATGTATGGCGTGTGATGATGCTTTAGAATACGTTCAATCTCAAAAAACATCGTGCCTCGTGTATCTGCAAACCCCTGCATTTTTCCCATAATGGAGAACGCCTGACAAGGAAATCCAGCCAGTAAAACGTCGTGTTTGGGAATGCGTTCAGCAGGAATTTTGGCAATGTCACCGAAAGGAAGAGTTCCGAAATTTGCGAAATATGTCTTACAAGCTTTTGCGTCCCATTCACTGCTGAAAACGCATTGATAGCCCATTTCATCAAAAGGAATCCGTATTCCTCCTATTCCCGCAAACAAATCAATAAACGTGAATTTAGGATTCTTGGGTGCTGGGAATGGCACATCGAAGAAATCGGAGAATAGACCGTATTGGGCAGGATCTTCGGCAACCATCCACACCTGTTCATCGTTCATCTCGTCAATATCAATCGACTGGCGGGCTTCTTTCCTTGAAAGAAACTCGCGAATGGCTGCTATGATTTCAGCCTTTTCCTTGTTATCAACCTCATCTCTGTGATTGTGAAGGAAATGGCTCAACACCGCCATATGATTTTCGTAAGAGGTTTCGCCATACAGCCTGACACCATTCTTTTCGTCCACCTCTTCGGGAAAGTCCACCAATGATATTTTCTTCGATTTCGTTACCATATTATATTACAGTTCGGTCGCTTCTCTTTCGAACTATCGCAAATTTTGCGACAGTTTGACAATTCATTTTGCCATCCTTTTGAACCTGTGCAATTCTTGAATAAGTTGAAGCAGTTGGTAGGGATTCTTTACAAACTAACACTTCTTCAATTGGTCTTCCTTCTTCGCGAACTACCGAGATTTCTTCGGCAGTTATAAAGAAATTCTTTACAACTGAATCTAATACCAACACGCTTTCTTTCAGCATATTGTCACTATAAAAGCCCACATTCCTCTTTAGGGTGTCAGTTATTAAACAATCCTTAATAACTGAACCCAATGCTAATTTATTCTCTTTTAATATGTTGGCTCTATAATAACCCATATTCTGCTTCAAGGTGGCAAATTGTAGAGACGCGACCAAATCGCGTCCCTACAGTTGCACCTTAATTAATTACCTGTTCTCGTTACGCTCATGTCTCTTCAAAGCCTTCGGCTCGATGTTCATTCTCTCGCCTTCAAGCAATGAGATGACACCGTCAACGGCCTTGTCAGCACCGACTTGTTCCTTGGCGCGTGCAGCCTGGCACTCGGGGCAGTTGCACTCGCTATGGTACTCGTTAGGCTCGGTGTAGGTCGTAATGACGCCTTCGAAGTTGCGCAGCACAATTCTGCCCGGAGCTTGCGAAACGATATACTGAGGCATGACAGGAGTCTTGCCGCCACCGCCAGGTGCATCAACGACAAAGGTCGGGACGCAGAAGCCCGAGGTATGGCCACGAAGGCCTTCGATGATTTCGATACCCTTCGAGACGGGCGTGCGGAAATGCTCCAGACCCATCGAGAGGTCGCACTGGTAGATGTAGTACGGACGCACGCGCATCTTGACGAGTTCGTGGACGAGGTTCTTCATCACATGGACGCAGTCGTTGACGCCACGGAGCAGCACGCTCTGGTTGCCCAACGGGATACCGGCGTTGGCCAGCATCTCGCAAGCACGACGCGACTCGGCGGTCACCTCGTTCGGGTGGTTGAAGTGCGTGTTGATCCACACGGGGTGGTACTTCTTCAGCATGTCGCAGAGTTCGGGCGTGATACGCTGCGGGCAGACCACGGGGGTGCGGGTGCCCAAGCGGACGATCTCCACATGCGGGATCTGGCGCAGGCGCGAGATGATGTATTCCAGTTTCTTGTCGCTCACCATCAAGGCATCGCCACCCGAGAGCAACACGTCGCGCACGCTCTCGGTCTTCTCGATGTATTCGAGGGCTTTCTCGATACGGTCGGGACCGCATTCGTTGTCGGTCTGGCCAGCAAAACGACGGCGCGTGCAGTGACGGCAGTACATGGAGCACATGTCGGTGATGAGGAACAGCACACGGTCCGGATAACGGTGGGTCAAGCCGGGTGTCGGCGAGTCTTCATCCTCGTGCAGCGGGTCGAGCAAGTCGGCGGCTGCCTGATGGGTCTCCAAAGCGGTAGGGATGCACTGACGGCGGACGGGGTCATGCGGGTCGTTCGGGTCGATGAGGCTCAAATAATAAGGAGTGATGGCCATGCGGAGGGTCGAGAGGGTCTTTCTCACGCCTTCTTCCTCTTCGGCGGTCAGCTTCACATATTTCTTCAAGTCCTCAAGGGTCTCGATGCGGTTCTTCACCTGCCATTTCCAGTCGTTCCACTGCTCGTCGGTGACTTCCGGGAACAATTGTTTTCTTCTTGATTCTGCCATTTTTTTTGAGCTTTAAGCTGTTAGCCGTAAGCCGTAAGCAAGCTGCCGCAGTCGGCGGCTTATCGCTTACGGCTTAAAGCTTATAGCTGATTACGCATACAATTCCTCAAAGATCTTCCTCAGCTCGGGGCTTTCGCGGAGTTCCTGCAGGGTGAATTCGGCGTGGCCTTTGGTGTAGCCGTTACCCATGATCATGTTCACGTCGCTGCCGATACCTTCAGCACCCAAAGAAGCCTTGGTGAAGCTGGTGGCCATCGAGAAGAAGTAGACGATACCGTCATCTTTGGTGCAGAGCACGGCGGTCATTTCCTGATCCGGCACATTCACGCAGTTGATGGTCACATCAGCCATCTTGCCGTTAGTCAGACGCTCGACGAGTTCGTAAACCTGTACGGGAGTCATGCCGGCAGCGCTTTCCACGATGTCGCAGAAGCCGAGGTCCTTGATACGCTGGGTCGACTTGGGGCTGTTGGCGATACCGATCACCTTACCCGTGACGCCGACGCGCTTCTTGGCTTCGTAGCAGCAGAGCATACCGCTCTTACCACCAGCGCCGAGGATGACGACGGTTTGGCCGTATTGGCACAACTTGGCGGTCTGGGCAGGAGCACCAGCCACGTCGAGGGCGCTCAGGGCGAGTTTCTCAGGCATATCATCCGGAATCTTGGCATAGATGCCGCTTTCGAACAGGATGGCCTTACCCTTGATGTCGACTTGGTCAACATCGGGACGGATGGCGAGGATCTCGTCGATGCGGAGCGGGGTCAGTGACAGGGAGACCAAAGTGGCAATGCGGTCGCCTTCCTTCAGGTCGATCTTGCCTTTCAGGGCGTCACCGATCTTCTCGACCTTGCCGAGGAGCATACCGCCAGAGCCGGTACGACGGTTGCGGTGCTTGCCTTGCAGTTCCACGTTGAGGAACATCTCCTTCTTCACCTCTTCCATGATCTTCTCTTCGCTTGCGCCAGGGCCAGCCTGTTGCTTGGCGTAGTTGTGGATGTCGGTGAACGAAGCGGAGTCGATATTCAGGGTCTGCACGTCGATGAGGATCTCGTTGTCCCAAATCTCGTCCATGTTGTTGTTCAGTTTGTTAGCGGGTTGCGGCAGCACGCCGACGGGTTCGATGACACGGTGAGTACCGTATTTGTTACCATGTTTTTGCATTGATTTTAATGTTTAATTGTTTATTGTTGAATTGTTTAATTGTTGTTCTATTGACTTCGGGACTTCGGGACACGAAACTGACTGCCGCTTTGCGTCATTGCGAGCGATTAGCGAAGCAATCCATTCCGTTGAATCCGTGTCATCCGTGTTCCCTTATTTGCATTAGATTTGTGTCAGATTTGTTTCTTTTTTTAATGACGTGGTTTGAGACCAAGGATTTCGCGGGCCTCATCGGAGGTGGCAATCGGGCGACCGAGTTCGTTGGCGATGCGAACGACCTTGGCGACCAGTTCACCATTCGATTGAGCCAGCACGCCCTTCGAGAGGTAGAGGTTGTCCTCGAAGCCCACGCGGACGTTACCGCCCATGGCGATGGCAGCGGCGGCCATCGGGAAGGCATGACGACCTACGCCGGTGACGGTCCAAGTGGAGCCAGCGGGGATGCCGTTCACGAGCCAGCAGAGGTTGGCGACGGTGGCGGGAGTGCAGCCGGGCACGCCCAACACGAAGTTGAACTGCATGGGAGCGCCAGGGGCCTGACCCTTCTTGGCCATGTTGAGGATGGTGTCGAGGTGACCCATCTCGAAGCATTCGTATTCGGGCTTGATGCCGCGTTCCATCATGCGTTTGCCGAAGGCGCGCATGGTCGGCATGGTGTTGTCGAAGATCTCGTCGCCGAAGTTGCAGGTACCGCAGTCGAGGGTAGCCATCTCGGGCAACGGATTGGTGTCGGTCGATTGGAGACGCTCGTCGGGAGTCATGCCGACGGCACCGCCGGTCGAAGGGATAAGGATGACGTTGGGGCACACCTTCAGGATGGCCTCTTCGCACTCTTGGAAACGGCCACGGTCTTGGGTGGGCGTGCCGTCGTCCCAGCGGACGTGCAGGTGCACGATGGCGGCACCGGCGTCGACGGCCGACTTGGCCTCGCGCACGATTTCCTCAACGGTATAAGGCACATTGGGATTCTGTTCCTTGGTGACTTCTGCGCCGCAGATGGCGGCAGTGATGATCAGTTTATCCATT
>CAMJRR010000038.1 GCA_946408345.1 uncultured Bacteroidales bacterium | reverse complement strand
GAGCCTTGGCCGCAAAGCGTGCACGACGAATGCTGGCACCTGAGCCAATCGGGTCGGCCCATTCCTGGGCACCAAAATAGTGACCAAAGTCAACCTGTACTCTGGTGTCAAACCAGAACTTGTAGTCTTTTTCTTTGGATTCGAACACCAAGATACCATCGCGACTTGACGTCTCTAGTGCCTTGACGTTCACTGTGTTGCCATACTGGTCGACAGCTTGTTTTTTGTCGGCGTTCTGTGCGAAGGCCATTGAACCCAATACGAGGGCGGCCAACATTAATACAGTCTTTTTCATAGTGAATTGAATTAAGTGAATAATTTTATGAGGTTTTGTGTCGTTTTCAAACGCAAAAGTAGAAAAAAAGTGAAATACAACAAAAAACCCCGAAAGTTTTTCAACTTTCGAGGTCTTTATTTTACTATTCTATTAAAGCTACAAATTACGGCCAAATCCCTCCGCCACCAACATGCCATGAATTCGTGATATAACCATCAGGCCCAGTACCTCCATCTAAATTATAAACAATATGATGTCTATGTGGACGTCCTTCAGCAGCATAACCGCAAAAATGATAACCCTCAGGTATATTATAAGCCCTTTCACAAGCATCAACTTCAAACCCCTCATCATGACCATAAATTGTCCCGAACAAATGCCAATGATCTGTAGTACCTGGAGTTATGGTTGCCCCACAATAAGGGCAATAAAATCCAAAATCACGATTCCAAGCAACAGAAGTTTCAATCGTAGGCAAGGATTTGGGGTCTTCATTAGACTCCTTGTTTTTCTTACAGGAATTGAGGCTAATAATTGATGAAATCACCAAGCCACCTACCAGTAAGAGTTTTAATAATCTTTTCTTCATCATAGTTTTATGTTTTTTAATTGATTAATACTCCGTTTGATTCTATCTTTCTTTCTGAAAGTGAGTTTATTATATCGCATTAAGAAATATTTTCCTCACAATAGACGCAGCAAAGATAAGCATATTTTCATCACATTGACATTTTTTTTGCTTTTTTTTCAAAATTTTTCGTTCGATGGAATTAATAAAGATACTTTTTCCCAAGGAGATTAAACTGCAAACAAAGTCCAGCATTTACATATTTGAAATCTTTTAGACTGGCTTGCAATCGTAAGTGCTGCCACAACAACATATCCATCCCCAATATGAATTCGTTACCGGTGTATTCTGCCATTAACCTAGCTTGGGGAAAAAATGCAGGTCTAAATGTGATGCCGCCCACCAGTCCGTTCCATTTGGCATTGTATCGGCGATAGTAATGGCGGTATGCGAGTGTCAAACCTAACTCGTTGCCAGAAAACTCAAAATGTTTTGTCGTTGCAATGTACCAATTCTGAAAATAGAGCTGTACATTTGACTGGTCTTCATAGAAAGCCGAAGTTAAAACATCGTTGCAGCCGATGACTACTGCCGGATAGAATTTGCCTTCCTTCAAAGGCCGTATTTTCACCGATGCATAACGATCTTTGCTCCAATTAACAATGTTGCCTTGCGCATCTTTCCTATAGATGCGTTCAGTGCACACATAACTCATTTCTATCCAACTGAAAGGAGTGAGTGCCAAATAATAATCGAAGGTGTGGTATTTCTCGCCTTGATAAAGAAAGCCCGTGTCGGGTGTCATGTGTTTGTTGAGAAAATGTGCACCAATAAAGGCATCGCCTTCATGATTCATCTCAGCAGAAGGAATATGGGCTAATCCCGAAATGCCTGTATATTGTTGGGCCTTGCCCATTTGGGGGAGCAGCCACAACAGAAATATTACAATGATACTATTTAAATGTTTCATTCTTTTTTATTCTTTTCAGTGATAATGAAATCTGGATCCATAGTATGGCTACCCCACTGCAAAAAATCGCGGCTGAACCAACCATCACGTCCGTTTTCTTCTGGATCGGTACGATACATGACGTTACCGAATTGTTGATACATAACGAGATATGATATGCAGAAGCTAGAGGCTGGGCGGAAGTTCACCATCCGATGTTTCCGATGATAAGGGGGAAGTGCTATGACCACTTTGAATCCGGCGTCATAACCAAATCTATTGTTCCAACGACCAAACACTGAGATCGTAGTGTGATTGAAATGACGCATAGCTTCGGCTTCTACACCAAAATCTTTAAACAAATACCGACCTAAAACACCTCTTAATTGGGTATTTGATTTTGACAGATACACATCTCCTCCGACGGTCCACACAAAACGATCCGGTACATCAATATACCAATTAGGATTAATAGTCATCAGGCCAACCCACCCAGCTTGTCCCTCAAAAGCAAACCAATCGCACAACGGGAGGAATGCCTTGAGATCTAATCCATATCTATTCATGCTGAACACACCTGCACTGGCTTTGAGATACAAACTTTTGATGTGGAATTCTTTACTAATATCAAATACAGTTAAATCAACATATTTATATTCACTTCCATATTGGTTCACAATCGGTACACGAACTTGTCCTGCCAGTTGCCAATGGTTTCCCATGTTCCATTTGAAACCAGGAGTCAAACGGATCAAGAACTTATACTGGGTTTCAAAATCCATGTCCTTGAAGTTGAAGTCTAAGCCCGAAAAGAAATCAATGCCAGGAGAGACATCCTGACCACAGGCTTTTGGGGTTCCAACCGCAAAAAACAAGGCAAATAATACGACTACAATAAAACAAAGTCGAGATGATGCGTGCCGATGAAACATTTTACAACAAATTAATTATCGGTTGCAAAAATAATGAAAAACCTAAAACACCTAAGATTTGTTTAAAAATTCTGTTATTCTCAAAAAAAAATCCGCTGAATTATGAGCATCGCAATGCAATATTGGTCGCTTCATAATTCAGCGGATTAATCTCACTGACTGCGTGAAAACGAATAATCTTAATCCTTGACTTTGTCAATCAGAAACAAGTCATTGATCCAGACCTCAATGTTGGAATGGCGTTGACCTTTGTCATCGGTCCATTCGTTGTTTCTCAGACTTCCGTCGATGGCAATTTGCATGCCTTTCTTGACGTTGTTTTCGACGCGATCTGCAATTTTACCCCATGCCACAATAGTGAACCACTGCGTGTCATTCACCCATTCTCTGTTGGCATTCATGCGACGTTCGTCGACAGCAAGACGGAAACGCGCCACTTTACTGTTGTTGCTAAAGCTTTTCACTTCAGGTTCGGCACCTGGGCGGCCAATCAGCATGACCGAATTTCTCATTGTACTCATAGTTGTGTGTGTTTTAATTGTTATTAATTAATAAATATAGGTGTTTAGTTGTTTTGTTCTTTTCCCCAATCCAAAAGGATGAAGTTGTTCAGATGAATCTCTGTCGACACATGGCGTTGGCCGTTCTTGTCGATCCATTCATTGTTGCGCAAGGCACCATCAATGGCGATTCTTTTGCCTTTTTTCACTACCAGAGCAACACGCTCGGCGGTCTTGTCCCAAGCCACCACGTTAAACCACTGCGTGTCTTTCACTTGTTCGTGGTTGGCGTTACGGTGTGTCTCGTTCACGGCAAGGCTGAAGCGCGTGACGATGCGGTTGTCGTTGAAAGTTCTCGTTTCAGGTTCTGCACCCGGGCGGCCAATCAAAATGACCGAATTTCTCATTGTACTCATAGTTGTGTGTGTTTTGTAATTAATGAATAAGTTTAAACTGTCTTGTCGCACCTTGATTGGTTTGACGATGCAAAGTAACAACACTTGTCAAGACTAAGCCGTTGATTAAACGTTTGTTGTCGACAGTAGTCGTTTGTTGTCGTTTGCTGTCGGATATATTATTTATTATCAATGTATTAAGTTTTTACTCATTTTCTACAACTTTTTATTATTTTTGCGTCAAAATTGAAAAACAAAAGTAAATGGCAAAGGATTTGAAGCCTCATATCGGCATTTTCGGTCGCAGAAATTGCGGCAAAAGCAGCCTCATCAACCTGCTGACGGGACAAAACATCGCCATCGTGAGCGATACGGCGGGCACTACCACCGATCCTGTCAAGAAAAGCATTGAGATTTTCGGCATCGGGCCTTGTGTGCTCATCGATACAGCTGGCATTGATGATGTGGGTGAATTGGGACAACAGCGCGTGGAAAAAACGATGAAGGTGTTGGAGGAAATCGACTGTGCTATTCTCGTCGTCACGGGGAACAACTTCGCCGAGCCAGAAAAGCAGCTGATTGCCCGAATGAATGAGTTGGCGGTGCCCTTTTTCATCGTCCACAACAAGGCCGACGAGGAACCGCTTCTTGCCGTTGTGAAAGCTGTGATTGAGCAAAATACTGGTGTTAAAATAATAGATTTCAGTGTTTCAAGAAATGATGACATTACACCATTGGTTGAAGCGCTGAAAAAGACTATTCCCGATAGTGCTTATCAGAAAGTGTCGCTGTTGGGTGGCATCATCCATCCCAATGAAGTGGTGGTGCTAGTCTGTCCTGTTGACTCTGAGGCCCCCGAAGGCCGCCTCATCTTGCCACAAGTGATGGCCATTCGTGACGTACTCGACAACGAATGCATCTGCGTGGTGCTGAAGGAGACGCATTTACAGCAGTATCTCGACACCATGCCCAAGCCTTCCTTGATTGTTACCGACAGCCAGGTGTTTGGTTTTGTAAGCAAAATCGTCCCGCAGGAGATACCCCTCACCAGTTTCAGCATTATCATGGCACGCTTACGCGGCGATTTCGACAACTATGTGAAGGGCACGCCGCACCTCTCGCAATTGCAGGATGGCGACACGGTCCTTTTGTTGGAATCGTGCACCCATCACAGCACTTGCGAGGACATTGGACGCGTGAAGTTACCTCGCATGATCTTAAAATACACGGGAAAAGACATCAAGTTTGAATATGTATCAGGCCTCTCCCCTATCGCCAACCCTGAAAAATACGCCATGGCCATCCAATGCGGAGGCTGCATGAGTACACGCAAGCAACTCCTTAACCGCACAAATCTCTTTGTGAATCAATGTATTCCGATTAGCAACTATGGCATGGCTTTGGCTTATATGAATGGAATTTTTGGAAGAGTGATGCAGCCTTTTAGTTAAATAAGATTTTAAGCCATCTGTCATCTCCTCCGATACAGATTCTGACAATCAATAAAAGATTCTCTGACTTGTGTGCGGTAGTATTGGTTTCTGACAGCCAATACCCCCCTTTACCTTTTTTTCTCAAAATGTTGGTAGTCCTTCACGCTACGCCAGCGACCACCCCAACGAAAACCGTATGATTCAAACGTTTTTCTACAAAAGTCATTGTCATCGATTTTATGAGAAAAATGCTTACTCCGGTCTACATAGTCGGTGGCTGTTGCAGGACGAATGCGCGAACCTTTGACACAAGGATTTTGTAGCGGATTGATATCGACAGCCATGCCGAATGCATGTTGAGAGAGCCTCCAAGAGCCAGATATGGTGCGGTAATTGAAACAAGAGCTGTTGTTGGCTCGCATGGAGGCCTCGTCGGAGGCTTCGAAGTCATCCACCAGTCGAATGCTATTGATGGGATAGGCCTCTGCAAACAAGGTCCTGAAGATGCAAAGCAAGTCGTGTGCGATGGCCTTGTTGCACACCATCTCGCCTTGCTGGAGGTGCCCCTTGAAGTCGTAATGATAAAGGGTGAGATAACGGAGTTCGTCGAACCCAATCTTTGCCGTCTCAGGCAGCGAATTACCAAGCATTCGGGTCTTCACAGCCTCGGGGACGGGCTGCGAGAAAAAGATATAGTCTTTGTAACATAAGGTGTCATCGGCATGGGAAATGTCGGGCGAAGCCACCTTTTCAATAGGGGTTGGCCTTTGTGTTTTGGTGTTCGTCCTTTCCTCCGTTTTGCTTTGGTTGTCATGGCAAGCAGCCATCACTACCAAGCCAAACAGGAACAGGATTATCTGGAGACGTTTTTTCATTTCTCAAGCGTTGGATACTCTTCCAAATAGGCCAGCAGTATTTTGCATCCTTCCGAAACATCCTGCCAAGTGGCCTCAAAGTCGCCCGTGTACCATGGGTCGGCGACATCGCCTGGACGATGAGTGTAATCCATTAAGAGGCTGATTTTGTGGTCGGTGTCTTCGCCAAACATCCGTTTCAGGTTGCGCACATTGTTACGGTCCATGGCGATGATGTAATCGTAATAGGCATAGTCCTGCCGCGTCATCTGACGTGCGGTCTTGCCCTCACAGCCGATGCCGTGCTCAGCCAGCTTGCGCCGCGCCGGTGGATAGACAGGGTTGCCGATTTCTTCGGTCGAAGTCGCTGCCGAGGCGATTTCATATTGTTCGCTTAGGCCCGCCTTTTCGACAAGGTGTTTCATCATGAACTCGGCCATGGGACTACGGCAGATATTGCCGTGACATATAAAGAGGATTTTGGTCATATTGAAGTGTTGAATTGTGGTTGACGCTGGCCCTTCGACAGGCTCAGGGACTGCTGCGGTTTCATTTTCCAAGAAATTCATTAATCACCACCGAGGCACAGAAAAGGCCGAAGGTGGCAGGCAAGTAACTAATGGTACCCACATTGGAGACTTTATTCTGCTCCTCAACACCTTCGGTGATGATGGCCGAAGCGTCGACGGGTTCGGGCGAATAGACCGCCGTGATGCCGTCGAAGACACCGAGGCGGTGCAGACGTTTGCGGATGTAGAAAGCCAAGCGACAGTGGTTGGTTTTGGAGATGTCGCAAATCTCCACCTGCTCGGGATGGAACTTGCCGCCAGCGCCCATGCTGCTCACGATGCGCTGGTTGTTTTGTTTGGCGTAGTAAAGCAGAAATACCTTGGGTGCCACTGTGTCAATGGCATCCACCACATAGTCAAAGGGTTGCGCCATCAAGTCAATGATGGCTTGGTCTTTCAGGTATTGGTTGAGGACGGTCAACTCGATTTCTGGGTTGATGTCGCAGATGCGCTCGGCCATCACTTCGGCTTTCGGTCGTCCGACGGTGCTCTCCAAGGCTAACAATTGTCGGTTTCGGTTGGTGACGTTCACCACATCACCATCAACAAGGGTCATGCGGCCTATGCCCGCACGGGCCAACTGCTCGGCGGCGTAGGCTCCCACGCCACCTAAGCCCACCACAAGCACATGCTTGGATTTCAATATGTTGATACCTTCATCGCCGATTAATAGGCGGGTTCTGTTTTGCCAATGTTCCATAGGGTTGCAAAATTACGAAAGATTTTCTCTCTCAGTGCATTATTATCCATCTCCAGCAGTCTTGCTGCTACTTCATAAACCTTCTCAATTCCGATTTCTGCCATGTCGGTTTCAAGGAAGAGATAATCCAAATCTATGAATTTGAATGATTTATGAATCTTTCTTTCTGGATGCAATAGGTTCTCGCCTACGGAAAGATAAATCCCTTGCCTGATGAGTTGCTTTACATCTTGTTCCGTTCCGCTGAAGCCATGAACTATCCAAGATTGTTGGGCTTTGTGCTTCTTCCGCAGGGCGATGATTTCGTTATGACTACGTACATCGTGCAGGATCATTGGCTTTTGCAAGGCTTCCGAAAGCTCGATTTGACGCTCGAAAACGGCAATCTGTTGTTTAAAACTCGCTTTGTGCATCTTGTCCAAACCTGCCTCACCGAGGGCAATGACTTGTGGCTGTTGTAAGTTCTCTTTCAGTTTGTTCAAGGCTTCATCAACTTGAAAATCAGCCTTATCCAATGCCCACGGATGGATGCCATAACTGTAATGGCCTTGCTTGGGACAAAGCTGGTTCAAGTCCAGATTGACAATTTGTATCAAGTTGTCATTGATTCTTGCCGCGTGAGTGTGTATGTTGACAAAAGGATTACTCATTAATGGCAGATTAAGGTAATACTATCAAATGCAATGCAAAGAATATACTTTTTGGCTCAACTATTGGATTGGAAAACAGCATCTATTCCCTTTTCTGTCTATGCCTTTTCGGCTGCGCTTCTTTGATTTCCGTTTCTTCAGTAGCTTCTGTTGACGGCTCAATTGGCGTTTCCTTTGGCGTGACTTCTGCTTGGGGCATCTCAGCTTCAATGCGTCGGAAAATGTCGTCCTTGTCCTTGGGTCGGGCCTCATCATGCCACTTGAAACCTTGAAGATAGCGGCTGTTTTCTTGCAGGTCTGTCTCGGGATACATCGTCTCATCAATGCCTTTGAACGACTTGATGATGGAAACGTTTTGGTTCTCCATCTCAATCACCATCGTTGCTGACTTTGACACATCAATGCCAATAAGTCCTCCATCGTCATCACGAATCCAATAGATGGTCTCAGCTTGGTCGCCATCCACGTTGACATGATGAATATCGCCATCCTTGAAAAGCGAAGTGATGTCCTTGCCCTTGATTTGGTTGAAACCTTCTATCGTGTCTTGCGAAATGATGAAAGCATTCCCTTTTTGCATTACCCACTCTACTGTACTTTCCTTGATTTTAATGTCAATATCGGTGCCTGTCATTTGGCTGTCTTCGGCCCAGAGAATCGGTGCCACACGCATACGGATAATGGAATCTTCCACCAAATAAGTGAGCGTGTCGCATTTGCCTTGCAAGTCTGACTTGAAGAAGCGCACATGGCGACGTGCGATGAGTTTCTTGGCCTCCTCTTTCTTCTTATCGAAGTACATGAATAGCGTGTCACCATGGATATAAAGCGAGTCGCCACCGTCGTAACTGATGGCATAGGCACTGTCGGTGGCGAAACTGAGGCCTCGGTTTTCCCACATCTCCACATAATCGCCACGCATGACGACTTTGTATGAGGTGTCAATCATGTCCACCTGACTATAAGCTTGTGCCAAGCCCCGATTACGGTCATAAAAGATGGAGTCCGACCACATCAATTGGGTTTCGTTGTGCATGAAAGGACGCCTGTCAAGGTAAACATGATCTTCATTCACGAGGTAATAACCATGCTTTCCTTCCAACACATTTTCCTTATTAATAATAGTAGTTGGCCCTTGAAACCACATCTTTTCAATATCCGTGTTGTAAAATAAAGTGTCGGTATACATCTGATATTTGGGACTAAATACTTCAACATTCTCGAAAAACGAGAATTCCTTGATTCGGTCACGGTAATAGCCGTAATGGCTTTTCAAGGTCTTGTCTCCACGGATTGTAGTCGCACTATCGGGATAACTAGCCAGATGTAAGTTGCGGTCATATGTGAGGTATTCGGTGTAAAGGTTGGTGGAATCGTCTCTCAAATGTACGTTGTCGTGGAACTCAGCAAAGCGGGTGTCACCGTCATAATTCAGCAGGTCGCTGAAAATTTCAACACTGTCGTTAACGATGATATGAACGTTCTGATAGGCATCAAAACTGTTGTTTTTCTGGTAGTAATAGGCACTGTCGCAGAAGAAATAGGCCGAGTCGTGGCGCATTTTCACGTGGCCAATCAGCCTTTGCACATCGCCCATGCTTTTCGAGTAAGTGGCTACGTCATAATGTAAAATGTTGATACGAGTCTTCTTGCGTTGCACAGTGTCTTGCTCCTGAGCCACAATGACTTGCGACATCAGAACAAACAAGGATACTATGAACCATTTGATGCTTTTCATCTTTCTTAAAACCGTGCAAAGATAAGATTATTGCCTGAATTTGATGGTCGAAACCAAAAAACACTTATTTTTGACGCGAACAACTTATAGTATTCATCACAAAACCTACAAAACTTGCAAAACTTCAATAAAAATGTTGGCGGCTCCACAACCGTGTCGTCGCCGGGAAGTAGCCGGTTGGCGTGCTTCCCATACCCGTCAAAAGGTTTTGATGGTTTTGCTTGTTTTGTGACAAAAAAGAGAACATCATTATGACCATAAAAGAAGCCCAAACCGCCGTCGATGAATGGATTAAGACTTACGGCGTGCGTTATTTCAGCGAATTGACCAATATGGCTCTGCTGACCGAGGAAGTCGGTGAGCTGGCCCGCATCATTGCCCGCACTTATGGCGACCAATCCTTCAAGGAATCGGACAAGAACCGCAACATGGCCGATGAAATGGCGGACATCCTATGGGTGCTGCTCTGCCTCGCCAACCAAACGGGTGTCGACCTCACCGAGGCCTTCGACAAAAACATGGAGAAGAAGACCTCACGCGACCGAGAGCGGCATATCCACAACGACAAGCTGCGCGACCCCATCGCATAAAAAATGTGGAGACGGTGTGCACTCCGTCTCCACAAAACAATGCATTCAAGATGATTACAATTACATTGTCTTAGCCCATGTGTCTTTTAACGCCACAGTTCGGTTGAAGACCAGATGTTTGGCCGTGCTGTCTTTATCGACGGTGAAATAGCCGATACGCTGGAACTGGAAGTGATCGAGTGGCTTGGCATCGGCCAAGTATTCCTCCACATAGCACACGGGACGCACCTCAAGCGAGTTGGGGTTCATCATTTCTTTCATGGCTTCCAATGCGGTCTTGCCTTCGTTTTGCAGGCGAGCCAACTCGTCGCGCGGATTTTCCACTTTCCAGAGGCGATCATACATGCGCACCTCGGCTTCGAGGCACCGCTCGCAACTCACCCAGTGGATGGTACCTTTCACCTTGCGGTTGGCACCTGGCAGACCACTCTTCGTGTCGGGGTCATATTCAGCGTAAACCTCCACAACTTCACCGTTTTCGTCCTTCTTGCAGCCCTTGCATTTTACGATGTAGGCGTTCTTGAGGCGCACCTCGTTACCAGGAGTCATGCGGAAGTATTTCTTCGGAGCATCCTCCATGAAGTCCTCTTTCTCAATCCACAACTCACGACCGAAGGCAATCTTGTGGCTACCAGCGGTTTCGTCCTCGGGATTGTTGATGGCATCCATTTCCTCGATTTGTCCCTCGGGATAGTTGGTGATGACCAACTTCACCGGGTTAACCACAGCGGCCACACGGGTGGCGGTGGCGTTGAGATCCTCGCGGATGGCACTCTCCATCAAAGCGAAATCGTTCAAGGCATCGTAGGTGGTGTAGCCAATCTTGTCTATGAACTTGTGGATGCCGCTCGGCGTGTAGCCACGGCGACGGAAACCGCAAATCGTGGGCATACGCGGGTCGTCCCAACCGCTCACCAGACCCTCATTGACGAGGACGAGTAGGTTGCGCTTGCTCAACAAAATATAGTTGAGGTTCAATTTGTTGAACTCGGTTTGGCGCGGACGATTGTCGTCCATGTTGTCGCCTTCGCCACGAATTTCCTTCAGCCAGTCGACGAACAAATCATATAGTGGACGATGCACCACAAATTCCAAGGTGCAGAGTGAGTGGGTGACACCCTCGAAGTAGTCGCTTTGTCCATGAGCAAAGTCATACATCGGGTAGGCGTGCCACTTGGTTCCCGTGCGATGGTGCGGTGTGTCTACAACGCGATAGATGATCGGGTCACGGAAGTGCATGTTCGGGTTGGCCATGTCAATCTTGGCACGAAGCACCATCTTGCCTTCGCCAATCTCACCATTGTTCATCTTGTTGAACAGGTCAAGCGATTCCTCAATGGGACGGTTGCGGTATGGGCTTTCCACACCAGGTTGCGTAGGTGTGCCTTTCTGTGCAGCAATCTCCTCGGAGCTTTGCTCGTCGATATAGGCTTTACCTCTTTTTATCAATTCTATGGCAAAATCCCAAAGTTGCTGGAAGTAGTCAGAGGCGTAGTATTCGTTACCCCATTGGTAGCCAAGCCATTGGATATCCTCCTTGATGGCATCGACATACTCCATGTTCTCCTTGGTGGGGTTGGTGTCGTCGAAGCGCAAGTTGCACACGCCGCCGTGTTGGGCAGCAATGCCGAAGTCGAGGCAAATGGCCTTGGCGTGGCCAATGTGAAGGTAACCGTTCGGCTCTGGGGGGAAGCGCGTCTGTACGCGTCCGCCGTTCTTGCCGTTGGCAAGGTCTTCTTCCACTTTCGCTTCAATGAAATTGAGCGACTTCTTTTCCGTTACTTTTTCTTCTTCCGGGTTTGTCATAGGATGTTGAATCGTTGATTGTTGATTGTTTAATTGTTGTCTTTAGTATGCTTTGTATTTATCACCAGTCTTCTCGATAAGGATCCGATAATACTCATCGCTATACTTGGGATGCTCGCTCTTGATAGGTGTGTATTTCTGTCCTGGTTTATTGGGCTGAGCGGTATTCAAATTTCCGTCCACATACTTCATGAACAATTGCTGATAGAATTTCTTCCAAGCTTGCGTCATCTTATTGGCTTGGTTGCAGGAGAATTGGGTGAGTTCCTTAACCTGCGCTTCTCTTCCTTTGATGGTATTAACGCGTGCATCTAAAGTGGGGATTTCTTTTTCCACCCAACTGGTCTCCATCTCACGTTGGCGTTTGCGGATTTCAGGATGGATGT
This sequence comes from uncultured Bacteroidales bacterium, assembly GCA_946408345.1. Classification (GTDB taxonomy): domain Bacteria; phylum Bacteroidota; class Bacteroidia; order Bacteroidales; family F082; genus Limimorpha. The sequence continues at coordinate 7,105 of CAMJRR010000038.1, read as the reverse complement.
AGTTGTATTTGGTGTAAGCCCAGTTGCTCATCTGGTTGAAAGTCCAGAAAGCAGAGGTCTCCGACCATTCGCTCATTGAACCGTTGCCTTCGCGGAAGCATTCGGGAATTTCAGTCATGCAGGTGTACATAGGACAGTAGACGCAGTTGTCGGTGTCATCCACTCCAAACCAAATAATGCCACCAAGAGGCCATTCGAGATAACCACGGCTTTGTGCCACAAAACTAAAACCAGTCTGCTGGGTGGCGGTGGTGCGCTCATGCACGTAGGTCACGCCATCAACTTCCCAGTCCATGGGACGCCAACGATAGGGGCAATGGAAAGGACCAGCACCCACGTCTTGCGACATGTCTAATTCAGTGCCTTCTAGATGGTCACGCATGAAGTCCATCATGTCGAGCACGCTGATTTTCTTGTTGGGCAATACCCAAAGAGGCATGCGGTTGGTCGGGAAATTGTCAGGGGTTTGGCACATATTGGCCATATAAGGCTGCACGCGTTTGATGTCGCGACCCGTAGCATAGCCCCAATAGTCCTTCATGTTGTCGGTCACCTTGTTGAACATGGCCCACACGCGAAGGTCGCAGAAACGGGCACCGTCGAAAGTAACGGGGTTGTAGACATCGGAGAAGGAGAACTTATCGTCGGGACCATCATACAGTTTGGCTTGCTTGGCGAAGCTGATGACATCATCAGCATAGACACAGTCGATGTTCGGGTCTTTCAGGAGTTTGTCGATGTTCTTGAAAGTGATGCTGGTCTTGCACTTACGCGTGGCCAGTGGGAAGGTGGTGATGCGGGCCTGGTTGGCGTGACCACTCACATAGCCATCGGGAATGAGGCGAGCTACCCATACGGCGCCTTTGTTATCCTTGCCTTTGCCAATCATCTCAAGGATCCAGCACTCTTCGGTGTCGGAGATGGAGAATGACTCGCCTTCGCTGACATAGCCATAGTTGGCCACCAGTTCACCCATGCATTTAATGGCTTCGCGGGCGGTCTTGGCACGCTGCAAGGTGATGTAAATCAAGCTACCATAGTCGATGATACCAGGGCCTTCCCAGAGGCTTTCGATGCCACCGTATGTTGTCTCACCAATGGCCAGCTGCCATTCGTTCATGTTGCCGACCACATTGTAGGTATGAGCCACCTGTGGGATTTGACCACGATACATGCCACCGTCCCAGTCATAGACATCGAGCATGGCACCTGCCGGCCAGTCTTTGGCAGGATAATGATAAAGCTCGCCATACAGCACATGGCTGTCGGCAGCGTAGGAAATCATGCAGGAGCCATCGGTCGAGGCACCTTTGGTAATCAGGAAATTAGTGCAGGCATTGGCTTTCCCAAAAGAAAAAACGAGAACCAAAGCCACGATTGCTGAGAAAACTTTTTTCATATTGTTGAGATTTTGTTGATTGTTGCTTTGAAAAAATCGCCACAAAAATAGGAAATAATATGCAAATCCAAAAACAATTTGATAAACAACTCTATTACAGCATAATATCCGACAGCAAACGACAACAAACGACTACTGTCGACTACAAACGTTTAATCAACGGCTTTGTTTTGGCGGACGATGTTACTTTGCAGTACAAAACTATAAATCTACAACAATGGAAACACCAAAGTATATTGAAGACATTCCGACAGAAAAGAAAGAGTCAAGAAATCGAAGGGAAATCATCAAAAGAGAATACATCAGTTTGATAGAGAAACTCCAAAACACTCGTGGAAAAAAAGCAGTGTATAACGATTATCTTCAGACTGATGTCTATATCATTATGAGAGAAAGCGAGAAAAAAGCAAGTAACAGCGCGGCTTTCAATTGGCAATCAACTTATGCTGTAAAACATCTTGAAGATGTTATTAAAAAGGCCATTCCAATGGAAGGAAAACCGATTTTTACCTTACCAAAGCCAACAGGAAAACAAAAGGAATTCGGTTATGTGAATATAGCTACCTTGTATTATGATTTTCAATCTACTGAATATGAATATCTTAATTTTACTGTAAAACTAGTTTTAGGAATTAAAAGTGATGGAAGACATGTGCAATATAGCGTCAACAAGATAGAGTTGGCAGAAAAAAGCACTCTGTAATAAAGTCGTCATTGTATAAACAATCGCTTGTACAGAGTGCCTTAAATCGGAGTTACTGATGGGCTTGCTGCCCAGCATTTCCCGTCCGATGGTTTTTATGACTGCAAAATTACAACAAAAACTAATACCCCACCATTAAAATGAAAAATTATTCCTACTTTAGCACAATGAACGCAATCCAAAACATGGCGCAGCAAACTTTTGTGAACCAAAAACTTGACTTCGTTGAGGAACTGGTGCTCTACACTGACTCGCACATTTTCCTTACGGGAAAAGCGGGCACGGGAAAGACCACCTTTCTGAAAAACCTGCCACTGAAAACTTACAAACGCATGGTTGTGGTGGCTCCCACGGGTGTGGCGGCCATCAATGCTGGAGGGCAGACTATCCACTCGTTCTTCCAACTGCCTTTTGGACCTTTGCCTCCCAATGCAAGCACCGTAACGGCACAGCTACACCGTATGAAGAAGCAAAAGCTCAACCTCATGCGCAGCCTCGACCTGCTTATCATCGATGAAATCAGTATGGTGCGTGCCGATGTTTTGGATGCTATCGATGCGGTGTTACGCCGAGTGCGCCGCTCGCAAAAACCCTTCGGAGGCGTACAACTGCTGATGATCGGCGATGTGCACCAGTTGGCGCCCGTAGCCAAACCCGAGGAATGGGAAGTGTTGTCACCGTATTACGATACGCCATACTTCTTTGGTAGCCAAGTGCTAAGAAAAACGCTCTATGTCTGCGTCGAGTTGGAGCACATCTACCGTCAACATGATGACGATTTTATCACATTATTAAACAAAGTGCGCAACAATCGCATGGATGCCGATTGCATGCGTCTGCTCAACACACGCTTCAAGCCCGACTTCAAGCCTAAGGACAATGAAGGCTATATCACCTTGACCACCCACAACTACCAAGCCGACCAAATTAACGAATCAAAACTGGAGGCCATCAAGGAGAAACCGTTGAAATTCAAAGCGGTAGTTCACGGCACTTTTCCAGAAAACACCTATCCTACTAAGGAAGAACTGGAACTGAAAGTCGGGGCGCAGGTGATGTTCGTGAAGAACGACCCCAACCCCGAAAAGGCTTTCTTCAATGGTAAAATCGGGCGGTTAGTGGACTACGACGAGGATGAAGGCACCCTCACTGTCGAAAGTGAAGGGGAACACATCACTGTTCCAAGGCTGAAATGGCAAAACATGGAATATACCATCAATCCTGAGAATCAAGAGATTGAGGAAAACGAAATTGGCAGCTTCACCCAGATTCCATTGCGCTTGGCATGGGCGGTCACCATCCACAAGAGCCAAGGCCTTACCTTCGACAAGGTCATTGTTGATGCTGGTCAGGCTTTTGCTCACGGACAGGTGTATGTCGCCCTAAGCCGTTGCACTTCGCTTGAAGGTCTCGTACTGAAAACGCATATCACTTCCAATGCTTTGGTCAACGACTATTCCGTGGACCAATTTGTGGAGCATATTCCCGAAAAGGAACCCACACAAGAGAAAGTGGATGCATTGCGCCACGATTACGAGTTGGAGACCATGCTTGAGCTCATTAACTTTGATAGCATCTATAAAGATTTCGGCAAGTTAATGAAGGTGATTTACGACAACGACACCCTCTTTGAGCACTCGTTGATTCAAGACCTCTCGCAGCGGCGCAACAAGATTCACGAGGAATTGTGCTCTGTCGGCATCAAGTTTGAAAGCCAGATACGAAATCTTCATGACAAAGCGCCTTCGTGCGAGCAAAACCCAACCTTGCAGGAGCGATTAACAAAAGGCGTAGCCTACTTCGATGAACACTTAAAAGCCATAGCCAAGGGATTGTTCAACTTGCCTTTCAAGACCGACAACCAAGCAGTCAACGAGCAACTTACCGAGACACTGAAGCTGCTTAAAGAAGGCATCTATCTGAAAGGCTGTTGTTTGGAAGCCTGCAAAAATGGTTTCACGGTCAAGGAATACCAAAAGACCAAGTCGGTGAAAGCGATAGAAGCAGAAAAGACTGGGAAGAAGAAGGTGGAAATCAAGTTTGAGCCAAGCAAAAACGGTAGCCTTTATTCCGTATTGCTGTCTTGGCGTGCTAAACGAGCCGAAGCAGACGATGTGCTTGCCTCCAACATCGCCCCCATTAGGACCCTTAAAGCCATTGCTGAGATAAAGCCCGTTACCCTTACCGAATTGCGGAAAGTAGAAGGCATGGGAACGAAGCGTGTCCGCAATTATGGTGCCGAAATCCTCGACATCGTGCTAAAGTTTCTAGGACAAGACCCACAAAAGGCCGACATCGGTGATTTGGCTAAAGTTCCAACAAAGAAGACCAATGGAGCTACTTACTTTCAGACCAAAGACATGGCGGAACAAGGCATGAGCATCGAAGCCATAGCCAAAGCAAGAGGCCTGGCTGCATCAACCATTCTCAGCCATCTTACATATTGGGTGGAACAAGGTAGCTTCCCTGCTTCGCAATTTGTTTCAAGTGAAAAGATAGCCGAGATCCGTGACTACTTTGAGGCTACTGGAGACCCAAAAATCACCACAGCACGAGATGTTCTAGGCGATGACTATCAATTCGGGGAAATCCGTATGGTTTTCGCCGAAATGAAAAGGGAAGGATACTTCAAAGAAACATGAATTTGATTCAATAATTATTACTATTTTTGCAATCTATAATATTTTAATGCATTGAGTATTTTGAGATTATATACCGTAGGCCATTCTAGCCAGTCATTAGAAGAGTTCCTTACGTTGTTGCAACGTCACGGCATCAACTGTGTGGTGGATGTTAGGAGTGTGCCAGCTAGTAAATACGCGCCTCAGTTCAACGAGGAGAGTATAAAGGCTTTCCTTAAGTTGCACGGCATCCAATATCTGCCTTTTGGCAATGAGTTTGGCGCAAGGCGAACTGACTGCATCAATGATGAGGGACAGGTGGATTTTGAAGTGGCAGTTACGACTCCTTTGTTCCAACAAGGTGCAAAAAGATTAATGAAAGGTTTGGAAAGAGGCTTCTGCATCGCATTGATGTGCTCGGAGGCCGACCCTTTGGAATGTCACCGTTTTTCATTGGTTTCCAGATATTTTTATAATCAAGGGATAGAAGTTTTTCATATTATGAAAGATGCGAATTTGGCCTCTCAAGGTGAGGTGGAAAAAAGAATGGTGAACGATTTTCTCCATTCGCGGAAATACCATCTTGCTGAAGTTGACGAGTTGTTTGGCACCTATACCACCGAAGACCAGCTCAAGGATGCCTACAGATTGAAAAACAAGGAAATAGGTTATAAACCCGCATTGCAGTTGGAAGGAGAATATTGACATGATTACATTTTACACTATAGGCTTTACGAAGAAAAGTGCCGAACAGTTTTTCAGCTTGCTACGCGATAACGGCGTGAAACAACTTGTTGACGTACGTATCAGCAACAGCAGCCAGTTGGCAGGTTTCGCCAAAGGCAAGGACTTGGAGTTTTTCACTCACGAGATTTGCCACATTCCATATAAGCACATCGTCGATTTTGCTCCCACCAAAGAACTGCTTGACCAATGGCATAAGCAGGAAGTGACTTGGGAAGAATATGTGGAGATTTATACCAAAATATTGAAAGACAGGGAGATTATAAAGAAATATGGTGCCAAGCCTTTTGATGGTGCTTGTTTTCTTTGTAGTGAAGACACCCCCGAGCAATGCCATCGGCGCTTGTTGGCAGAATATCTACAAAAACATAGTAAAGAGACAGTTCAGATTGTCCATTTAATTTGAGGTTATGGAAAAGTATTTCATTTGTTTGGCAAATTCCTATAAGCATGGAGGCAGATGCATCGCTGGCATTGAAGTCGTACCTCAATCTGACGGAAGTCTTGGCATTGTCCGCCATGATGATGGTCGACCGCGATGGATACGACCCGTATCAATGTCTGCCAACGGTGAAATCCCCAACCATCTTGCCGAGAGTTTCAAGATTTTTTCTTTGGTCAAACTGACCGATGTGGAGCCGTGCCCTGACAATGCGCATACAGAAGACGTACATTGTACACGGATGGAAATCTGTCCATTTGAGCTATCGCCTACCAAGGACTTTTTGGATCAACTCATTGACACCCAACACCAAGCTGCTTTTTATTTCAGAGGAAAATCTATCCCGACCACTATCATTGATCGACTTGATTATTCGTTGATGCTGATTCATCCTAATAATGCTTACGCCTATTGTGACGAGGAAAGGGAAAACTCAAAGTATCGGATGAAGTTTACCTACAATGGGTCGAACTACGATTTCCCCATAACCGACCCCGTTTTTTTGGAGCAGTTCAAAAAAAGCCCCGACAGCTATGCAGATATGGATGGTGCTTATTTGGTGCTTTCGCTCGGAATAGCGTTTGAAGGGTTTCATTACAAACTTGTGGCTACTGTGTTGATTCCAAACGATTTGGATGTTGCAGAAAAACCTCAATCCATTGATGAGAGCAGTCTATCATATATGGAGCAGCAAAAACTGCTTTATGCCAATGCTTACGCCAAGTGGACGCCTAAGGAAGACGCAGAACTTCTAGAGTTATTACACAAAGGAATGTCAATTAAGGAATTGGTAAAGAAATTTGAACGAAATGAAGGAGCCATTCATTCCCGCATTAAGAAACTGACCTTTGAGCAACAAGACAACGAAAATGGATTCCAAAACGATGAAAAAGAATTGGCCTACTTGATAGAGTTAAAGCAGGAAATCGAAAGGAAGATACAGGCTCTTCGTGAAAAAATCAGTTTGAAAAGCCAAATTCAATGATGTCTGGTTTTGTCCAACATTACGGCTCCGGCAACTGGTTTTGCTGCGGCACGATGATGGCGCAGATGATGTAAGCCAACAGGCCGGCACCGCCCATAAAGGTGAAGATGACCCACAAAAGACGAATCAAAGTGGGATCCACATCAAAGTATTCGCCAAGTCCTCCACAAACACCGCAGAGTTTCTTGTCGGCCATCGAACGATACAGTTT
>CAMJRR010000037.1 GCA_946408345.1 uncultured Bacteroidales bacterium | reverse complement strand
AGGCCTCGGCGAAGTCCTCGCGGATGACGAAGACCACCTTGCCGAAACCGGCGCGTTTGGCGTCGTAAATGGAATAATCGAGGATGGCTTCGTTGTTTGGGCCGACACCGTCCATTTGCTTCAGGGCACCGTAACGCGAGCCCATGCCTGCTGCTAAAACTAATAGTGTTGGTTTCATTATGTTGAATTGTTTGTTGTTGAATCGTTTAATTGTCGTTTGGTCACAAAACTTGCAAAACTAAAAAAACTATTCGGTGGTTGGAAAGCCCGCCAACCGGCGGCTTCCCGGCGGCGACACGGTTGTGGAGCCGCCTACAATATTTTAAAGTTTTGCATTGTTTTGTATGTTTTGTGAATTATAATCTTCTTGCGCCGTCAGAAATGATGACATCATAAACCTTCGGTTTATACCCAAATTTGACAGCGAATTTCTGTTTGGCCGTGGCGATGAAGGCATCATACAGGTCTTCTTTCACGAGGTTGATGGTGCAGCCGCCAAAGCCGCCGCCCATCACGCGGGAACCCGTCACGCCACATTCCTTGGCGATGTCGTTGAGGTAGTCCAGCTCTTCGCAGCTCACCTCATAAAGTTTGCTCATACCAAAGTGGGTGCCGTACATACGATCGCCAACGGTCTCATAGTCACCTTTTTCCAAGGCATTGCAGACATCGAGGACGCGCTGCTTCTCACCGATGACATATTCTGCGCGCATGTAATCCTCGGCAGGAATCTCCACATCAATCTCATTGAGCATGGCCATCGTGGCATCACTCAGATATTTCACTTCGGGATGCTTGGCGGCGATATGGGCGCAAGCGTTCTCACACGACTTGCGGCGACGGTTGTAGGCCGACGAAGCTAACTCGTGTTTTACCAAAGTGTCCAAAAGCACCACCTTATAACCCTTTGGGTTGAAAGGATAGTATTCAAATTCCATCGTGGCGCAGTTAAGGCGCATTAAGTGGCCGGCCTTACCGAAGAGGGAAGCAAACTGGTCCATGATGCCACACTTCACGCCAACATAGTTATGCTCCGTGGCCTGACCGATACGAGCAAGTTCAAACTTGTCAATGCCAAGATTGAGTAACTCGTTGAGGGCGAAAGCGAAAGTGCTTTCCAAGGCTGCCGACGACGACATGCCAGCACCAATCGGAACATTGCCATAAAACACAGTGTCGAAGCCTTGCAGCTTGTAGCCTCGTTTGATGATTTCGCGGCACACGCCAAAGATGTAATTGGCCCAATGTAAATGAGGATGATCTTCCTCGTTCATGCCAAACTCGCGATAGTCCTCCTTGTCGATGGAGTAGGCGCGAACTTTGTCGGTGCCGTTGAGTCGGATGCAGGCATAGATGCCCGAGTCGATGGCTCCCGGAAAAACGAAGCCACCATTGTAGTCAGTGTGTTCGCCGATGAGGTTGATGCGTCCAGGCGATGTGTAGACAACGCCCTCATTTCCAAAGCGTTGCTTAAAAAGAGATTTTAATTCTTCGATAGTCATAGTGTAAGGTTAAATTTGGGCGCAAATTAGGAAAAAAATTGATTGCGTGACTTAGATTTTTGATTTAGTCACGATTTTTTCTCCGTCAGGTATTGCGATGGTGTTTGCCCATACTTTTTCTTGAACGAGCGCAAGAAAGTGGCGTAGGAATTGAAGCCTGCCATGACCGAAATATCTTCCAAAGAGTGTTGGTTTTCAGTGTTTTGACTATCTAACATGGCTTTGGCATCCTCCAAACGAAAGTCGTTGATGTAGTCGTAGAAGGTCGTATGAAGCTCTTGATTGATATGGTTGCTGAGGTACTGCCGGTTGGTGCCCAGATGTTGGGCCAACTTCTGCAATGTCAGCGTGTTGTCAAGATAATACCGATTTTCCTTCATGACCTTGTCTATGTCGCAGCCAATCAGGGACTTGCCAGCATTGGGTTGGGGTGTTGGAGTGGTTGGTTCTTGAAGCACGTTTTCACATTCGTCGGCAGGGAAGAGGGTGAACACCTGCTGATGTATCAGTTTGTGCATGACGTATAAAACAATGCCGATGCAGATGAGGCAATAGAGGGAGTCGAAAAGCAGATTGCGTCCGGCAGAGGGTTCTGAAAACCACGACTGTTGCGATAGGCTTTCAATAGTCCATAACAATTGGAAAGCGAAATAGAGGACAATCAAAATGTTGCTCCATCGTAGGTCAAAAAACTCCAAGTCTCCCACATTGTCGAGCAACAGTCGAGTATGTTTCCTGATAGAAAGAACCAAATACACCAACAAAACTAACGAAACCACCACGGTATAGATTTGCATGACCGTCAAAACCAAGGGGCTTCGGCTGAGGGCAAACAAGAGCATGGCAATTAAATAAGGTATCACCAAAAGCAAGAGTTGACGCGTTTTGTAACGATTGGGGAAAACCAGAGAGACGCCAAACATCATGTAGCCGCCTACAATCACATAGTCGAAGAGAACCAAAAGCGTGTTGAGAAACTCAGAATAAGGTTGTTCACGGCAAGCCAAAACCACAAAGTTGTTGAAAAAGCCGAAACCATGCAAGATTAAGACAGCTGCAAAAATCATTTGAAACTGGTAGTTACGGTGTTTCAAGAGCATATGGATGCCGCATAATGTCAATAAACATTGCGTCATGCCAGACACGAAGCATAGCAGCAATATGTAGAACGAGTCTATGTTCATGCCGGCAAAATTACGGCTTTTCGTCCCTTCATCGTATCAAATGATGCAAATTACCCGCTTTTTTACGCATTGTAAACTGAAATTTTACGCAATGACGAAATCGGGCTGTGATTTTTACTCGTTGCAAACCGATTTTTGGGCGAATGAAAGACCGAAGCGGAAAATTGTGGTGACATTTGCTCCAATTTAATTTCATACAAATCAATCAACCCCGACGAGCCATAATGGGTAATAACCGTGGCACAAACGACAATGAAGAAGAAAAGACTTATGACAATCATGTTTTGCACAGGCTTTTTTGCTGTAGCGCTTCTTCTCACCTCATGCGGAGGTAGTGGAGGCGAAACCGAAGGAGGAAAAACAGAAGCGAATTTCAAGAAATCGCCCAAGAACGAGTTCCTCGGCGACTTGGTGAACATCGCAGGAGAGACTAGAGCCAAAATTGCAGCTAGCAATTCCCAATATGAGGAAGCAAGAGCCAAAAACAACGAAAAGTACGCTGACAATTCCGACAAGAGAGAGCAGAACTGGAGAAAACTCTATAATCAAAACGATGAGAAGCAAAAGAAAATCGTGGAAGAGGCTACAGCTGCTATAGAGAAGGAAATGACCACTCTCAATGGCAAAGACCTTCCTTATGAATGTGAAGATAACTTGGGAGTCGAGTTCACGGACTGCAAAATTTCTAGCGTGAATAAACCCAGTTATGATTATCTTACGCTTACTTTCACATATAAAGTGAAAGCCTCTGATCCTGCCATCCTTAAGAACATCAGCCCATTGACCTATCCAATCAGATCCAGTTTCGTTGATGCGAACGGGAATGCTTTGTTGGACAACAGTGGCAATGCGATGTCCCAGAATATCAGTTTCAACTACGATATGCTGAAACAACTGAAAAATGGTGAGACCATAGAAAGGGAAGGCTGGGTAAAGCTTGAACCTGGTATGGCTAATTTCGCGAAGATCAAGTTTGAAAAGAATGAGTGATAACCAAAAGCATAAAAATATGAAAAAAGTAAACCTAAACCTGATTCTGGGTGTGTTTTTAGCCTTTGCAGTGTGCATGATGACCTCGTGTAAAAAAGAGAAGGCCGTGGGCAAGATCCAGGGCACCGTCACCAATGCCACGACCAACGAACCTATCCAAGGCGTCAGCATCTCACTCAATCCGACGGGTGCATCAGTTGTCACAAGTAGTGATGGACGCTATGAGTTCAGTAACCTCGAGGCTGGGCAATACACCTTGCAAGGCGAGAAAACCGGTTTTGAGAAAGTTACAAAGACAGTCACTGTTACGGCGGGTAATGTCTTGTCGTGTGATATGCAACTCCAATCCATTATCGGCCCCGATAATCCAGATAATCCAGACAACCCAAACGATGATGTTGTGGTTGACAACGGTTTGTTCTGTTACTTCAACTTCGATGGCGAAGAAATTGCGGACTGGGGAGGCAACTACACCGCCGTCAACAATGGCGCCGTGGTTTCGACCGACACGCCGAGCGGCGAGGGAAAATCGATGCAATTCAGCGGTGAGTCGTTCATCGAAGTGAACGACAACATCGTTCCTGGAGGCAGGCCATTCTCCATCAACATTTGGTTCAAGACTGGAAGAAACAACCAATATCTGATAGGCAGCAATACCTTCTTCTACGATAATCCCAAGTCTGCATTGGGTTTCGATAACCATAGTAAGATTCATTATGCCTCTGGGCATAACAACAATCTGCTTCATTGGACAACCGCTGGCTCGACAATCGAATATGCCGACAATGGCTGGCATATGCTGACGCTTACCTACGATGAAGCGGTTGCTATGATTTATATCGATGGAGTCTTGTTTGAGACAAAAGAATCTGTGGATTTGAGGTGGGGAACTGATGTGGAGACCGCCTACTTTGGCGTCGCCACGACAAAGAGTGGCAAGTTGGGGTACTACAATGGCAAGCTCGACAACTTCCGGAGCTACAATCGTCCATTGACGGCTTCTGAAATACAAACAATATACAACGCGAAGCAATAAAACTAATTTGTGACAGTTTTTTTCTTGGTGGCCTCGGAAACTTTTCCGGGGCTGCCTGTTTTTATTCTAATCCTCAATTATTCATAAAGCCGTGTCTTTTAAATTATGCGATAATTAAACAAACACAGCCTATCAACAGACGGATAATTTTGTATTTTTGCCCTTTCAAACCTTCAGACTCCTACCATAATAAACCTATTAAAAATGAAAAAGACTTTTGTTTTCCTGTTTGCCATCATGTTCTCTTTGGTTTCGAAAGCGCAAGACATCGACTTTGACCAGTATTTCCTTGATGAGGGCTCGCTTCGTATGGATGTCTTCCAATGTGGCAACTCCGAAAGCTCACATTACGTGTTTGAGCGTTTTGTCATAGAGCCGTATTTCGGTGGCTCCAAGGTCAATCTGATTGACCCATTTAATTTTGGCACAAATCGTGTGAAAGTGATTGATGCACAAACCAATACATTGATTTATTCGAGAGGTTACAACACCTTGTTCCAGGAATGGAAGACCACCGATGAAGCCAGAGTGATGGAACGATGCTATGAGGAATCCGTAAGCGTTCCGCTGCCGCGCAATGAGGCCTATATCATCCTCGAAATCAGGAATTTCGATGGAGAGTTCGAGGAAATTTTCTCAAAACTTTATGAGCCTAACGAAATGTTCAATACCACCGAACAGCGTTATGTGTTTCCTGTTCAGGACATTATGGTTAACGGCACGCCCGAAAGCAAGGTCGACATCGTGATTTTGCCTGAAGGCTACACCGCTGATGAGATGCCGCAGTTCCTGCAACACTGTCAGAATTTGGCTAACGTATTTGCTCAGGCAGTGCCGTTTGCAAGTCATATCAATGACTTCAATTTCCGTGCTGTATTGGCTCCTTCCGAGGAGAGTGGTGTCGACATTCCTGCCTACCATATCTGGAAGCGGACCATCCTCAATTCGCATTTCTACACCTTTTATATTGACCGTTATTGCACAACACGCGATTATTTCTCAGTGAAGGACGTGGCAGCCAACGCACCCTACGACCAAATCTACATTTTGGTGAACAGCAGTCAATATGGCGGCGGCGGATTCTACAACTTTTACTCGATGAGCACGGCAGGCAACATGTCCTCTTCCGATGTCATCGTGCATGAGTTTGGCCATGCTTTCGCAGGTTTGGCCGACGAATATGAGGAGCCTGACAATCCTCTGGCCTTGCTCTACAACCTGAATGTGGAGCCATGGGAACCTAACATTACCACTTTGGTGGATTTTGAATCGAAATGGGCTGACCTTGTTGCACCAGACACACCGATTCCCACGCCAAACACCAATCAGTATAACAATACAGTAGGTGCTTTTGAGGGTGGAGGCTATCTGTCGAATGGCATGTATCGGCCCCAACGCAATTGCATGATGCGCAACTATGCGCCTTTCTGTGCTGTATGTAACAGAACGATTGAAGCCGTGATTGATGCGCATTCCGATAGCCCAGTTGCAGTGAAATCAGAGCATTTGCAGCCCGAACTATCGCTTCGTGTGTGTCCCAATCCAGCTACGGATTTCATCGATGTGTTTGTAAGCCAAGAAAATAATCAAGCTGAAATCCTCGACTTGAACGGAAACGTAGTGATGACGTTTCAACTCAAAAACGAGGTGAACAGGATCGGCATCAGTGACTTGCCCAAAGGCATATATGTACTTCGCGTGAATGGTGAGACTCGTAAATTTATGAAACAATGAATCATAGCCATCTGATATGGGTGTTAATGGGCGGTCTGATGTTAGCTTCTTGTGCCCATAGTCCCGAGCCAAATGGCCCCATTCCAAGCCGCCAACAACTTGAATGGCAACAGCTTGAAAACTATGCGTTTATACACTTCGGCTTAAACACGTTTAATAATATGGAATGGGGCTATGGCAACACGCCATCCTTTACTTTCAACCCCACCAATTTGGATTGCGAACAGTGGGTCTTGACCTTAAAAGCAGCTGGCATGAAAGGCGTGATCCTAACCGCGAAACACCATGACGGATTCTGCCTTTGGCCGACCGAGACCACCGATTATTCCATCAAGAACACCTATTATAAGAATGGGGAGGGAGACTTGGTGCGCGAGCTTTCGGATGCCTGCGAAAAGCACGGATTGAAGTTCGGGTTGTATCTCTCACCTTGGGACCGCAACCAACCCGAGTACGGCTACAAGGGCTATGTGGACATCTATCATCAACAAATTGAGGAACTTGTGAGCAACTACGGACCGTTGTTTGAGTTCTGGTTCGACGGTGCCAATGGCGGTACAGGTTGGTATGGGGGTGCCGATGAGATGCGCTCCATCGTAGCTGAGCAATACTATGACTATGAAAAGGCGAGGGACATCGTGTGGAAATTTAGCCCCGAAGCGAGCATATTTGGTGGCACGATGCCCACTTTACGTTGGATTGGCAACGAGGAAGGCAAGGCCAACGCCACGCAATGGTGCATGTATAAAACTGACTTTGAATCGCTTAATGATACAAAAGCGTTGCAGCAAGGCTATCCTGACGGTGAAGCTTGGTTGCCTGCCGAGGTGGATGTCTCCATTCGTCCAGGTTGGTTCTATCATAAGAGCGAGGATGGCCAAGTGAAGACTGTGGAACAACTGATGGACTTGTATTACCAAAGTGTGGGCCATAATACCAATCTCTTGCTCAATTTCCCTGTGAATCAAGAGGGTAGGATACCCAGCATCGACTCTGCCAATGCTGTGCAATGGCAAGAGAAGTTGCAACAGGATTTTGCAGACAACCTGCTGAAAGGCTGCAAAGTGACTGCCAGCAACACAAGAGGATGTAGGTTCAAGGCCAAAAATGTGCTTCGTGACGATTACACCCGTTACTGGGCGACAGAAGACAACATCCACCAAGCTGAACTCATCTTCGATTTCCCTAAAACTACGGCTGTCAATCGATTATTATTACAAGAATATATTCCTTTAGGACAGAATGTTGACGCATTTTATTTAGACTATTACTTTAATGGCAAATGGTTGCCCATTGAAACCAACGAACCAACTACTACTATCGGTTACAAGCGACTTCTTCGTTTCCAGACCGTTAAGGCAGATAAGTTAAGAATTAGGTTTAAGGTATTCAAAGGCACACTTTGCATTAATAAGGTTGGAGCATTTTTAGTACAATGACTTGTGACTATGACAGCTTGCCCATGGGCGTGAAAGCGGTCATTGTCATAGTCACTAGTCATAGTAAAAAGACAACTTATGATTGAACATCATCCATTGAAACCGTTCTTGCCATCAAACGGCAAAGTACTATTCCTCGGCAGTTTTCCACCACCCAAGAAGCGTTGGTGCATGGACTTTTTCTACCCCAACTTCATCAACGACCACTGGCGCATCGAAGGCCAGATTTGGTTCGACGACAAAAACCATTTCGTGGACAATGAACGTAAATGCTTTAAAATGAATGAAATCATTGCGTTTCTGAACGAAAAAGGCATTGCGCTTTTCGATATAGCTACGGCAGTCAATCGACTGAAAGACAATGCATCGGATGCTTTCTTAGAGATTGTGGAGCATACCGATATTGATGCATTACTAAAACAGATACCGCAATGCCACATCATCGCCACGACGGGCGAAAAAGCCACGACGGAAGTATGCGCTTATTACAATAAGAATTCTATTCCTTCGCCTAATGAACAAATCACCCTAAGGGAAGGATTAACACTTTATAGATTACCCTCATCTTCAAGAGCCTATCCTTTATCATTTGATAAAAAGGTTGAAGCCTATCGAAGAATGTTCGAGGCAGTGTTTGGTGGGACGAATATCTAATCGAAATAGTCTCTAACCGAAAGAACCCGAAACAATCCGAACTCTTTTCTGGTACTTTCGGATAGGTTCGGTTAGAAAAGATACAGCCTCTATCCGAAAGAACCCGAAATAATCCGAACTCTTTTCTGGTTTTTTCGGATACGTTCGGTTAGAAAAAAAATCATCGCTTCATCAAAGCATCAATCGCGGGCAGGATTTCACCGGATTTGCCTTCAAGATAGATATCCGTGATATAGTTCGTGTAGGTCGAAGGCTCCATGTTGATTTCGATGATCTTAGCACCGTTGCGCTTGGCGATGCCAGGAATCATATTGGCTGGACTGACCTGTCCCGAAGTACCGATGATGACAAAGGCGTCGCAGTTCTCCGCAGCACGCACTGAACCATAGTAAGCGTCCTCCGGGATGCCCTCGCCGAAGAAGATGAAGTCAGGCTTCATCAGCCCGCCGCACTGTGCGCAACGAGGCGGTTCCTCGGTGAGTGTCAGGCTCTTGGCATCGACCTTATGGCCGCATTTGGTGCAGACGAAGCGCGACATGTTGCCGTGGAATTCATACACCACGCTGTTGCCCGCCACGGTGTGCAGGTCGTCGATGTTCTGCGTGATGACGCTGCTCAGGCGACCTTCCTTCTCCCATTTGGCCAAAACGAGATGTCCAGGATTGGGCTTGATGTCCTTGTTGCTGAAAAAGTTATAAAACACCTCGCGGATGATCTTCCACGACTCCTTGGTGTGGCGATAATAGAAATCGATGTCGAGTGAGTTGGGATCATACTGGTTCCAGATGCCGCCTTCACCACGGAAAGGCGGAATGCCACTCTCAGCGGAAGTGCCCGCGCCAGTGAAGCCCACGATGTTCTTCGCCTTGGAGAGGATTTCGGCGGCTTGCTTGATTTTTTCGGTATTCATGGATTTCAAGATTTAAAATTTCAAGATTTCAAGATTGTATTTCAGGCGCAAAGTTAGTGAAAAAAGATTGATTTGATGAAAGATGGATGAAAATGTGTATTTTTGCAATTTTCAAGCAGAACACCGATGAAGGAAACGCAAAACATAGAATTCAAGCGGCAATGGCGGGATGATTTTCTGTCCGAGTTGTGTGGCTTTGCCAACGCGCAAGGTGGCACATTGTTTATTGGCGTGGATGACAAAGGTAGTGTGGTAGGCATAGAAAACGCCAAGCAACTGCTTGAAAAGTTGCCCAACCTCATTAACCAAACAATGGGATTGCTTGCCACTGTCAATTTGTTGGCAGAAGATGGTAAGGAATATCTATCCATCAGTGTTTCCGCTTCGGAGCAGCCCATTTCCTATCGTGGCAAGTATTATTACCGCTCAGGCACGACCTTACAAGAGATGAACGGCAGTGCTTTGCAAAGTTTTTTGCTACGGAAGATGAATTTGTCGTGGGATGCTGTGATTCAGCCCAATGCGACTATTGAGGACATTGATCGCGAAGCTGTTGACTATTTCATGCGACACGCGATAGAGGCTCAACGTATTGACCCGGAAACACGCAATGACAGTACGGAGAAAATCCTTCGCAACTTGAAACTCGTTGATGACCAAGGACATCTGACGATGGCAGCACTGCTTCTTTTTGGCAAGGACATTGAACGATGGAACATGAGTGCCATTTTCAGAATAGGGCGTTTTCAGGTAAGTCGCGACAATCTAATCATCCAAGACAATATTGTCTGTCCGCTGATTATGATGCCCGACAGGGTGATTTCCACGTTGAGGAGCAAGTATCTTGTTTCGCCCATACATTACGAGGGATTGTTTCGCAAGGAACCTCTTGAAATTCCCGAGGATGGCTTGCGTGAAATCATCTGTAACGCCATCGTACATAAAGATTACACTGGCACCTTCATTCAGATGCGGGTTTGGGACGACCGTGTTGAGCTTTGGAACATTGGCACGCTGCCGGAAGGCTTTACTGTTGAAACCTTGATGGCCGAGCATGACTCCCGTCCGCGCAACATGCTTATTGCCAAAGTGTTTTATCTGGCGGGCTTCATTGAGGCTTGGGGACGCGGTTACGAGAAGATACGCAAGGCGTTTGAGAGTGAGAAGTTGCAATTCCCAACATTTGAGCAGGTGCGTGGTGGCATGTTGGCGACCATCCCAAGGGAGCGATTTGTGGCGATTAATAATGGCACATCGCAGAAAAGTGGCCAGGAAACAGAAGGTGGTACGGAAACTACCCAGAAAACTACCCAGAAAACTACCCGGAAAACAGAAAGCGGTACGGAAACCACCCAGAAAACTACGGAGAAAACTACGGAGAAAACTACGGAGAAAATTCTTAGACTGATAAAAGAAAACCCATCAATCACCAATAAAGAATTAGCTAGATTATGTGATATCACAGAAGATGGGGTGTTTTATCATATCAAAAAAATGAAAGCTGCGGGTATCATCCGTCGAATCGGCCCTGACAAAGGCGGCCATTGGGAAGTGATTGAGAAACCATGAACGCCAAACAGATTGCGCAGGGAGATGGGGAATTGGTTTTGAAAAAGTAATGTTATATGAAAAATTGTGTATTTTTGCGGATGAAAATAATGTGAAAACGATGACTACTTTTATTGACACATTGGAAGAAACAGATGTTGCCGCCCTTCAGGACGACTTGACTCCAGAGCAGAGAGCCTATTGGGAGGCTTCTATTGGGCGTGATATGCAGAACCCAAACCGAGGGAAAGAACACCGCCCAATTGAAGAATTGAGACAAAAGATGCTTGCTGCTTTGGAAAAGCACTATGAAGAGGTATCGCGTTGAATATGACATCGAGGCGGAATCCGACATCGAAGCACTGGTGACTTGGGTGGCAGAGAAAACTTCTATTGAATACTCACGGCGATACATTAATCGTATCTTCGATGAGATAGATGTTTTGTCTTATATTGCCCCAATGTTGCCAACAAGCAAATACGAACTACCCAAACTTTATCATCCAGAAGCCAAGACCCATGTGGTTGGGAACAAGAAACTGACGGTGATATCCACATTGACGGCGACTATGTGATTGTGGACAAGATTTTGCCTTCGGCGTTGGTGACATATTGAAGACAAAACAATTGAAAGCCAAGCAGATTTCAAAAGATTGAAGAATATATATTGACACCGATGATGATTTAGATGCTATTTGCCAGAAATTCCTTTATTGGGATTCTTGTCAACCCCAAATCCAAGGCTTTGTATAAATATCTTGCACCAATAGAGGAATAAGGTTTCCATTTCTTGCACTTTCTTGTTACACTTTCCGGTTTGACGGATTTTGCACTATAAAGCCATTTATATGACTGTAAAAACGCACCGTCTTCAAATGGCAGAATGTCTTCCCTTTGAAGGAAAAACATTAGATACATCTTGGCAGTCCAGTTGCCAATGCCTTTTACAGAAGTTAGTACAGATATGATTTCTTTGTCTGGTAGATTGCCTAAGCTGTCGAAATCAATCGTGTTTTCAAGGAAAGTGGTTGACAGATTTTGAATGTATGAGATTTTGGATTTTGAAAGCCCCGTGCTTCTTAATTCCTCAACAGAAAGATTTAGAATGGTATTGGGGGTGATATTGTTACAGCACAATCGCTCCAACCTACCAACAATGACTTTCTTAACACTCGCTGAAATCATTTGGCCTACGATTTCTCTTGCAAGGAAAAGAAAGCTGTCTGCGTTATCATTGTAGCCGACATAGCTGAATTCGCCTATTTGGTCAATTACTTTGGCAAGTCTTTTGTCCCTGGCTTTTAAATATTGAACCGCATCCATATTCAAGTGTTGTTTACTGCCAATCCTGATTTCTGATCGAATCGTACCTTCTTCTTTTGATAATTTCGGGCATTCTTTTAACGGAAGGAAATTCTTTTGATAGTTCTGAGCGCATTTTGGACAGCAAAACATCTCCTAATTCATCCGAATGCTTTCCTCTTAACGCTTTTTCGTACCAATTAATCAAATCGTTTTCGGTAACAATGCTCTGTATTCTGCTTCTCCATCCAATTTGGGTTAATAGTGAAACAATCACTTCTTTTTCCGCATCTTTACAGACAATAACAATGCGGTCGCTTGAAACACTTGAGACAATCGATTCCGCAAGTTCAACATCTAATGAAAGATGCTTTATTTGGATTGCAGGACCCCAATTTGAGTACATGTCAAGACCTCTGTCGGCTGCATTAGTAACACCTACTCTATAGACTCTTGCTCGTTGTCTTGTTTTCTGTATACTAACATCCAAACACATAACCATTTTAGCAAAATCCTGAAATTCAGAAAGTATACTAATTTTGCTCGATTCTACGGAAACCTCCACTTGCATATCCATCGATTCAACCAAGGTAGAGAAAAGGGAATAGACTATGATTTCGTATACTTTATCAAGACTCCTTTTCAGACCGGGTTCGCTCCAAAAAGCATCAATAAAATCTTTTACGGAGAAAGTTTCCTTGTTAGCGTTGTTACAAGTGTTCAAAGCTTCAGTCAACTGATTATGTTTGCTTATAAAACGCTTGTAAATATAGGCTTCCACAGCCCCTTCGGTTCGCATATTCTCCAGTGCCAAAATCTTAATCATCCTTGGAGGAAGGGCATTTTCGTTAAATAAATCATCTTGGTATCGCGCGCTACTAGTTGAAGTTTTTCCTACAAGTTCCAAAGACATTTCGTCCCTCCATTTTTTGCTAGTATTGCGGTAGGATTCTAAATCATCCAAATCTACATCATGGTGAACTCTATAATGATAAAGTATCTCGCCGATTTGAATAGGCTTGTACAGATGGATCCTTGATTTTTTTATAATCGAGTCAAGAGCGTTTTTCGCTGCTAATACATTGTCTTTCATGCTAAGGCCTTTATGTTTTCTTCATATAATTTTAATGCGTAAATCATCTGTTTGGCTACAGCTTTTATAACTGGTACGGCAACCGAGTTGCCGCATTGATGCCTAATCTGCCCATAAGGGACAACTATCTTAAAATCGTCAGGAAAGCCTTGTAGTCTAAGCATTTCCCTTTCTGTAGGCCGTCTCTCATCATTAATAAGTATATAGTTTGCCGAAGCCCCAGCTCTTAAACATAATGAATATGGATGGGGAGTGATACTACCGGCCATATTTTCATGAGAAATGTAAGGCTTTGGATAATTTGGGTCTTTGAGTCGCAATAGTCTTGATTTCTTTATGCTCTCCCGAACATAATATTTTGAGTCAACATCTGGTTCCAAAATGTCTGCTAATGTTTTTCTTTGGGATGAAGGAGTTGGACTAGGAAAGTCAAATAGAACATTATCTTTGAATCCTACAATGATAATTCTTTCTCTTTTTTGTGGAACGCCAAAATCCAAGGCATTCAAAACTTTAGCATAAACAGAATAGTCCAAGGCTTCCAAATGTTTTCTAATAATTCGAAATGTATTGCCTTTATCATGAGCTGTCAGATTGCGTACATTTTCGAGCATAAAAGCTTTCGGACGTTTCTCTTTAAGAATCCTCTCGATGTCGAAAAACAAGGTTCCGCAAGTCTCATTATCAAATCCCTCCTTTTTCCCGATTATGGAAAAAGCTTGGCAAGGGAAACCGCCTACAAGAATATCAAAATCCGGTATGTCTTTAGCATCAATTTTTGTTATGTCTCCAGAAGGGTGTTCTCCAAAATTTGCCTCATACGTCTTGCAAGCCGCTTCGTCAAATTCAGAAGAGAAAACGCAGTGCCCCCCAACAGATTCAAATCCAAGCCTGATACCACCTATGCCTGCAAATAGGTCAATAAAATCAAAGTTGTCCCAATTCATATTACTTTATCGAATATTATCGAAAAACACAATTTTGAATAAGATGCAAAAATATAAAAAAAACAATTCCGACCACAAAAAAAACACGAGTTATGTAGCGACCAAACATAACCGCATGATGCGTAGGCCAAACGCAGTACAAACCTGCCTTGGTTCACCGAGACGGATTACGTGTGAGAAATCACCCGTTTTTATTTGCTTCAGGTTGTATTAATGCTCAATCATACCTCCACAATCTCGTACCCATTCCCCATCGCATCCAAAAACTTGATAAAGTCCTCTTGGCTAATGATAATCGTCCCCGTATTGTCATTGGGTTATGCATCAAATGCCATCAACTTTTGGTTTGTGACGCGTTCAATTTTAGCGATAGTTTCAATAGTTAGATTTTCTGTTCCTTTGAGGAGTTTTGAAACGTATTGTTGGGTGCAACCTATGCGTTCTGCCATCGCTGCCTGTGTCAGTCCCTCGCGCTTCATATAGAAAAGCAGAAGAATGGCGATGCGCTGTGAATAGCGAAGCCAATCGTGGTTTTCCCTACGCCATTGGGCTTCTTCGCGCCATTTGGATGGAGTTTCGCTTTGGTGCTCCTCTAGAAATTGCAGTATCTCTTGTTTCCTACTTTCTTCCATGACTCTTGTTTTTCACTCATACAACTCCACAAATTCATAAGAATTCCCCATCGCATCCAAAAACTTAATAAAGTCTTCCCGACTAATAATAATTGTCCCTGTATTATCATTGGGATGAAAGCTCAAGCAAGGGGCATTCAAAAGGTTCTTGTCGATGAAGAGGTGCACCTCGTGGTTCTCGTCGTTGATGAGGCCGAAGGGGGAGACGCTGCCGGGCTTCAGGCCGAGGTATTTCTCCATGCGGGCCTCCGAGGCGAAGGTGAGCTTGCCTTGGTGCAGACGCTGCTCGAGGTCGTGGATGTCCATCTGGTGCATGCACTCGAAGATGACGAGGTAGTGCTTGTTGCCCTTGTGGTTCCTGAAAAACAGGTTCTTGCAGTGCGTGGCCTCGAACTTGCCCCAGTAGGCCAACGACTCCTCGATGGAACCCAAAGGCGGGTGAAACTTGATGTCGAAGTCGATGCCGAGGCCGAGCAGGGTGTCCACTACCTTCTGCTGCCGCTCACTCAAGGGTTGGTTTATCTCTGATGGTTTCATTTTCTTGTTTTTAATCACAAAACTTTCAAAACTTGACAAAACTTTTTTGCTTGGTTGTGGAAAGCCTGCCAACCGGCGGCTTTCCGGCGGCGACGCGGTTGCGCAGCCGCCCACGCCAAATGATGGTTTTGTATGTTTTGTCGGTTTTGTGACATAATTACAACTTGCTTTTCAGTGCTTTACCCGTATATGATGCCTTGCACTTCACCAAGTCCTCGGGCGTGCCTTCAAAGACGATCTCGCCGCCCTTGTTGCCGCTCTCGGGACCCAGGTCGATGACCCAGTCCGCCGACTTGATGACATCCATGTTATGCTCGATGATGATGACGCTGTGGCCGTTGGCAATCAAGGCGTTGAACGACTCCAACAGCTTGTTCACATCGTGGAAATGCAGGCCCGTGGTCGGCTCGTCGAAGATGAAGAGCGTGGGCTTCTCCACCTGTCCCTTGATGAGGAAATAGGCCAACTTCACGCGTTGCGCCTCGCCGCCCGAGAGCGAACTCGACGACTGTCCGAGCTTCAGATAGCCCAAACCGACCTCCTGCAAGGGCTTCAGGCTGTTGACGATGCGCCCGACGATGGGGGTCTGCCGCTCCGACGAGTGCTCGAAGAAGTCGATGGCCTCCTCGATGCTCATGTTGAGGATGTCGGAGATGTGCTTGCCGTCGTATTTGATCTCCAGCACCTCTTCCTTGAAGCGCGTGCCGTGGCAGGCTTCACAAGGCAGGTAGACATCGGCCATGAATTGCATCTCAATCTTTTGCACGCCCTCGCCCTCACATTCCTCGCAGCGACCGCCTGGCACGTTAAACGAGAAGAATGCGGGTTTGATGCCACGCAGCTTGGCTAATTTCTGCTCGGAGAATAGTGTTCGGATTTCATCGTAAGCCTTGAGGTAAGTGGCAGGGTTGGAGCGCGACGACTTGCCTATGGGGTTCTGGTCGATGAACTCGACGGCCTGGATGAGGCGCAGGTCGCCTTCCAAGGCACCGTAACTGCCACATTTCTCGGCGTTCTCGCCCAACTGCCGTTTCATGGCGGGGTAGAGCACATCCTTCACCAAGGTCGACTTGCCCGAGCCGCTCACGCCCGTGATGACGGTCATCATGTTGAGCGGGAAGCGCACGGTGAGGTTCTTGAGGTTGTTCTGCGTCGCGCCCTTGATGACGATGGCGTTGGCGCTCTTGCGTCGGCGGGTGGGCACGGGGATGCTCATCTTGCCCGTGAGGTATTGCGTGGTGAGGCTCTTCTCGCAGTGGACGAGGTCCTTGATCTCGCCCTCGAACACGACTTCGCCGCCAAAGGCACCCGCCATCGGCCCGATGTCGATGATGTAGTCGGCGGCACGGATGATCTCCTCGTCGTGTTCCACCACGATGACGGTATTGCCGATGTCGCGCAGGCGTTTCAGCACCTTGATGAGTTGCTCGGTGTCGCGGGAATGCAGACCGATGCTGGGCTCGTCCAAGATATAGGTGGAGCCGACCAGACTGCTGCCCAACGAAGTGGCAAGGTTGATGCGCTGCGACTCGCCGCCCGAGAGCGTGTTGGAGAGTCGGTTCAAGGTGAGGTAACCCAAGCCCACCTCGATGATGAAATCCAGGCGGTTGTTGATTTCCACAAGCAGGCGAGAGGCGATTTTACTGTCGGTCTCTTCGAGTTTGAGGTGGTCGAAGAAGGCCTTCAACTCGTCCAAGGGCATCAGCACGAGGTCGGTGATGCTCTTGCCGCCCACCTTCACATATTGCGCTTGTCGGCGCAGGCGCGTGCCGTGGCATTCGGGGCAGACCGTCTTGCCGCGGTAGCGCGACAGCATCACGCGGTATTGTATCTTATACGACTGTGTCTCAACATAGTTGAAGAAGTCCACGATGCCTTCGAAGTACTGGTTGCCGGTCCAGAGGAGGCTCACCTGTTCGTCGGTGAGTTCGTAGAACGGCTTGAAGATGGGAATGCCCACCTTGTCGGCCACGCGGATGAGGGCGTCTTTCCACTCGCTCATCTTCTCGCCGCGCCAGCAGGCGATGGCGTTCTCGTAGATCGACAGGCTCTTGTTGGGCACCACCAGGTCGGGGTCGATGCCGATGACGCTGCCGAAGCCTTGACAGGTGGGGCAGGCGCCGTAGGGGTTGTTGAAGGCGAACATATTGGCCGTAGGCGGCTCGAAGGTGATGCCGTCGGCCTCGAAACGCGACGAGAAGTCGGCTTCCTTGCGCTCGCCGTCGAGTTCGCTGATCACCTGGCAGGTCTCCTTGCCCTCGTAGAAGGCGGTCTGCACCGAGTCGGAGATGCGCCCGATGGCGTCGTCCATGCTCTCGTTGACCTTGATGCGGTCGATGAGCAGCTTCACCTTCTTCTCGCTGACCTTTTTCTTCTGGTCGAGGAAATCCTCGATTTTGATGATCTCGCCGTTATATAATATACGGTAGAAGCCCTGTTGCATGAGGATGTTGAGGTGCTCTTCGAGGCTGCGGCCTTCAGGCAGGTGAAGCGGCGCGACGATGTAGGCCGTGCTGCCCGTCGGCAGGCCGAGGATATGGTTCACCACATCCATCACTTGGTGCTTCTTGACCAGTTTGCCCGAGGCGGGGGAGTAGGTCTTACCGATGCGGGCATAGAGGAGTTTCAGGTATTCGTAGATCTCGGTGCTGGTGCCCACTGTGGAGCGCGGGTTGTGCGAGTTCACCTTCTGCTCGATCGCGATGGCGGGCGAGAGGCCCGTGATGCTTTCCACGTCGGGCTTGTTGAGTCGGCCCATGAACTGTCGTGCGTAGGAACTCAAGCTCTCCACATAACGGCGTTGCCCTTCGGCATAAAGCGTGTCGAACGCCAAGGACGACTTGCCTGATCCCGACAGGCCAGTGATGACCACCAGCTTGTTCTTCGGAATCTGCAAACTGATGCTCTTCAGGTTGTTGACCTTCGCGTTGCGGATGGTGATATAAGAAGTTGTTTGCTCTTTCAAGGTTCGGAAAAATTGAATTTGCAAAGGTAAGGAAAAGCGGGGAAATAGGAGAGGGGGAAGAAGAATTTTTGAAGGTACACTGAACACAAAAGCGTAGAATTGAAAAAAGTTTGTACTTTTGCAAATCTTAGGACTATAGGAATTCGGTGCCAGTATGAACGTATCAACGCTAATAAAAAAGTATTTTGCATCGCACATTAATGATGTTGCGATAGATGTTTTCGATGAAAAAAACATCTACGCTGTCTATCAGCGGGTGATTGAGACATTGACCCAGCATATAAATATTGAGACAACGCTGCTTCAAGCACTGAGTTATTGCTTCTACGAGATATTGGACAATGTGCTCACCCATTCAGGCAAAGAACTTGGCACTGTGATTACACACTATGATTCTGAGGGGCACACGTTGAGCCTGCTTGTGGCCGATGATGGACAAGGTATCCGCAATTCGTTGGCCGAAAACGTCAAGTATGCTAATCTGTCAGAGCCAGAGGCATTGGAGATGTGCATTCGCGATTCGGTCACTGATGGCAAGGGGATGGGTTTTGGACTCTATTCCACGTCACTTCTTGTGAGGGATGCTGGGTTGCGGTTCGACATTCGTTCTGGCAGTCACACATTGAGGCTGCAAGAGGGCCAGACTTCGGTCATTGAGAGTGATAATTGGCAAGGTACAATTGTTTACCTCCAACTGCGGACCGACAAGGAAATCAATCCGGCTGATGTTGTGGCCAACCGTACCAATGCTGCCGAACAGTACAATGAACTTTTCTTGAACGATAATGAATTGGAGGAATTATGGTAATATTTTGTTTTAGGGATTTTGGCGAAAACCTTGGCACACGTCCTTTAGGGCAGAAAGTGCGCGAACAACTGGTGCCTTTGTTAGAAAAAGAGGAACGCGTTGTGCTCGATTTCACAGGCGTTAATGTAGTGAGTAATTCGTTTGCCGATGAATGCATAGCCAAGTTGTTGCTTACCATGCCCCTTGCTGAGCTGAAGGCGCATACCACATTCAGAGGTCTCAATCTTGTGGCCTCCAAGAGCGTTCTCACTGCCCTTCAACGCCGTCACCTTTCTTTGGCATAGGCTCATAGAGTTGAAGTCTTCCGGCTACAACATCCATAAGTCGCTCGATGTGTTTTGCGAGAAATACTCGCATATTTTCGAACGGCGTTATCTGATTTACACAAAGGATTTGAAAACGGATAAGGGTACCATTCTGCTTCCTGTTTACATGACACCTTTCCTTGGCGGATAAAGCGAGGATGAATTGTTATTTTTATTGTCCATACTCCACAAAACCCATCAAAGCAAGATTTTTGTTGTCCATAGACAATAAAAGCCCCGATATTAACGCTAATTACTTCAAAGTCAGCAGGTATAAAACACTAACCTGACATCTTCTTCGTTGC
>CAMJRR010000036.1 GCA_946408345.1 uncultured Bacteroidales bacterium | reverse complement strand
AGCCACGGTTGATGGCGCTCAAGGCACCAACGGTCTGGACGTTGTTACACATGTTCTCGCAGCGGCGGCACATGATGCACTTGTCCATGTCGCGCACGATGCTGGGCGACATGTCTTGACGATAGTGGCTCTGCTCACCCTTGAACGGGATGTCGCGGATGCCGAGGTACTGGGCCAGGCTCTGGAGCTCGCAGTTGCCGCTCTTGGCGCAGGTCAAGCAGTCGGTCGGGTGGTCGGAAAGGATGAGTTCGACCACGGTGCGACGGGCGTTGATGACGCGGGCGCTGTGGGTCAGCACTTCCATGCCTTCCACGCAGTCGGTGGCGCAAGCCGGGGCCAGGTTACGACGCGGACGGCCGTTGAAGTCCTTAGTCACTTCGACGACGCAAACGCGGCAGCCACCGGGTTTGTTTTCAAATTTCATTCCTGCCAGTTCAAAATAGCAAAGGGTAGGAATATGGATACCGGCCATGCGGGCGGCTTTCAGGATAGTAGTGCCTTCCGGGACCTGGATCTGTTTGTTATCAATTGTTACGTTAATCATATTTGTTTCCTCCTCTTTTATTATTTGACAGAAATGGCGCTGAACTTACAGGTTGAGATACAGGCACCGCACTTGATACACTTGGAAGGATCGATTGTCATCGAAGGCAGCTTGTGGCCGGGAGCGATGTAGTCGGTCTTCGAGATGGCCTCAGCGGGGCAGTTCTTCTTACAAGCGCCACAGCCAATGCACTTCTCCTTGTCGATTTCATAACGCATGAGCTTCTTGCAGACGCCAGCGCGGCATTTCTTGTCAACAACGTGCTCAACATACTCGTCCCAGAAGTTGTCGAGGGTCGAAAGCACCGGGTTCGGTGAGGTCTGACCCAGACCGCAGAGGGCGGTATCCTTAATCACAGCGGCGAGGTTGCGGAGTTCCTGGAGGTCATCCATGGTGCCTCTGCCTTCCGTGATCTTGGTGAGGATTTCGAGCATACGCTTGTTACCGATACGGCAGGGCGAGCACTTACCGCAGCTCTCTTCGCAGGTGAACTCCAAGTAGAACTTGGCGATGGCCACCATGCAGGAGGTGTCGTCCATGACCACCATACCGCCAGAGCCCATCATGGAGCCGGCAGCGGCGAGGCTTTCATAGTCGATCGGAGTGTCGAGGTGCTTCTCCGTCAAGCAGCCGCCTGAAGGACCACCAGTCTGGACGGCCTTGAACTTACGGCCACCCTTGATACCACCACCGATTTCGTAGATGATGTCGCGCAGCGTGGTGCCCATCGGGACCTCAATCAGACCGACGTTGTTGATCTGACCGGCCAGAGCGAACACCTTCGTGCCCTTCGACTTCTCGGAGCCGATGCTGGCAAACCAGTCGGCGCCCTTGGTGATGATGATCGGGATGTTGGCGAAGGTCTCCACGTTGTTCACGTTGGAGGGCTTGGCCATATAACCGCTGACAGCCGGGAACGGAGGCTTCAGGGTAGGTTCACCGCGCTTGCCTTCCATCGAGTGGATCAGAGCGGTCTCTTCACCGCAGACGAAAGCACCGGCACCGTAGCGGAGCTCGATATCGAAATCGAAGCCCGAGCCGAGGATGTCCTTACCGAGCAGGCCGTATTCACGAGCCTGGGCGATGGCGACTTGCAGACGGTGGATAGCCAGCGGGTATTCAGCACGGATGTAAACCAAACCGTGGGTGGCGCCGATGGCATAGCCGCAGATGGCCATAGCCTCGACGATGCTGTGCGGGTCACCTTCCATGATGGAACGGTCCATGAACGCACCCGGGTCACCTTCGTCGGCGTTGCAGATGACGTACATCTCATCGCACTTGTTCTTTGCGCAGAGGCCCCATTTCACGCCGGTGGGGAAACCAGCACCGCCACGGCCACGGAGGCCTGACTTGGTGATTTCGTCGACCACCTGTTGGGGAGTCATCTCGGACAGGACCTTACCAAGAGCTTCATAACCGCCACGCGAGATGCACTCGTCGATGTTTTCGGGGTTGATGAAACCGCAGTTACGCAGGGCGATACGGAGTTGCTTACGATAGAAGCCCATGTGCTTCGAGTCGGCAACGTGTTCCTTGTTCTCGGGATCCATGTAGAGCAGGTCGGTGACCTTACGGCCCTTGATGATGTGCTCGTTCACGATCTTCTCGACGTCTTCAGGCTTCACCTGAGTGTAGAAAGTGTTGTCAGGCATGATCTTGACGATGGGGCCCTTCTCGCAGAAGCCGAAGCAACCCGTTCTGACCACCTGAACTTCATCCTGCAAGCCCTTCGCGGCGAGAATGTCCTCGAAGTTCTTGATGATTTGAGCACTTGCCGAAGCCTGGCAGCCTGTACCGCCGCAGACCAGCACGTGCATCTTGATTTTTGCCATATAAATTCCTCCGAATTAAATTATTAGATAGTTTCGTAGTTCACGGGGATGACGCCTTCCACCATTTCGTTGTTCATCACATACTTGGTGAGGATTTCGTCAGCGCGGTTGTTGTCGACATGACCGAAGACAATCGGGTCCTTGCCGGGGCACTTCACCTCGATGGTCGGCTCAGCGTGGCAGTAGCCCATGCAGCCGGTCTGGGTGAAGACGATGCCGAGCTTCAGCTCGTCGGCCTTCTCCATCATGTGTTCCATAACTTGTTTTGCACCGGCGGCGATACCGCAGGTAGCCATTGCGACCTTAATTTGCACCAAAGAGTCGGGGTCGTTGCTCTTTTCGCGAAGGTCAAGGTTGGACTGAAGCTTTTCTCTCATAGCTTTCAGTTCTGCTAAAGACTTAACTTTTGCCATAGAATGATTTTTTTATGGTTATTTATTGAGTTGATTTCTCTCGTTTGTCTTTCAAAAGGACACGCCTCTCGAAAAACGCTGCAAATTTAGGGAAAAATTAAGCTCATTCCAAATAATAGTAAAAGTTTTTTCCAAATCTACGAACTTCGCAAATGCTTTCATATCAAAGGATTGAAAACCCCAAAAACGTCACAAATGTAAATTAGAATCGTTCTAATTTAGAAAACGCCTTTTTTTATAAAAAAATATGGCTCTCCGACCGACAATAGTCGCATCGGAAAGCCATAATGATGCATGCAACTTGCTATTATAGCTCGTCGTTCATCAGCATTTCGAGAACTTTCATGAAGTTCTTTTCCTTCTGGTTGACCTCGCCTTCCTCAGCGGCGACAATGTCGTTTAAGTCGGCCATGAAGGCAGCCTTGTCTTCCTCGGTCTTCAAAAATTTGTCCTTATGCTCTTTGAAGAAACTCAACCAAGCAGGACTGGTCATTGACTTCCATGACTCGAATACTTCGTTATAGCTTTTTTCATCGAACTGCATGCAGATGCGTTCCAACTCTTTCATGGAAATGTTGCCATCTATGCCAGAAGCACACAGCATCATGAAAATTTCGAATTTTTCTTTAGTAAGGTTTTCCATAGTTGTATAGTTTTTTCCGATTATGGCACAAAAGTAGAAAATAAAACCATATCTTTGCCGCAAATTTGAAATTTTATGAGAAAAACGTTTCTAATCGCCATTTTAGCTCTTTTAAGCGGCACGATGATGGCACAAGACAAGTGTTTCTGGGTTTTCTTCACCGACAAAAATGAAACCCAATTCGACCCTTATTCCTATTTTGATGTCAAGGCCATCGCGCGTTATCAACAATGTGGCGCCGACCTGTACGACATCAGCAACTACCCGTTGAACGAAAGTTATGTCAATGCGGTCGGCTCCTACTCCACCGAGGTTTTTGGCGAGTCGCGCTGGCTCAACGCCATTGGTATTGAAGCTACCGATGACAATGCGGCTCTGATTGCACAATTGCCTTTCGTGGCCAAGGTGCAGGAAATCGTCTCCAATGGGACGATAGCCCGCATTGAAACTAAATTCAAGGTAGCTGAAGATGACAACGAAGACATCCTTACCGACCAACTTAAGCGTTTCGGGGGACAACACTTCATCGACCATGGCATCGATGGTAAAGGTCTGCGCATTTGCGTCATGGACGGCGGCTTCCCAAAGGTAAACACCCACCCCGCTTTCCAACATCTCCGCGATAACAACCAGATTATCAAGACTTACAACTTCCCCAACAAAAAAGAGGATGTCTACGGCTGGAGCACCCATGGCACCATGGTGCTGAGCTGCATCGCCGGTATCAATGAAAAAGGACAGAAGATGGGCCTCGCTACTGGTGCAGAGTTTCTCCTTGCCCGTACCGAAATCGACCCAGAGCCATTTAAAGAAGAGGTGTGGTGGGCACAAGGTGCCGAATGGGCCGACAAGAACGGCGCATACATCATCAACAGCTCGTTGGGCTACGGCAAGGACCGCCACTGGACCAAGGACATGGACGGCACTTCCTACGTGGCCAAAGCCGCCAACAAAGCCGTCGAAAAGGGCATCCTGATTTGCAACTCCGCCGGCAACGAAGGCGACGACAGCCGTTGGATGACCATCATCACCCCCGCCGATGCCGAAAATGTTATCTGCGTGGGTGGCATTGATGCCAACCTAAAGGATTATCGGCACATATCTTTCAGCTCCTACGGACCAACGGCCGATAAACGCCGCAAACCCGATGTGGTGGCCTTCGGCGAGGCTCAAGTGGCCAACCCCAGCGGTGGCTTTACCTCAGCCTTTGGCACTTCGTTTGCGAGCCCGTTGACGGCCGGTTTCTGCGCCTGTGCCTGGCAAACCAAGCGCGACATGACCGCATTACAGATGAAGGCAGAAATCCAAAAGTCGTGCGACCTCTATCCTTATTATGATTATGCCTTTGGCTACGGTGTACCCCAAGCTGCCTATTTCACGGGTGACCTGAAACCCGCCGAGCGTTCGTTCAACCTCGTGCAGGAGAAGGACGGCGTAAAAATTGTCGTCCCGAAGGTCATCGAAAACCAAGATGTTTTCATCAATGTGGAAGGTACCGATGGCGTGCTACTCGGTTATTATAAGGTGCATCCCGACTCAACAGGCATCAAACTGAACAACAAGGACTTCGGTCAAGGCAAAAAGCTCAATGTCAGCTACAACGGATTCTATGACTCCTGCCCCATCAGCGGCATGGGTGGCGACATCAACTTGCTGACCCAATACAGAAACAGCCAGAACGGCACATTTAAAAAGGTGGAAGCGGAAGGTTGGCAAAAGACAACCTACTTCCAATATGACTACAACTTGCCCAATGCCACTTGGAACGGCTTCAACCGCCATTTCGCTTTCGGTCGCCGCTGGATGTACGGCAAGTCATATAAAATAGGTATGGGTCTCGGCCTCGACTGGAACCGCTACGTGAACAATATCCAACTCCCAACCCAGAACAAAGGGCAAGTAATCATGCGTCAGATGCAACTGCGCGGGGAGTTGTTGCAACGCGTCGTCATTCGTATGTGGGGTGTCAATTGGGATTTGGGCATCTATGGTGGCATCAATGCCACACGACGTGTGAAAGTTATTGACGAGTCCTATGCATTTGATGAAAATGGGCAAATTACTAGCCTTCCTGATTGGTATAACTACGACCCAAAAGTTACCAGTTACTATAAACGCTGCAAAGCCATGAACCTCTTCGAATATGGTGCCACAACACGCATCAGCTACTGCATCGCCAACATGCTCAATATCGGAGTTTATGGTAGCTATCGCCTGTCGCCCGTCATCACCAAGGACGACTTTTTTATTGGAAGCACTAACAACCAACCCTCACCTTGGAGTGTGGGCATCGAGTTTGAGTTAGTACCTTGATTATTTATCAAGCTGAAATACACAAACATATAAAATAATTCAAAAATAGTGCATTTTTTTTGATACATCGTATTGGAAAATGCACTATTTTTGCAGCATCAAACAAATAGATAAATTTGTATCGATATGGCAACGCAACACAATATCTCCTTGGTAGTACCTAAATCGACCTTGAGCCGGTTGCCGCTCTATTACAGCCACATCCTCAAGATGCAGCAACAAGGCGAGAAATATGTGTCGGCAGCAGCCGTTGCCCAAAGCCTCAACCTCAACCCCGTCTTAGTTCGCAAAGACCTGTCGGGTGTGAGTAGCGTAGAAGGAAAGCCTCGCGCTGGTTTTGAAATCGATACATTATTAAATGATTTAAGTGATTTTTTAGGTTATAATAAAGTGGACGAAGCCATCTTGGTCGGCGTTGGAAGCCTCGGTCGGCTTATACTAACCAACAAAGAGTTTTCTAGCATGGGACTGAATATCACAGTTGGGTTCGACAAAGACCCCGACTTGCATGGTCTTCAGGTTGGTGACAAATTCATCCTTCCCATGGAAAAGATGGAGAACTACATTAGGCGCACAGGTGTAAAAATTGGAATCATCACTGTGCCTGCCGACCAAGCTCAGGCCGTCTGTGACCAAATGGTGGAGTGCGGCATCCTTGCCATTTGGAACTTTGCCTTCACCCTACTCAATGTGCCGCAGGGCATCCTCGTGAAAAATGAGAACCTGCCATCCTCTCTCGCTGTACTTTCGCAACAACTTGCCAAAAAAATGAACAGCACTAAGTAGAACTATAAGTTTATTACTTGAACACGCATTAAAAACGAAAATGATTAAGTAGATTTCAAAATAGATAAATAATTATCGGATAGAATTTAATAAGCAAACAACAAATACAAATCGACAAAACAAACTTAAAATATAACCAATTAAACGCACAAAGAAATGAATAGATTCACATTACCGAGAGACCTTTATCATGGTGAGAACGCTTTAGAAGCATTGAAGACTTTTACAGGCAAACGCGCTGTTATCTGCGTTGGCGGAGGAAGCATGAAACGTTTCGGATTTTTGGATAGAGCCATTGCTTACCTTCAAGAAGCTGGCATGGAAGTGAAAGTGATTGACGGCATCGAGCCTGACCCGTCGGTGGAGACCGTGATGAAAGGTGCCGCCGTTATGCAAGAGTTCCAACCCGACTGGATTGTGGCCATCGGTGGTGGTTCACCCATCGATGCGGCCAAAGCCATGTGGATCAAGTACGAATACCCTGAAACCTCTTTTGAGGATATGTGCAAAGTGTTCGGCCTGCCCAAACTGAGAACCAAGGCCCACTTCTGTGCCGTTTCGTCTACCTCAGGCACGGCTACCGAAGTGACCGCCTTCTCCATCATTACCGACTATGCTAAGGGTATCAAATACCCCATCGCCGACTTTGAAATCACGCCCGACGTGGCCATCGTTGACCCGGCCTTAGCCCAAACTATGCCCAAGAAACTGGTTGCTCACACGGGTATGGACGCCATGACGCATGCCATTGAAGCCTATGTCTCGAACGCCCACTGCGACTACACCGATCCGTTGGCCATGCACGCCATCAAGATGATCCAAAGAGACCTGGTGAACTCGTACAACGGCGACGTGACCGCCCGCAACGAGATGCACAACGCCCAATGCCTCGCCGGCATGGCCTTCTCCAATGCCCTGTTAGGCATCGTCCACTCGATGGCTCACAAGACGGGAGCCGCGTTTGCCGACTTTGGTGCCCACATCATCCACGGTGCCGCCAACGCCATGTATCTGCCTAAGGTGATTGCCTTCAACGCCAAGAATCCTGAAGCCAAGCAACGCTACGGTGTCATCGCCGATAATATGAACCTTGGCGGCAGCAATGATGATGAAAAGGTGGCCCTGCTCATCGCCGCATTGCGCAAGATGAACGATGACCTCAACATCCCGCACTGCATCAAGAACTACGGTGCAGACTCCTACCCTTGCGAACAAGGTTTTGTGCCTGAGAACGTGTTCCTTGAAAGATTACCCGAAATCGCCAAGAACGCTATCGGCGACGCCTGCACAGGCTCCAACCCGCGCATCCCGACGCAAAAGGAGATGGAAGAACTGCTGAAGTGCTGCTATTACGATACTGAAGTTAATTTTTGAGTTAATATAACCCATTGATAGGCGGGTGACTACAAAAAAAGTGGCCACCCGACCTTAATTTTTACACGGCACTACAACAAAAGCAAGAAATAATCGTTCAAAAACAAAACAACCCTTTAAAACTAACCCAAAATGAATATTAAAGTATGCGTTGGCAGTTCATGCCACCTGAAAGGTTCCTACGATGTCATTCTAGCTATGAAAGACATCCTCAAGAAATATGACGTTGAAGACCTGGTCGAACTGCAAGCCAGTTTCTGCCTCGGCCATTGCGCCCAAGGCGTGAACATAAAGACCGACGACATCCCGGAAAACATGATGAAAAAAGCCAGCATCAGTACCGAAGACGGCTTCTTGCTTTTGCACAATGTCACCAAAGACAACGCAGAAGAACTTTTCGTAAAGGAAATCTATCCGTTGATTGAAATCTAAAAAAGAACGACATGTCGAAATACTTAGAGTTTCGCAATGCGAGATGCAAGGATTGCTACAAATGCCTTCGCGAATGTCCGGTGAAAGCCATCGACTTCAAGGGCCATCAGGCCGAAATCATTGAAGACCGCTGCATCTTGTGCGGCCACTGCACGTTGGCTTGTCCGCAAAATGCGAAGATCGTTCACAGCGAACTGGAAGAAGTGAAACAAATGTTGGCTGGTCCCGACAAGGTGATTGCCAGCGTTGCCCCATCGTTCATATCAAGCTTCGGTCTCACCGACTTTGGCGTGATGAAATTGGCCTTGGCCAAGTTAGGCTTTGCCGATGCGGAAGAAACCGCCGTTGGTGCACAAGCCGTCACCAAGGAATATGCACGCCTGCTCAAGACGGGCGAGTTCACCAATTTCATCACCTCGGCCTGCCCTGCCGCTTGCCGCATGATTCAGGAATACTATCCGAAGGCACTCAAATACCTTGCTCCTGTTGACTCGCCAATGGTGGCCCATGCCAAAATCATCAAAAAGCAACACCCCGATGCCCGAATCGTCTTTATCGGCCCCTGCATCGCCAAGAAGCGTGAAGCCGATGAATGTCATTTGATTGACCACGTGCTGACCTTCGAGGATGTGGTGGCACTCTTCGACGAGAGGAACATCAAACTCGACGAAATCACCAACCTCAGCCTCAACAAGAAAAACGGCACGCCCAACCTCGCCAAGGAATACCCGATACCGCAAGGCATCATCAACTCCTTCCCCGTGCTGCCCGAGGGCTACGAATATATCGCCGTCGACGGCCCGAAGAAGTGCGTCGAGGCTTTGGAGCACATCGAGCATCTCGACCATGTGGTGATGGAAATCAACCTTTGCGTGGACGCCTGTGTGAATGGACCTTGCTCGTTGGTTAAAGAGGGTGGCTCCATCAAGGCCACTGCCGATGTACGCAAATATGTCAGCCGCGAAAAGCAAGCCCTGACCGGACCTCAAGACGACAGCCCGCTTGACTTAAGCCTGGCCGCTGCTCATCCGCGCCTCCGCAGCCACAGCATGGCTGCCCCTGAGCGCGAGATTGAGGCCATCCTGCACCAGACCGGTAAGATGAAACCCGAAGACGAACTGAATTGCGGTTCATGCGGCTAT
The DNA here is from genome assembly GCA_946408345.1 of uncultured Bacteroidales bacterium. Taxonomy (GTDB): domain Bacteria; phylum Bacteroidota; class Bacteroidia; order Bacteroidales; family F082; genus Limimorpha. Next base: position 11,823 of record CAMJRR010000036.1, on the reverse strand, counting down.
GCCACATGTCGCGAAAAGGCTTGGGCGGTGTACAACGGCTATGCCGACATCGAGATCTGCCTGCCTTACATGCGCCAGCGTGCCGAGTCGCTCTCGTTCGAGATCATCCAAAACAGTCCTGAAGGCATCATCGTCCTCGACTCGGAACTCAACATTCAGGAAATCAACAATAAAGGAAGGGAACTCCTCGGCATCGACGACCCCAATGCCAAGGGAAGGCCTGCTGCCGACTTCTTCAGCCCCATCGACTTTTACAACGCCTATACGCAGAAGAAGCACATCAGCTGCAAACAGACGCACATACCCACCACTGGAAAATATGTCGACATATCCATCAACTACCTGGCTGGACAAAACGTCATCTTCGGCATCCTGAAAGATGTCACCGATACTGTCGATTACGAAAACCGCATCATGAAGGTGAAGATGGAAACCTTGACCACCACCGATGAGGTCATCAAGAAGCAAATGCGTGTGGCTCAAGAGATTGCATCGCTATTGGGCGAAACCACAGCCGAAACCAAGGTGGCCTTGCTGAAACTCAAGAAAACCCTAACCGAAGAAAACAAGAAGAACTGATGGAACTCTGCTTAGAAACGGGATGCACCTCGCTGAACCATGTCGGCGAGGAATTATGCGGCGACAATGTGGCCTGCACCGTTAAGGACGGCTTCACCACCCTCGTCTTGGCTGACGGTTTGGGCAGCGGCGTGAAGGCTAACATCCTTTCCACGCTCACCTCCAAGATCCTCTGCACGATGGCCGCCAACGACATCGACATCTACGAATGTGTGGAGACCATCATCCAAACCCTTCCGGTGTGCTCGGAGCGTGGTGTGGCCTACTCCACCTTCTCCATCATCCATGTGAACACCGAGGGCAAAGGCATCATGTTCGAGTTCGACAACCCCGAGGCCATCTATTACCATCGTGGCCAATGCCAAAACTTCGAGCGTATCGAACTGGATGTTTGTGGCAAGAAGGTATATCGCACCGAACTAAACCTTGAGGAAGATGATATCATCATCGTCATGTCCGACGGCACCATTCATGCGGGCATCGGACAAATCCTCAACTTCGGATGGGAACGCGACCAAATTATGGAGCACCTCAACGCCAACATCACGCGCTCTATGTCAGCCCGTGCCGTGGCCTGCCTTTTGGCATCTGCCTGTAACGACCTCTACGCCGATAAACCTGGCGACGATACCACCGTGGCCGCCGTCAAGATTCGCAAACGCCTCGACGTCAACATTATGGTCGGTCCACCCGTCGACAAGGAAAAGGACGACTTCTACATCGAGCAATTCTTGGCTGGTCCTTCAAAAAAAATCGTGTGCGGTGGCACCAGTTCCACCATCGTGGCGCGCCACCTGAAAACCGAGTTGAAGACCAGCTTCGATTTCCCCGACAAGGAAGTGCCCCCTATCGGCTACATCAAAGGCATCGACCTGACTACCGAAGGCGTGCTCACCTTGCGCCGCCTGATGCAAATGTTGGAGAAATACATCTCCATCTCCGACCTCACTCCCAAGACCTTCACCAAGAAAGACGGTGCCTCGCTCCTCGCGGATTACCTCTTTGAACGGGCCACCCACATCACCTTCTTCGTCGGCCAAAGCGTCAATGTGGCCCACCAAGGGCTACCCATCGACACGACGATGAAGATGAAAATCGTGGAGAAAATTGCCGCCGACCTTCGCAAGATTGGCAAAGTCGTCGAACTGAATTATTATTGAACCCATCCCACAATACCCCAAACAAGATGAACTCACAAAGGATTTTTGACACCGACGTACAACTCGTCAAATACAAAGTGCTGAAAGAAATCATCCGACGCGCCTACGAGGGCGGATTGGAGGAAGCCTACATGGAAGTGCCCAAGTTGCTCAGTCCCGGTCCGAAAGCCGAAACACGCTGCTGCATTTACAAGGAACGCGCCATCTTGCAAGACCGCATCCAGATGGCCATGGGCGGCGACAAGAGCAACCCCAATGTCATCGAGGTCATCGACAGCGCCTGCGACGAATGTCCCATTGACGGCATCTATGTCACGCCAGCCTGCCGTGGCTGCATGGTGCACAGTTGTAAGGAAGTGTGCCCCAAGGACGCCATCACCATCGTGAACCACCGTGCCACCGTCGATAAGGACAAATGCATCGAGTGTGGCAAATGCACCCAAGCCTGCCCCTACTCCGCCATCATCCTGCAACACCGTCCCTGCATGGTGAGTTGCAAGGTGAAGGCCATCTCCATCGACGAGAACAAGAAGGCCAAAATCGACAACGAGAAGTGCATCTCTTGCGGTGCCTGCGTTTATAAATGCCCCTTCGGTGCCATCTCCGACAAGTCGCTTATCCTCGACATCATCGACATCCTGAAGAAATCGGAGAACAACACCAAATATAAGGTGTATGCCGTCATTGCGCCGGCCATCGTCAGCCAATGCCGCTTCGGTCGCGTCACGCAAGTGGTTACGGCCATCAAGAAGTTGGGGTTCCATCACGTTGTGGAAGCCGCCCTTGGTGCCGACATCACCCTCTATCGTGAGGCCCAGGAATGGAACGAGAAGAAACTGATGACCACCTCGTGCTGTCCTTCGTTTGTAAGCTTCGTGGAGAAAAACTTCCCCGAACTGAAGCAATACATTTCTTCCTCGGTATCGCCTATGGTGGAGACCGCCCGCCTCATCAAGAAATCCGACCCGACGGCCAAGGTCGTCTTCATCGGTCCCTGCACCTCCAAAAAACTGGAATACAGGCTTGAGAAGACTGGTGGTGCCATCGACAGCGTCATGTCGTTTGAGGAGTTGCAAGCCTTCGTTGATGCTCGTGGCATCGACACCACGCAGATGGAAGACTCCGAGCTGAACAACGCTTCATACTACGGCCGAATCTTCGCCAAGTCAGGCGGCATCGCCAAAGGCATTGCTGATGTGGCCAAGGAAATGGGTGTGGAAGGCGTGAAGCCCATCGCCATGAACGGCATCGCAGAATGTAAGGCCGCTTTGACCAAGTTGAAATTCAACAAGGCCACCGAAAACTTCTTCGAAGGCATGGCCTGCGACGGCGGTTGCCTCAATGGTCCAGTGTGCATCACTCATAGCCCGCGCAATGTCGTTGATGTCGACAAATATGGCAACGAGGCCAAAGAAAAGACCATCTTCAATACCGTAAAACTAATGACGGAATTTTAATGAGATTCCGTTTTTGAATCATTATTCGAGGGTACGTCAATTCTGGTGTACCCTCGATTTGTTTTTGGGAACGAAAAGCACAAGCGAGGCAATATAATTTGATTATTTAGGCAATGACAGATAAAGTATTACAACTTTGCAAAAACAAAACAGCCAAGAAAACAATGTTTTTTGCATAACTTTGCGGCGATAAAAAAGAAGCGAAAGATGGCGCAATGGCAAAAAATACAAATTCAGCGCGATAACGGCATGATGGCGGAGGCACAAGCCCCTGTCATCATCTCTGCAAGCCGCAGCACGGACATTCCCGCTTTCTATGCCGACTGGTTCTTCCATCGGCTGAAGGTGGGCTATTCGGCTTGGACCAACCCTTTCAACGGTGTGAAAAGCTTCGTGTCGTATGAGAAATGCTGCTTTATTGTGTTTTGGTCGAAGAACCCAGAACCGCTGCTTGGGCATTTAGATGAGCTGAAGGAAAGGAACATCGGCTGCTACATCCAATACACGCTGAACGATTACGAGAAAGAAGGCTTGGAAAAGGGTGTTCCGCCATTGGAGAAAAGGATTGACTCTTTCAAAAGATTGGTAGACCAATTAGGCCAAGGCCGTGTGATTTGGCGTTTCGACCCTTTGATTCTGACCGACCAAATTGGCATGGACGACCTGTTGAGAAAAGTGGAAAACATCGGCGACCAACTAAAGGGCTACACGGAAAAGCTTGTTTTCAGTTATGCCGATATCGCCTTATATAAAAAGGTGAAAGCCAATCTTGAAAATAGCCATATAAACTATGCGGAATGGACGACCGTCCAAATGGAGGAATTTGCCCAAAGGCTTTCGGAACTCAACCAAAAATGGCACTACCAATTGGCCACTTGTGGTGAGAAGATTGACATTGAGCAATATGGCATCCAGCACAACCGCTGCATTGATGATGACTTAATGATTCGTTTTGCCCACCATGACAAGGCCTTGATGGACTTCCTCGACGTGGAGATTACTGAAGGCGACCTCTTCGACCCAAAACCAACCATCATCAAACACCGCGACAACCGTGACAAAGGCCAGCGGCAGTTCTGCGGCTGCATAGTGAGCAAGGACATTGGCGAGTATAATACTTGCCCGCATCTGTGCGAGTATTGCTATGCGAATGCGAGTAAGGAAGTGGCAGTGAGAAATTGGGAAAGAGCGAAAGAAACCGATTGGAAATCAGAAACGATAACTGGCAAGTAATACATGAAGTATGAGTTATAATAGCGATATTCAGAATATAAGCAATCTAACAGTTAACGACATAATAAAGGTGTCCCTTCAATATGTGCCGAATGCATACAAATCATGTCCATGGACATATATTGATAATGAAGGTCGTTCGTTGAATCATGGAAAAGCCGTGTTGGAAACAGAAGAACAATGCTGTGCATACATGGCCGCTTACGGTACGATGCATCGTCATAAACTGATTCGCGCATTAGATGAGAATGAATTTCCGTATAGGGCGTTAAATAATGGCGTAGAGATATATGACTGGGGCTGTGGTCAAGGTATAGGCACAGTTGCTGTTATTGAAAAACTTCGTCAGAATGGTTTACTATCAAAACTAAAGAAAGTCACATTAGAGGAGCCTTCAAATATAGCAAGACAACGAGCCATTTTACATGTTCGTCAAGCATTGGATGACCAAAATGTCGAAATCATAGATCTCCCATTTTATCTCCCATCAGATTATGGTGACAACAGCAATTCTATCACAGAAATTGACGTCCATGAGCCTTGTGCAATTCATATTTTCTCGAACATCTTGGATATTGAAGCGGTCAGTTTAAAAGGTGTATCAAAAATGATCACATCTTCTGGTGCTCAGCATATTGCATTGTGTATTGGACCAGCAAATCTCAACGAAAGTCGAATAAACACTTTCAGTTACTATTTCAAGAAAGAGGGGCTTCGTATATTCACTGATTTTCGAGACACATATTTTGGCCGTCATTCAAATGGGAAAGCATATGGTTGTTTGATTAAAAGCTTCACATATAGTCTGACAAGCAACAGCGACATCCTACACAAGTACAGTTATTTTGCTCCTGTTCAACTATTTGCATCCTATTCAGACCTCAATTTACAAGGTTCATTATCGCAAAGTGCATTTGAGGTTCTGGCTCCTTTTGATATGACAGCTCATAAGAATTTATGTCCTATTTATGCTTTAGTCAGCAATTTAATTTCACGAGGCTGCCCAACTTTGGCGAGCCGAAAAGTATTAAATTCAATTGATTCCAGGAATAAATCAAAGAGTCTGAACGCAATAGCCCGAATACAGAAAACTTTTGTAGAAGCACTGATCTCTGACAGATTAGATATAAAGAAAGAGGCTCTGGATATTCTAATTATAGAGGATGGTACATCTGTGGCAAAAATCGCTCTCGAAGATTTTGCAGAGTTATATCATCATATTGTTGCTATGACACAAAACTATAGTAATTTGACTTTGCCTACGATTAACATCTTTAGCAAGAAAGATGCAAAAACTCAGGTTACATACGATGCTATTATAGACGTTTCCATTGACCAGAGTTGTAATCCTGAAGAAGTTGTATTCTCAAAGTATAAGGCGAACAATGATTGTTATTTTATTGTACGTTCTTCCAAATCCGTATATGCAGAAAGAGTTCTCTATACAACTGAAAGAATCAAATACAAGCCTCTAGTTGAAAGAGATGCTCAGGGCAATTATCACAACATAGAGGAGACCTGTGTACATTTGCGTTATCTTCTCAATCTGATATTTAGGAAGGAAGATTTCAGGCCAGGTCAGCTTCCAATTCTTAGCCGTGCATTGCAGCTAAAGAGCGTAATAGGATTGCTGCCAACAGGTGGAGGCAAATCTCTTACCTATCAACTGGCGGCAATGTTACAGCCAGCTGTCACTTTGGTAATCGACCCATTGAAGGGATTGATGAAAGACCAATATGATGGATTGCTTAAAACTGGCATTGACTGTATATCGTTTATCAACAGCGACATCATTGGCGATGAAAGGAATAAACGTGAACAGGCATTGACGGGATCACAGACTCATATTATGTTTTTATCACCAGAACGATTGAGCATTCACCGATTTAGGGAAGTTTTACGATCTATGTGTGAATCCGATGTTTATTTTGCGTACGGTGTAATCGATGAAGTTCACTGCGTTTCTGAATGGGGCCATGACTTCCGTCTTGCCTATCTCCATTTGGGTAGAAACCTGTACAACTATGTCCTTCCAAAAGAGTTAGAAGGTGAAGACAACCATATTTCACTATTTGGATTGACTGCAACTGCTTCGTTTGACGTTCTTGCTGATGTAGAAAGAGAACTATCTGGCAGTAACTCTTATTCATTGGAAGATGATGCTACAGTTAGATATGAAAACACCAATCGACTTGAATTGCAGTATAATATTTATCCTGTAGATGCATCAAATGCTGAAAAAGCCCGGATGGTTGATAATGTCAAAGAGACTTTGATTCTTGATGCGATAAATGACGCTACGAATAAAATACAAGAAATACAAAACGAAAATAGTATTAGTGAGATTAAGAAGCGATTCCTCGAAAGAGAGAACATATCCGACGAAAGCAAAATAAAGGAAATCAATTCAACTGATCTATACATTGATGTTAAAGGAGATTGGTATACTGCAAAAAACACTGATGTAGCTGGTATTGTATTCTGCTTACGTGCCAACAAAGAAGGGAAGTCAGATGTTAAACTGAGTGTTCCTACAATAGCAAATACGTTAAGAGCACACCATATCAATTGGATTTCAACTTACAAAGGAGGGGATGACACGTCCTGTCAGGATGAATTTCTTGCTGGAAACACCAATCTGATGGTGGCCACAAAAGCCTTTGGCATGGGTATTGACAAGTCTAATGTACGTCTTACTGTACACTTGAATTACCCAGGTTCCTTGGAATCGTTTGTGCAGGAGGCAGGACGTGCTGGCCGTGATAAAAAGATGGCTTTGGCAACCATAATGTATTCTCCCAAAAAGTTCTGGGTAAAGAATGCACGAACAGACCAATGGAATCAGTTTTCAGCGGATTACACCAACAACAAATTCTTTTACGACAGTAATTTCCTTGGCGAAGATTTCGAACTATATGTGATGGAACTACTCATAAACAAGCTCCAGATTCGAATTAGTAATGAGGAAATTATCGGTGTAGAAACGCCCAAATATGGAACAAGTAATGGGATTTTACAATTCATCAATAGATATGATAAAGGTACTACTCTTACCTATTACATTTCGTATGAAGAAAACGAACATGTACTTGATGAATACAACACCTTCTTGGCAGGAAAGAATATGCCGGTGTTTAACACGTGGAAAGCAAAGAACCTTAAGAATGAACGAGGATTTAGCTATATTCGAGATTACGGTTCTGCTGATTATAAAGATGCTATTCAGAAAGCCATTTACCGAATGTGCATTATTGGTTTGATAGATGATTTTACTGAAGATTATAACAAGAAGACTTTCCGCATTACAACTGTTTGTCAAGATGAATCTAACTATTATGATTGTATTCGTCTTTATTATCGAAAGTACTACTCAGAAGATAGAGTGGACATAATGATTGATGAAGTAAAGCAGATGGCCACCAATGATGGTGTAATTATGGCTTGTCTAAAACACCTTACATCATTTATCTATAGGAGTATTGCAGACAAAAGAGCAAGAGGTATTTTGGACATGGAACAGTTTTGTAATATGGCTCTTAATTCTGGCAAAGACTGGAAAGAAACGAACGAAGAATTGAAAGATTTCATTTATTACTACTTCAACTCAAAATATGCAAGAGAAGGTTTTGTTACATACGACTCAAGTCTTCGCCAAGAAATACCATTCTCACTTAAAGACGACACCAATTATGACATTCATAGTGAAAGCGAAATTACCGATTTTAATCTTGTGAAAAAATATATGAGAGTGGTTGATCGAGATATAGTAAATAATGATTCACAGAAAGACAACATCAAGCATTTGCAAGGTGCTGTCCGTCTTATTAGACGAGCTGTTGCAGAAATGAATCCAGTTTTGAATCTCCTAAACATCTTCTGCATTTTGTTCTTAGGACAGCAAGAAAACGAATTGTTAGAAGAGGAATTATTCACTGATTATGAGGCTGTGTTGTTGTATTATACTAACCAAGGTAATTTGAAAACACTGAATGAATTTTCAAATCTACTTGTAAGCCTCGCAGCAATTGATGAATCAAGAAAAGATTATCTGCAAAAACTTCAAACATACATATACTTGAAGAATCATCTAAATGAATTAAAACAAATAACAACAAAATACACAAAGAAATGATTGACGAAAAAATAAACAAGACGCTGACCGAATTGGAATCAAATCTTAGAAATTTAGAATCGGCTCGCCAGCAAGTTGAAAAAACCATTCAATCGTATGATGGATTAAGTTCAACCACATCTGAATATGTAGTAAAGCTCGGCACTGTAACGACAAAGATTCATGAGCTTGTGGAAAATATAGGTAAAGACTATGACAATAAAGTTAAAGCATTTGAAAAAGACAGAGAAACCATCATCTATGCATCAAATGAAGCAACTGAAAAACTCTCCAAAGCAACGGATGAGTTTAACGAGTCTTTATCTATTGTTCAGAAAAAGCTAAAATACAGTATGATTGTTAACATTGTATCGCTAATAACAATTGGAGCGATACTAGCACTTCTTTTGATAAAATAATAGAGAACAGATACTTACATATTTTCATTGTCACTGATTACTCAGGCAAAGGGATGAGAATTATTGTTTTCAAAAACCTGCCACCTTCACCCGACAGTTTTCCCCAGTTTTTGCAAACTACACTTTGCAAATTCTACAATATTTTGTCGATTACACTTGACAATTTTGTGTTTTTGCAGGCGAAAACATTCCATAAACACACAAAAAAAATCGCGCTTTTTTCGGCGCGATTCTTATTGTTTTATTTCCTGTCTCTCCCAAACAATGCTCCAATCCATTGTCGGTTGAGTCTCGAAATGTTCTGCCGCTTGATGAGTTTCGGACACTCGGCCTCGCAGGCGTAGGTGTTGGTGCAACTGCCAAAGCCCAATTCGTCCATCTTGCAGACCATTTTGTGTACGCGGTCAGCGGCCTCGATTTGCCCTTGCGGCAACAAGGCCAAATGGCTGACCTTGGCACCTACAAACAGCATGGCGCTGGCATTCTTACAAGCAGCCACACAGGCACCGCAACCGATGCAAGATGCGGCATCCATGGCCATATCGGCTTTATGTTTTGGAATCGGAATCGTGTTGGCATCAGGCACACCGCCCGTGGTGGTGCTGATGTATCCTCCAGCTTGGATGATCTTGTCGAATGCGGAACGGTCCACCACAAGGTCACGGATGACTGGGAACGGTTTGGCACGCCAGGGTTCAATCCAAATGTCATCGCCATCATGGAACTTGCGCATGTGCAGCTGACAGGTGGTGATGCCGTCATCGTTACCATGCGGGCGACCGTTGATATAGAGTCCGCACATGCCGCAGATGCCCTCGCGACAGTCGTTGTCGAAGCACACGGGATGGGCTATGCGGTCGTTGATGAGCTGCTCGTTCAGGATGTCAAGCATCTCAAGGAAGGAGCAGTCGGGCGAGATGCCTTCCAAAGGATAGGTCTCAAAATGGCCCTTGGCGCGGGCGTTCTCCTGACGCCAGATATGTAATGTGAACTTCATGGCTTACTTGTAATTACGGTTTGCAATTTGGATGTGTTCATAGACTAGCGGCTCTTTCTCCATGGTCTCGGGGTGGCCGTGACCTTGGTATTCCCAAGCGGCGACATACATAAAGTGCTCGTCGTCGCGTAGGGTCTCACCGTCTTGGGTCTGGTGCTCAGTGCGGAAGTGACCGCCGCACGATTCCTCGCGATGCATGGCGTCATCGATGACGAGTTGTGCCAGTTCAAAATAATCTTCAAGTCGATAGGCTTTCTCCAACTCGGGGTTGAACTCATTGGAAGTGCCAGGGATGAAGACAGACTTCCAGAACTCATCTTCCAATTGTGAGACTAGCTTCTTCGCTTTGGTGAGGCTCTCTGTGTTGCGTGCCATGCCGCAGTATTCCCACATGATCTTGCCTAAAGCCTTGTGGAAATGATCCACAGTCTTGTCGCCACCAATCGTTATCAATTTGTTGAGACGTTCGCGTACAGCCACTTCTGCTTTGTCGAATTCTGGCGATGTAGCCGAAATCTTCCCCACATAGATCTGGTCGGCGAGATAGTTCTGCATGGTGTAAGGCAAAACGAAATAGCCGTCGGCCAAACCTTGCATCAGTGCGGAGGCACCGAGGCGGTTGGCACCATGGTCGCTGAAATTGGCTTCGCCAGCAGCGAAGAGTCCCGGAATGGTGGTCTGCAGTTCGTAGTCGACCCAAAGTCCACCCATGGTATAGTGGATGGCGGGATAGATCATCATCGGAGTCTCGTAAGGATTCTCATCCGTGATCTTTTGGTACATCTGGAACAGGTTGCCGTATTTCTGTTCCACGACATCCTTGCCCAGACGTTGGATGGCATCTGCAAAGTCGAGGTAGACGGCATAGCCTGTACCTACGCCATAGCCTGCATCGCAGCGTTCCTTGGCGGCACGGCTGGCCACGTCGCGGGGAACGAGGTTGCCGAAGGCGGGATAACGGCGCTCCAAGTAGTAATCTCGGTTTTCTTCGGATATCTCTGTGGGTTTCAGCTTGCCGGCACGAATGGCCTCTGCATCTTCCTTTTTATTGGGCACCCAGATGCGGCCGTCGTTGCGCAGGCTCTCACTCATCAGGGTGAGCTTTGATTGATAGTCACCATGCACAGGGATACAGGTCGGGTGAATCTGCACATAGCAGGGATTGGCAAATGCGGCACCCTTGCGATGGCACACCCATGCCGCGCTACCGTTGCTGTTCATGGCGTTGGTGGAGAGGTAATAAAGGTTGCCGTAGCCACCCGTGGCGAGTACCACAGCATGGGCGGCATAGCGCTCCAAGTCGCCGTTGACGAGGTTGCGGACGATGATCCCGCGGGCGCGGCCTTCCACCACGACGAGATCCATCATTTCGCAGCGCGTGTGCAGTTTCACCGTGCCACGGGCGATCTCACGGCTTAAGGCTCCGTAGGCGCCGAGCAGCAGTTGTTGTCCCGTTTGGCCTTTGGCATAGAAGGTACGGCTGACTTGTGCGCCACCGAAGGAGCGGTTGTCGAGCAGACCGCCATAGTCACGGGCGAAAGGTACGCCTTGCGCTACGCATTGGTCGATGATGGCACCGCTGACCTCTGCCAAGCGATACACGTTCGCCTCACGGGCGCGGTAGTCGCCACCCTTGATGGTGTCGCGGAAAAGGCGTTCCACGCTATCGCCGTCGTTCTGGTAGTTCTTGGCCGCATTGATGCCGCCTTGGGCAGCGATGCTGTGGGCACGGCGTGGTGAGTCTTGGATGCAGAAGATGTCGACATTGAAGCCCATGGCGCCAAGCGAGGCGGCTGCCGAGGCACCAGCCAGTCCGGTGCCGACCACGATGATGTCGAGTTTGCGCTTGTTGGCCGGGTTGACCAGC
>CAMJRR010000035.1 GCA_946408345.1 uncultured Bacteroidales bacterium | reverse complement strand
TTTGAGACGGGATTGCCTGGTTCAGGGCTCCTTGTCTATCGTATTGACACCCGTTATGAGGGCAACGAACCTTATGATCCGAGCAATGGAATTTATGATGAAATCTACATCTTTAGACCCAATGGGTCAGCCGCGCAGGATGGCGATTTGGATAATGCATACTTCAGTTCCAATGTAGATAGGACCGAGTTCAATTCTTCTACAAGTGCATATCCGTTTTTCACCGGAGGCAGTCCTGACTACAATTTTTCGATCTACAACATCACGAGTGCGGGAAGCACCATTTCCTTTACCTACGGTACTTCGAGCGACAGTGAAGCTCCAACCCAACTTGTGGCCACAGTCAATGGAAATAACGTGTCATTGTCATGGAATGCGGCTGCCAACGCTCAGTCATATAACATTTACAGAGGCGGAATCCTTGTCTCCAACACAAATGAGACATCTTACATTGATACTAATCTTGACTATGGAAGATATTCCTATTATTTGAAAAGTGTCGACTCGAATGGGCTCTTGTCAACTGCTTCTGTAACCGTCACGGCAGCCATCGCCCCGGAAGGTTCAATTGTCATAGGCGATGGAGGCTCAGCTACCAACAATTACCTTCCAAGTTATGCGTATTACAAATATTCGCTTACCCAACAGATTTACACAGCTGAGGAGCTTGGCGAGGCTGGTTACATCACCAGCATAGCCTTCTATAATGATGGAAATGAGCGAATTCGTAACTATGACTTCTATCTGAAGAGTACGACGAAGAGCACCTTCACCAGCACAACCGATTGGGTGACCGTAACAGAGGCCGACAAAGTGTTCAGTGGCAGTGTCACAATGACTACTGGTGAATGGACAATGATTACCTTTGACACCCCATATGACTATGATGGCATTTCCAATGTTGTCCTTGTCGTCGATGACAATACGGGCAGTTGGGATAATTCAATGTCGTGCCGTGTGTTCGATGCCCCAAGCCAGGCTATCAGAGTTTACTCTGACCACACCAATTTCAATCCGGGGACACCTCCTGCTTCTTTTACATCTAATGATTATGCTGATTTGTTGAATGTAAAGAACCAACTCTTGGTTGCCAAGGTGATTCCTACAACCGACCCAATCAACATTAATGTCAGTGCTAGCCCTGCACGGGCCGGCATTGTAAGTGGCGGTGGCTCGTTTATGTTTGGTGAGATTTGCACGGTTACTGCCACGGCTAATTCCGGGTTTAGTTTCTGTGGTTGGACTGAAGACGGACAAGTGATTTCCACGGAATTGGAATATAGTTTCACTGTGATGCAAGGAAGAAACCTTGTGGCCACATTCGAAGAGGGAGTCTTGATTGGTGATGGAGGCACTACAACAAATTCCTATTTGCCGAGCTATAACTATTTTAAATATTCACTTACCCAACAGATTTATACTGCTGACGAGATTGGCACTGCGTGTACAATCAATAGCATTAGTTTTTATAACGGAGGAGCTGAGAAAACCCGTACCTGTAGCTTTTATTTGATTGCTACCGACAAAACATCGTTTGCCAGCAATTCGGACTGGGTCGCGGTCACCAATGCTGATATGGTATTTTCAGGAAGTGTGCAAATGGTGTCTAATGATTGGACCAAGATTGTTTTCGACACGTCCTTCGTTTATGACGGCATATCCAATCTCGTTCTAGTTGTTGACGACAATTCAGGTGCCTGGACCAATTCACCTCATATGGCTTGTCGGGTGTTCAATGCTTCAAGGCAAGCCATCCGCATCTGTAGTGACGGCATTAACTACAATCCAAGTAATCCATCAGGGTATAGTGGTACTGTGATGAATGAAAAGAACCAAATCAAGCTTGGTATTGAAACGGAGGTCGAACAGACTGTTGCGCTTTCGGAAGGCATCAATTGGTTCTCGACGAATGTCGAAATCACTTTGGACGATCTCAAAGCCGCTCTTGTGGCGGCTTTGCCAGACACCTCGATGACCATCCAGTCACAGACGCAAAACACGAGATACATCAATGGCAGATGGACGGGAGGATTGAACACGCTGAATGTAGCTCATATGTACAAGATTATTGTCAGTGCAGACTGTGAGATTAGTCTGGAAGGTATGCCCATCAACCCGACAGAGCATCCCGTCACAATAAGAACAGGTGCCAACTGGATTGCTTTCCCGTTTGGCGAGAGCAAGACGATCTCCGAGACCTTTGCCGGATTTGCCGTCAATGGCGACGCAGTTCAGTCGCAGACCAGTAATACCAATTACCGCAACAGCAGATGGGTGGGGCAGTTGTCCACATTGGAACCCGGAAAAGGCTACATTTACCAGTCAAGTGTATCGGGCGACAGGATCTTCACCTTCCCTTCAGGCACAAAATAGTAAAGCTATCCTTGCTTTGACCAAATCAGAAGTCCAGCAGACTTCATTAGTCGAAATACTAACCAAAATTTCAAAGGTGGGATGATTATCCCACCTTTTTTTTTATTTTTGCGCCCAATAAAAAGAATAGATGCCGCTATGCGCAAAATAGTTTTCATCTTTTTTATGTTGTTGGTTTTGGCACTGCCCACCAGAGCCGCCTACCTTCTCATTCCTATGGATAACACCCAAACGAACCATCTGAAGGCATACGGCGTGGCCTATTGGGTGCTTCAACGCGAAGTGGAAATCAGCTGGCTGTTGAACTATAGGGGAGGGAGTTACCTGATTCCTTACCACGATATGTTTGAACGTGAATGCAAGATGCGTAATGTGTCCTACAATGTCATCGCTGATGCTCAGGCTGATGCGATTTTGGCTGAAATTGCCGACCCGAGTGTGAATATGGACGAGATGAAGCTGCAAAAAGTGCCACGCGTGGCAGTTTATGCGCCAAAGAACAACCTGCCTTGGGACGATGCCGTCACTCTTGTGTTGACCTATGCCGAAATTCCTTACGATGTGATATATGATGACGAGGTGCTGCAAGGTGTGTTGCCTACCTACGACTGGCTTCATCTGCACCATGAGGACTTCACGGGACAGTATGGTAAGTTCTGGGCACGATACCGTAATTATCCTTGGTATCAGGAAGACGTGCGTATGCAAGAAGCCACTGCACAGCGCTGGGGATTCTCTAAAGTCTCTCAACTCAAACTAGCGGTGGTGAAGAAGATCCGTGAGTTTGTGGCTGGGGGCGGCTATATGTTCTCGATGTGTTCGGCTCCCGATAGCTTCGATGTGGCCTTGTCGGCGGATGGCCTCGATATTTGCGACTATATGTTTGATGGCGACCCCATCCGCAGCGGTGACCCGCAACGCCTCAACTATGACAATTGCTTCGCTTTCACCGATTTCTCTGTTTCAGTCAATCCGCAGGAATACGAAATCTCCAACATCGATGTCACCCAAGGTCGTTCACGTTTGGTGAACGAGCAAAACGACTATTTTCTGCTCTTCGATTTCTCAGCCAAGTGGGATCCGGTGCCGACGATGCTCACCCAATGCCACGAACGTTTGGTGAAAGGATTTATGGGACAGACCACTGCTTTCAACAAGAACTATGTGAAACCTTCTGTCGTCGTCTTGGGAGATAACGCCTCCTTAAACGAAGATCGTTATATCCACGGCAATTTCGGCAATGGTTTTTGGACTTTTTTAGGCGGTCACGATCCCGAGGATTACCAACATATTGTCGGTGACCCACCTACAGAACTCGATTTGCACACCAATTCACCGGGTTATCGGCTCATTTTGAACAATATTTTGTTTCCTGCCGCAAAGAAAAAGGAACAGAAAACATAAAAATGTTTATATTTGCCGCTTTAAAATGGATTAATTTATAAAACCACACTCTATGAGAAAAAGCTTACTTGTTATCGTCGCTTTATTGTTGGGTATCATGGCAATGTATGCCAAGCCTGTTGATGTGGCTACTGCCCAACGTTTGGGACAAGGCTTTGTACAAAACAAGGCTATGTTTGCCAAAACTGCTACCAACCAACTCAATTTGGCGTTCACCTTCCGCTCTAACAACGGTGTTGCCACAGCCTACGTTTTCAATCTTGCTGAAGGTTTTGTCATCGTGAGTGCTGACGATTGCTACCATCCGATTATTGGTTATTCCTACGAAGGCCATTTTGACTACGACACGGCCCCCGATGGTATGCGCTATATGCTTAATGAGTTGAGCAATGACATTGCCCGCTGTGTCCACGAGAATATCATTGCGACCAGCAAGGTGGCATGTGAATGGAAAAACCTTGAACGCTCAGGGCAGTTGCATCCCGAGAAGAGCCTTCCTGTTGTTGATGTTTTGGTGCAGCAACGCTGGGATCAAGGCAGCCCTTACAATATGTATGTGCCAAATGGCTACCCGACGGGTTGTGTGGCAACTGCGATGGCCCAGCTGATGAAGTATTGGGAGTGGCCTGTCACGGGAACAGGAAACCATAGCTACCAATGGAATGGCCAAACACTGAGCGCCGACTTCGGTGCCACGACATACGATTGGGACAATATGGTCGACAGTTACTCGTCAGGAACCATTACTCCAGAACAGAAAGAAGCTGTCGCCACCTTGATGTGGCATTGTGGTGTATCGGTCGACATGAATTATGAGTCTGATGGCAGCGGCGCTTTTTCTGTCGATGTGCCTATCGCCATCAATCAGTATTTTTCTTATTCCGACCATTCCACCCACATTTCCAGGATTGGCTTCTATGACGATTGGATTGCGTTGTTGAAGTCCAACATCGACCAATACATACCGATTTATTATTCCGGACATAGTGAAGAAGGCGGCCATGCTTTCATTTGCGACGGCTACGACACCGACGGGCTGTTTCATTTCAATTGGGGCTGGGGCGGTTCTTCCAACGGTTTCCTCCTCATCGATGGCGAAAACTTCGACTACACAGGCGGTCAGGCTATTGTCTACGATTTCATTCCCGATTATATCTACGATGGGATGCCTCAGACGGTCACTGACCTTAGTGTGAGCATTGACAGCGACGTATCGCGCATTGGCCATCTCACATGGACTAATCCGACAACTACAATGTCGGGTTCAGAGCTGACCACCATTGATAAAGTCATCATCAAGCGCAATGATGTTCCTGTTCAAGAGATTACAGGCACAGCTCCGGGTCAAACCGTAACTTGCGATGATGAAGTGCCTTTCTTTGACCAATTCGAATATACTGTTCATGTGGTTGCGAATGACAACTATGGACGCACTGCTAAGACGAAAGCCGTATTCGGCCCTTATTGCGACTGGAAGGTAATTATGACTTCATCTGACTTCCATGGTTGGAACGGAGGTGGCATTACCGTGCAAAATGCAGCTGGCTCCTATATCGACTTCTTGACTACCACGCAATCAACTGCCAGTATGCAGACCTTCCAAATGGCTCTTGGCAATAACAACCTTTATTGGGTGGAACCTAATTCCATCATCAACAACCTCTCTTTTAAGGTGAAGGATGCCAGTAACCAACTTGTTTACGAATACAGCGGCCCTTCTACTGGTTTGGAGGCAGGGCTAATCAAGACTTTAAACAACAGTTGTGGTTATGAGAATGTTTGTGAGGCACCATATAACTTGAAGGCTACTCTTGACCCCGAAGATGACCAAACCGTTATCCTTACTTGGGAAAGTGACCACGACCCCGAATTTGGTTACTGCATTTATCGTGACGGTTTCCTGTTTAATATGGCACACGAAACACAATACAAAGACGAGCATACCAACATTGGTGGACACTGCTATTATGTGACAGCCCTCTGCAATGGCGGCGAGACAGCCAACTCCAACGAGTATTGCATTACCTCGGGCACAGGCTGTGACGAACCGATGGACTTGTACTTTGATTATGTCGGCAATAGGGTGCAACTCACTTGGTCGGCACCCGAAAACACGACCCCTAAGGGCTATGTTGTCTATCGTAAGACAGAAGGAACTAACTTTAAGGAAATCAAACGTCTGCGTCAGACTACCTATAAGGATACATCGGCTCAGCAAGGTGTTGTGTATCAATACGCTGTTGTGGCTTACTATGACGAAAACAATTGTTTCTCGACTTATGCCAACAGCCTTTTTGATGAGGGTAAATTCTACGTTGAAGTGAATTGGGCAAATGATCAATACTACAACACCAATCCTCGGTTGATTGCCAAAGTGGACGAGGAAGCGATGTCGGTCACCCTTTATTGGGAGCCTATTTATCAAGTTTTGGATAATAATTATACCGTTTCTCGCAATGGAGTAGTCATTTCCAATTCGGTGACTGACGTTTCTTATGTTGACAATGAAGACTTGGTGCAAGGCGGTACCTATACTTATAAAGTTACTGCTTTTGCTCCTGAAGGGGATAGCGGATTATCGCATGAGTTCACGACCAATGAGGTGACGGTAGTCTTTGAGGCAGATCCGCTGCCTTGTCCTGCTCCGTTTGATTTCAAACGTTTGTTAGAGCCGGTAAATACGGTTCATCTCAGCTGGAGCCACAATTACGAAGAGCGTATCCCCGACCATTTCATCGTGTCCGTTATGGACCATCTGACGGGCGACTCTATCGAAGTGACTGTTCCAGGAATAACCAATGAGTACTACCAAGAGGACATTGACCCCAACGGAATGGACAAGTCCTATAGGGTCAAGGCAGTGTATGAAGATTGTGAATCGGAATATGGTTTGACTGAGGAAGGCGAGGACTTTATCAGGTTCAGCAATGTATCAGTCAATGAGAATCCGATTTCCAATGTGAAACTCTATCCCAATCCCACCACGGGTCTGTTGAGCGTCGAAGCTGAGGAGATGACTTCAGTGAGTGTCTTTGACCTTGTAGGTCAATGCCTGATACAAATGTCTGCCGAAGACGGTCAGGCTGTTCTTGATATGAGCCAACTTCAAAGCGGCATTTATTTCGTAAAGGTAAGCACGGCTAACGGCTCAATGGTGCAGCGAGTTGTAAAGATGTAAATAATAAAAATCAATAATTTAATACTATTAAACCAATGAGAAAAACTTTATTTCTGATGATGACCTTGGCTATGTTTGCGAGCCAGCTCATCGCTTCGCCCGTCGACGTGGATCAAGCACGCCAATTGGGTATGAAATATGTGCAGAGCCATTCTGCCAAACAGGTCGCCGAACTCAATTTGGTCTACACTGAAATGACTGAGAGTGGTAACCCGGCTGTTTACATTTTCAATTTCGACAACGGATTCGTCTTGGTCTCGGCTGATGATGTAGCACGTCCCATCCTCGCCTTTTCAGATGAACAGAGTGTCGACCCCAACTTAATGCCTGATGGTTTTGCCTACTATTTGCGCTTTTATGCGCGTCAGATTGCATTCGCCCAACAAAACAATTTTGTGCCGGATATGGAAGTGACTTCCGAATGGACTCATGTTGCTAAGGATGGATTTGAGAATGACAATCGCAGTACCCGTGGCGATGTTGCTCCTTTGTTGACCACCAATTGGAACCAGGATTATCCTTACAATGCCTATTGTCCCACTGGCCATGGCGGCCCTGGCGGCCATGCCTATGCAGGCTGTGTGGCTACGGCCATGTCGATGGTGATGAAGTATTGGAACTGGCCTATCCAAGGCAATGGTGAACATAGCTATACACCTGATGGCTATCCTATGCAGACTGTTAATTTTGGTGCTACAACGTACGATTGGGCCAATATGCCCAACTCCTGCAATAGTTCTAATTACCAAGCTGTAGCTACGTTGATGTACCATTGTGGTGTGTCTGTTGACATGATGTATGGTGGCGGTTCCTCGGGTGCCTATTCCACAGACGTCCCACCTGCGATTGCCAATTATTTCCGCTATACAGATAAAGCTGAACGTAAAGACAGAGACCTCTATTCCAAGTATGATTGGGAAGAAATGCTGATTGCCAGCTTGAGAGAAGGCTTCCCATTGTATTATTCAGGTAGCGATGAGTCAGGCGGTCACGCCTTTGTCTGCTGTGGATATAGTGAGAGCGACCGTAAGTTCTATTTCAACTGGGGCTGGAGCGGTTCGCTTAACAACTATTATGCTATCGATGCACTGAACACAGGCTGGAATGGCAGCTTTAACATTGGTCAGGCGGCAATTTTTGATTACATCCCTGACTACGTCTACGATGCGTTGATTCCTGCTGTTGAGGATCTAGATGTCACTGCTGAGAATGCACATTCCAAGATAGGTATCGTCAGTTGGTCCAATCCAACTACCTCTTTGGATGGCAGTGTTTTGGAAAACATCGATCAAGTGGTGCTGCTTCGTAACGGACAACAGGTTTTCACCCAAAGCAATGTGGTGCCTGGCGAAGTTATGCATTTTGAGGACAACGTACCTGAATACGATTGCTATACGTATTCTTTGTATTTCCTTTCCAACAATGTGAAAGGCCGTTTTGCAGAGATTAAGTACCAATACGGTCCAACCTGCACTTGGAAAGTTGTTGGTCAGACTACTAATTTCCAAGGCTGGAATGGCGGTAAGATTCAAGTGAAAAACTCATTTAATTCTGTTCTTGAAGAAATCACGATGACCTCTTCTTCACCAATCAGCCAACAAATTCATTTGCCGGAAGGCAATGTTTCTTTTTGCTGGGTGGCCCCATCCTCGGCAGTTCAAAGCCTAACCATCAACATCAAGAACTCGGCCAATAGTTCTGTTTATACGTTCACTGGCAATTCCAACCAGCTTCCTGTGACGCTTTATGAAGGCGACAACGATTGTGGTGGCTGTTTGCCTCCGACCAACCTAAACGGAGAATATCAATGGAATGGTGACGGATTTGGCACTATGCTTACTTGGGACTACGAGGGCGAACCTCAGTCGTTTAAAGTCTATCGCAGTGAAAATGGAATAGAATATGAAGAGATTGCCACTGTCGATAAGACTTTGCATGAATACTTCGATATGGTGGATGCCGGCAACTATTACTATCAGGTGACGGCTTATCGTAGCTATTGCGAGTCCACTCCTGCATGGGCCGATGACGACACGGACTATATTTACGTAGAAGTGACCTCAGTCAGTGAGAATGACGGAAAGGACTTCAATGTGTATCCTAATCCTGCCAACATTCTGATGAGCGTTGAGGCTGAGGGACTGCAACAAGTGACTATTTTCAACGTAATGGGTCAAGTTGTGATGACACAGCGTTGCAGCGAGGATGGCGTGGTCATCAGCACTTCCGATTTCGCCTCTGGCGTTTACACCATTAGCATTAAGACTGCTCAAGGCACTGCCACCAAGCGCTTTGCAGTGATGCATTGATAATCAGTGCAAAATTACTAAATCGAAGAAGGAAACACAACTTGTTTCCTTCTTTTTGTATATATTTGCCGCCTGAATATACCAAAACACGAAGCGATGAAAAAAAACATTTTTACCCTGTTGATACTCGCCCTCATAAGCGTTGCGCTTCAGGCTCGTCCTGTCGACCAAGAGACAGCAAAACGTTTGGGGCAATTCTTTGTGAAGGTCAACTTTGAATTCACTCGCCAGAGCTCCGATTTAAAATTGGTTTACACGGCTTGTTCCGAAAGGGGAGAAGCTTGTTATTTTATTTACAATGTGGGCGAAACTGGCTTTGTCATCATCTCTGCCGACGACAACTATCGTCCTGTCATCGGCTATTCTGATGAAGGCATTTTCAACCCCGAAGATATGGCCCCTTCTTTGGCCGATTATTTGGAAATTGTCCGTCAAGGTGTGATGGAAGCCTCTGCCGCTGCAACAGCACCCTATAAGGTGACTGCAGATTGGGTAATGCTTGAAAAAACGGGTCGTATGGTGTCGCGTCATGGAGGAAGGGAAGACGAATACCTTGTGCAGACCCTATGGAACCAGAATTATCCATACAACTATTTCTGTCCTGAAGGCGACGGAGGACCTGGCGGACACTGCTATGCGGGCTGCGTGGCTACAGCTGCCGCTCAGCTGATGAAGTATTGGAACCAACCATTGCATGGGCAAGGCAGCCATACCTATACTCCTGAAGACCATCCGGAATATGGTCCTTTGACCGTCAATTTCGGTGAAGCGACCTACGATTGGGACAATATGCCTAATTCCATCTCTACCAACTCTCCGTTGGAGCAAATTGAGGCTGTGGCTCAGTTGATCTACCACGTTGGCGTAAGTGTCGATATGAACTACCGCCCTACCAGCAGCGGTGCTGTCACAACAGTGCTTTGTTCCAGAATGCCTCTCTATTTTCAATACACCGACCAGATGACCAACTATTACCGTGAGGATTACACTCATGAGGGTTATATGCAATTGATCATCAAATCAATTGATATGGATTGGCCAATGGTGCATCGTGGTGGCGGTCACGCATACGTGCTTGACGGCTACAACGACAACGATATGGTTCATTTCAATTGGGGCTGGAGTGGTAGCGGCGATGGCTGGTTCGACATCGACAGCCATGGATATACGGATGGTCAGAGTGTTATCTACAACTATGTACCCGAAGCAATTTATAGTGCTACACCCAATTTGCCCACCAATCTGAACGTGGTACCTGCAACCGATGGTTCGCTTTCGGCCCAAGTTTCTTGGAAGAACCCGGAGATCACCTTGACTAACGACCCTCTGACCTCTATCGACCAAATTGTGCTGGTCCGCAACGGTCAAGTGGTGTATACCGAAGATAATGTGGTCCCAGGGGCTGATATGACTTTCACCGACGAAAGCATACCTCATTACGATACTTATGATTATGCCGTCTATGCCATCACAAATGATCGGATAGGCGCATGGAATTACTTTGACAAAGTCCTCATTGCACCTTCGTGCGAATGGAAAATCATTATGCAATCCACTGCATTCCAAGGCTGGAAAGGAGGCTATGTTTCACTTTATAGTGCATCAGGAAGAGAAATCCAACGTTTTACGGTCACCAACTCAACTACTCAATTGATTGACTTTGCAATGCCAGTTGGAACGGGCAGCTTTGGCTGGACTTTGCCCAATAGCGAGGTGAACAATATTTCAGTGGTGATCAAGGACTCGGAAAACAACACGGTGTTCACTTATCAAGGCAATTCCTCTGGCTTGGTCCAAGGCATTTTCCTTGAGGTCAACAATGGTTGTGGACAAGAACTGATTTATCAGGTTCCTTATCAATTGAGGGCTGAAAAGGAGGAAGACAATGCTGTTCTTACTTGGAGCCTTGAGGGCGTTGAACCTGAGTATGGTTATAATATCTATCGCGATGAACAGCTCTATGGATTTTCAACAGAAATGCATTTCGTCGACGAGAATATCACTGAAGGCCATTGCTATACGGTGACAGCATTGGGACTCGGTGGCGAGACTGACCCTTCTAACGAGACTTGCGCCTCGGCGGGCGATTGCTTGGGTGCCAGCAATTTTTGGTTTGAATACACAGGCAGTGCGTATAAAATCAAGCTGTTGTGGGACAAACCAGAACCTTCAGAGGGCCTTTCGGGCTATATACTTTACCGTAAACAGGGCGAAAATGGTACGTATGAGAGAATCAAACTGATTGGTGCATCAGCCACAAGCTATATTGACAATACGGCCAACCAAGAGGGCGACTATTACTATCGGCTTTACGCCTATTATTCTGCCAACGACTGCACATCGGCTCCAGCTTCAGTACGGTACGATCCAAATTTGTTCTATCTGCACGTGTATTATTCACCCACTAGTGTTGAAGAATTGGCAACTGCTGAAATGAACTTGTTCCCCAACCCCGCCGACCAATCCGTCAGTGTTGAGGCTGAAGGTATGACACATATTTCTGTATATAATATACTTGGACAAGTTGTTTTCGATGCCGACCTTGATTGTGATATGATGAAATTCAACGTGTCGGAATGGAACGAGGGCATTTATCTTGTAAAAATATTGACTATTCAAGGGCAGTTGATGCGTCGCGTCACGATTGTCCATTGAAGAAGTTTTTTTTCAACTTATTTTCAAACAAAGCGCGATGTTTCAGGAAAATCTCTATATTTGCACGCTTAATCAGAATCTAATTTAAAAATCAACTACAATGAAGAAGTATTTAGTGACTATGCTAGCCTTGGTTTTGGGCATTGGGATGGTTCAGGCCAATCCTGTCAGTGTGAGCCAGGCCAAGTATGTGGGACAACAATTTGTCCAATCCAATTTTGAGCAGTCGCGCCAAGTGGATGACCTTACCTTGGTCTATACTGGTACCTCCACCCGTGGCGAAGCCTGTTTCTATGTGTTTAATGTCGGCAGTGAGGGATATGTCATCGTCTCAGCTGATGATTTTTACCGTCCAGTTGTCGCATATTCCAATGAAGGAATTTTCGATGCCGAAAACATTAATCCTGCATTGGGTTATATGCTCAATCAGGTGAGAGTTAATCGTACTGGAAAGCTTTTGGGTAACGCCAATCCTCAAGTCGTTGCCGAATGGCAAAGTGTGATGAATTCTGGCAAATTGATTTCGCGCAATGGTGGAAGAGGTGTCGATTTTCTTGTGAAGACCAAGTGGAACCAAAGCCCAGCTCCTTACAACAGCATGTGCCCTGATGACCCACAAAGCCCCAATTCCGGTTACCATGCCTATGTGGGTTGTGTGGCCACAGCCATGTCACAAATCATGAAGTATTGGAACCATCCTGCCCAAGGACAAGGAAGCCATACTTACAACCATCCCAAGTATGGTCAACAAAGTGTCAATTTTGGTGCCACAACATACGATTGGGATAATATGTTGAATTCTTATACTGGTAGCAACTACACTCCCGAAGAAGGTCAGGCTGTCGCCACTCTTTGCTATCATTGTGGCGTTTCCGTTAATATGAATTATGGTGGTGATATTGAAGAAGGCAGTGGAGCCAACAGCGAAAGTGTTCCTGTAGCCATTTCCAACTATTTCCGTTATTCAAATGCTGCTACAGTGGTCAACAAGACGAACCTTGCCACTTGGATGAACACACTGAAGGAGGCATTCGATATGGGATGGCCTTTGTATTATGCTGGTGTTGAATCTGGATCTCCTTATGGTCATGCCTTCATCTGTGATGGATACGACGATAACGATTACTTCCACTTCAATTGGGGTTGGGGTGGCAGTGGCGATGGCTGGTTCCTCATTGAAGGTATTGATTATGATGCACAGAATAAAATTGTCAATAACTTCGTTCCAGTTGACATTTACAACAGCACAGCTCAAGCTCCCACTAACCTTACGGTCGTACCTGCCGCCAATAACGTGCTTTCTGCTACCGTATCGTGGAAGAACCCTTCCAAGACCTTGAACAATAGCAATCTTACCTCCATTGATCAAATTGTGGTTTGCCGTAATGGTGAAATCATCTACACTCAAGACAATGTGACTCCTGGCGCTGATATGACAATCACTGATGACCGTGTACCGCGTTTTGATGCTTTCACGTATACCGTCTACGCTGTATGCAATGGCGCACACGGTAAGATCGCTTACCTTAACAATGTGGCCTTTGGCCCCACATGTGCTTGGACAATCAATATCACACAAGCCTCGTTTACGGGTTTCCGTGGAGGTCAAATTCATATCTATAATGCCGCTGGTACGGATTTCATGCAAGTGACTACCACCACTTCCGGCGTTCAGAATATCTCTGTCGATATTCCTGTAGGTGCTGTATCGTTTGGTTGGTCGGCTCCCACTCAAACAGGTAGCTTTACTATGGCTTTCACCATCAAAGATTCGCAAAACAATTCTGTCTACACCTATAGTGGCAATTCCGATGATTTCCCGGAGGGCATCTTCTACGAGGCCAACAACGGCTGTGGCAACTCTGTAGGTGATGCTGTGCCGACCAATGTAGTGGCTCTTATTGATGAAGAAAACCCGAACAACATCAACGTCTCTTGGGATCCCATCCGTCCTGATGGTTATGGTTACGTGGTGTATCGCGACGGCTTGCTCCATCGCTTGATTCCTGAAGGTACTTCCTTCGTCGATGAAAATGTTCCTCAAGGTGGCCATTGCTATGTTGTTGGTTACCTTTACTATGGTGGAGAAAATGGTCAATATTCCAATGAGTCATGCGCTTCTGCCGGTGCTTGCTATGCCCCGACTGACATTGACTTTGAATACACGGGTAGCAGTTACAAGATTAAACTGAAATGGGAAAAGCCTGAACCTCATGATGGCCTCGCTGGCTACTACCTCTTCAGAAAGTATGGCGAAGACGGCACTTATGAGAGAATCAAGCTGTTAAGCTCTTCTGCTACTTCTTACACTGACAACTCTACTTCCCAGGATGGAGACTACTACTATAAACTCTATGCCTATTATAGCGACTTGGATTGTATGTCAGCTCCGGCTTACTGGATTAACGACCACAACCAGTTCTATCTCCATGCCCCGTATTATGCTGATGGAATTATGGAGGTGGAAGCGAACAACATCTCAGTATTCCCCAATCCTACTACCAGCCGCTTCACCGTTGAAGGCCAAGGCCTGAACCACGTTACGGTTTATAACCTGATGGGTCAGTTGGTTTATGAGTTGGAATGCCAAGGCGAGTCTGTTGACATCAATTTGGGCAGTGTGGAGGCAGGTGTCTATATGATACGTGTCTTCACCGACAATGGTGATGTCACCAAACGCATTACGGTCATCAGATAATTTTGTCTGAGACAAGTTTCAAACGGTTGCCTCTTTCGCGGGGGCAACCGTTTTTTTTATTACTTTTGCGCCCCGATGAAAAAATGGCTGTCCATAGTTTTGTTTCTGTTGTTTGCTCAAGGGGTACGGGCTCAAGGCAACTATCGTCCAGGAGATGTGGTGCCAAAGCCATTTCTAAAGGTCTATGGGTATGATCGTTTTTTCAGCATTTCACCTATTTCTGACCAGCTCAGAAACATGATGGATAATTGCTCAATGCACCAAAAAGGGCAGATTTCGTGGGGCGACCTGCGCTATTTGCGGGTCTTACATTGCGATGCTGATGGTAATTCCATTGTCGGCGAAATGGTTTGTGCCGCGTCCATTTCACAAGATTTGCTGGAGATTTTCAAGGCCTTGTATGTGGCGGCTTATCCCATCGAAAAGATGCGGCTCATTGATTACTATTATGGTGATGACGAGGCGTCAATGTATGATAACAATTCCTCATGTTTCAACCAACGAAGCATTACCGCAGGAGGGAAGACATCAAAGCATAGTTATGGTGTCGCCGTCGACATTAATCCCAAATACAATCCGTATTATAAAGTTAAAGGTGTAGGCAAAGCCATCGTTCGTCCTGAAGGCAGCTCGGATTACCTACATAGGGAAGAGACGTTCCCATACAAAATCGTCAAAGGCGACTTGTGTTACCGATTATTCAAACAGCACGGTTTCCACTGGGGCGGCGATTGGCTTAGCGGAAAAGACTATCAGCATTTTGAGAAGTAGATTGTTGTTGATTGTTGAATTGTTTAACTGTTGCCTAAAACAATTCAACAAATCAACAGTTCAACAATTCAACGATCGCTCCCAAACCTCGAACTGATAGGAATAATCCACCTGTGGATCGTCGTCAATCACTTCAAGATCAACCAAATCCCATTCCTCGAAGTTGATGAAGGGGAAATAAGTGTCGGCCTCAAAACTCTTGCCGATTCGGGTGAGGTAGAGACGACAGGTGTAAGGGAGGAATTGCTCGTAAACCATTCCACCACCCATAATGAACACTTCCTCTTCGTCTTTCACCGCTTCCAAAGCCTGCTTGATGGACGAAACCACCTCAAAGCCTTCAGGAGCTTCGTCCAATCGGGTGGAAAGGATGATGTTGCGACGGTTGGGTAAGGCCTTCTGTCCTGGCAACGACATATAGGTGTTGTAACCCATGATAACGGTATGCCCCAAGGTGATCTTCTTGAATTGCTTCAAGTCGCGGGAGTTGTGCCAGATGAGGTCGCCGTTTTTGCCGATAGCTCGGTTTTCGGCCATAGCCACGATGATGGAAAGGATCATTATGTTGGAATGTTGATTGTTTAATTGTTTAATTGTTTAATTGTTGTAGAGGCGCGATTTATCGCGTCTCAAAAACTATACCGATACTTCTCCTTTGATTGCAGGCCAAGGGTCGTAGTTTTCCAAAGTGAAATCCTCATAATTGAACCCGAAGATGTCTTTGATTTCAGGATTCAAATGCATGGTAGGTAGTGGGCGAGGAGTTCTCGTCAGTTGTAGCTTCACCTGCTCGATGTGGTTGTTGTAGATGTGAACGTCACCGAAGGTGTGGACAAAATCGCCAAGCTTTAAGTTGCATACTTGCGCCATCATTATGGTAAGGAGGGCGTAGGAGGCGATGTTGAATGGCACCCCGAGAAACACGTCAGCACTGCGTTGGTAGAGCTGGCATGACAGTTTGCCGTCGGCCACATAAAATTGGAAAAAAGCATGGCAGGGCGGGAGTGCGGCCTTGCCCGCAGCCACGTTGGCGGAAAAGTTCTTCTCGTGCTCATCGGGTAAGACACTGGGATTCCAAGCGGTTACGATATGCCTGCGACTGTTAGGGTTCTCCTTGATGCTCTTCACCACCTCGGCAATCTGGTCGATGCCTTCGTTGTTCCAGTTGCGCCATTGGGCACCATAGACGGGACCGAGGTCGCCGTTGGAGTCGGCCCATTCGTCCCAGATGGTGACCTTGTTGTCGTGCAGATACTTGATGTTGGTGTCGCCGCTGAGCAGCCACAACAACTCATAGATGATTGACTTCAGGTGAACCTTCTTCGTCGTCACCAAAGGGAAACCTTCCGAAAGGTCGAAACGCATCTGGTAGCCGAACACGCTGATGGTGCCCGTGCCCGTGCGGTCGCCCTTCTGGTGGCCGTGGTCGAGGATATATTGGAGTAAATCTAGGTATTGCTTCATTTGGGGATTAATTAGTGGTGCAAAAATAAGGGAATTTTCGGATATTTTGTGCGAATTGAAAATAATGTGTAATTTTGCGGAAAATAATCTAAACGATGAATAACCAATTGATCAATGTCATTCGAGCATATTTTGCCACCCAGCCTGTTCTGAAGGCATGGTTGTTTGGTTCTTATGCCAGAGGCGAGCAAACGCCTGACAGCGATGTTGACATTTTGGTTGTGTTTGATGAAGAGAATGGTAGGAAAGTGAGTTTGTTAAGACATATCGGCATCGCATTAGGTTTGGAAGATTTGTTGGGAAAAAAGGTTGATTTAATCACCGAGGGCACATTATTACCTTTCGCAAAGGAAACTGCAGATAAAGACAAGGTGTTGATTTATGAGAGAGCCAGCTAAAGATAAAG
Organism: uncultured Bacteroidales bacterium; assembly: GCA_946408345.1. GTDB lineage: Bacteria > Bacteroidota > Bacteroidia > Bacteroidales > F082 > Limimorpha. The sequence continues at coordinate 4,412 of CAMJRR010000035.1, read as the reverse complement.
GAAGACTTGATCACATTCTTGAATGCATCAACAACATCTTCGAATTTGTAGAAGGTAAGACTTTTGAACAAATCGAGGGTGATAAGATGTGTTATTTCGCTATTGTCTATCAGTTAGTCATCATTGGCGAAGCTGCAAATATGCTCACGAAAGAATTCCGTGAAGCACGTCCTCAAACGCCATGGCGCGAAATCGTCAGTATGAGGAATTTCATCGTTCACGGATATAATGTAGTAGACAAAAACGAGGTTTGGTCGGTGATTCAGGACGACCTTGTGCCTCTTAAATTGCAAATAGAGAGTTATTTGGAAGAATTAACTAAATCTGAAGAATCGAAATAAAAGAATATACTAACATATTATAAACCAAAGCATTAGCTATTATTTCGCGTTCGACGAAGTCTACCAAACAATAATTGAACCACAGAAATAATATCTTGTAGGTGTCGTAAGATACCCATGCCAAGAATAATGTACTAATGCTCACGCTGCAAGCGTGGGTAGTACTTATTTGGCGTGGGGGTTTGGTAGACACCTGTCGAACGGATAACGAACCCCACGCTTCGTTTATGCCGTTTCGTGATTGATAGCATTGCGAAAAACTATCAATCCATGGCAAGAGAAGATTTGACAAATGCAAAAAGAGCAAAAAAGGATGAGTTTTATACAATGCTTGATGACATCGCATTGGAGTTAAAGCATTACAAACCCTATTTCAAAGACAAAGTTGTGTTTTGCAATTGCGATGATCCATACGAAAGTAATTTCTTCAAGTATTTCGCCCTCAATTTCAATTCATTTGGATTGAAAAAACTGATTGCCACTTGCTTTAATGGCTCTCCAATTGCAGGTGATGAACTTCCTTTGGTGTTTGACATGGCTGACGAGGAACCTAAGAAAACAGCCTATAAGGTTGAAATCTCGGAAGTGAAAGATTACAACGGCGATGGTGCAGTGAATCTCACGGATGTGCAGTATTTGATTCAAAACGATAAAAATGTGCTGTCGTTATTGAAAGGTAATGGAGATTTCCGCTCACCAGAATGTATCGAACTGATGAAGGAGGCGGATATTGTGGTCACCAATCCACCGTTTTCACTTTTTAGAGAGTTTGTTGGAATGTTAGACAAATACAACAAGGATTTTGTAATCATGGGGAATACAAATACTTTAGTGTGTAAGGAAGTTTTTAAGATGTTTAAGGAAGACCGTATTAGGACTGGATACACGCATTTCAACACAGGAATGTTTTTCTACGTACCAGATACGTTCGATAAATACCATCATATTGAAGATGGGCGAAAAGTTGCACGAGTTTCTACTTCTTGTTGGTACACAAATTTACCAGTTGAAAAGCACAATGAGTTTTTGGATTTGTATAAACACTATACTCCCGAAGAATATCCAAAATATGACAATTATGATGCGGTCAATGTAGATACATATAGGGATATTCCTTGTGATTACAATGGTGTTATGGGTGTTCCTATTACTTTTTTGGATAAGTATAATCCAAACCAATTTGAGATTATTTGGCAAGCATCAGGGAATACATATGCAAATGCTCCCAAAGAAATACTAGAGGAATTAAAGTTTAATCCTAACATAAAATATGGTGGAGGACTTGGGGCTCCAGTATTAAACGGTAAGGCAACATATACACGTGTTCTTATCCGTCGTCGTCAACCGAAAGTAGTTCCATACAAGGCAAGCGATTCATCTGTCCCGATGGCAGCAGAAGGGAATGAATAGCAACAGATAGCCCGTCCCGAAGGGACGATACTCGCTTTACCGTAGGTCGCGACCTACGGCAGCGCCCCGGTAGGAAAACATAACAATTTAAACAAGAATACCCTATGGAAATAACACTTCATGAAATCAAAGTCCGCGAGTTGGCGGAAGGCTATCAAGACCTTAGTGCCTCTGAAGAAGGCATCGTGGGCTATGGCGGTCGACTGAATATCCGCCCCAAGTATCAACGTGAGTTTGTCTATGACGACAAAAAGCGTAACGCCGTTATTGATACCGTTTGGAACAAGTTTCCGCTCAACGTAATGTATTGGGTGAAAACTGACGGTGCCGATGGCATCGAGTACGAACTGCTTGACGGTCAACAACGCACCATTTCAATTTGTTCGTTTATCGCTGGCGAATTTATGATGATTATCGAAGGCAACCTATGTGCTTGGGACAACCTTACGGAAACACAGCAAGAGCGCATTCTAAATTATCCTCTTCAAATCTACATCTGCGAAAACGGTACTGATGAGGAAAAACTGAAGTGGTTCAATATCATCAACATTGCAGGTGAAAAGTTGACCGAACAGGAAATCCGAAACGCCATTTATTCAGGTCCCTGGGTAACGCAAGCCAAACGACGTTTCTCCAAGACGGGTTGTGTGGCTTACAAAATCGCCTCAGATTACATGTCGGGATCGCCCATCCGACAGGATTATTTTGAGAAAGCCTTGAAATGGATTGGCAACAAGCAGGGCAAGAGCATTGAGCAATATATGGCGGAGCATCAGCATGATACCGATGCCGACCAACTTTGGCAGTATTTCCAAGATGTGATTCATTGGGTGGAGAAGTTGTTTGGACGCAAATACAAAAAAGAGATGAAAGCGGTTGATTGGGGTATTCTTTACAACCAATACTATGACACAACGCTCACGGCTACTGCTATCGCTCAAGAGGTTTCAAAACTTATGGCCGACTCCGATGTCCAGAAGAAATCAGGCATATTCCATTATGTTTTCGACCACGACGAGCATCATCTTGGCATACGCGCATTCGATGATAATACCAAGCGCGAAGTTTACGAAAAACAAAACGGCATCTGTGCCATTTGCAGAAAGCACTTCGAAATCGAGCAAATGGAAGCCGACCACATCACACCGTGGTGCGATGGCGGCCGTACCGTAGCCGAAAACTGCCAGATGCTCTGCCGCGACTGCAACCGACACAAAAGCGGGAAATAGAAAAATTGCACTTCGCGAAGTGAGGTTGTGAGTCACATAAATTCAGACAGTGTTGAACTATTACGCTTTCTCTGGCACGTGCTTGTATTTGAACAAAATCGCAAACAAAATACCCACAACGAGGGCAAATGCCGCAAACACATACCAAGCCGATGACCAGCCAGCCATCAACTCATCGAAGTTGGTCTTGCCGAGGGTGAAATGGTTGACCACAGCTTGTGCGCAGAACGAACCGATGGTGGCACCGAGGCCGTTGGTCATCATCATGAACACACCTTGCGCGCTGCTGCGGATCTTCTCATCCGTGTTTTGGTCGACGAAGAGCGAGCCGCTGATGTTGAAGAAGTCGAAGGCCACACCGTAAACGATCATCGAAAGGATGAAGAGCACAAGGCCAAAGCCCGTCGGGCTGCCTGCGCCGAGGAAGAAGAAACGCAAAGCCCAAGCCACAAAAGCAATGAGCATCACCTTCTTGATGCCGAACTTCTTCAGGAAGAACGGAATCAGAAGGATGCATAGTGTTTCTGAGACCTGAGAGATGGACGACAGGAACACGTTGTTCTTCACCGCAAAGGCGTTGGCGTATTCGGGCGACTGGCCAAAAGCATCCAAGAAAGGCGTGGCGAAGCCGTTGGTCACCTGAAGGCACATACCCAACAAGAAGGAGAAGATGAAAAACACGCACATCTTGGCATCCTTGAACAAAGAGAAGGCGCGCAGACCGAAGGTGTCAACAAACGACTTGCTCTCCACATTCTTGTTGACGGGGCAATCCGGTAAAGTGAACGAATAAATGGCCAGAATGATACCCCATGCTGCCGACACAAACAGTTGCTCGTACCCGTTCTTATATCCCGTGAAGTTCACAATCCACATGGAGAGGATGAAACCGATGGTGCCGAACACGCGAATAGGAGGGAAGGCCTTCACTGTGTCAAGGCCAGCTTGGTTCAAGGCGTTGTACGACACGGAGTTGCCCAAGGCGATGGTGGGCATAAAGAAGGCCACACTGATGGCATAAAACGGAAACAGTTGTCCGAAACTGACAGCAGTGCCATATTTCATACCCATATATCCAGCCAATGCCATAAATACTGCGGCAAGGAAATGACAGATGCCCAACAGCTTCTGTGCTGGAATCCAGCGGTCGGCCACGATGCCCATCAAGGCTGGCATAAAGAGGGAAACGATGCCTTGGATGGCGAAGAATTTGCCGATGTTGGCACCCATGCCGATACGACCCAAATAGATGCCTAAAGAACAGAGATAAGCTCCCCACACCGCGAAGATGAGGAAGTTCATCACGATAAGTCTGAATTTGATTGCTTTCATATAAGTTGATTTAAAGATTTATAATTCAAAGATTCAAAATTCAAGATTCAAGATTTTATTTAACTACAGATTTCACAGATTTTACAGATGTTTTCGAGTC
>CAMJRR010000034.1 GCA_946408345.1 uncultured Bacteroidales bacterium | reverse complement strand
AATGTCCTTGAAGACTGGGAGACTGGCGACTTCAGCAAATTTGAATGGGAGAATGACCCCGTTAAACCTTGGACCATTGTCAGCGAGAATCCCTACGAAGGCAACTATTGCGTCAGATCGGGCAGTATCGGCAACGACCAAAGCTCCGTATTGAAGATTACTTTGGACGTACACAGCGAGGGTGAGATTAGCTTCTATAGGAAGGTCTCCTCGGAAAGTGGCTACGACAAGCTCTACTTCTTCATCGACGGAGTCGAACAAGGCGAATGGTCGGGCGAAGTGAGTTGGGGCGAAGAACGGTACACTCTTACTTCTGGACAACACGAACTTGCTTGGAACTACGAAAAGGACGCGTATGTCAATAGCGGCAGCGACTGTGCTTGGCTGGACAACATCGTCTTCCCGCCTGCGGAGACTATCACCGTCACGCAAGAAATTGTTATGAACGGCCTAAGCCTCTATCCCAATCCAAATAAGGGGCAGTTTACCATCAATCTGCCGGAGACAGATTGCGACATTGAGGTATTCAACAGTTTGGGACAGCAAGTCTACAGCCAACAAGCCAGAGGCATGACCGCGCTCAATCTTGAAGGATTGGACGGCGGTGTGTATTTTGTCACGGTGAAGTCAGAAAGTGCTGTTAGTACTTTGAAGTTCGTGAAAGAATAAGAAACACTTTAATTGTTTGAAAGCACCTCGGGATGATTTCTCGGGGTGCTTTTTTGTTTGGCAGTCATAGGTTTTATTGGAAATTTGAGTACTTTTGCAACCATTAACAAACCATAGATTGGATATGAAGAAACTTTTACTTATCGTATTCTTTGCCATGGCATTAATGGCTAAAGCCCAAACCATTACCATCGGTGAAGGCAATGGCATGACTGACGCAGTGCCATACAACACGTTTTACAATTACTCGTTCACCGAGCAGATCTTCCTTGCCAGCGAAATCGAATATGCTGGTGCCATCAAGGCTGTCAGTTTTCGCCTCGCTTACAGTTACAACACCGAACACACCAGCGACATCGTTGTATACATGAAAAACGTGACGAGAAGCATGTTCGAAGACACTTCTGATTATGAACCAGTTACCGAAGAAGACATCGTGTTTTCGGGTCCTTGGACCATCCCTGCTGACTATGATGGCTGGATTACCATCGACTTCGATACTCCATTCGCCTACAACGGCACCGACAACCTGCTGATTGCCGTTGACGAGAATTCAGCAGACTATGCCATCCGTTATTTCAGATTCACTGATACACCCAATACAGTTCTTAGCTATTGCAGCGATATTTGGAACCTGAATCCGTATGACCTGGGGTCTTTTGTCGGGCCAAAAGAGGTGAGCCACTACCGTGGCAACATCAAGCTGATCTTTGGTGGAAGTGTGGGACTGGACGAGGACGGTGAAAACTTGCTTTCGGTGTATCCAAATCCGAACCATGGCCAGGTCAGCATCAACCTTCCCGAGGAAGACTGTGAGATTGTGATATTCAACAGCTTGGGACAGCAAGTCTACAGCCAACAAGCTAAAGGTATGACCGCGCTCAACCTTGAAGGCTTGAACGATGGTGTGTACTTCGTCACGGTCAAGTCGGAGAAGGTTGTTAGTACTTTGAAGTTTGTGAAAGAGTAAGGAACATCTTTAAAATGAACACTTTTTGACAAAGTTTATTTATCTTTGCATCGCAAAACAATAAAACCAATACAAATGACAAAAAAGGAAGAGGCTCAGAAAGCCAAAGAAATGAAAGCATTATACCTTGAGCTTATTGCACTAATGCTCAAGAGGGCAGGACTGAAAGAAGAAGACATTTACAAAGCAGCCATAAAGTCCTGGGCATCAAAGAACCTTGACTTGCTCACGCCTGCTGAGATGAAAAAATACCATGAAATCATCGCATGATGGACAGCAACCGAATCTTTGTCGATACCAATGTCCTTGTTGGTGCATGGGCTGGCCGCGAAAAGGACGAGCTTTGTTTGCAATACCTCTTCTCGTTGAAGGGGAAACGGCTTTATATTTCCACGCTGAGCATTGCGCAGTTTGTTTCCGTCTTCCAAAAGAAACGAACCAACGATGAAATCCGTAGACAAGTGAAATACCTACTCTCCAAGTTTAACTTGGTTACATTTGCAGAAAAGGACGTCGAAGTAGCCATTGATGAAGTTTCACACGATATTGAAGACAATATCCAATATGTGTTGTGCCGAAAGATGAATTGCGGACATTTCATCACCAATAACATCAAGGACTACTCTGGCTATTTTTTGCTCAATGTATTGAAACCTAGTCAAAGCAGGCAAATCAACCAATAAGCATTAGTTGCTCCAAGGACATAATAAAAACATTCGAAAGTGCCTCGGAATTGTGTCTCGTGGCGCTTTTGTTGTGTATCGTTACTACGTCAGTCCACCATAACTTTCAGTAGCTGTTTGCATTGCCTTTTCTGTTGTATACCGCGCTTAATAGATGCAAAATTGTATAATTATGAGATTTCATACGGATTTCTATGAAAAAATTGTGAGATTCCATATAGATTTCGCTGAAAAACATTGAGATTCCGACAAAAGGGGCATTACAACCTGCCTCCATCAATCCCTCAAGCACCCGATTGGCACCACAAACACACCATCATTGCGACGATAGGCGAATTGTCCTCCTGTGACGACCATTAAAAACGAAGGCTCTCCCACTTTTGAAGTATCCACCTTGTTTCGGAGTTCTATGAGGTGTTTCGCTCCATCCTCAATCTCTTTTCTTCCCAACTTCACTTCAACTGCAGCCCAACGGTCGTCGTTCAACCGAATCACAAGGTCGGCCTCAAGATTGTCCTTGTCGCGATAATGGAAAATCTCACCATCAACAGCCTGGGCATAAACACGCAAATCCCTGGCCACCAATGATTCGAAAAGGAAACCGAAATAATTGAAATCATCCAAAATGCTATCGGCATTGGCACGCAATACCGCAGTGGCTATGGAAAATACAAATTATTTCAATTCCAACAACAAAATTTGGAGAGTTGGCGAAGTTTTACTTGTATAGTTGGCAGCTTTTTACTTGGAGAGTTGGCGAAGTTTTACTTGTATAGTTGGCGGCTTTTTACTTGGAGAGTTGGCGAACACAAAACCACCTATCAAAAAAAATCTTCCTTCGCTCTTTGAGTTTTTGCAAGTTTTTCCTACCTTTGCATCTTCATTTTTTGAACGAAAGAATATCAGTTAAATCACTAATAATCAATTAAGAAAATGACAAAGTACGTTTACACCTTTGGCGGAAAGACCGCTGAAGGCAATGCTTCGATGAAGAACGAGCTGGGCGGCAAGGGCGCTAACCTCGCCGAAATGTGCTTGCTCAAGCTGCCTGTACCTGCTGGCTTGACCATCACCACGGAATGCTGCACAGCCTATTACCAAAACAATTGCCAACTTCCCGCTGGCCTGATGGACGAAGTCCACGCCGGCATGAAGAACATGGAGAACATCATGGGCATGAAATACGGCGACCCCGAGAACCCGCTGCTCGTCAGCTGCCGTTCCGGCGCGCGCAAGTCGATGCCTGGCATGATGGACACCGTGCTGAATATCGGTCTCTGCTCCAAGACCATCCCTGGCCTGATCAAGAAGACCAACAACCCCCGTTTCGTGTATGACTCCTACCGCCGCCTCATCATGATGTACGCCGACGTCGTCATGGAGAAGGCCGAGGGCATCGAACCCGCCGACGGCAAGAGCATCCGCAAGCAACTCGACGACATGCTCGACGCCTACAAGGAGAAGATGGGCTACAAGAGCGACACCGAGCTGAAAGCCGAAGAGCTCCAGCAACTGGCTGAAGACTTCAAGGTCCGCATCAAGGAAGTGCTGGGCACTGAGTTCCCGGACGACGCCGAGGCCCAACTCGAAGGCGGCATCAAGGCCGTGTTCAAGAGCTGGAACGGCAAGAAGGCCATCTCCTACCGCCGCATCGAAGGTATCCCGGACGACTGGGGCACTGCCGTCAACGTGCAGACCATGGTGTTCGGTAACATGGGCGAAGGCTCCGCTACTGGCGTGGCATTCACCCGTAACCCCGCCACTGGCGACAACCAATTCTACGGCGAATGGCTGATCAACGCCCAAGGCGAAGACGTGGTGGCTGGTATCCGTACCCCCAACCCGTTGAACGACGACACCAAGAACGAGCAGAACAAGCACATGCACTCCATGCAGGAGCTGATGCCCGAGACCTATAAGGAACTCTGCGAGGTGCGCCGCATCCTTGAAGAGAACTACCACGACATGCTCGACATCGAGTTCACCATCCAGGATGGTAAGCTCTACATGCTGCAGTGCCGCGTCGGCAAGCGCACTGGCGTTGCCGCTCTGACCATGGCCCTCGACATGCTGAAGGAAGGCCTCATCGACGAGAAGGAAGTCGTCATGCGCCTCACCCCCGAGCAACTCGACGAGCTGCTCCACCCCATCCTCGACGCTGCCGACGAGAAGAAGCACACCGTCATCGCCAAGGGTCTGCCCGCAGGTCCTGGTGGCGCTGTCGGTCGCATCGCCCTCACCAGCGAGAAGGCCAAGGAATACCGTGCCGCTAAGGTGGCCAACATCCTGGTCCGTGAGGAAACCAACCCCGAAGACGTCGAAGGCATGCGTGCCGCCGACGGTATCCTGACCGCCCGTGGCGGTATGACCTCACACGCCGCCCTCGTGGCCCGTGGTTGGGGCAAGTGCTGCATCGTGGGCTGCGACGCCGTGAAGATCGACCTCGAGAAGGGCATCGTGAAGATCGGTGACAAGCAGTTCAAGGAAGGTGACGTCATCAGCTTGAACGGCTCCAAGGGTTGGGTCTATGCCGAGCCCGTCGGTATGATCAACGCCACTGAGAACCCGCTGTTCCAGCAGTTCATGGCTCTGGTCGACAAGTACCGCAAGATGGGTGTCCGCACCAACGCCGACAACCCGGAAGATGCCCAAAACGCCATCAACTTCGGCGCCGAGGGTATCGGCCTGTTCCGTATCGAGCACATGTTCTACGGCAAGAACAGCGAAGAGCCGCTGGCCAAGCTGCGCAACATGATCCTGGCCAACACCACCGAAGAGCGTGTGGCTGCCTTGGCTGAACTCGAGCCTTACATCAAGAACGCTGCCAAGGGCACGCTGAAGGTCTTGAACGGCAAGCCGTTGACCTTCCGTCTGATGGACCCGCCCTTGCATGAGTTCGTTCCTCATACCGAGGAGAAGCAGAAGGCTCTCGCCGCTGAGCGTGGCATCACCTTCGAGGAGATCAAGAAGCGCATCGACGCCCTCAACGAAGTGAACCCGATGATGGGTCTGCGTGGCGTCCGCCTCGGCATCGTCTATCCCGAGATCACCGAGACCCAGTTCCGCGCCCTGTTCCAGGCCACCGCTGAACTGATGACGGAAGGCTTCGACCCGCATCTGGAAATCATGGTCCCGCTGACCATCAACGTCAAGGAGCTTGAGCACCAGAAGGCCATCGCCAACCGCGTGAAGGCTGAAGTGGAAGCCAAGTTCGGTGTCAAGATCAACTACATGTACGGCACCATGATTGAGATTCCTCGCGCTACTTTAGTGGCCGACCAGATCGCCAGCGTAGCCGAATTCTTCAGCTTCGGCACCAACGACCTCACCCAGATGACCTTCGGCTTCAGCCGCGACGACGTCAACGCCATCGTGAAGGACTACATCGAAGAGAAGATCATCCCTGCCGACCCGTTCAACACCCTCGACCAAGAAGGCGTTGGCCAACTCGTCAAGTTGGGTGTGCAGCGTGGCCGTAGCCAGCGCGCCAACCTGAAGTGTGGCGTCTGCGGTGAACACGGCGGTGATCCCGCTTCGGTCCACTTCTTCTACAAGGCCGGTTTGAACTACGTGAGCTGCTCGCCGTTCCGCGTGCCCGTCGCACGTCTGGCTGCTGCTCAGGCCGCTATTGAGGAAGAAAGAGCAAAGTAATTTTGGATTTAAAATTCAAAATTTAAGATTAAGAGCCTTCGGAAACGGAGGCTCTTTTTTTAGCACACTTGTTCTAAGATAATTCCATCGGAAAGATACACCAAGAATCCCCGAATCTCCTTGTCAGTCATTTCCCTCAAGGCATTGGCGTATGTACGGACCTGATTATGGTGTTCTTCTTTCTTCTGACCCGTCTTATAGTCAATTAGATAGATGGTATCAGAAAGCTCGGCATAGCGGTCCAAACGAAGCATCTTGCCTTGATAAAGGATTTCACTCTCCGTCTTCACTTTGGCAGAGGAATCGAAGGCTGCTGAAATCAGTGGATTTTGTGCCATTTGCAAGAACTTGTCACGAATCCAATCAGCGGTCTCTTGATCGATAGTGCCATCAGAAACGACAGGCGACAACACCTGCTCTATATCGTCAGCTGTGTGCATCTTCGCCAATTTCTCATGCACCAACTCGCCAAACTCACGCGGCACTAGCTTGTCGCTCTTCGACTGCCAAACCATCGTCGGATTAGAATCGACATTGATTTTCCTAAACCAATCCCCTGCCACAGACTCGGTCTTTAATTCTTTCTTTTCTTCCTTCTGCTTTTCTTTCGGTTTCAAGAAATCGGTACTGCCAAATTGATACACCATGGCATTATCGCTTGGCATTCCTTCCTTGTCTTTAAGAAAATCACGGATGATATTGGACTTGTCAGCCTTGCCCTGCTTGGCAATAATATACAACCGCTGCACGGCACGAGTGAAAGCGACATAAAGCAAATTGAGGTTGTCCAATCTATTGCTTTCCTTTTCCTTTTCAACCTTTTCCAAGGCCTTCCCACCCATATTCTCCGCGTTCTTATCCAATTTGAACAGCACCTTTTCCAAATTAGGGATGGCATCATAGCCCAAATCTTCGGGACGCAACCATTCCTCAGCCGCCTTGCTGGCGTTCAGCTTTTCGTCCAAGTCGATGATGGCCTCAGGATAGATGACCACAGGGAACTCCAATCCCTTCGACTTGTGTATCGTCATGATCTTCACCGCATTGCCACTTACCGACATTACAGCAAGCTTGTCCTGTTTTTTGTCCCAATATGATAAAAAGTCAGCAATACCCTCTTTTATCCCTGATTGATACTTGAATACCTCTTCCATGAAATAATTGAGGAAAGCATCATGGATGGTATCGAAATGGAAGATGCGCAACAAATTGGCGCAAAGGTCATAAAGACAAGTCGCCTTGGAGAGGGCACTTTGTAACAAACCTGCTTCACCCAAACCCATCAAGGGCTCAATCGCTGTCTCTCCCTGCGCAATCGACTTCACTTCACAGAAAACGTGACTGATGTCCCCATTAAAATCAGGCTCTTGCGTCAGCTTCCAATAAAACAACACGTTGGCAACATTCGTTTCGTTATCACCATAAAGCAAATAACGCAAGGTGTTCACCATCAGCTGCACCTTGTCGGACGACTTAAGCAAAATTGAGTCTTGCGAGATGACAGGAATCCCATTGTCGTTCAAATAGTTGGCCATTTCCGAGCCATAATCCGACTTACGGGTCAGCAAGGCGATGTCAGCATACTGATAGCCCTTCGTCTCGATGAGGTCATGTATAATGGCCTCTACCCTTTCAAAACAGTAATTTGGCTGGTTTTCGTCATCATAGAGCTCCACTTGCACCAGACCCTCATCGTTAGTTTTGTTAATCTTTTGGACAATGTCAACTTTCTCGTTGGAGCCTGGCTTTTCTGACACATACACCTTTTGCAAATCAGACGACAGGTAAGTGTAAACCGATTCGAAAAAAGCATTGTTGAATTCGACAACCTGGGCATAGGAGCGATAGTTGGTGTCTAGATTCTTGAAAGCGAAATTGTCTTTCAGATTCTGCTCAAACTGACGAAAAGCAGCCTCGCGTTCGTCTTTGGGCAAGGCATAAATCTCCGGCAGGCTAACTATCTGCTCCACTTCGCCGCTGCGGAAACGGTAAATGGACTGCTTGCCATCGCCTACCACCATGCTCATCTCACCTTCTGCCAAACCGTTGTCAACCAATGGTAATAGGTTCTGCCATTGCAGCACAGAAGTGTCCTGAAACTCGTCCACAAACACATGGTGGAAATGCTCGCCAATGCGTTCGTACACAAAGGGAACCGAGAAGTCACCCATCACCGTGTTGAGCAACTTATTGAATTCGGAGATATGAACAATTTCCTCTTCGTTAGCCAAGGCATCGAACTCCATCCGAATCTGTGCGCGTAGCGCATAGAGATAAAGCAAATCCTTTTGGGTTTTGTAAAAAAGAAACAGCCCCAATCCATTCTCAACATCGTTTTTCAACGCTTGAAGCACAGGCAACAAAGCGGCATTTATGGTTTCAACCTGTGTTTTTCCTAACTGTTTCTCACCTTCTTTCGAGAAACAATTCCCCTTTTCAAGTACGCCATTGAATCGGGGGCTGGGCTGTTCGTACACCTTTGCCGACAACTTCCTGACGTATGAAATGAAGCCGTTTCGTCCGTAGGCATAAAACTCATCTCTGAAACCATATTGTCTTTCAAGGCGTCCAAAATCATCCAAATGCCTTTGTATGATTTGTTCAAAGCTTCTCATTTTATCATTCAGGTAATCAATGGTTTGCTTGTATTGGGAATAGTTTTTGATGTTGTTCTTCTCATCCTTTTGGTATGCCTTTTCGGTCATCAGTTTGGCGATAAAGTCGGAAAGCTGACTCTCAAGGGCTGTCGAGCGTTGGCTGTCGAACTGGTTATTGCTGAAGTCGACCAACAAGCGCGTAAAAAAATCGTCTTGATCGCTGATTCTCAATCCCAATTGCTCCGTAATGGTCTCTGCCACCTCGTCCGTGTCGATACTGACTGAATATTGGCTCGGCAACCCCAAATCATAGGCAAAGCTTCGCGATAGCTTTTGAACAAAAGCATCGATGGTGCTCACGCAAAAGCTGCTATAGTCGTGCATAATACAAGTCATCAGGCGTTGTGAATTGCTTTTCAATTCGGCATCGCTGATACCCAATTCTTCCATTAATATGGCCTCCATCGAATTAGGATTGACCTTCTCGCTGTCGATGATTTCGCGAAGTGTCTTCACGATTTTGGCTTTCATGTCGTTAGCCGCTGCATTGGTGAAGGTGATGGCAAGGATGTTTCTGAAATTGTTTATAGTTCCTTTATTGGCAAGACAAAGCTTCAGATATTCCTTAATGAGCGTAAAAGTCTTTCCCGCACCTGCCGACGCCTGGAAGACTTTGAAATTGGTAGTTGTTCCCATAATTGTCAGTTCTTTTTCTGTTTTTTTGGCGCAATGAGTGGCTGGTTGGAAGTGGGCACATAGGGCTTTTTGAACAAATCTATGAACTTACGGAAAGACTTGCTATAGGAAAGACCTAATCCTTGTGTATAGGGTGCCCGTCGATCAATGGCAAAGCTGTTATAATTGGTGTTGTAATTGGAATGGTTGTAGAAATGACCTTGCAACCGTCCGTCCTTGCTCAACTTGTAATACAAATCAAACTCGCCAACGATATTGGAAACATTGCTGGCATTGTTGCTCGACATCAAGCCCACATTGGTCTCGATGGTCAAGCGGTCTTCAAACAATTGTGTCCTCAAAGCCACTTGATATTCGTCGAAAGAGTCGATGTTTCCGTAGTGATAGCTGAAGCCCAAATTCAAGTTCTTGGTAATGTCGAATTGCATCTTGGTTGAAAACAGTTGGCCAATATCCAGATTCTGCGAGGCTGAAGCCGATCCGCCCGCATAGGCAAACCTACCTAGGAGCAAAAGCGACAGCGCTTGGGTGGTCATCACCGACTGGTTTGTCGTATCAACCAACGAATAAACTGTTTGTATTATGTCCTCACTGGCATTGGGAAGCCGCATCCCGAAAGAAATCGTCGGATTGAGCAGGGCATCCTTCAGATGGATGAGACACTCGACATTGACATTGCTACTCGTTGAGGAGGTGCTGTCAACTTGGACACCCAAATCGGCCAATGAGCTCTTGACCGAATAGACACCGGTTGCATTGATGCGTCCATCGGTCGGACTCCCCGACCATGAGATAGTGCCACCCTTCTGCAAAGAAAACATCTTGGTCACCACATTCTTGAAATTCAGATTGAAACGACCTGACTCAATGGTATAGTTACCATACATCGTCATCGCTTCTGTTGTGGCCATACCCAACTTCACGTTACCGTTGCCCGAAGCCTCAATGAGACCCAAATCGGCAGGAAGGATGATTTTCAGGACTGCGTCTTTGGTGGCATTCACATCAAGATCAAGAGCAAAATTGCTTTTTTTCTTTACCTCTTGTACGGCGGTCTCATCCTCTCCCATTTCTTCGTTAGGATTGATAAACACAATGAAATCGTGTTCCTTCACCGTAGAAGCCTTGTTGAGTGGAATGGTAATGTTTGTCCCACTCCTTGTCCCCGCCTTGATATCAAGATAGATGTTATCAAACGGACCTTTTACGGTAACCAACCCGTTGGCGACAGCAGTACCATAGAAGCTATCATTGTCCTGGCTTGTCGTGGCCATGGCCAGGAACGACCTGGGATGCATCTTCAAGTCCAAATTGATGTCTTTAAAACGATTGTGGTTGATTTGTCCTTCCACAAGGGCTGTGTTGTTCAAGGTATCAGTCAAAACAAGATTTTCAAACGAGATAGTCTTGTTGTCAATCAGTACAGTCGGGCTGAAAGTATAGAAAGTGTTTAGATAATCGATTTTGCAGCCTCCGTTGATTACCCTTAATCTTCCATTGATGTCAGGCTCCTTGAGTGACCCGGTGATATCGACCCGTCCCGTACCAAAGCCCTGCATCCGCGACACTACACCCGTCAAAAACGGACTAGCAATAGCCAATCGTAGCGAATCCAGATTGACGGTGAAATCAAGATTATCGTCCTCCTTCGCCGTATAGTAAGAGCCATAAATGTTCAGCATTCGCTTGTCTTGGTTATAGATGTTGGCATCCACATCCACAGACTTGTCCTCGTTGTCCCAAACGCTTTCAATAACTGCATCACCAATCAAGTCGTCGTTAACGCCAAGCTGGTCGATTCTGACATCGGCCAAGACCATCGGAGTGGCTTTTAATCCACTCAACATAGCGTCACCAGAAATGAAGCCATCCACGTTAAAGCCTTTGGTCAGGAAGAAAAAGTCGAAATTGGACACATCGAATTTACGCAGTTGAAGAGAAAGCGTATCACCCTCATTTATAGGAGTATATCCATCGGCAAGGATAGACTGCTTATTATGCGAAAACATCAGATTGGAAATGTTCACTCGACCATCAGAAAGATCAATGAAATTGTTAGGAGAGACAGTCCAAGTGGAGTCATTAATTATAAGGTCGGCCTGAGTAATGGAGAAAATACCTCCTAAATCATGTGGATGGAAATAGGTCTCAATCAATGCTTTATTGTGGTATTCCTCAAGACCATCATCCCAACGGATACGTGCGAAAACGGTATCGTTGGTCAATCTTGTCGTGATGGCAAAATCATCCAGCCCCAATTCCAAAGTATCGGATTCGGTAATATTCCTGTATTTGATTTCATCCAACTTAAACGAAGAGAAAGCCGCATTCCTCAAATTGAAGCTCTTCACTTCCAAATTGTTGAGAGACAAGTCCCCGACCTGTACGTTTTTCGAGCGCAATGTCAAATCAAGCGAATTCGAACGCGAGGTAAAGTTAAACTTCAGCGTCGTATTATTTGCAATGCTCACAGAGGGCATCAGCAACCGGCTGATGGTCTTTGTGTCCTTAAGTGTCAGTTGAGCAATGAAATCCTGGTCAACATCGTGCTTGAACTTGTATTTCTGGAAATCATCCCTATTGGTTTGCCAGACAGGAAAATGCACAAACGAATCGGCATATTCGTTCAGCGTCATCATCAGGCTAGCAAAATTGACCTGTCCTGCCATCTCGAAATCAAGGAAGTCGCAATTGATGTTGATGCGACGCTGCATCATATTGTCATTGACGAGAGATGCCGAGAAGTCTTCCATAAAATAACTGCCTCGGCTGTCACGATAAAGTGTGCTGTCAAGGTGAACCTCGCCTTCCAAATTATCAAGGTCGAAGCCCGTCATATTGACATAAATCTTCGTACTTAACTCAGACACTTCTTCTTCGTTGAAGAGATGCAGTTTATGCAAATTGGCATTTCTAATCACAGCCCTAAAGTCCGACTTGGGATGCTTTTTGTTCTCAAAATCAACCAAACCATTGAAATCGAGGAACATATCATCGTCATCAACCCTAATCTTTCCTTTGAATCGATTCTCGCTGAGGCTACCATCCAATTTGACCTCATCAATATGGTTTCCTAACAATTCAGCTTGATTGGCATAGCCATCAATCCAAAACTCAGGATTGCCCTTTTTAGGGAAGGTTGCCGTAAAGTTCGCGTTTAAGTCAAGGTCGCCTACATATTTCCGGGCATTGGCCACCAATCCCGCTTTGACCCGTTCGGCATCCACATGACCTGAGAACTGATTGTTGCCCTTGGCGTCTTTCGCACGGGCGATGGAAGCATCTATGTCGCCAATTCCTGACTTAAGGCTAATGTCGGAGAAAAAATTACTATATGATCCTTTGAAATCCAATGACAGTCGCCCGTTCTCCATTGCTCGCAACGACTCTGGCATAGGTATGGTCTTGGTGCTGGATGGGATATGGAAATTAGCTAAGTCATCGTAGGTAAAATACATATTCTTAATTTTGAGTGTATGTTCACCGTTCTCAAAATCAAGAGGATGCATACTTATGCTACCTCTAAATGAAGTGGATTTACCTAATTCCGCTTTAATGTCATCCACACGGAAGTGCTCGATTGGACCTGTGAATCGACCTTCAAACTTCACGCGCTCAGGCATCTTATACATCACTTCAGTGAACACCCCAATGTCCGACAGCATCACATCGGTTGATCGTATTGTGGCATCAAAAACAACAGAATCGACAAAACTGCTGAAGTCGTCGAAACCATTGTACAACATATTGAGGTCGAGGTCGAAATTGCTGTTGTTGGTCTCCATCTTTAAGCCTTCGAGGAAAATCCCTTTTGACGAAACCAAAGCATCCGTTTCAAAATGCTTCAGTTCGAGCCCGCTGAGTTCGGTAGCACTCAGGTTGGCAATATTGGCGCGAATGGAATCCCCAAACATATAGAAACCGCTGGCTTCCAAATTGATGTCATCGAGGTCAAGATGTGAATAATCCATCAGATGCCTAGCAGTCTTCAAGGAATCGGCCTTGTTTTGGTTCCAAAGCATAAAATCAACATTCCTCAGGGAAATCTTGTCGACGATGATGGGCATAGGCTTGGATTCCTTGGTCGTATCAGAGGCAAATGCATCCAACAAAAATGCAAAATTGAGTCTGTCCTCACCTTCATATTGAATCAAATTGGCCTCCGTATCCTCCAATTCCACATGATTGAGGTGAACTTTACCATCCAACAGCTCTCCAATATCAATTCTTGAATGGAGCGACCCAATCCTTGCCAAATCGCTGTTTTTCAAATCTTTGACGGAAACATCTTCTATCAAGACTCTAAAATCGGGTGTAACCACCAAACGTCCCACCTTGATGTCGGCACCAGTTTTTTCTGAAAGATAACCGCCAGCAAATCGAACCGCAAACTTCTGAATGATAGGGTCTTGTATGGCAATAAAAAAACTGGTGATGATGGCCAGCAACACCACAAAAACAATCAAAATGCTATGGATAATCTTTTTTTTAATACTTTTGACCCTCCAAATTGAGACCTATGAACGAATATATTTTAGGCATTGAGTCATCGTGCGACGACACTTCTGCTGCAGTACTCCAAGGCACACGTGTGCTCTCCAATGTCATTGCAAGTCAGAAGGTTCACGAGCAATATGGTGGTGTCGTCCCCGAACTTGCCTCGCGTGCCCACCAGCAGAATATCATCCCCGTCATCGACACTGCCTTGAAGACTGCAAAAATAGAAAAAAATCAATTATCCGCCATCGCTTTTACACGTGGGCCCGGACTTTTGGGCTCATTACTTGTAGGGACCTCGTTTGCAAAGGCTTTCGCACAAACCTTGAACATCCCGATGGTGGAGATTGACCATATGAATGCCCATATCTTGGTGCATTTCGCCACCGATGACACCCACACTGAGGTGCCTGACTTTCCATTTTTGTGCCTTACCGTTTCAGGCGGCCATACTCAAATCGTTGTAGTAAAGGACTATTTCGATATGGAAGTCATAGGCAAGACCATCGACGATGCGGCGGGCGAAGCTTTCGACAAGACAGCCAAAATCTTGGGGCTGCCCTACCCAGGCGGTCCCGTCATCGACAAGTTGGCCAAAATAGGCAACCCCAACGCTTTCATTTTCGCCAAGCCTCAGATTCCCAATTTGGATTACAGCTTCAGCGGACTGAAGACAAGCATTTTATACACCGTCCGCGACAATCTGAAGGTCAACCCTAACTTCATAGAAGAAAACAAGGCTGACCTCTGTGCTTCGGTGCAGAAGACCATCATCGACATCTTGATGAACAAGTTGGTAAAAGCCAGCAAGCAAACGGGCATCAAGACCGTGGCAATAGCTGGCGGTGTGAGTGCTAACAGCGGCCTACACAATGCCATGATCGCTTTAGGCGAAAAGTACCATTGGAAGGTGTTCATCCCACGACTCTCCTACTCCACCGACAACGCCGCCATGGTCGCCGTGGCAGGCTATTTCAAGTTTCTAAAAGGCGAATTCGCATCACAGGACTTGGTGCCTTATGCCCGACAGAGTTTGAGGGAATGACGGCTGGAAGT
Source organism: uncultured Bacteroidales bacterium (assembly GCA_946408345.1). Lineage (GTDB taxonomy): Bacteria > Bacteroidota > Bacteroidia > Bacteroidales > F082 > Limimorpha. The sequence continues at coordinate 7,400 of CAMJRR010000034.1, read as the reverse complement.
TTCTCAGAAGAATGGATTGTGTTCCAAACAAATAAGGTTGGGGTCTTTGGAGCTAGCTCCAAAGACCCCAACCTTTTCAAGACTTCAAGTAGGTCATCTTGTTCCTGTTGGGAAGATAAGCGTCCTATTGTCGGGCGAATTCGATTGGAATATATAGCCATAACCTGGATAAAGCGTGTTCACTGCTCCTCTCCATAAACCTCTAATAAAAATGCAATTGTTTGTCTGGGACTGAATTATGTCGCCACTAATCGAGGAGAATCCAGCTAGGGCCTCATTGACGAGCATGCTCTCGCTGAGTGGATACCCTATCCACGTTGAACCATTTTGGATGGTAATGGGGTGCTCTAAAGGATTAATAGATACACCTTCCAAAGTAATATCACATTCGGCAACAACCGAAATCTTGTACATATAGGCCACATCCAACGTGTTCAGCCGTCCATTCCAACGGTGGTTGTTGGGATTGTAGGAGGTGTTCAGTGTTTGCGACTGGATAGTGATGGGGGTGTTTGGCAATGCTTCCACAAGGGCTGCCTTAAGCTGGTCTAAAGTAATGTCAAGGTTAGCCGACCACCAGTTCCAGCCTTGTGCCAGATGATAGGTCCGTTCTGTTGAATTGATGTCAAAGATGATTTGGTTTTTCACAGAATGACGTGTGCCATTATATCCTGATGGATTATATGGATCATAGTTGGTGTTGTCGCTATATACACGGATAGCTTGGTTACTATTGGCATAATATACTCTACAGGCCATGTCGGGTGAAGAATAGGATCCAGTATTATCATCAATGACTATCGCAAGGTTGGAATGTCCATTGTAAGCGAAAGGTGTGTCAAGGACGATGGTAGTCCAATAACCTCTGGTCATAGTCACGAGACCACTAAATACAAGGTCGGCTTCCGTCACAGCAATCCAATCCGTATTGTTCTCAAATACTGATTTATCGGTATTCACCATATAGATGTTGTAATTGCGGGTCTTCATCGCACCTGCATTGAAATAGGAAATGGAAGTAATCTCTCCTGAAGTTCCTATCTCATCTGGCGTGTAAATCTGCTGGGAAAGGGTATAACGGAACCATGAATAACTCGGCAAATACACGTTTGTCGACTCGCCTGAACCGACAAGTGTTCCTTCGAGGAACATAAAGACTGCCTCAAGGTTGGCATCTTCGGTCACGGGGAAACTGTAGGTGGCATTACAACTGACCACTTCGCCGTTAATGCTCCAATTCAGGAACAAGTAGCCTTCATCCGGTGTCGCTGTTACCGTGCAATAAGTGCCATAACTGAACACGCCACCACCATTCACCGAACCGCCTTCGGAGGCTGTGGTTGAAATAGTGTGGATACTGCCAAATTGTACTTCGTAAGGCTCATCCATTCCAATTAAACCGTAAATTTCAAAGGTCACCTCGGAGAAACAATTCAATTCCAACTCTTGCTGAAGGGCATGGTCGTATAAACGGAAAGTGATGTTATCCCCGTTGTTGCCTCCAATGTTTATATAATACAGCCATTGGCCATCCTCAAAAACAGGAAACTCCGTTCCACGGCACTCATTATTGCAGAAAGCACCCAACTCAAGCCCAGAAGATGTCTGTTCAACGCCATCTATCTTCACCACTCCTATCATAAACATACTGTTTTGGTAACTTACCGCAGTCCAATGGTTTGTGAAGAAGTTAGCCACAAGGTTCCTGTCACCAGTAACTATGAAAGTGTACTCAGTATCGGTGGAAACTTCCTCACCGTTTTCTGTCCAGTTTAGGAAATAGTATCCAGGATTGGCCGTAGCAGTCAGTGTGCAGACAGCACCGCCTTCAAACGAGCCACCGCCTGTCACCGTGCCGCCTTCTGCTGGAGAAGCTGCAACGGTAATGGCTCCCGGACACAATTCCATTATGTTGGTGAAATCGTTCCATCCCTCAGCATTTTGATAAGCCTCTAATGCCTCGCAAGGCACATACATTGGAATTGAAGTGTTTACATCATAGAAAGCCCCAACACCATCGTATATCTCAAAAGTAGGAGGTGTTTCGGCAAGTACCGTGATTGTACTTAATCCAGAGCAATAATTAAAAGCATACTCGGATATCGTGTTCACGGAACTGCCTATGGTTAAAGAGGTCAAGCCGCCGCAATACCCAAAAGCCTCATAGCCTATTGTGGTCACGGAATTCGGAATCACAACCGAAGGTAATCCATAGCAATTATAGAAGGCATATTCGGCTATCGTGGTCACGGAATTGCCGATGGATATCGATGTCAGATTGGTGCAAGAATAAAAAGCGGAACTGCCTATTGAGACAACGGAATTCGGGATTTCTATTGAGGTCAAGTCGTTGCAATAACCAAAAGCCTCATAACCTATCGAGGTCACGGAACTCGGCAGATTTATTGAGGTCAGGCCAGTGCAATAATAGAACGCATAATTGCCAATCGAGGTCACGGAATTGGGTATTACAGTGTTTTTGCACCCAACAACCAATGCGTTGGTGTTGGTTCTGATGATGGCGTTGCAGTTTCCTCTGGAATCATAGTTGGTATTGTCCGAAGCCACCACAATTTGTTCCAAACCACTACAATTAACGAATGGATTATCACTTATCGATGTCACAGAACTTGGAATGACTATCTCAGTAAGACCTTGGCAGTATCCAAATGCCCAACTACCTATTGTGGTCAATGAATTAGGAAGCTCTATCGAGTTCAAGTTAATGCATCTATAGAAAGCAGAAGAGCCAACCGAAATCAAAGAATTCGGCAACTCTATTGAGGTCAGGCCATTGCAATAACCGAAAGCATAATTGCTTATCGAGGTCACGGTATTCGGAATCTCTATAGAAGTCAAGTTAGTGCAACTATAGAAAGCATAAGAACCAATTGAAATCAAGGAATTCGGCAGATCTATAGAGGTCAAGCTGTTGCAATAACTAAAAGCATAACTGCCTATTGAGGTCACGGAACTCGGAAACTCTACTGAGGTCAGACTTGTACAATAGTAGAAAGCATAATTGCTTATTGAGTTTAGGCTAATAAAATACCGTAACTCATCGAAGGATGTAATTGAGGATTTGCTTCTAAACACCTGGCCCAAGTCGGTAACGGCAGCAGCTTCGGCATAGCTCAGCTCGCCGTCGCCATTGGTATCCCAGTTTTCCACGCAGATAGCTTTCACATTGGCATCGGCAAAGACAATAGGACTGTTGGAACAGAAATTGGCCATCAGAGTGGTTGGGTGTGCATAGAACGAGTAAATCGATTCGGTTGAAACGACCCTGCCGTTTTCCGTCCAATTGGCAAATTCAAAGCCTTGGTTTGAAGTCGCTGTCAAAACACAGACCGCACCACCAGTATAATAGCCTGCACCCGAAACCGTACCGCCTTCAGACGGATTGACCGTTACCGCTACTGTTCCAGAACACATTTCCATCATATTGGTAAAACCACTCCAGCCATTCGCAGTTTGGTAATTTTCCACCGAACCACATGGAACACAAACTGAAATATTCATAGGAACATTATAAAACGTATTATTTCCCAAAGCAGGTGGTGTTTCAGCAAACACAGCCAATGAATTTAAGCCACAATTATAGAAAGCATAACCACCTATCGTGGCCACAGAATTCCCGATGGTTAATGAAGCCAAACTTGTGCAATTATAAAAAGAATAACTGCCTAATGAAGTCACGGAATTCGGAATTTCTATCGAGGCCAAGTTGGTGCAATTATTGAAAGCGTAATCGACAATCAAGGCCAGAGAATCCGGCAGCGATATTGAGGTCAAGTTGCAATTATGAAAAGCAGAACGGCCTATTGTGGTCACGGCATCGGGGATCACAGTATTTATGCAACCCGTCACCAACACATTGGTGTTTGAATTAATAATGGCATTGCAATTCCCTCTGGAATCGTAGTTGGGATTATCGGAAGCCACAACGATTTGCTCCAAACTGCTACAAGCTGAGAATGGATTATCACCTATGGAGGTCACAGAACTCGGAATCTCTATCGAGGTCAATCCAGTGCAAAAATAAAAAGCATAACCACCTATTGAAGTCACGGAACTCGGAATCTCTATCGAAGTCAAATTCTCACAATAATAGAACGCATCATAACCTATCGAGGTCACGGAACTTGGAATCTCAATCGCAGTCAGGGCTCTACAAGAGTAGAAAGCATAACTTTCTATCGAGTTTACAGAACTAGGCAACACTATTGAAGTCAGGTTAGAGCAACTATAGAATGCCGAACTGCCTATAGAACTCAAGCCAATAAAATACTGTAATTCATCAAAGGATGTAATTGAGGTATTGTATCTGAACACTTCACCAAGGCTTCTCACAGAGGCAGCTTCGGCATAACTCAGCTCGCCGTCGCCATTCGTGTCCCAATTATTCACACAAAGGGCTTTTACGTTGTCATCCGCAAAGACAATAGGAAGGTTGGAACAGAAATTGGCCACCACAGTGGTTGGACGGGCATAGAACGAATACACCGCATCTGTCGAAACGATCATCCCGTTTTCCGTCCAGTTTACAAAATCATAGCCCGAGTTTGGTGTTGCCGTCAAAACACAGACATCACCACTATAATAGTAACCTGCGCCCGCAACCGTACCACCATCGGATGGATTGACCGTTACAGACACATAGCCAGAACATAAGCCAATAATGTTGGTGAAGTTACTCCATCCATTCGCAGCCTGATAGTTTTCCACAGCGCTGCATGGCACATATACCGGAATATTGGTGGGAACATTATTAAATGCAGAATAGCCCAAAGAAGGTAGCGTTTCGGCAAGCACCGTCATAGAGTTTAGCTTGTTACAACCATAGAAAGCATAACCGCCTATTGAGGACACGGAACTGCCAATGGTTAATGAAGTCAAACCATAACAGTACTCAAAAGCGTCGTAGCCTATCGAGGTCACGGAATTCGGAATCTCTATTGAGGTTAATCCATTGCAAGAATAAAATGCATCGTAAGCAATTGAAGTTACGGAATTCGGAATCTCTATTGAAGTCAAATTGTAACAAGAATGGAAAGCATAACCGCCTATCGAGGTCACGGAATTCGGAATCACTGTGTTTTTGCAACCCGCCACCAATGTATTTGTGTTGGTATTGATGATGGCATTGCAGTCCTCTCTGGAATCATAGTAGGGATTATCGGAAGCCACTACAATTTGCTCCAAGCTGTTGCAAGCTGAGAACGGATTGTCGCCTATTGAGGTCACGGAACCAGGAATCTCAATCGAGGTCAAATTGGTGCAATACCCGAAAGCCCAGCCACCAATCGAAGTCACAGAATTCGGGATTTCTATTGAGGTCAATCCTTCGCAATTATAAAAAACATTATTCCCTATCGTAGTCAAGGAATTGCCTAAGGCCACCGTAGCCAAGCCACTACAAGACTCAAAAGCATCATCATCAATCAAAGTCACAGAATTTGGGATTACAATCGAAGTCAAGTTATAGCAATTGTAGAAAGCATAGTAGCCTATTGAAGTCACGGAATTTGGAATCGTTATCGAGGTCAAGTCATAGCACTCATAGAAAGCATTCTCGGCTATCGAGGTCACGGAGTTCGGTATCACCGTGTATTTGCAGCCTACCACCAAGGCATTGGTGCTTTTATTTATGATGGCCTTGCAGTTCCCGCGTGAATCATAGTAGGCATTGTCGGAGGCCACTGTGATTTGCACCAAGCTGCTACATCCAGTAAAAGGATTCGATTCAATGTTATTCACAGAACTCGGGATTTCTATTGAGGTCAAGCTACTGCAATAACTAAAAGCCCAACCGCCTATTGAGGTTAAAGAATTCGGCAACGCTACCGAAGTCAATCCGCTGCAATACTGAAAAGCTCCCTCATTAATTGAGGTTACGGAATTTGGGATTTCTATCGAGACCATATTATAGCAATAATAGAAAGCATAACTTCCAATCGAGGTCACGGAATTCGGCAGATTGATTGAGGTCAAGTTATTGCAATCATTAAAAGCGCTATAGCCTAACGAGGTCACGGTATTCGGCATCACTAACGAGGTCAATCCATCACAATTATAGAAAGCATAATTGCCTATCGCGGTGATAGTATAGGTCGCACCATCATACTGCAAGTTTTCAGGCAAGATGACATCGCCAGCAGGTCGTTCATATCCCGACCAACCGTTCCAGTTGCTTGCACCTGGACAAGTCAGTTCCACATAATGATTGGTGGCATCAGTAATTTTGTAGTACAAGGTTTGCCCAGTGACGCAAACCTCAGAGAAATCGTAGGCAAAGCCTTTTGTCATCCCAATTGCACTTAGCAGCAAGACGAACAGGACGGTACTCAACGCCCTTTTCATTTGTAAAAACCTGTTTTTCATAGTATTATTGTTTTAAAAATTGTGTATTTAGTTCTTTAAATGTGGGGAGATTACATTGGTGATGGTTTGGTGAGACAATTCGTTCGTTTAACGGGGGTCAAATATAGAGATTTTTTCCTTTTAATCATAGAAAAAGAAAAAAATTTCTTTTCGCAATGGATTAGGGAGCAAGTCCTTAGTAAAGCAAAAGCAAGCCTTTCACAAAAACGACCGCCCTCATCAGAGAGCAGTCGTTTTTCGATTTGGTTTATCAAGGCGATGGTTATTTGCCTATCTTGTACCTGCCGGGAAGATAAGCGTCCTATCATCGGTCGAATTCGATTGGAATATATAGCCATATCCTGGATAAAGCGTGGTCACTGAACCTCTCCATACCCCTCTAACAAAAACGCAATTATTTGTCTGTGACTGAATTATATCGCCACTAATCGAAGAAAAACCATCCATAGCATCGTTGACGGCCATACTCTCGTCGAGTGGATACCCTATCCACGTTGAGCCATTTTGGAGGGTAATGGGATGCTCTAAAGGATTAATAGGCATACCTCCCAAAGAAATCTCACAGTCGGCAACGACCGAGATCTTGTACATATAGGCCACATCCAACGTATTCAGCCTTCCATTCCAACGGTGGATATTGGGGTTGTAAGAGGTGTTCAACGTCTGCGATTGGATGGTTATCGATGTGCCTGGCAAAGCTTCCACAAGGGCTGCCTTTAAGTCGTCCAATGTGATTTCGAGGTTGGTCGACCACCAGTTCCAGCCTTGGGCAAGCTGATACGTGCGTACGATGTTGAAGTTGGCCGTAAGGTTCACGGATTCAGTGACCGTGAAAGTATAGGAAGGCTCCGTTGAGACAATCTCACCATCCAAAGTCCAGTTGTTGAAGATGTAGCCTTCGTTAGCATAGGCAGTCAGGTTTGCTTCACTGCCCCATAGATAGTCTCCCATCCCAGTAATTGTGCCCGCATCCTCGGGACTGGCCTCTACGCTCACCGTGTACAGGCTGCCAAAAC
>CAMJRR010000033.1 GCA_946408345.1 uncultured Bacteroidales bacterium | reverse complement strand
TGGCGGTAGGTTTGTTGCTGCTGATTTCCTCGATATTCAACTATATCAACCTCAACGTGGCTTTGACGAGCAAACGGGCCAAGGAGATGGCCACAAGGCGATTGCACGGAGCCTCTAAAGGTCGAATTATCGGGAAATACCTGCTTGAGTCATTGGCGTTTACCACGGTGTGCATGGTGCTTGGTATCTTGTTGGCCGAGGCACTTGCACCGCTGGTCAACCGCCTGCTGGGAGGTGATATTGGTGTAAAGGTTTTGCTTTCACCGTTCTATTTGCTTGCCTATCTGCTGATGGTGGTAGTAGTGGCATTGTTAGCAGGCATTATCCCTGCCACGGTGGTGTCGCGAGCCAAGCCTATCGACGTGGTAACTGGCGCGTTCCGCTTTCGCAACAAGATGGTGCTCTCGAAGGTGTTCATCGTCTTGCAGAATGTTATCGCCATCGTGCTGATTGCCTTGGTGATCACGATGGAGGTGCAGATGCGCCACATGGAGCGAAGACCTGTCGGGTGCCGTACCGAAAACCTGTTTTTCATCGAGTCCATCCTATCGGGCGACGAGGCCTTTGAGAACGACCTGCTGGCTTTGCCTTGCGTGAAGCGGATGGGGCATTCCTACGGTTATCCGGGAGGTGCCCGTATGGGTTCAAGCTGGAAACGTCTCAACGATCCTGACAATTGGATTCAAGTGAGATACCTGATGTGCGACACAACGGCTTTCGAGATGTTTGGCTTTGACATCAAGGCGATGTATGGCCAGTTGGATGAACGTCAATGGTTGTTGACACAGGGTCTGTTGGAAAGCCAGATGGGGATGCCGATGGAGGACTTCGCCCCTGATTCGCTAGGCGCATGGTACAAGCGGAATGTCGGTTATGACTTGTGCGGTGTGGTGGGGGATTTTGCCATTACTGACGCGGCGCATGTAGTGGACGAGACCTTCGGCGCAGTGCAAATTGTAGGTAAGGAACCGATGTTTAGAGGGGTGACGCATCATCCCGTATTAGAGATTGTGGGCGACCATGCAGAGGCTCGTAAGGCCATCATGGGGGTGTATGATAAACACATGAGTAAGAAATCCGTTTATTGGGAAGCTACCGCCGACTTTATCGACAATATGCTGCTGCAAGATTTGCAGGGAACCAAAAACAGGATGCGCCTTGTGGATATGTTCATGGCAGTGGCGGTGTTGCTGTCGCTATTAGGTCTCGTGGCCATGAGTACGCATTTCGCCTCCGAGCGCGAGAAAACCATCGCCGTCCGCAAGGTGTTTGGCGGCACGATGCAGAGTGAGATTCGCCGCAATCTGAAGGAATACATCATCATGATTCTCATCGCCAATGTCATCGCCATTCCCATAGCGGTTTGGGTGTGCGGACGCTATTTGGAGGATTTCGTCTACCGCATCGACCTGTATCCGTGGATCATCGTGGTGACGGTGGTGCTGTCGTTCGTCATCGCCATCGGCTCGGTGCTGTGGCAGATCGTCTCCGTGGCTCGGGTGAATCCCGTGATGGCTTTGAAGAAGGAATGATTAGTAAAAACTACGGATTGCACGGAGGAAACGGATTTCCGCCAAATTGGTTTTGTGACTAATCTTCGATTTCGTGCAATCCTTAGTTAAACATATAAATTGATGAATTCGTCGGCTGACATAAGAGGAATAAGCGAATACTCGGAAAAACCTTTGGCATCTCTGGTAAGAATGACATCACAGTTGCCAGCCAAGGCGCATTGGTATTGGAGCATGTCTTCAAAATCTTTCGACGGTGAATCAATGGCTTTGCGTAATTGGTCTCGGTCCATGGGAAGAACCACTATTTGTTTTTCCAGAGCGTCAAGCATCGGATATAGTTTTTCCTTGTCGAAGCGTTTGCCCAAAATATAGGCCATGTTGGCAAATGTCAAAGGGGATGCGAAAAGGGAAATCACCTTGTTCGCGCCGTTTTCAAGAACCTTTTCGGCGGCATCAGCTCCTGGCCTGTTTTCAACAAAATCGATCAGAATGTTGGTGTCAATAAAAACGCGTCTCATTTGCTGTGGAGATATGAAAGTCGGTCGTCGCTATCGATTTCTTCTGGAGTAAATGCCACCACACCTCGCATCTGCTTGATGGCATCAGGGAGTCCCACTCCATGCTCTTCTTCGCTCTTTTCGGGAGCGATTTTTCCCCAATTCAGGACAATGAGTCGGAGTGCCTTTATGGCTTCTTTCATCATTTCCTCATCAGAAACGATGATGTTCAGCTCATGGAATAAGGCCTCGTTTAATTGCAATGTCGTCATATCCAATTCATTTTCTTGAGTGCAAAAATAACAATCTTTTTTGAAATAGGCACTATTATGTTTCTCATTCATTATGTATACGACGAGTTAGAAAGACGCGTTCACTGTAAAGTTTCTTTACACCACTGTAAAGAAGCTTTACACTTTTACAAAAGGGCAAAATCGTATTTTGTTGATTCATATTGTTTTGTGATTTTGGCATAAAGATTGTTTACTCATTTCCTTATTTGACATTTTTATCTCATCAAATTGAAATAACAACAGTATGAACAATACCATTCTTAGACCCAAACACAAGCATTTCCTCATCAACACTTTTTGCTTGATGATTGGCATTACGGCGGCCACTTTGCTGTTCCAATGGGTGCTGCACGAGTTTTCCTACGACCGTTTTGTTGAGGACGGCGACCGAATTTACCGTTTGGTGTCGGTGGATAAGGCCACGGGCACAAGATACACAGGCGGAGTCTGCCAATTGCGCTATGACTTGCCTGATGCCGTGCCTCAGGTGGAGGAATGTGTGAGCGTGGTTTCACACTATACCAACATGAATCCCAACACGGTCAGGGATATGGAACGCAACGAATCTTTCGAGGTGATGGCTTTGACGACCAGCGACAATTTCTTCAATGTGTTTACCTATCCCGTAGTGGAAGGTGAACCTCATCACATTCTCAAACCCAACGAAGCGGCAATTTCCAAAGAGATGGCGAAAAAGCTTTTTGACGGCTCGGCCATAGGGCAGCCTTTGGTCTGTTCCTATATGCATATTGAGACCGTTTACACTGTTGCATTGGTGGTTGATGTGCCAACCAACACGCATCTGCCTTTCGAGGTGGTGATGCCGATGGATAGCCGTCAACTTAATCTTTACCGCAACATCACTGAAAACCAGACGATTTATGTCAAATTAAGGGAAAACGCGCTGTTCAGCAAGGCAGAGATGAAACGCTTGGCCAACATCCAAACGGAGAAGTACGATAAGCAGAAATGGTTGGAATTCCAGCCTTTACGCGACATCCACCTGCACACCGATTACAACGACCCGGAAAGTGTGGGTAACGGCAATGCTTCGTATGTTTGGATTATCATCTTTGGCATCCTGCTCATCGTGGCGGTCACCATCGTGAATTGCGCCACGCTCGATGTGTCGTATTCGGTGCAGCAAACCAAAAATAGGGTCGTCGAGCGGGTGTTTGGGTGCAGCGAGTTCAGGATTTTTTCGAGTAACCTATTGGAGACCCTGCTCATCACCCTTGTAGCGATGGGGCTTTCCTTGTTGGCGGTATGGGCATTGCTGCCTGCGTTCCAGTCGTGGATAGGCGTGCCCGTGCAGTTGCGTTTCGACAAATGGCTGCTCTTTTTCTGCCTTACGCTTTTGGTGCTGTTGCCTTTGGCGTCAAGCCTTTTCGGGCAATATTGCCTGCGCAGTGTGGCCTTCGCCGATGTGCTGAAAGGCAAGATGCGCCACTTAAAAGGCATCCGCATCAGCAATGCGAGTTCGGTGTTTCAAGTGGGCCTCTCTTCGCTTGCTGCTGTGTTTACGGTTGTCATTCTGTTGCAACTCACTTTTATGCGACATTCTGACAAAGGCGTTGATATGTCTAACATTGTGTCACTCAACAGTCTAGTAACACCCTGCTACAAAGTGGGCCCCATTCGTGACGAACTGATGAAGAACCCCGACATCTACAGCGTCGGGCTTTGTATGGGTGACTTTTCGAAGCCTAATGGCTTCATCAGCGAGGTGGAATGGGAAGGGCGAGAAGAAGGGAATGATGCTGTATTTCAGGTACTTTTTACTGATGGCTATTTCCAAGAGATGGTTGGGATGGAGTTGTTGGCAGGCGACTATTTGAGCAAGGACTTGAATTTGGATGATTATTTTGATGGGATTTACGAAGGGAATGGGCAATATGTGGTCAACGAGGCGGCAATCAAGGCAATGGGCTGGAGTGCGGAGGAAGCCATCGGCAGGGATTTGACGCTGACAGTGACATCGGGGAGAATCGTGGGCGTGGTGAAGGATTTCCATTTCTCCGATATGCGCAATGCCGTATCCCCGCTTATTATGGAATATGCACCTGAGGCACAGCCGAATATCGTGGTGAAAATCGCGCCCGAAAATAGACAAAAGACCTTGGCTTACATTCAAGAAGTGGTGCGTCCGTTCAATTATACGGATGTCTTTTCCTATTCGTTTTTGGGCGAGAAGGAACTTTACCGCGAGGAACGGCAGGTCGGGCATTTGTCGCTGCTGTATTTCCTTGCGGCGATGCTGTTGGCCTTGTTCGGCTTCTTTGGTGTCGTTTCCTATCATCTGCATCAGGAGTCGCTCAATATGGCGGTGCGCAAGGTGTTTGGTGCCAGCACCCGCGAGGTGCAAGGGCATTACCTAAAAACCAGGTTGCGGATGTACATTCTGCCCGTCATTGCGGCAACGGCATTGTCGGTCTATTTCTCGCTGCAATGGCTGCAAGGCTTTGCCTATCATGTACCCGTTTCCCTCGTGCTGACGGTGGCTGTGTTGTCGTTCTTTGGAGCTTTCCTGCTCCTCTCGCTGATAGTTTCTGGTGTGGTGCAGGTCATTTGCAGCAAGAGGATTACAGAAGTGTTGCAGAGAGGGTAAAGTAGAATGTTTGGTTTTGCTTTCTGTAATGAGCAAAATTCAGGAAAAATTGCTTTCTGCAAAAAGCAAAAATGAGGGGATGAGTCTAGTGATAGAGTTAAATAAGGAGTGAAAAATGGTAAAATACCGCAGTCTAGATCTTTGAAATTGGTAAAATATCGCAATTTAATCAACCAGTTTATGATTAGTGTCTTGAATTGAAACAATAAAAAGACCCTGAAGTCCCGACTGTAAAGTTTCTTTACACCCACTGTAAAGAAACTTTACACTTTTACAAAAGCAAAAATCGCATCTTGTTGATTCATATTGTTTTATGATTTTGGCACGAATCATGCCATACGGCATACAACAATTAAACAATTAAACAGTTAAACAATCAACAATTCAACAATATGTCAAGTTACATCAAATTCCTTTCCCGAAACAAACTCTATACCGTCATCGAGGCCATCGGTCTCATCGTTTCCATTGCCTTCGTCATCTTGATTGGCAATTATGTGTATCAACAGTATTCCGTGGCTTACGGCAACCCTTATAGAAATAGGGTTTATGCCGTTGGAAACCAGGATTATCTGTCACTATCGTGGTGGGACAAGGCCGTTTTTGAAGCCGAACTGCCCGAGGCGGAGGCTGTCTGTCGTATCTCCAACGCTGATGATGCGGGCTACATCACCATTGGCGACGAGCATATCAATGCAACCGTCACCGAGGCCGACCCCGAACTCTTCGAACTTTTCCCTAACCTGACCTTGATTGATGGCAATATGGACGAGTTCCGCCTCAAAGGTCATTGCCTCGTTTCGGAATCGCTGGCACAACGAGTCTTCAATGGCGATGCCATAGGCAAACCCATCACCATCACCTTTTTTGACGATAAAAACGAAAGTATGGTTTGCGGAGTCTTCAAGGATGACGCCTATTCGATGATTCCTTACACCGATGTGATTCTCAATCCCGAGTTCGACGAATTGTACGAGCCTGAAAACCAAGTGCCTTTTAGTTCCATCGGCTCATATATGACCTTGATAAAAGTCCATGAAGGCACTGATCGAGAAGAGTTTGCAAAGAAGATTGAGGCGGTCGGTCTACCACATTATTCTGGCGGTTTCGTTTCTGCCATGCCGATTTACACGCTTCCCGAAGTCTTTTTCTACGAAAACCAGTGGATGTTCAAGAAAGGCAACAAGTCCTTGCTGCAAATGCTTACCGTGGTTGTCTTGCTATTATTGCTTTCTGCGATTTTTAACTACATCAACCTTAATATGGCCCTCTCGGGCAAACGCGCCAAGGAAATGGCCACGCGCCGACTGCATGGCGCCACGCAAGGACGAATCATCCTGAAATATATCGTTGAATCCGTGTCGTTCACGGCGGTGTGTTTCGTGTTGGCGTTTTTGGTAGCCTACGCCTTCCTCCCGATGATGAACAACCTGTTGAGAGGCGTTTCGGGTGGCGAAATGGGTATCGACGCTCCATTTGAACAGTTCGTCCCAATCCGTTTCGAATGGTCAGCGGGCATCGTGGCGGTTTATCTTGTTGCGATTGTGCTGTTGGGCACTTTGGCAGGCATCGCGCCAGCCGCCATAGCCTCGCGTTTCGAGCCGATTGATGTTGTGCGCGGCACCTATCGCTTGAAGACAAAAAGGGTGTACAGCAAGGTGTTTATCGTGTTCCAAAACACCATCACTGTGGTTCTCATCGCCATGGCGTTGCTGATGGAGGTACAGATGCGGCACATGATGAACCGTCCCATCCACTCGCGTTCCGAGGGCTTGTATTCGTTGCAAATGTGGGTGAGAGACTACGCCGATTTGGTTCCACTCATCAACCGTTTGGAGCAGATTCCGAATGTGCGAGCGGTGGGCTATGGCCGTGGTTTTGCGGGTCAGTTGAACATGGGCACAAGTGTCGAAACACCTGATGGCGAAACAGTGAACATGCAACTCATCCTGTGCGATGAGACCTATTTCGATATGCTTGGTTTGCAGGTAGTTGAAGATTTCGGCGTACCCAAAACCAACTCGGTCTGGATGTCGAAGGCCTTGGCCAACAAACTTTCGGTGAACGACTCGACGGCTTCGTATTATGCCCGTCGGATGCGCATCAACGGCAGTCGTCCCGAGACCGTGGGCGGCATCTACGAAAACATCCCGACATTGCCAGCATCGGCTTCCGAGCCTGACCGTTTTTCGGCTGTCATCATCGCCAAGGCGGAAGACCTGGTTTGGGGTAATGGCGTAATGATTGATGTATCAAGTGATTACAAAGGGACTGAAAAGGCTATTCTGGAGGTTTATCGCGAATATTCAGAGGAGCAGAACGGCACATTTGTGGAAGCCGCCCAAAACGGCTATGTGAAGGACCTGAACAATTTGTCTCTGCAACCCGTCAAGATGGCCATGCGATTGCTGGAATTGTTCATGCTGCTCTCGGTGCTGATTTCTTTGCTCGGCCTCGTGGCCATGAGCACCTATTACAGCGAGCAAAGCACCAAGAGCATCGCCGTACGCAAGGTGTTTGGCAGCAATGTCAACCGCGAATTGTGGCGCTCGGTGAAGGATTATATGGTTTTGGTCGGTATCGCGGCACTTATCGGCATTCCGCTCGCGGTTTGGTTCTGTGGCCGCTATTTGGATCGTTTCGCCTACCGCATCGAGCATTACGGCTGGATCATCGCCGTGGCTGCCATCCTCGGCATGTTAATGGCTTTCCTCTCGGTGCTTTGGCAGACCTTGAAGGCCGCGCGGACGAATCCAGCGGAGGCTTTGAAGAAAGAATGATCACTGAAAACTACGGATTGCATGATTGGAACGGATTTCCGTCAAATCCGTGTAACCCGTAGTTAAACAATTCATCTGAGTAACAAATTATGTTTTTTTGGTAATTTTTTTTCGGTAATTTGAGTAAAAGCATTATCTTTGTCCCCAAAATCAAGGCATTATGGTAAAAAACATCAATCCGTTCATAGTATCAGGAAAGATTGCTCCAGAATACTTTTGCGACCGCGTGAAGGAAGCGGCTGATTTGGAGAAATCGATTCATAATCAGATGAATGTGGTGCTGACCTCGCCGCGCAGAATGGGGAAGACCGCTTTGGTGGATTTCGTTTTCGACAAGTCGGAAATCAAGGATGAATATGTCACTGTTTCTGTCGATATACTTCACACTACGACCTTTCGTGAGTTCATTCTTGCCTTTGGGACAGCGGTTTTCGACAGTGTGGCCACCAGAAGCGTGAAGTTGCGCAAGCAGTTTGTCACTTTCTTGAAGTCGCTAAGCGCAAGCTTCGGCTACGACACCGTCCAAAATATGCCCACTTTCGACGTTAAGTTGGGTGATGTCCAGAATCCGGAATACACTTTGGCGGAGATTTTCAGTTACCTTGAAAAAGTCGATAAGCGATGCATCGTCGTCATTGATGAATTTCAACAGATTACGAGGTATCCCGAGAAGAATGTCGAGGCGTTGTTAAGGACTCATATCCAGAAACTTTCGAACACCAATTTCGTGTTTTCGGGCAGTCAGCGGCGGCTTATGGAGGAGATGTTTTTCTCGTCGAAGAGGCCATTTTTCCAAAGCGCGAAATCGCTCCGATTGGAACCGATTGAGTATGATGTCTATTTGGATTTCGCGACCAGCCATTTTCGGGAGGCTGGGAAAGACCTTGCCCCCGATGCCTTTTCACGTGTTTATGAGGTATTTATGGGCGTAACTTTGTATGTACAACGCATCATGAAGGATGCATTTTCCGAAACGCCGAATGGCCAAACATGTGATGTTGAAGCTGTAAATCAGCTGATTGAGGATTATATTGACGAGAATGACTCTCGGTTGCGTGAACAGTTGGCCTATATTACCGAAGCGCAAAAGGAACTGCTTTACGCCATCCATGCCGAAAAACAGGTGCAAGGCATCACTTCCACGGCATTCAACAAGAAATACCGTTTGCGTTCGCCAAGTTCAAGTCAATCAGCAGCTCTCAAATTGCTTGAATACGACCTTATTACAAGAAAAGAAAAAACCTATTCCATTTCCGACCCGTTGATGAAACTTTGGTTGGATAGGAGAAAAGTTTGAAATACGGCGACTTGGGTCCCGTGTTCCGCGTCTCGAAGTCCCGCGTCAAAAAACTGACAACTGAATAACTGAACAACTAATAACTGAAATGTCCAAACTCAAATCTAAAATCCTAGTCGTCGACGACAACGCCGGCATCCGGTCGGCACTGAAGATATTGCTGCCCATGCGCTTCGCCGAGGTGGAACTCATCGCCTCGCCCAAGGTGCTGATGGAGACCATGCGGACATTCAAGCCCGATGTGGTGCTGCTCGATATGAACTTCGAGACCGACATCAACACGGGCAACGAAGGCCTCTTTTGGCTCTCCGAACTGAAACGCGACTTCACCGAGGTGGAGGTGGTGCTCTTCACAGCCTACGCCGACATCGCCCTCGCCGTGGAAGGCATGAAACGCGGTGCCTTCGACTTCGTGGTGAAACCTTGGGACAACGCCAAATTGCTTGCCACACTCGAAGAGGCTTGCATGAAACATCGTAAGGTCGGTAGAAAAGAGTTTTCTGGACAGCCTGCACCCATGATGCGTTGGGGTGAGAGCGAGGCGATGCAGCAACTGCGCGCGATGGTGGAGAAAGTGGCGCCCACCGATGCCACCGTGCTCATCACGGGCGAGAATGGCACGGGTAAGGATGTGCTGGCCAATGAGATACACCGACTTTCCAATCGCGCTGCCAAGCCGATGGTGGGCGTGGACATCGGAGCCATCACGGACACTTTGTTCGAGAGCGAGATGTTTGGCCATGTGAAAGGGGCTTTCACCGATGCCCATGCCGACCACATCGGTAAGTTTGAGCAGGCCAACGGCACCACTTTGTTTCTCGATGAGATTGGCAATGTGCCTCTGGCACAGCAGGCCAAACTGCTGCGTGTCATCCAAAACCGCAGCATCACCAAGGTGGGCGACACGAAATCCATCCCCATCAATATCCGCCTAATTTGTGCCACCAACATGGACTTGGCTACGATGGTCAAGGAAGGGCGTTTCCGCGAAGACTTGTTCTACCGCATCAACACGGTCACACTGCACCTGCCGCCCTTGCGCGAGCGTCCCGACGAAATCATCACCTTGGCAGAGCTGTTTGTCAAGCAATATGCCGAGAAATATCACCGCAAGGCACAAGGCCTTTCCGACGAGGCAATGAATCTCTTGAAACGCTGCCGTTGGAGCGGCAACATCCGCGAGCTGCAAGGCTGCATCGAGAAGGCGGTCATCTATTCCGAGGCGGAACTCATACGTGCCGCCGACCTCCAACTCCGCGCCTCGGAACTGATGGATGAAGATAAGCCAAAACCGCAAAATCAATCCCTTGAAAGTGCCGAGGAACAAGTCATCCGCAATGCGATGAAGACCTACAACGGTAACCTAACCCTAGTGGCCAAAGCCTTGAAAATCAGCCGTCCGACCTTGTACCGTCGCCTAAAGGAATACGGAATATGAGTGCCTGGATTTGGATATTGGTTGTAGTGGTGGCCGTTGTTGCAGCGATTGTGGTGACGACTCTCATCGTGCGTAGGAACGATGCCCGAAAAGTGGGCTTCATGATGGATGCCTTGGAGGACGGTGAGATGAATTTCCATTTCAAGGAGAAATCGGCCCTCAACCGAGCCCTCAACCGTGTCAAGGGCATCTTCGAGCGGCGCGACGCAGCTAATGAGGAGTCCTCGCAAAACAAGCTGTTTCGCGTGATGACGCACGAAATCATGAACACCGTCGCGCCCATCGCTTCTTTGAGCGATGCCCTGCTCAACGAGGAAGGCGTGGACGTGAAAGCGGGCTTGGAGACCATTTCGGCTTCGTCGAAGGACTTGATCCGTTTTGTGGAGTCGTACCGCAGCATGACGCAGGCCCAGCCGCCCGTCCGCAAGGCAGTGATGGTCGACGAACTGATGGACCGTGTGTTGCTCCTCAACAAGGCCAAGATTGCCGAACAAGGTGCCACCTTGACCTATCAAGCCAATACGCCCGACTTGCTCATCTATGCCGACGAAGGACAGATTATGCAAGTGTTCAACAACTTGATAAAGAATGCCGTGCAGGCAGGTGCCACTTCCATCCGCATCACCGCCGACCTGAACTCGGAGGACCAAACCGTCATCCGTGTGGCCAACAACGGAAAAGCCATCCCGTTACGCCAGACAGAGGAAATCTTCATTCCGTTCTACACCACCAAACCGAATGGAACGGGCATCGGCTTGAGTTTGTCGAAACAAATCATGGTTAGACATAACGGCAACCTCGTCCTTGAACAGAGTGATAGCAGCTTGACGGTTTTTGCCATGGTGTTTAAATGATTTTGCCCATGTTGTTTCACTAAACTACTTTGGACTTAGACTAGAGTGGTTTATTTTATAACCGCCTCAATTCTACCCAAAACCGACTCAAACGAATACAACCCGTCAGCGTTGGCATTCAGGCCTTTGAGTCGAATTGGAAACACCATGGGCGGGTTTTCCAAGTCCAACAAGCTCATGTTGCGCAATTGTTCGGTGCTTTGGTAAACGAGGTTGAGAACAGCAAAAACTTGTCCCTCAGCATCTTCCCATTTCTCGATGACCAACTTGCAGCCGATAGGTGTCTTTTTCTCGATGGTCATTGGCAGACTATAGTTCTCCACATCCAAGGCAGCCAACACGCTACCAATGTTGGAGTCATGACCGCAAAGGAAGGTGAACTTTCGTCCGTCGCAATGCAATTCCTCGAGCATCGTCCGCAAGAGAGGCTTTGCCACCTGACTGGCCACAGCGGGCGCGGTGAACAACACATCGCCGTACCAGTCTTTGAAAAAAAATTGTGCGAGATGGGCCATCCGTCTCGCACAATAAAACTAACTCAAAATTCATTCTAAATGTATGACAAAAATCTGCTGCAAAGTAACGGCGATTCCAAAAACTGTGAAATCCCCATTGGTAGGTATTTTGTCTCTGACAGAATCCCCATATTTGGCGATGCGTTGGAAATGTGGATTTTTACTACCTTTGCCACATCAAAAACAGTGAACATCATGCCCAGAAAGAAAAAGCCATTCTCGAAAGACACCAAATTTGCCGAGTTGTTGACTGACGACCGTCGGCTGTTGCAACTATTGCCCCGTTTCGGCATCGGATTGGGTTTCGGCGACCGCAATGTAGATCAGGTGTGCCAGATGAATCAGGTCAACACCGACCTGTTCCTCATGATTTGCGAAATCTATTCCGACAACAATTACAAGCCCGGTCAAAATGAGTTGCAGCATATCGACATGGGCGACCTGCTCTCTTATCTGAAAGCCTCACACCAATACTATCTGGATGAGCGTTTCCCACACATCGAGGAGCATCTGCAACGCATCATCAAGGCTTGTGGACAGAAATATGGCCCTATGCTGAGTCATTTTTACGATGAATACAAGCAAGAGGTGATGCGACACATCAAATACTATGAAGAAGAGGTGGTTTTCCCCTATATCGAGGCTTTGCTCAACGGGAAACGTACTGATTCCTACAAGATTGACGAGTTTGAGCATAACCACACCAATATTCAGGACACCCTCGACGACATGATGAACATTTTGCTCAAATATCTTCCCGGCGACATCCTGCCTAAGGAACGCATTGAGATTTCGTATGACATCATGGAGCTGAGCGACGACCTGAACCGCCATTCCATTATCGAGGAACGCATACTTATCCCCAATGTCGAATCCCTTGAAAACACCCAGCCATGAGAAACCGTGTCATCATTTGTGAAGCCTCGGAGGTGATTACCATCGGACTCGCCGACATCATCGACAGTATGACGCAGTTCGACGTGGTGGCCCGCATCGACAATCCCGAGCATCTCTCCGAGAAGATTGTTTCTTCCGATGCCAATTTGTTGATTATCAATCCGTCTTTGCTGGGCTATCAAAACAAGAGTTTCCTTTCGCAGCTTGGCAAGGACCACCCGCAGGTCACCTTTATCGCCTTGGTGACCACCCACCTCGACCATGCCATGCTGACACCTTATAATGGAGTCATTGAAATCAACGACACACGGTCGAAAATCATGAGCAAGATGGAAGGGTTTGCGCAGAGTGAAACCTCGAAAAATGCCGACGATGTGGAACTATCGAAACGCGAGACCGACGTGTTGGTGGCTGTCGCCAAAGGCATGATGAACAAGGAAATAGCCGACCAGATGAACATTTCCATCCACACGGTTATCTCGCACCGCAAAAACATTACCCGAAAGACCGGCATCAAGTCGGTGTCAGGCCTCACCGTTTATGCCTTGCTGAACAACCTGATTGACGAGAAAGATTTGATTTGAGGGATTAGCTAATCATCTTTTTCACCTCGTCGCGATGCTCGTAGAGCGTGCAGCCGCCGGTGTGTTCCCAACCGAGGGCGCGGGCATCACGGATTTTGCGGAACAGGGGAGAGACTATGGCATCGCGGAGACCGGTCTGTGCCACATTGCGGTCGCTGAAGGGCGAGAACGGACAAGGCTCAGCGCTGCCATCAGGATCGATGTGGAAGAAACCACGTCCGGCAGCCATACAGCCGTCGAGGGCTTTCTCATCGCCAGGGAAACTCAGGAAAATCATCTCCTTATACTGCTCACGGCGTTCTTCCAGAATCTGCTCCATTTCGGCCACATGCTCGTCGCGGAAGGAAAGATGCTCGGTGCTTTCGTCGAAAGGCACATATTCCACATAGAACACGAGTTTGCAACCCAGCGAAGCAAGGTGGGATAGAAATTCCTTGGAGGTCACTTCATGATAGTTCTCAGTGGTGACCGTGATGCTGGTGCCGAAGAAAAGCTTCTCTTTCTGGAGCATCTCCATCGAGAGCAGCGCGCGTTGGAAAACGCCTTTCCCTCGTCGACCATCTGTGGCCGTCAGCTCTCCTTCGAGACTGATGACGGGAATCATGTTGAGGTGTTGTTTGAAGAACTCGGTGTAGAGCGCCCCGATGAGTGTCCCATTGGTGAAAACGGGGAAGATGATGTCCTCGATGGTGGCGGCACTTTCCAGCAAGTCGCGTCGGGTCAATGGCTCGCCTCCAGCAAGGAGACAGAAACTGACACCTAATTCGGCGGCATCGCTGAAGATGGTGTGCCATTGGTCGGGCGATAGGGTGGCTTTGGTAGGTGTGTCGCCAGCGATGCCGTTTTTGCGGGCATAGCAGCCTTTGCACTGCAGGTTGCAGGTGGTGGCGATGCTGGCGATGAGGAACGGCGGCACCTCAAGTCCCTCTTTTTCGAGGCACTCCTTGCGCCGCCGTTCGGCTTTGCCTATCACGCGTTGCATCCGTGACACAAAACGGGCCTCGCGCGGATTGCTCAGCACGTTCAGGTAGGCTGTCGTCATGATGTTGCGGATGCTTCCCGCCATATAGGAACTGAGATCCATTTTCACATCATTTGGCCGGTTCCCACTTGCAGCGGACGGGCGACACGATGGCGCCTTCCTTCTTCAGGGCGTCGAAAGCCTTGTCGACCACTTTGCGGTCGAGGCCGGTCACTTCAGCGATTTTTCCCGCGTTGACGGGTGCGCCAATCTCGCGCATAGCTTGCAGAACTTGATCTTTTGCTTCCATTGTTGTTTAGTTTTAGTGTTAGTTACTTATTTAAGCATAGCTTCAATATCAGTTTCCATATCCTCGGGCTTGGCCACAGGAGCGAAACGCTTGATGAGGCTGCCGTCCTTCGAGATGAGGAACTTGGTGAAGTTCCAGCGCACGCCACCTTCTTCACGACCTTCGGATTTGCTCAGGCCATCAACCAATTTCATAGTGGCTTTGTCCTTCAGTCCGTGGACTTCTTCGGTCGGTACTTGCTTTGTCAGATACTTGAAAATCGGGTGGGCGTTCTCGCCGAAGACGTCGATTTTCTTCATCAGCGGGAAGGTGACGCCGTGGTTGAGGCGGCAGAACTCAGCGATTTCTTCATCGGAGCCGGGTTCTTGGTGCTTGAATTGGTCGCAGGGGAAGCCGAGAATCACCAGACCTTGGTCTTTGTACTTCTTGTAGAGGGCTTCCAAACCGTCGTATTGAGGAGTGAAACCGCACTTCGAGGCGGTGTTGACAATCATGAGGACCTTGCCCTTGTATTGAGCCATGTCCACTTCTTCGCCCTTGTTGTTCAGGGCCTTAAAGTCATAAATCGTAGCCATTTCTTTAGTGTTTTGTGCATAGACCGTCATAAACGCAAGCAACATGACGGCCATGCCGATATACCTTTTTTTCACGACAATTACATCATTTCGATGAGGAAATTCTCATAACCGACTTTGTCGATGTAGTTGAGGTATTGTCTTTCCCAATCCATGTGAGCCTTCTCGCCTTCGATCCATTTATAAATCAGCTTCTGAGTGATATAGTCATCGGCGAAGGCAGCGGCCAACTTGCTCATTTCCTCAATAGCCTTGGGTTGATAATCCGACTCAATCTGCTGTTTCGGATCGTCATAGAACGGGAATTCCATGGTCTTCATGGCCTCTTGCAGGTCGGCGGGCTTGCAACCGAGTTCCACAAGGCGGTTGAGCACCTCTTCTGCTTCGTCCCATTCTTCTTCGGCTTCCTCTTTCCACTTGTCGGCGAGTTTGTTCCAACCGTTGAAGCGGTCATAAGCCGAGAAGGCGAAATGTTGTTTGCTGTTTCCAAACCAGGCAGCTCCTAACAGAGCAAATCCTTTTAATGCTTCTTCTTTTGTCATAGCTTTAAGATTTAAATTATTATTTGTTGTTTGTTGTACGTTTAAGTCCTTCGATAAGTTTGTCGAGTGAGGGAATCATTCTGACAAATTCTTCCTCTTCGCCTGTTATTTGGATGATTTCGTCACTAAGGCAATCGGGAATGTGTTTGGCCTGTTCGCGCATTTCGATGCCTTTTTTCGTCAACGAGACGATGCGCTGGCGGGTGTCTTCCTTGCCTTTGGTGCGTTTGACCAATCCCGCTTTTTCCATACGCTGCAGGAGCGGCGTGACGGTGTTGGTCTCCAAAAACAGCTTGTGCGCGATGTCGTTCACTGGCTGCTTGTCCTGTTCCCACAACACTAATAATACAAGGTATTGCGGGTAGGTGATGCCAAGCGGGTCAAGATAAGGATGATAGGCTCCCATCGTGAGGCGCGCCGCCGTGTAAAGCCGGAAGCAAAGTTGATTGTCCAATTTGAGTTGTTCGTATTCCATCGCACAAATTTATATCGTTCACGATGCAAAATTACACATTATTTTTATATCGCAAGCGATATTTTTGATTTTTTTTCGAAAAAAGAAAAAATTGTATCTTTGCGGTCTGTAAATGAAATCATTATGACACTACAAGAAGCTATCGTTGCCCGCCACTCGGTGCGGCAATACTTGGAAAAACCTATCGAATCGGAAAAGGTCGCGCAGCTGCAGGCCTTGATTGAAGAATGTAATAAGGAAGGTCAATTGCACCTTCAGTTGGTCACCAACGAACCGAAAGCCTTTGCCAGCGGCATGGCGAAATATGGCGGTTTCAAAGGGGTCGGCAACTACATTGCTGTTGTCGGGCCGAAAGGTGAGGATGTGAAACTCGGTTACTATGGTGAGAAAGTGGTGCTGTTGGCACAGACCCTCGGCCTAAACACTTGCTGGGTAGGCATGTCGTTCAAAAAACAGCCCGACCAATACCAGGTGCTTGATGGTGAATCCTTGGTGGCAGTAATCGCTTTGGGTTATGGTGCCAACCAAGGCAATGCCCATCCGCAAAAGAAGGGCATCGAGCATTTCTGCCGTGTCGGAGGTGCCATGCCCGAGTGGTTCCGCAAGGGAATGGAAGCCGCTTTGTTAGCGCCCACTGCCGTCAACCAGCAGAAGTTTGAATTCATCCTGCATGAAGGCAACCGCGTGGAAGCCAAGGCAAAGTTCACCTTCATCGGCTACGCCGCCCTTGACCTTGGCATCGTCAAGTGCCATTTCGAGGTTGGGGCTGGGAAGGAGAATTTCAGCTGGGTGTAAGCAACGATATCCTATTTTTTGCGCACCCGCTTGCCACTCATGTACTCGATTTGCAGCAGTTCAAGTATGAAGGCGTTGGGCGCATCCTGTGTCATATTTGCCGCTATGTCATAGCTCTATTCATTCAGTATTTTCAAGAACCGCTTGTCGTTCATCTGCTCATTGGTCAGATACTTGCCGTCATGAAAGAACGCGTATGTGGTGATTGGAGTGGGTGCGTTTTGTGCTTCAGCCTTGCTCTGCAAATGAATGGCTTTGAATGCCACTCCCCTTTCTTTCGCGACCGTTTCAAGAATTGGAACATACTTACCATTAAACGGGCACTGGTTGGTGTAAAACAACACATACCCTTTTTCGTCGATATGGGGATGCTTGGCACACGCTTTGAATTTCGGAACCTCGGCGTTTTTCGTAAAAGGCAAATACCAAAGTTGAATGCCGTTGTCAGCCTCGTCACAAACCATGAACCCTTTATGCGACAGATATTTCGGATCGGCTAAAAAGGGCTTCTTCTTTGCTGACGACAGGATACACAGTCCGTTCTTCCCTTTCTCCTTACTGTCGCGAATACAATCGTTGAGCAAGTCGTTTGAATAGCCGTTTCCCTTGAAACTGCCTGATACCCAAATGCAGTCGATATACATGAAATTGTCGGCCACAATCGGGTTCCAAGCATTCTCGGCAGGGATATACTCGATAAAGCATTTCCCTCGCTCTATGCTTTTCAAAAACACTAGGCCGTCTTCAAAACGTTCTGCTAACCACGCTTTTTTCGATGCCACTTGAACATCTTTGTTGTTGGAAATCGCACAGCAGATATGCTCTTGCTCAAGATTATCTTTTGTTATTCTGATATATTCCATGGCTTGTATTGAATGAGGCTGCAAAACTACAAAAAAACCAAGCCCTTAAAACAAACACCGCCACAAAGGTCTAAACGCTTTCGTTTGTCAGCGTTCCTTCATAAATCCGCTTATCCACATCTTTGAACACATTGAAAACCACCTGCTTGACGCTGCAATCGGGATGTTCGGTCAAGTAATCTTTGACGGTTTGTACGGCGATTTCGGCAGCCAGTTGGTTCGGGAAGCGGAACTCGCCCGTGGAAATACAGCAAAAAGCAATGCTTTCAAGATGGTTTTCATCGGCAAATTGCATGATGGAACGGTAGCAAGAGGCCAACTGTTCCTTTTGCAATGGGGTTGGAGTGCCTGTCGGAATAATCGGCCCGACCGTATGGATGACATATTTGCACGGCAAATTGTAGGCTTTCGTGATTTTGGCCTGACCCGTCGGTTCCTCATGGTCTTGTTGGAGCATCATTTGATAGCATTCCTCGCGCAGTTGCACGCCTGCTGCGGAATGAATCGCATTGTCGATGCACTTGTGCAAAGGATGGAAACACCCCAACATTTGGCTGTTGGCGGCGTTGACGATGGCGTCTACCTTCAGACGGGTGATGTCGCCTTGCCAAATCTGCATTGGCACATTGGGCAATTCCACGACACCTTTTTCCTGTAATTGCGCCCGCAGTTCTTCATCCTGCAAACGCAGGAATTCCTCGCTGACAGGTTTCGGCCAACGCACATTGCGTAAGGCACGAAACAGGTCACGCTTGCCCTGTAAATCCGATGGGATCTCCATCTCGGAATATTGAGGGTCTTCTTTCAGAAGATATTCTATCAAATAGTCCAAACGATTCATCATCAACAATTAAACGATTAAACAATCAACACTTCAACAATTCCTCTAATACTTCTCCAATATCCCCATCAATCACAATCGACCTGTCCTTGATTTGTTCCACAGTGAACGCCTCGCCAAGGTTGATGGTGGCATAAATCGCCTCTGGGTTTTTGTAGGTCATCTGCATAAAAGGCAGTTTGATGATGGTCGGGGTGTTGCTTCCTATTCCGAGGTCCCAATACAGGATTTTGCCGTGTTGGTGGACGTTCACGAAATCGAGGTAACGCTGTGCAGCCTTGTGCCAGCCTTCGTCCTCCACAAAGGTGTCGTCGGAACGCAGGTTGACCTTCATGGGGCCACCGCAGACGGGACAACGGGGAACCAATTCGGTCGGGATTTTCATATCGTTTTGCGCCGCAATCATTCTCCTGATGGTTTCCTCATTGTCGTAGGTTTTTTGGTGACAAGGTTTCGCACATTGGAACAACCCGTAGTCGCCTTGGGTATAGAACAACCGTTGTTTGTCGAAGCCAGCTTTTTGGAACTGGTGATCGACATTGGTGGTGATGACGAAATAGTCCTTGTCCAGCACGAGTTTCAAGAGGTTGTCGTAAACGGGTTTAGGGGCAGGCACATAGCGGTTGTAGTAGATATGTCGGCTCCAATAGGCCCAATGCTCCTCCTCGGTCGGGAACTGATGGAACCCTGCCGTGTACATGTCGGCAAAGCCGTATTTCTCGATAAAATCGGAGAAATATTTTTGGAAGCGTTCGCCATTATAGTTGAAGCCAGCCGAGGTGGAGAGACCTGCGCCTGCTCCGATGACCACGGCGTCGGCGAATTGGAGGACTCCGTATAGTTTATGAATGTTGTCCATTGTCCTATTTTTCTCTAACCCGTTTACCACTCATATGCTCAATTTGCAGTTCAAGAATGAAGGCATTGGGGCCATCCTGTGCCATATCTGCCTCTATGTCATAGTCTAGCGGGAAATATTTGGCGCCCAACAAGCGTAAATGTGCATTTTTGCGGGCTGGGTCTTCCACAATGTGCATTCTTCCGAAACAGATTACACTCTCAAAATGATACCACCAACTGCCAGGCTCTTTAACGCCTTCGCTGAGGACGCAGAACGAGACCTTGTCGCAGACCCTTATGGCATCCAATTTGTGTCCTTCTTTGGCGCAATGGAAATAGATCTTGCTGTCGTCATACACGAAGTCGAGCGGCACAGTGTAAGGATAGCCGCCGTCGCCCAGTACAGCAAGCACTCCGCGTGGAGCCTTCCGAAGCAGGGCAATACACTCTTCGTTAGTCATCTGTTGCTTGAACCGCCGCATGGGGCGGAATGGGGTTTTGTTTTCCATAATGTCGTTTCTTTGTTAATCCATCGTCAGCACCATCTTTCCGCCTGCGCCGCCTTTCTCCAACAAAGTATGCGCCTTTGCGATTTCATTCAAATTGAAAGCTTTCGCATACAGCGGCTTGATATGATGCTCGTTAATCAAACGGAAAAGAGAGTCTATTATTTCCTGTTTCGGAAAATTGCTGAAAAACCCACTGAGAAACACACCATTAGGGATGTATTTGATGGGGTCGAAATGCTCCACGGTGAAGACATTGCCGAGGATGCCTGTGTTGCACACATAGCCAGGCTTGGTGACGCATCGAAGCGAATCCTGCAAGGTAGCTGGACCAACCAACTCCAACACCTTGTTTGGACGCATATCGGAGGGCAAGCTTTCTGCCAAATGGCCGTCATCGATGCTGCAGAAATCCGCCCCGATGGTTTTCAGACGGTCGAAGTCCTTTTCCTTGCGGCAAGCCGCAATCACCCTGGCACCCAATGCTTTACCAAGTTGGATGGCGGCCTGTCCAACGGTGCTGGTAGCTCCACGCACCATGAGTGTGTCACCCTTGATGAGCAATAGGCATTCCGTCAGCGAGCCGTAGGCCGTGAAATAGGTTTCTGGAATGGCAGCCAGCGACACCCAGTCCAAATCCGTCTCCACTTTGAAGACATTGGTCTCGGGAAGCAAAGCATATTCAGAGTAGCTGCCATTGAACGAGCGACCCATGCCACCCATCAATGCGATGACTTTGTCGCCTTTCGAGAAATGGCTGTCTGACGGGTCGGTAATTTCGCCCACGCACTCGATGCCAGGAACGATGGGCTTCTGGATGTAGTCGTTCTCGATTTCGAACATCCGTAGCAAGGCCTCGGAATGGTTCAGTCCAGCGGCGTGAATCTTCACCAACACCCATCCTGGTTGCACTTGAGGGACAGGGATTTCACTCACCCGCATTTCTTCGGCGGAGCAACGACGGTCAATTTGAATGGCTTTCATAGCTTTATGTTTTTCTCTAAACTATTTTCCAACATTGCGGATCCGCTGTAAAAAAGTCGTGTGTGTAGCCGTAAGCCACAGCGGGACAGCCTCGGCAAAAGCGTAACAGCTCACACTTCCCGCATTTCTCGAACTTCTCGTATTGGCGGTAATAGTCCATTTTCGGTGAAGTCCACAAATCGTAAAGCGGTGTCTCGAAGATGTTGCCCACCACGCTATCAAAGCGGCGGCAGGCCATCACGTCGCCGTTTGGCAGGATGGTGAAGTGTCCATGACCGCAGTTGCAGCCGTCATAAACGGTGTCGTTGTCCAAACCCTCGGGGATCTTGAACTCACCGATTTCGTGCAAGTACAACCCCCAAAGATGGTCTTTCAAATTAAAGGTGGTTTTGCAGCTGTCGCCGTATTCCATGTACTTTTTCCAACAAATATCCAGCACTTGGCGGTATTGTTGCGGCGATATGTGTGCGCTCTTTTCCAAGCTTGTGGGGCAGTAGCGCGCAAAAGCGAACACGTCAGCCTCGTACTTCACCACAGTATCAATGATTTCCGGCATCTGGTCGGCATTCACGCCCGAAACGGTAGTCATAATGGCCACGCGGATACCGTTGCGGTGCAGTACTTCGATTTTCTCCAACGTGGTGTCGAATGAGCCGGGCTTGCGCATAAAGTCATGCGTCTCGCGGTTGCCGTCGATGGAGAGCTGGTATTTCTCACAACCGTGAAACTTCAACTTTTGGCAGTTCTCATCGGTCAAGTGAAACGGATTGCCCAGAACGGTAAACGGAATTTCCTTCGCTTTCAGCATCCCAAAGATTTCCCAAACCTGCGGATGCAAAAGAGGATCGCCCCCCGTGACATAAAAGTACGGAAGGCGACCGCCCATCTTTTCGCACATTTCCACGCAGCTGTCAATCACCTTCTTGGCACGCTCCACGCTGACTGAAAGCAACTCGGGATGTCCTTCAGAGAAGATATAACAGTGCTTGCAACGTTGGTCGCAATAGTCGGCGATGTGCCACTGGAAGGAGAAGTATTGTTTGGCCATAGTTTTCGTTTTAGCGTCTTATGATTGCCTCCACAGGGCAATGTTCAAAGCAGTTGCCGCATTGCAGGCAGTTGTTTTGGCGAATGATGAATGGTTCGCCCGCGTCAATGGCGTTTTGCGGACACACCTTCTGGCATGTGCCACAGCCAATGCAAGCATCGGTGATTTGGTAGCCCTTGGGCTTCACAACAGCGTTGCCCACGGTGAAATATTCCCGCGTGACGGGGCGGGTACTGAGGCAGAAATACTCGATTGTGTAGTCCTTGATGACAAACATAGTGTCGATGTTCTTGGTCTCGCCCGGATAGACGTTCTCTAAATAAGGCTGCTCCTCATAAATCAAATCGCGCCATTTCACCTGTTCGGCCTCGGGCACTTGCACGGCCTTGCCCGAAACGCGTATGGTCTCCTTGTAGCGGGTATAACCCAAAATCTGCACTCGCCCGTCGTCTAGCAACTGTCGGCAGAAGCTCTTGCCGCGTGCGGTCAGAAAATAGATGTCGGTGCCTTCGTAATGGATGGCGCTGATATTGCGCACCTGTGGCGCACCGTCCTTATCCACTGTGGCGAAGTTGAGTACACCAACGTAGCCCAATTTATTCAAACACGTTTGTATGTCCATGCTGATGCTGTTTCTTAATGTGTAAAAAGGCGCTTCGCCCATCGGATGAAACGCCTTTTGTTTGGTAACATGCTTTATTTCGCGCCACAGGCACTACCGCAAGCGCTGGGTTTCTTCGGCTCGGCTGCGCCACAAGCACTACCACAGGCACTTGGCTTTTCCTCTTTCTTGGGTTCTGCCGCACCGCAAGCGCTGCCGCATGCTGAAGGTTTCTCTTCGGGTTTGGCTGCGCCACAGGCACTACCGCAAGCGCTTGAACTTCTCATAGCGAACGAGGCCACAAAGCCTCCAAATTCTGATCTTTTCATCGTTGTAGGTTGTTTAGTTGTTGATTGTTTAATTGTTTAACTGTTTATCTGCCATGGGACTTAGGCGTTCCGAATTCTGCACCCCTCAATCCGCATTATGCTTTTTC
>CAMJRR010000032.1 GCA_946408345.1 uncultured Bacteroidales bacterium | reverse complement strand
CGAAGGCTGCTTTTTCGTGAAATGGAACGATGACGTCACCGACAACCCACGCACCATTGTTGTCGCCCATGACATTACCTACACTGCCTATTTCGCCGAGAATGCTGGCGGCACCTTCTCTATCTCCGGCAAGGTGCAGAAGGGCCCCTTCGTGACTGGCACTACCATTACCATCAACGAACTCAACGAAAGCCTCGGACAGACGGGCAAGTCGTTTACCACCTCCATCACCTCCGACGATGGCTCCTTTAGCCTCAGCAACATCGAGATGGAATCGAACCTGGCCTTGCTCTCCGGCAATGGCTACTACTTCAACGAAGTGCTTGGTCAGCTTTCGTCATCCCAAATCACCTTGCAAGCCATCACCGACTTGACTGATGAAGAAACGGTCAACATCAACGTGCTGACACACATCACCAAAGCTCGTATCGAGACGCTCGTTGGCGAAGGAATAAGCTTTGCCGATGCCAAACGGAGGGCCGAGGGCGAATTCCAAGACTTCCTCGGCGTGACTGAGCATTTCAGCGAAGGCTTCGAACAAATGTCCATCGCCTCGAATGGCGACTTCAACGCTATGTTACTTGCTTTCTCCATCATCCTGCAAAGGCCTTCCAACAACATAATGGTGATTCCTACCCTTCCTGCCGAACTGACTTGGCTCATGACCAACCTCTCCACCGACTTCGCCGACGACGGCACCATCGGCAACGAAGCCTTGGTCGATACGCTACTCTACAATATCTCATTACAAAACCAGTCATATATCAGGCTGTATCTCCAAAATTACTACTCAGAACTTGGCCAAAACGTGGAAATCCCAGATTTTGAGTCATATATCGCAATGTTCCAAGCCGCACACCAAGAATTGGTCACAGAATTCATCTATCCCGACATAGCCACTCCAGCCCCAGAAATTGGCCCTGACGGAGCAGTACCCAACATCCTCGTGAAAGACGTGACGCAATTCGACGGCACACAAGCCTACGTCGTAGCCGCTATCACGCCTTCCGGAAAGAGCCTTAAGGTGAAAGTCACGGGCAACGTGGAACTCGACGGGAGCCTCAACAACGGCTGGCTCATTACCGATTACTCATTAGATGGTTTCACCGTCGAGGCACAACGCCAAAACGCACTCGTCTCGATGCTCGTCTACCTCATCGACGAAAACAGAGACGGTTCAGCAACCATTGAATATTACGAAGACTCCGACACACCGACCTTCACCAAGCAAATCACCTGGACAGGCGGTTGGCCATATTACAAATAAGTAAAACAAAAACTAAGTAGTCGAATATCACCCATACAATCCTGCATCAAAAAAAGGCAAGAAGTGCGTGAGGAAAGTAATGCAGGAATAGTTTGAGCAAAAAAGCCTCCTTTCGGCGGCTTTTTTCGTATTTGCAACAGATTTACAAAAGTTTTGTTTCCCTTCTTGTTTTTTTTGTATTTTTGCAGTTTAATCTAAACTGCGCCCCAATGTACGCCTACATCACTGGTAAAATAGCCGAAAAAACGCCTACCTACGTGGTCCTCGACAACCAGGGCATCGGCTATTACATCAATATCACGCTCAACACCTTCACCGCCATCGGCGAGAAAGAAGAGGTGAGGCTGTTCACCCATGAGCAGATCCTTGAAGACGCGCACAACCTCTTTGGTTTCTTCACTAACAAGGAGCGCGACCTCTTTGAATTGCTCATCAGCGTGTCGGGTGTAGGCTGCAACACGGCGAGGCTTATCCTCAGCTCACTGACGGTCAGCGAGTTGAGCAACGCCATTGCCAACGACGACGTGAAGACCATCCAAGCCGTAAAAGGCATCGGAGCCAAGACCGCCCAGCGCATCGTCATCGACCTGAAAGACAAACTGAAGAAAACCGATTTGCCGACGGAAATTTTCGTCGCAGCAGACAATACAATCAAGACTGAAGCGTTATCAGCATTGACGATTTTGGGCTTCGGCAAAGCCGCCGTCGACAAAGCTCTCGACAGACTGCTAAAGCAAATGCCCGACGCCAGTGTCGAAACCCTTATCAAGGAAGCACTTAAGATTTTGTAAATCAAATGAATACATATAATAAACGAGATATAGAAATGCGGAATGCAGAATGTAGAATGCAGAATCTAGGCAAAGCCCAGCGTCGCTTCGCGTCATTCTGCATTCAACATTCATCATTCTTAATTCTTATATTTGCTTTAAGTATTTTGCCTGTTCACTTTTTGAGTGCAGCAAACAACTACGATATTTTCTATCCCAACCCTTACGTTGTCGAGCCCGACACGACGAAAGTCATCTACCCCATCCCCGTCAACACGGGCAACCCTTTGGAAGATCTCAACAACCAATCGCCTTTTTACCTCAGCGACCCCGACAACTTCGAGACCGAAATCATCTATGACCCCCTGACCGGGCAATACACCTTCAAACGCCGCATCGGCCAATTCTATTACGACACCCCTACCACTCTCACACAGAGCGAATACTTTGAGTATCAGAACCGTAAAGGCATACAAGAATACTGGAAGGAACGCCGCAGTCAGAACTCGCGTTCGACCACCAACGGCAGTTCCATCATCCCTCCCATGTTTATCGGTGGCAAAGCCTTTGAGACCATCTTCGGCAGCAACACCATCGACATCCGTCCCCAAGGCTCCGTCGACCTCACCTTCGGTTTCAAGCATAGCTTCCGCGACGACCCCTCGTTGACCGACCGCCGCAAGCGTCACAACGACTTCATCTTTGAACAAGACATCCAGCTCAACGTGATGGCCAAAATCGGCGACAAGATCAACTTTAACATCAACAAGAACACCAAGGCGACCTTCAACTACCAAGACAAGCTCGCCCTGAAATACCAAGGCAAAGAAGACGAGATCATCCAACTCCTGGAAGCCGGTAACGTCAGTTTTCCGCTTAACAGCACCCTCATCACGGGTACGCAACAGCTATTCGGTGTGAAATCGAAACTGAAGTTCGGCAAGACCACTATTTCGTCCATCGTTTCTTACCAGGAGAGTGAGTCACAGAACATCACCGTGCAAGGCGGTGCCCAAACCAACGAGTTCGACCTCAGCTGCTTAGACTATGAAGAAAACCGTCACTTCTTCTTGAGCCAGTATTTCCGCGACCAATACGAAGCAGCCCTTTCTACACTGCCCACGGTCACTTCGAGCATCAACATCACCAAAATCGAAGTGTGGATTACCAACACGAACACTTCGACACAAAACTCACGTAACATCCTTGCCTTGAATGACTTGGCTGAAGGTAAAGGCGAATGGATCTACAATCCAGAAATCACCCCAACGAGTAGCAAAGTATATCCGCGCAATGCTGCCAACGACTTGGTCAGCCGCATGGACACGACACAAATCCGTGGCATCAGCACAGTGACCAACTACATGAGCAACGACCCCTTGCGCATTGGCAAATCGGGGTATATGGTCTCAGGCCGCGACTTCGAGAAGGTGGAAAACGCCCGCCGTTTGAGCAACACCGAATACTCTATTAACTCCAAATTGGGCTTCATCTCCTTGAATGTCAGCCTCAACGCCAACCAAACCTTGGCTGTTGCCTACCAATACACCATCGTCGGCTCTGATGAGGTGTACCAAGTGGGTGAGTTCTCCGACCAAGGCATCAACACACCAAAGGTGTTGGTCACCAAGTTGCTGAAAGGCACCACGGTCAATACCAAGATGCCTATCTGGAACCTGATGATGAAGAATGTCTACAACATCAGAGCCTATCAAATAGGGTCGCAAGACTTCATGTTGAACATCTTCTACAATGGTAACTCCAACAGCACACCATACGGTTACTTCACAGAAGGTTCGGTGAAAGGTGTCTCGCTGCTACACTTGATGGGTTTGGATAACCTGACCACACAAAACAATCCCATCGCAGGTGGTGATGGTGTGTTCGACTTCCTAAACAATGCCGCAACCCAAGGCGGTACCATCAACGCATCGAACGGACGCATTTTCTTCCCTGTGTTGGAACCTTTTGGTAGCCACATCCGCAAGAAGGTTTTCCCCGACGAACCTGATTTGGCCAACAAATATGCTTTCGACTCGCTTTACACGACGACAAAGACCTCGGCTGAACAGTATTCTGAGAAAAACAAGTTCAGTTTGAAGGGATACTACTCATCACAATCGGGCAGCGAAATCAGCCTCAACGCCATGAATGTGGCGCAAGGCTCGGTGACTGTCACCGCAGGCGGTGTGCAACTCGTTGAAAACGTAGACTATACCGTTGACTACACGCTCGGTCGAGTAACCATCCTCAACGAAGGCATCCTCAACTCAGGTACGCCCATCAACATCTCATTGGAGTCGAACTCAGGCTTCAGTGCCATCCGAAAGACCTTCTTAGGCGCACGTGTCGAGCACGAGTTTGACCAAGACTTACATGCTGGAGCCACTATACTTTATTTGGGCGAGAAATCGTACACACAGAAAATCAACTACGGTGAAGAAGCCATCGCCAACACCATCTACGGTGCCGACCTCAGTTATCACACCGACGCCCGTTGGCTGACGAGCTTTATCAACGCGCTTCCTGGTATCAGCACCAAGGCACCATCACGCATCAATGTCGACGGCGAGTTTGCCCGATTCATCCCTGGACTTTCCAAGTCAGCCAGTGAGCCAGGCACCTCCTACATCGACGACTTTGAAGGTGCCAAGTCGACCATTGACCTGCGTTTGCCTACTTTGTGGTACATGGCCAGTACGCCACAAAACCAGACCGATATGTTCCCCGAAGCGGCGGCCAACACTGGCCTCAACTATGGTAAAAACCGCGCCCGATTATCGTGGTACGTCATCGACAATGCCGTCTTCTACGACCGCAACTACAACTATCGTCCCAGCAATGTGGACAACGAAGAACTATCGAAAAACTCTGTCCGTCAAGTACTTGAAACAGAGCTCTTCCCCAACAAGGACATCGAAGCCGGTACACAGACCAATATCTCAGTGCTCAACTTGGCCTACTATCCCGAGGAGCGTGGCCCTTACAATTACGACGTCGAACCGACAGCTTATTCCGCCGGTATCAACGAAGACGGTACACTGAAAGACCCGAAGAGCCGTTGGGGCGGCATCATGCGCAAAATGGAATCCATCGACTTTGAAGCCACCAATATCGAATACATCGAGTTTTGGCTGATGGATCCCTTCGCCGACGAAGAGTTTGCCGACAATCCAGGTAAGCTTTACATCAACTTGGGCGATATTTCTGAAGACATCCTCCGCGATGGTCGCAAGTTCTATGAGAACGGTCTTCCTGCCACCGAGCATGTTGAGAACGTCGACACTACCATCTGGGGGCGTGTGCCTACTTTGCAAGACCTTGTCGGCACCTTCAACAACTCTTCGGAAGCTCGTCAATACCAAGATGTTGGCTACGACGGCTTGCGTGATGTTGACGAACGCAACTTCTTTGAAGCCCCTTATCTGAACGCACTTAGGGAACGTTTTGGCGAAGGCTCGGGAGCCTACTCACAAGCCTATGCTGACCCCTCTGGTGATAACTACCATTATTTCCGCTCACCTGATTGGGACACCCAAGAGGACGTGATACATAAAAGCATATTAGCCCGTTACAAGAGCTTCAACGGTCCCGACGGTAACTCGCCCGCCGACATTGAGCAAACCGATGGTTACCTTAGCAGCAACTCCACCCTGCCCAATGCTGAAGACATCAACGGCGACAATACCTTGAGTGAGTCAGAGCGTTACTACCAATACGAAATCGACCTCAACCCTGCCAAGATGGTCGTTGGTCAGAACCATATCGCCGACATCTTTGAGTCGAGCGGTGTGGCATTGCCCAACGGACAAATCGGTGGCGTCACATGGTATCAGTTCCGCATCCCTGTCAGGCAGCCCGACAAGGTCATCGGCCGCATCGACGACTATTCCAGTATCCGCTTCATGCGTATGTTTATGACCGAGTTTGAGAAGCCCATCGTTTTGCGTTTTGCCACCCTCGACCTTGTGAAAGGCGAATGGCGCACCTACTCGCAAAGCATTCAGGCTCCTGGCGAATATGAGCCCAACGACATCAGCAACGAGACCACCTTTGACATCTCGGCTGTCAGTGTCGATGAGAACAGCCGCCGTCAACCCGTGCCTTACGTCATTCCACCTGGCATCCAGCAAGAACGCGTTATCGGCATGACGCAGACCACCCGCATCAACGAGCAGGCTCTGCAAATGACCGTGCAAAACCTCGTCGACGGCGACGGACGCGCCATCTATAAGACGGCAGACTTCGACCTCCGACAGTACAAATACCTAAAGATGTTTGTCCACGCCGAGGCTGCCCACGAAGACAGTCCGCTCGATGACCAAGACCTCACCGTCTTCATGCGCATCGGTACCGACTTCACCGAAAACTACTACGAGTACGAAGTGTCCTTGAAAGTAACTCCATGGGGCACACCCTACACTAACAAAGAAGGCATTTGGCCTGAAATCAACAACTTGGACATCCGTTTGGAAGACCTCGTTGAAGTGAAACAACGGCGCAACGAAGCCATGAACCAACCCAACAGTAATGTGCGTCTCAACTACATCTATTCCGAAAAAGTGAAGAAAGGCACCGTTGATGGCAAAGACTACTACCATACCATCAAAGTGATCGGTAACCCAAGCATTAGCGACGTGGAAGCCATGATGATTGGTATCCGCAATCCGAAACGACAAAATCTTGCCGATGTTGACGACGGACAGCCCAAGAGTGCAGTGATTTGGGTCAACGAGTTGCGCCTCACCGACCTGAGCAGTAACGGCGGCATAGCTGCAACGGGACGCATCGAAGCCACTTTGGCCGACTTGGGCCGTGTGAGTGTCAATGGTTCATACAGCTCTGCCGGATTCGGCTCTATTGACAGCCGTATCACCAACAACACCTTTGAAGCCGTTTCTGCTTTCAATGTCAGCACCGACCTCGAATTGGGTAAGTTCTTTGAAAACACAGGCCTCAAAATCCCGATGCACATCGACTACGGCCAAAACAAGATTACACCTCTTTACAATCCATACGACCCTGACATCAAACTGAAAGATGCCCTTGCCATCATGAACAGCGACGAAGAAAGAAAGGAATTCACGTCAACCATCCACGACTATACCCGTCAGAAGAACATCAACTTCATGAATGTCAGGAAAGAGCGTGTCACCAAGAAGAAGAATACCGATGACGGCGAAAACAAGCCCAAAGAAAACACAAGAGATCCCAACAGAGGTTTAGGTGGTGGACGCAACCTGCCCAAGGTACACATCTACGACATCGAGAACTTCAATCTCTCCTTCTCTTACAACGAGACCTTCCAGGAGAACACCGACATCAAGTATTACATGGTGAAGACCTACCGTGGTGGCTTGGGCTACAACTATGCCGGTAATCCCAAGCCCGTTGAACCCTTCGCCAAAGCCAAATGGGCTTCGAAACCTGCCTTCCAAATCATCAAGGACATCAATTTCTACTACCTACCCAAGAGCATTGTTTTCAACACCGAGATGTATCGTTATCATTCGGAAAGAGAAATGCGTAACAAGAGCGGTGGTATCATCAATATTGTCCCGACTTTCTCCAAGCAATGGGATTGGAACCGCAACTACCAATTGCGCTACGACCTCACCAAAGGCCTCACCTTCGACTACTCGGCTCAGGCACAAGCCTATATCTATGAGCCTGCAGGTTTCGTTGACAAGAGCCTTGACCCAAAGAAATGGCAGAAAAACCAAGACACCATCAAAAACGAGTTAAGGAACTTGGGGTCGATGTCAAGATTCACGCAGAATGTCAACGCGAGCTACACCTTGCCCATCAACAAGATTCCGATTTTCAACTGGATTACTTCCAGCGCTACCTACCAAGGCACCTACAACTGGACGGCGCCGGCCAAATCCATCCAGCCCCGTTTGGGTAACGTCATTGAGAACTCCAACAACATTCAAGGTAACGCTACCCTCGACTTTACCAAACTTTACAGCAAAGTGCCCTATTTGAAGCAGATCAATACTCCAAAACGCAATAACGACAGAAAAGGCGGCGGAGACAAAGGTAGAGAAAGGAGCAAGGACAAAGGCAAAGACAAGGGCGATGAAAAAGGCGAAGAAGGCCTACCTACCGATTCCATCAAAGCCAAATCCGGTGCAAACGTCGGCAAATTTATCCTTGATAATTCGTTGCGTGTGCTCACTCTCGTCAAGAAAGTGTCGGGCACCTACTCACTCATCAACGGACAGTCGTTGCCTGGCTTCATGCCCAAAGCCCAATATGTCGGTATGAACAGTTCTGGGTGGGCGCCTGGCATCGGCTTCGTGCTTGGCAGTTCCTTCGGTAGTGATGGCAATATCTTCGATAAAGCCGTCCTCAATAGTATCAATGTTGAAGACCCCAAGCGTTGGCTTACGACCGACTCCATCCTCAGCGAACCTTACGTGCGTCGCAAGACAGAAACTATCAACTACCGCGTCAACACCGAGCCTTTCCAAGGCTTCAAGATTGACTTTACCGGAAACCGCAACTACGCAGAAAACCAGCAGCATTATTTCCGCTACAACGAAATGACCAACAACTTCGACATTTTCACTCCCACCAACAATGGTAACTTCACCATGAGTTACTTTATGGCAGGTACGGCTTTCGCCCATTCCGATTCTACCGCGTCGAAATTGTTCCAAAACTTGTTAGACCATCGTAAGGTCATAGCGGAACGCATCGCTCGCAACAATCCCCAATGGATTGAACAAGTGAACGAATACGTCTACGACAGCATCGCAGGCGACTACTTCCCGAAGGGCTACACCTCCAGCTCCATGGACGTGTTGCTCTACTCCTTCGTAGCCGCCTATACAGGCAAAGACCCCAGCACCGTCAGTCTCAATCCTTTCCCACGCATCCCATTGCCCAACTGGACCCTCACCTTCAACGGATTGACCAATATCCCCGCTGTCGGCAATCTCTTCAAGACCTTCAATATCTCACATAGTTACAAATCGAACTACGCCATCAACTCTTGGGCCAGTAATGTGTATTATGACGATAATAACAGCGTGCAAACCTATGAAAACTCCGACCTCATCATTCCCAAATACGACATCTCGCAAATTGTCCTCAACGAACAGTTTGCCCCATTGATCGGCATTGATGTCGGTCTTCAAAACTCAATGACGTTCAATTTGCAATTCAAGAAGTCGAGAACGTTGACCTTGAGCTTTGCCAACAACCAACTCACCGAGGTGAACGGACAAGAAATCGTCGTCGGAGGAGGCTATCGCATCAAGAACCTGTCGTTCAACATCGTTCCCATCGGTGGTGGCAAGCCGCAAAACATAAAGAACGACCTTGTGCTGAAGCTCGACATTGGCTTGAAGAAAGACATCACCATTTTGCGCCGCATCGACGAGAACAACAACCAAGTGTCAGCCGGACAGCACAAAATCAACTTCTATCTCACCGCCGACTACAACTTCAGCCAACGCTTGTCTGCCCAGGCCTTCTTCAAATACGACCTGACTATCCCAGAGGTGGCCAATACCTTCAGGAACTCCACGACTTACGGTGGCGTTACCATCAGATTCAGCTTGGCACAATAAAATTTTCAGCAAAGTGCGAATTGAGCCACTAAAATACGTAATTTCGCAGCCTAATTAAACATCATTTAAAACATACATCAAATGAATATTCCATCAAATCTGAAGTACACCAACGACGATGAATGGATCCGCCTCGAAGGCGAGACCGCTTACGTCGGCATTACCGATTACGCACAACACGAACTTGGCGACATCACTTTCGTTGATGTTGACCCTGACATCGTTGGCGAAACCCTTGACGCGCAAGAAGAATTTGGCGCCATCGAAGCCGTGAAGACCACCGCCGAACTGCTCATGCCCGTGGCTGGCGAAATCCTCGAAGTCAACGAAGCCCTCGCTGACGAAGAGAACGCTAAACTCGTCAACAGCGACCCCTACGGTGAGGCCTGGATCATCAAGATCAAAGTGAACGACGTCGCCGAGCTTGACGGTCTCCTTGATGCCGCCGCTTACGAAGCCAAGATCGGTTAATCTCTTGGAACGACTGACAAGAAATAGCATCCCGGGAATCCTGTGTGGAATCGTCATCTTGATTCTGACTGTACTCCCGGGTTCTTTGTTTCCTCGTGTCAAGCCCGCTATCGGACTCGACAAGGTGGCGCATATTTTCATGTATGCAGGTTTCGCCTTTGCCTGTCTATGGGGTTATCGTAGTCAGTTTGTTTCCAAAGGCTTAGATTACAAGAAAAAAGCCATCTTGCTCGCCATTATCATCAGCATTGCATACGGCGGACTGACCGAAATGATACAGGAATATCTTGTTCCCACTCGCTCTGGCGACAAGTTCGACTTCGTTGCCGACTGCCTCGGCACAGGTTTGGGAGCTTTGTTTTTTTATCTTTTTTTTCACCGAAAAAAATAAAATTCGATTCTGTTGCGTTTTATAAGCAAATAATTACTACTTTCGCATCGTCAAATTGGAAGTAGAATTTAAAAATAACATAACCATGGAAGAGAAAAAATCACCTAAAGCTAATCTTGAGAACAAGAAGCTGATGTTCATCCAGATAGGTATGATTATCAGCTTGCTCATCGCTTGGTTGGCCTTCGAACACAAGAGCTACGACAAGCTCACAATCGATGAAAGCTTGCTCAATCGTGAAGTCGCGATTGATGAGGAAATGGTGGAAATCACCAAGCAAGAGGAGCAAAAGCCACAGCCCGTGGAAGTGCCCAAGCAAACCACTCAGCTCGAAATCGTGCAAGACGACGTAGAAACTGAAGACATCAACATCAACGCTGAAGTGGAGCAGAACGAAGTCATTGAAGAGTACGTCGCTCCTGAAGTCGTGGAAGAAGAAGTCGTTGAGCAGGAGATCTTCCAAATCGTGGAAGAAATGCCTTCGTTCCCTGGCGGCGAGGCTAAACTGATGGAGTTTGTTGCCAAAAACATCAAGTATCCTCAGATTGCCCGTGAGACTGGTATCCAAGGCCGTGTGTTCGTTGGATTCGTTGTCGAACCCGACGGCTCCATCTCCAATGTGAAGCTGCTCCGTGGTATCGGTGGCGGCTGCGACGAAGAAGCCATGCGCGTTATCAAATCCTTGCCGAAGTGGAAACCCGGCAAACAACGTGGTAAGGCTGTGCGTGTGTCTTATCAAATCCCTGTGTTCTTCAAGCTGCAGTAAGCAATTGTAGAAAGGTGAAAATGGAAAAGCCAGCGTAATGCTGGCTTTTTTTATTTAAAATGTTCGAATACCACCTTGGCTTTTGCAGGGCCGACAATCTCGGTAAGGCGCTCCAATGTTGCTTCTTTGATTCCTTTCACCGATTTTAATTCCAAAAGCAATTTCTCGGCAGTCTTCTTCCCTATTCCCTTGATGTCGGCCAACTCCGAGTGCATGAAACCTTTTTCGAACTTCTTGCGATGGAAGGTGATGGCGAAACGGTGTACCTCGTCCTGGATATGTGCCAACAGTCGAAAAACTTCCGAATTGGGTTTCAAGCCCACTACGCGAGGCGGAAAGCCAAACAACAATTCATTCGTGCGGTGACGGTCGTCTTTGGCCAAGCCTGCAATGGGAATTTCGACATGCAGCTCATCCTGAATCACCTGCCTGACCACCTCCATTTGTCCCTTGCCGCCATCGGTGATGATAAGGTTGGGCAAGGGTTTGCCTTCCTCGATCAGCCTTGCATAGCGCCGACGCACTACTTCTTTCATCGAGGCATAGTCATCGGGGCCTTCCACTGTCTTGATGTTGAAATGACGGTAGCCTGCCTTGTTGGGCTTGCCGTTCACAAACTGCACCATGCCCGCCACGGCATAGTCGCCTTGGAAGTTGGAATTGTCGAAACACTCGATGACTTCAGGCATTTCCTCGAGCTGCAAAGCCTCTTTCAGCTGGTTGAGCACCCGTTTCTGGTGGCGTTCAGGGTCGACCAAGGAACGTTGCTTCTCCAAGTCGATCTTGTACTGCAGGGCGTTGCGGCGCGAGAGGTCGAGCAGTTTCAGCTTGTCACCCCGTTGGGGAACGGTCATCTGCACCTCGTCTATCGGGTAGTCTAATTTCATCGGCACGATAATCTCAGACGCATGGTCGCCAAACTGCTGACGCAAATCGGCGACGGCCAAAAGCAACAACTCTTCCGCTGTCTCTTCCAGTCGGCGTTTCATCTCGAAGGAATGGCTCTGTACCACTGCACCGTCCTTGACCTTCATGTAGTTGACATAGAACAATTCGCCTTCGTCCACATAGGAAAACACCTCCACATCATGAATCGACTGGCTGACCACGGTGGAACGGCTACGATATTCTTCCAGAAGGTCATATTTCTCCTTGATTAGCTGTGCCTCTTCAAACTCCATGCGCGAGGCGTAGTCCATCATGGCCGATTTCAGTCCGCGTAGCACCCAGCCCAAGTTACCCTTGATGACCTCACGAATTTCGGCAAT
Source organism: uncultured Bacteroidales bacterium (assembly GCA_946408345.1). GTDB lineage: Bacteria > Bacteroidota > Bacteroidia > Bacteroidales > F082 > Limimorpha. The sequence continues at coordinate 13,285 of CAMJRR010000032.1, read as the reverse complement.
CATTGCGTTATAATCCGCTTTCGAAATCAAGCCTTCGCAAGGGCCGTTGCATTTGTGGATGTGGTAGTCGAGACACACCTTATATTTACCTTTTTCGACACCAACTTCCGTCAAAGGTGTGCGGCAGGAGCGCACCTTATAGACCTGACTGAGCAAATCCAGCAAAATGTGAGCCGTGCGCACCGAGGGATAAGGACCGAAATACTCCGAACCGTCGTTCACCTTTCTTCTCGTGAGGAAGACCCTCGGAAACGCCTCCTTCTTGATGCAAATCCAAGGGTAAGTCTTGTCGTCCTTGAGCATGATGTTGTAGCGCGGCTTGTATTGCTTGATCATCGTGTTCTCCAGCAATAAGGCCTCCGACTCCGAGTCGACGATGCTGTATTCGAGGTCGGCGATTTTACTCACGAGGACGCGCGTCTTGCCAAATTGTTCCTTGTTGAAATAACTACTGACACGGCGTTTCAGGTTTTTGGCCTTGCCGACGTATATCAGTTCGCCATTTTTGTCGAAATAGCGGTACACGCCAGGCTTGTTGGGCAGCGCAGCGAGCTTTTGTTTTACTATTTCGGGCAATTCCGGCATCACGTTTCTTTATTCAATTCTATTTTTCGACTATGACTAGTGACTATGACAAGGACCGTTTTCACAAAAGTTGGAGCGGTCATTGTCACTGGTCATTGTTCTTCCTCATGTGATCCCAGCCCTGGGCTTTGATGGGGATGACGTGGTTGTCGGGGGTAATCATCTCAGCCACGCCCTTGTCGTCGGTCATGTAGCCAATCACCGTCACGTCAGCCGACATGGTCTGTATCTTCTCGTAGTCCTTCTGGTCGATGGTGAAAAGCAGCTCATAATCCTCTCCCCCACTCAGTGCTGCCACCGAAGGCACGATTTGGAACTCCTTAGCCATACGGTCGGTGGTCGGGTCAATCGGGATTTTGTTCTCATAGAGTTGGCAGCCCACGCCGCTCTCCTTGCATAGGTGCAGAATCTCAGAGGCCAAACCATCGGAAATGTCAATCATCGAGGTAGGCTTGATGCCCAAGGTCTTGAATTGTTCCACGATGTCCTTGCGGGCTTCGGGTTTCAACTGACGTTCGAGCACATATTCCATACCTTTCAGTTGAGGCTGCATATTGGGGTTGGAAAGGAACTCCACCTTCTCACGTTCGAGGATGAGCAGGCCGATGTAGGCACCGCCCAAGTCGCCGCTCACACAAAGCAGGTCGTTCTTCTTGGCACCGCTGCGGTAGACGATGTCCTCGTCCTTGGCCATGCCGATGACCGTGATGGAGATGACGAGACCCGTCTTGCTGCTTGTAGTGTCACCACCCACCATGTCGACATGGTAACGCTCACAAGCCAAACGGATGCCTGCATACAATTCGTCCAGCGCCTCGGCGGAATAGCGGCTCGAAACGCCTAAGCCGACCACAATCTGCGTGGGTGTGCCATTCATGGCGTAGATGTCGGAAAAATTGCTGACGGCGGCCTTGTAGCCAAGGTGTTTCAAGGGGCAGTAGGTCATGTCGAAATGGATGCCTTCGATAAGCATATCGACCGAGACAAGCGTACGATAGCCTTCGTGGTTGATGACGGCGGCATCATCGCCTACGCCTTTCAGGGATGAGGCATTGCGCAAGGGGAAATCCTGCGTCAGTTGGTCGATGAGGCCAAATTCGCCGAGTTCATTCAAATCGGTCAGAGGTTTGGGGGTGGATTCTTGTTCCATGGGATCCTAAATTATCGGTGTAGGGCTGCCATAGTATGACAGCCCTACAATCCATGATTATCGTTATTGTCGTGGTCCCACTAGGGCTTGAACCTAGGACCTACTGATTATGAGTCAGTTGCTCTAACCAACTGCGCTATGGGACCGCAAAAAAGCGCGAGTAAAGCAAAGATTTCCGCCTTTTTTCTTGCTTTTTGCGCTGCAAATTTACAATTTTGCATCGAATTAGACTGAAATTTTCTCAAAAATGAGCGCAAAAATCAAGAACATTATCTTCGACCTCGGCGGTGTCATCCTCGACATCGATGAAACCATTGTGTATAAGGAACTCGAAAAACTAGGCATTAAGACCTCAGAACTAGCTCATTCTAAGGAATTTATTGACCTTATGAGCAAATTTGACACAGGCATTTACACCGCCCCCACCTTCCGCAAAAAAGCCAAAGCCCTTCTCGGATTGGGAAAAATGACCGACAAGCGATTCGATGCCATTTGGAATGCCATGCTGTTGGATATTCCCCGCGAGCGTGTTGAAGCCATTGAAAAAATCAAGAAACACTACAAGATATTCTTGATGAGCAACACCAATGTCATACACTACGATTTGTATATCAGAGACTTGCAGTTACGTTTCGGCTACAATGAGTTTGACGAGCTGTTCAACAAATCCTATTTCTCCTTCGCAGAACATTTAGAAAAGCCCGACCCTCGCTTTTTCGAGCTCATCCTTGACCATGAAGGCTTGCTGCCCGAAGAGACACTTTTCATTGATGACACGGCGGCAAACATCGAGGTTGCTAAGTCGTTGGGCATTCGCACTTATCATATTAGCAGGGAGGAACTGGTGCGGAATTTGTTCTCTAATGGGGTTTTGAAGGATGGGGTTGTTTGACTATGGCTTATGGTTGTGACTTGCCTATGGCCAATAGCCTACTGGCTCTGAAAAGGTAGCCATTGGATATAGGCTATAGGTCATAGTAACTAGAGATCTCCTCCAAAATACCTAAAACCTCAGCGACTGACAACGTCTCCATCAACCTCATTTTAAACGGCTTGAAATTCGGTAAACCCTTGAAATAGGCTGACCAGTGCTTGCGGATTTCCAATAAAGCGATATGCTCGCCTTTCCACTCGATGGAACGCTGCAAATGAATCTTACTGACGCGCACACGCTCCGCCACATCGGGCAAGGACAGCTCCTCCCCTATTTCCAAGTAATGTCTTATCTGACTGAAAATCCACGGGTTTCCATAAGTGGCACGACCTATCATCAGACCATCCACCCCAAAGGTGTCCTTGTAGTATTTGGCTGAGGGGCCATCCACCACATCGCCGTTGCCGATGATGGGTATGTGCATTCTTGGGTTGTTTTTCACCGCACCGATTAAGGTCCAATCGGCGGGCTCGCTGTATTTGGTGGTGCGCAAGCGTCCGTGGATGGTCAAGGCGGCGATACCCACGTCTTGCAGGCGTTCTGCGATGTCGACGATTTCGCGGTGCTGGTCGTCGTAGCCGAGGCGGGTCTTTACGGTCACGGGGGTGTTCACCGCTTCCACCACGGCCTTGGTGATGGCCACCATCTTGGGGATGTCGTTCATGATGCCCGACCCAGCACCTTTCGAGGCCACTTTCTTCACCGGACAGCCGAAGTTGATGTCGATGATGTCGGGATGGGCGGTCTCGGCATAACGTGCCGCCGCCACCATGGGTTCGACCGCATTACCGAAGATTTGGATGCCTACTGGCCGCTCAAACTCCTCAAAGTCCAGTTTCTTGATGCTCTTCACCGAGTCGCGGATAAGGCCGTCGGCGGAAATGAACTCTGAGTAGACCACGTCGGCACCGAATAGCTTACAGACATAGCGGAAAGGCGGGTCCGACACGTCTTCCATCGGGGCCAACAGGAGCGGATAATGCTCAAATTCGAGGTGGGCAAGTTTATACATTGAAGGCTATGCTTGAATCGGCCCTTCGACAGGCTCAGGAACCTTAGCTGTCCAAAAAGTTGAGGTCGTTGAGCCTATCGAAACGCCGACTTGATATAATTATGCTGCAAAAATACAAAATTCGTATCTTTGCAACATAATCAAACAACTATGCAAGACAATCTGTTTATTGAAAACTTGAAGCAATCCACAGGAATGCGAGTTTTTCTCTTCCTCATCATTTTGCTAATCAGCAGTTTGATCGGTGTCGCTATTTCGTTCGCATTCATGTTTGCCGGCGACGCTGGGATGAAAATCGCGCAAGGCCTTTCATCCATATTCATGTTTGTGGTGCCCCCTATCGTATATTATTACATCACGCGCAAGGCACACCAGATGCACGATTTGGGGTTCCGCAGCCTCGCCCATCCGTGGTGGCTTATCTTAATAGGTGCGGCTTTGATGCTTGTATCCATTCCCTTCACCAGCCAGCTGACCCTTTGGAACGAAAACATGAGCTTCGGCCCAGCCTTCGCAAAATTTGAAGCATATTTGAAGACTTTGGAGGAAACCGCGCAAGCCGCCACCGAAAAGATGCTGAATGTGGATACCTTCGGCGGGCTATTGCTCAATCTGCTCATCATTGCCCTGATTCCGGCCGTGGGTGAGGAAATGACTTTCCGTGGCGTACTGCAACAATCGCTGACTCGGAAAATGAACCCACATGTGGCCATTATCCTCTCGGCAGCCATTTTCTCGTTCATCCATTTCCAGTTCTACGGCTTCCTGCCGCGCATGTTCTTGGGCATTTTGCTGGGTTATATGTTCTACATCACCGGCTCATTATGGACAAGCATACTGATGCACTTCGTCAACAATGGAAGCCTTGTGGTATTGTATTACCTTAACAATAAGGGCATTATCAACGTGGATGTGGAGCATTTCGGCGAGACCTGGAGTATGTGGTTCTTCGCGGCGAGTGCTGTAATAACCTTCGGGCTGATTGTTTGGAGTTGGAAAAAGGCACAACCAAAGCGACCCACTGAGACCGCTCCCATCGCTCCGCTTACAAAAAACAATTAAAGAAACTTCTCCAAAAAGATGAACGGCATCAGCGACTCGATGCCGTCAAAGACCATGACAGCTCCCGTATCGCCTTGGCAGAGCACACGCAACGGGCGTTTTGAGAATTGCTCCACCTCCACCATCACCTGACGGCAAGCCCCACAAGGGGCGACAGGCTCGTCGATGGCTTTTGTGGCTGACCATGCCGTCACTGCCAAAGCCTCAAAAGGCACACCAGGATATTGCGCCATAGCCGCGAACATCGCCACACGCTCGGCACACAAGCCGCTAGGATAGGCAGCATTTTCAACATTATTGCCCAAAACAATGGCACCATTAGCCAGTCGCACAGCGGCACCCACATTAAACTTGGAATAAGGTGCATAGGCATTGCGTGCCGCCTCGTGGGCACGACGCATCAACTCAGCATCCTGTTGCGGAAGTTCTTCCATCGAATCATAAACCTCGTAGGGACAAATAAACTGTTCTTTCCTCATCTTGGCTTAGTTTTCATACATGATGCCGCAAAGATAAGGAAAAAACCATTACTGATTGACATCTATTCTATTTTGTGGCTTGGCAAACAAAAGCAAGGACACAAAGAAAGCAAATAGAGTGGTGCCAGCTTGCGTCTCCAACGTATCCTCAGGAAACATCGAAAGCAGCATGATGCAGAGAAACACCATATACAAATAGGTGTGTTGCCGCTCCGAGGAGAACCAAGGATAAAACAGAACAAACAGGAAAAACGCCAGTCCCACCAATCCAAAAGCTACTGCGATGGCAAGATACTGATTGTGAGCACGGAAGCGGTATTCCTCTTTCAACGGAGAATGTATCTTATCATAAGTCTGGGCAAAAGCCTGTGGCACATCGCCCGTCCCCACACCAAACCAAGGATGCTGCCCAATGATATGGAACGATGCCCTCGTGAACTCTATGCGTTGCGAGAGTGAGCCTCCATTGGGATTGTTGAAACGCCGGTAAAGGTTGTACTCAAATAAAGTCGAAGAAAGTCGCGCGTGCAGTCCAGGATGTTTCCAGTTGTTGTAGTTGGCCACACCCCGCTCAATGTTACGGATGTCCTCATCGGTCAATGCCAGTACGCCTTGAGCATCCTTGCGTAAGTCCTTGGAAGTGAGATAACGCGACAAAGTGGCTTCCAGGTTTTCGCCATTGCTGGTGGTGCCGTCAAAAGGCAAAGTGCTACGCTGAGGCCAGGCTTCTTGCATTTCCTTTTTGCAATAATACAATCCCACGTATTTGCCATCCTCAACAGGATTATACACCGTGTCGTGCCAATAGTCGTTTCCCAAAGCGGTTTTCTTCTCCATAGCAGCGAAATCCACAGGCTCCACCTTCAGCATAGGGCGCACAAAATGTATCGCCAACAAGGTAACGGCAACCATGATTGCCAAAGCCCCCCCCACTACTGCGATATGCCAAGCCCTACTCTTTTTCCATTGCAGGAAGGCGTAAACGGCCGTGACTAAAACGACTGCACCCAGAATGACATAGCCTGACAAGGACTCAAAGATGTAGATTTGATAGACGAACCAAAATAGCAGGAAATACTGAAGGTAACGGTTGATGGCAAACTTCGTACTAAAAGCGGGAACAGGAAATCTAACTTTGGACGGTCCTTCGACCTTTTGAAAAGACTCAGGAACCTTGGTTTTTACCATATACCACCCGATGATAGCAATGCAGAAAACGATGTTAAGGCAGAAACGGATGTGGCTGATGAAAAGAGATATCTCACGCACGTCTTCGTAATCATGTCGCCAATAGGTCACACTACTAAACAGCGTGGCTATGAAGACTGAGAGCACATAAACAAGCATCACCAAATCGAAACGCTTGCGGTCAAGTGGTCCCATGCTCGACAGCACGAAAGGCATGACCAAAATGGGCAGTTTGACGCGGAGATCTTTTAGTGCATATTCGAAGTCAGAAGTCCATAGCAGGCCTACTACGTGCATGAGGTAGAAGGCGACCAGTAGGACTGCCGCTTTGTTTTGCCAAAAGCGGAAGAGTTTGTTCTTAAAGTCTTTGGCCACGATGCCATCAACAAGCCACACGAGGACCAGCCAAAACTGTGACATGCCCATGAGGAAGGGCGAGAGCGTAAGGCCAACGGCCACCATCAGCAAACCCAAGAGGTAGGCTTGGTTCAGGTAGGGTCGTATGGAAGCCTGCGCTGTCATTACTTGCCACTCAAGATACTGTGGTATTCGTCCTTGCCGTTGGTGTTGAGCAGGATTTCAAAGGCGCGTTTCAAGTCGGGGTCTTCTTTCAGGGAGGCAACAATACGGCCTTTCTGGTAATAATAACGCCCCACAATCTCGGAACGCAGGAGTTCTTCAATGTCCTTGCGATTGCTGAGCAAATCGTTGGCCTTTTCGGCAGCGAGATTTTTCTCCAGCTGATTGACTTGCGGCTGAATCTTGTCGAGATAACCTTCCTCCTTAGCTGTTTTCTTCAGTTTCTCGATGGCTTTCTCACTTTCAGTAGTATAAGTGAAGTTCTTGTCTTTCACGAATTTCATGAAGTCTTGATAAGTGGCCTCATCGATTTGGAAACGGTCGGCAGAATCTATACTTCTATGCTCGCTGTAGTACTTATTGGCATAGTCAAAGATATAATTCTTACCGTAAAGATAAGCCGTCACTGTAGCATACGGGTCGCGGTCGACCTTCACATCGGGAGTAATGCCATGACCTTCATACACAGTGCGACCACCCATAGTCTTAAAAGCCTTACCAAGGGTATCGTTCTTTGTCTGTGTAGTATCTTTTTTATGCGAGTAGTCAATCTCTTGGATGCAACGGCCACTGGGGATGTAGTAATGCGCCACAGTAACCTTCATTTGGGTATTGTAACTCAAAGGTAAGATATTCTGCACCAATCCTTTACCAAATGTCCTTTGTCCGATGATGACACCACGGTCATAATCCTGGATGGCACCCGCCACAATCTCACTGGCTGAAGCACTGCTGCCATCCACGAGAATCGCCAATGGAATCTCCAAATCAACGGGATCGTTAGTGGTCGGATGCAAACTGTTAGCATTAGCTGCCTTACCTTTCATGGATACGACAGGTTTCCCCTTGGGAATGAACATATTGACAATGTCGACAGCCTCATTCATCAGGCCTCCGCCATTGCCTCGCAAATCGAGGATGAAGCCTTTCAGCTGGCGGTCTTTGCGCATCTCCATGAACTTCTCCTTCAGTTCCTTAGCCGCATCACGGGTAAAGCCACTCAACGAAAGGTAAGCGATGCCATTGTCAAACACCTTATAATAAGGTATGTTATCGATTTTCACCTTTTCACGCTTCAACTTGATTTCCAAAGGTTTCTCCTGACCATAACGCTTGATTTTCATCGTCACTTCAGTACCTGGTTGTCCTTTCAGCAAGTTGCTGACCTCTTGGGTGTTTTTCTTCTTACAGTCCACGCCATTCACTTCAAGGATGGCATCGCCAGCGATAATGCCCGCTTTTTGTGCCGGCCAGCCGTAATAGGGGTCGGAAATGCGGGTCAACTCACCATCGTATTGGATAAGAGCACCTATGCCACCATACTCGCCCGTAGTCATGAACTTGGCATTCTCGATGTCCGACTCGGGGATAAAGACCGTGTAAGGGTCGAGACCATCGAGCATAGCCTTTATAGCGGTTTCGTTGAGCTCACCTGGGTTGATTTCATCGACATAGTTAAGGTTGAGCTCACGGAGAAGGCTGTTGTAGATGTCGAGGCTCTTGGCAATTTCGAAATTGTTCTGCTTCTCTTGGGCCATCATGCCAAAAGGAAAAGCCACCAGCAAAACCAATGCAAATATTGTATTTTTCATTTCATTTATCTTTAACTCTAAACTCTAAACTTTTAACTCTAAACTAACTACGGCACTGGGTCATATCCGCTACCACCCCACGGGTTACAGGAGAGGATGCGCTTGAAGGTGAGCCAGCCGCCTTTAAAGAAGCCGTATTTCTCAATAGCCTCAATACCGTAGTTGGAACAAGTCGGAACATAACGGCAACTTTTCCCAAGCCATGGCGACAAGGTCACCTGATAGAGCCTAATCAGTAGGATCAGGAACTTAGCGGGCAGTTTTGCTATGCGCTTCATGGTTAGTGAGCTTGGTCGAACTATATTTGTTTACAATCTCATGAACGGCTTTCTTCGTTTTGGCCAGCATTTCCTCGTAGCTGTGGATGACCGTAGCCGTATACACTAACGCGACATCAACCGAAATATTATTCTTTTGGCAGAATTCGTACAGCACAGCTTTGTTTCTGCGCCACGACTCTCGAGTCAGACGTTTTACACGGTTGCGCTTGAAAGCATGATGGAAGCGTTTTTTGGAGACAGAGACCAGCACACGGACAGTAATACGTTGGTTTTCTTCATGCCGAAAAAGGTACACCACCCGAAAAGGATAAACACTAATGCCTTGGCCTTTGTCGAAAAGGGCCTGAATGTCGTTTTCCTTGCAGATTCGTTCGTATTTAGGGAGTCCCTCCGTGGCCGTCATAACATGAAACGCTTTGGAAGACAGGAGGTCTACTTCTTTTTACTCTTCTTCTGTTCAGCAACGATATACTCCTCAATGGCCATGGTCATGGAGTGAGCCGTCTCAGTAGGAGCGCGAAGGTTAAGTTCGAAGCCAGCATCGATGATGGCTTGGCAGGTGGCGTCGCCAAAGCCACCGATGGCGACCTCTTTCTGCTCGAAATCGGGGAAGTTCACTTTCAGCGACTGGATACCCATGGGGCTAAAGAAGACAAGCATGTCATAATCGCTGATTTTCACCACATCCTTCAAATCGGCAGGCACTGTGCGGAACATCACAGCCTTGGTAAAATTGAGCTTAGCCGCGGTCAACAAGTCAGTCGTTGCGTCAGAGCTGATATCAGAGCAGCAGTAGAGATATTTCTCGTCCTTGTGCTTCTTCATGATGTCAATAAGGTCGTTCAAAGTCTGGTTGCCGTAGAACACTTTACGTTTGCGGTACTGCACATAACGTTGCAGGTAAAAAGCTGTCGACTCATTGATGCAGAAATACTTCAAAGTCTCAGGAACAGCATAGCGCATCTCCTTGGCCACTCTGAAGAAATGATCGATGGCATTACGGCTAGTCAGGATAATAGCAGTATATTCCGGAAGTTTGATATGTTCTTGACGAAGTTCGCTTGCCGTGACATCATCGAGCTTGATAAATTTCTCGAAGGTGAATTTCACACCGTACTTCTTCATCATGTCGGCAAAAGGTGTTTTCGAAATGTCAGCAGGCTTGGGTTGCGACACCAAAATTGACTTAATCTTCATCTTTTTTCTACTCTTTTAGAACGTCTAAAATACTCAATTTTTCTTCCATCCAAGCATCCTAACTCGCTAAAAAACAGCTCCCTGACTAAAATAACGCCAACCTGCGGTCACGAGGGTTGCAATGGGTGCGATTTCGAGGGCGCAAAAATACAAAAAAATATAAAATGAAGACATTTTTGTTGAAATCCGAGTTTCAATTACGCCCAAAACGAGCCTGAAAACGGCCGCTAATCCCAATAAACAAAAGCCAATCCACACAAAATATTTTATTGGATTATAAATCAAAAGTAATACGAGGGGGATCATCACGATGAGAGTGAAAATGGAGATGGAAAACTGAACAGTCATCTGTCGGTCGACAGTATCTCGGGTGTTGAAAAGCCAGTTGACGAGATGTAGCATCAGATAGCGGAGCAACACCCAACCCGCGACACAGGCACAAAGCGTCCAAAACATCGGCCAACCGTTGTATTTCAGCACATCGTGAGAGAATATCACACAACTTTTCTGCACAAAAAGGGCGATGAGCAGAATATAGCCCAACGTGAACGAAACACAAAGGAAGCTGCGCAAAGGATTCCACTCGCGCAACAGCTGGTTGGTGTGTGCCACGCCGCTTGGAACCGAAAGCACTTGTCGGAACTGGCGAGGATAAAGCTGCTTATTGAGCACAATAAGCAACAACATCAGTCCCAACAGAGCGAGATTCCAACCTTGAAGAATTTCATAACTCATGCGCACCAAAGGTGTAAGCGTGCCATGGAAACCCGAAGTGATAAAACTCGGCACCACGCTATCGCCGACAATAGTGTCTACAACCTGCACTGAGTCAATAGGTTGAACCGTCTCAACGAAGGGATTCCTATAGAATATGTCGGGATATTGAGGCATGAAAAGCTCGTTTTTGCGCTGCAAAAATAATGGATTATTTGCAAATCAAGACAAAGTTTTCCTAACTTTGCAGGTCTAATCTTTGAAATCAACAATTAAACAATAATCAATCAACAATTAAACATCGCAAAATGGACTTAATGCAAGAAATCATTGCCAACGCGCAGGCCAACAAGCAGCGCATTGTGCTCCCTGAGGGCGACGAGCCCCGTACCCTGAAAGCCGCTGACCGTCTTTTGGCTGACGGCGTTGCCGACATCATCCTCATCGGTCCCGCCGACCAAATCAAGGAAATGACCGCCGAATTCGGTCTCCAAAACATCGGCAAGGCCCGCATCATCGACCCCAAGAACAACCCCGACAAGCAAAAATATGCAGATTTGCTTTACGAGCTCCGTAAGGCCAAAGGCATGACCCCCGAACAAGCCGACGACCTGGCCCAGAACTTCATGTATCTCGGCATCTTGATGGTCAAGGCTGGTGAGGCCGATGGTCTCGTCAGCGGTGCCCGCAGCACCACGGGCGACATGCTCCGTCCCGCTTTGCAGATCATCAAGACCGTGCCAGGCGTGACTTGCGTCAGCGGTGCCTTCACGATGTTCCTACCCGAAGGTTGCCCCTACGGCACCAACGGCCGCATGGTCTTCGCCGACTGTGCCGTCACACCCATGCCGACAGCCGAGCAACTGGCCGAAATCGCCATCTGCACCGCTGACACCGCCAAGGCCATCGCCAAAATCGACCCCATCACCGCCATCTTAAGCTTCTCTACAAAGGGCAGCGCCAAACATGAGGTGGTCGACAAGGTCATCGAAGCCACACGCATCGCCAAGGAGCGCCGTCCCGACCTCGTCCTCGACGGTGAGCTGCAAGCCGATGCCGCTATCGTGCCGTCCGTCGGTTCGAGCAAGGCTCCGGGAAGCCCCGTTGCCGGCAAGGCCAACACCCTTGTGTTCCCCTGCCTCGAAGTGGGTAACATCGCTTACAAGCTCGTCCAGCGTCTGGCTGGTGCCGAAGCTGTCGGTCCCGTGCTGCAAGGTCTCGCCAAACCCTGCAACGACCTCAGCCGTGGCTGCTCTATCGACGATGTCTATAAACTGGTCGCCATCACCTGCAATCAGGCTATTGCACAGAAACAGAAATAAAGACAAGCCCGCCCTTAACCCTCATAGCGGGCCTGACCCGCTATCTCCCAAGCCGCAAGGATACGTCTCCGCGCTTGGGAGATGGCGGATGTGCCTCCGCCATGAGGGTTAAAGAGCAAGATTTGTCATTCCCAATTCAACAATCAACAATTCAACAATCAACAATTCAACAATCAACAATTCAACATGAAAATATTAGTCTTAAACTGCGGCAGTTCTTCCATCAAATACCAATTGCTGGAAATGGAAAACGCCAATTCATCGCGCCTGTTGGCCAAAGGCCTCTTGGAGCGTATCGGTCTTGAAATGGGCGAATTCACCCACAAATATAATGGTGAGAAATACTATGAGCAGCTTCCCATCCCGAACCACACCGAAGGTATCAAGTTGGTGCTGAAGGCTTTGGTCGATCCGAAAATGGGGGTTATCAAAGACCTGAAGGAAATCAACGCCGTTGGTCACCGCGTGGCCCACGGCGGCGAGAAGTTCTCACACAGCGTGCTCATTGACGACAATGTCGTCGAAATGATCAAAGACCTCGTCGACCTTGCCCCGCTGCACAATCCAGGTGCTTTGCAAGGCATCGCAGCCATGCAGGAAGTGCTCCCCGGCATCCCGATGGCTGCCGTGTTCGACACCTCATTCCACAGCACCATGCCACCCGAGGCCTACCTCTATGCTGTGCCTTACGAATACTACGAGAAGTACCGTGTACGCCGTTATGGTTTCCATGGCACCAGCCACAAGTATGTGGCTGAAAAAGCCGCCGCTTTCGTTGGCAAGGACTGGAAGAAGTCTAAGATCGTGACTTGCCACCTCGGCAGTGGTGCCTCCATCGCCGCCGTCGAATATGGCAAGTCGGTGGAGACCTCGATGGGCTTCACGCCTGTCGAAGGCCTCGTCATGGGTAGCCGTACTGGTGACCTCGACGTGGGCGCTTTCATGTACATCATGGACAAGGAAGGCTACAACACCAAGGAGATGAATACCTTAGTCAATAAGAAGTCCGGTCTCGTGGGCATCACGGGTGGCAAACAGGACATGCGTGACGTGCGCGCCGCCAAGGAAGAAGGAGACGAGCGCTGCACATACGCTTTCAACATGTTCGCCCACCGCGTGAAGAAATACATTGGCGGTTACATGGCCGTGATGAACGGTGCTGATATCATCGTCATGACGGGTGGCATCGG
>CAMJRR010000031.1 GCA_946408345.1 uncultured Bacteroidales bacterium | reverse complement strand
CTCGAGCAGATCCATAGCCTCGCCCTCAACGTTCAAACTCACCCAGTTCCAGTCCCCTGTCAAGACTATCGTCTGAGTAACGGAGGTCGTAGCTTCTTCCTTCACATAGAGATAAACAGGGGATTGGTTGGCTAAAGCATAGCAAGAGAATAACGGGTTCGGGTTGTTAAGAGCACCATAATTGAACTGCATCACATTGCGGTTGCTGCTATTTGAAGCAACAATGTGGGCTGTATTGTCAAAACTAATCTCCCATTGACCATTCACATCCAACTCAGCTTTGGTCTTCAGCTGATTTCCAGAGCTGCTGGCAGCATAGAGATATCCGCCGTCGTAAATTGAATAGAATCCTTCCTCTTCCAAAGCGGTAATGACGAACTCATGAACATCAGCAGTTTCAACGGTAGCAATAGTACCAACAACACTGATAGCATAACCACCGCGGTTGTTGCTTCTCTGTTCACCCATGGCATAGTAATGGGTTTCTCCTTCGATTTCCTTACTACCCACAATGAGGTAGGTCTTGCCTGATTCAATTTGGTCTAAACTGGTGACCAAGGTATAGGTGGATGGCTCGAATGGAGTGACTTCAACAGCGGTAGCACTAATGGTAACATTATGGGTAGGCATGGTGAAAGTATAGGCACCTGTTTCATCAATTTGAGAGGTGACATTTACACCATCCACCATCAATGATTCGAGAACATAACCTTCTTCCACATCAACACTGATCATAACCCTAGTTCCGTCAATGATTTGCACCGAGCCTTCGCCCTCCAACAGCATCTCACTTTCATCAGCAGCATCAAAGACATAGGTATTGACATTCACCAGATTGCTGACGGTCAAGGTGTATTGCTCATGTTGGACTTCGATTTCCTCAACGCTACCAATCATGGTGTTGTAGTATTGACTTGAAGAAATGCCGACATAATAGCCCGTTACCCGGACTTGCTTGCCGTTCAAAGAAGCAAATTCCGTATCAAGAGGGAATGAGATACTACCTTTAGCAGTCTGGGCACCTTCAATGTTCGTGATGTTGTAGTAATTGCCACTAACGGTAAGCTTACCTTCATATTGGACATAGCTTGACAACTGTGCGTCTGTGGAAGCCACTCTTGCATCCATATCTGCGCCGCTCAGCACTGTGGGATCTTCTTCCACATAATTCGACTCTTCCACATAAGTAATGGAAGTGTTACTGTCAAATTCAAATACGCCGCCATAGACAACGACGGGACCCGAGAGCTTCACCACGTCACCAATGTCATAGTCGCCATATTCAAACTCTGCGCCATAGTAATAATACACATAACCTGTGCCATCACCTAAAATGAAGCCTCTGTTGCTAATGGCCACGATAGTGCCTTGCACGGTATAGGTGCCAGCTTCAGTGATGTCGGAAATGTTATCAATCGTATTGGGATTGCCAGCTTGTGTCACCGTAACGTTCTTTGTAACAAACTGGTCGGTATTGTATGTGTAGGTAAGGGTAACGGTAGCTATGCGGGGCGAAGCAGTAGTATTGGCAGAGCAGGTGAAAGGCACCGTTGTGCCAACTGTACCCAATGTGAGCCAATCGCTTTCCGTGGCAGCAGTCAGAACGCCACCATTCACTGGATTTTCGATAGTGTATGCAATAGCACCACTTGTGGCATTATATTCAATGCTGACATTTTCAGCAGTAATGGATGGATTGCTGCTCACTATTTCCTCAATGCTGCCCAACATTGTGTTGTAATAGGTGCTGGAGGAAATGCCAACATAATATCCAGTAACCTTGACATACTTACCGTCCAAAGCCGTGATTTCTTCATCATTGAGCGGATAAGAAATGCTACCGATAGCGGTTGTTGCGCCTACAATGTCTGTAATGTTATAGTGGGTATCATTGATGGAAAACGTACCTTCATACTGGACATAGCTTGATAATTGTGGAGGTGTGGTAGAAGCCACTCGGGCATCCATCTGCTCACCAGTAAGTACGGTGGGATCCTCTGCAACGTAATTAGAGCTAGTTGCAATGGTAATGGTAGTTGAGTTATTGAACTCATACACACCACCATAAACAACAACGGGACCTGCCAATTTCACCATGTCACCGATGTTGTAGTCGGATTGAGTGTAATTCTGGTTAAAGTAATACACATAGCCCGTACCGTCACCAACAATGAAGCCTCTTGCGCTCTTGGCAACGATGGTGCCCTGCACAGTATAGGTACCAGCTGCAGTAATTTCGGAAATATTGTTAACCGCATTGGGGTTAGCTGCTTGTGTCACAGTAACATTAGCGGTAGTGGTTTCGCGGTTGTAAGTGTAGGTTAGAGTAACCGTAGCCGTACGAACAACTGAAGTTTGGTTTGCAGTGCAGGTAAACGAAATCGGGCTGGTGGTGCCTTGACCAAGGGTGAGCCAATCACCTTCAGTAACGGCTGCGCTCATCGTGCCGCCATCAACACCATTGTTAACGGTGTAAGCAATCGAACCAGACACGGCATCGTATTCAACGGATACATTGTCAGCAGAAATGCTTGGAGGAACAGTACCGCCAACCATTTTCTTGAAGAAAGCGAAAGTTTGTCCGCTGATATTGTTGTTGATGGAAGTATAGCATCTCCAGTCTTGTGAATTGTAAATACCAACATAACGAGAAGTTCCCTGATGTACTAAATAGCCCGAAGTGGCATCCATCTCAAAAGTGCTGGCAGTGTTGGTACCTACGCGAACACCATTATTGGTGTTGGTGCAATACAGCCAAGCCTCAGTTGAGCCATTCGGATAGAAAGTATATCCATTAGCGGCATCACCACTGACAGTCCACTTGATAGTTGAAGCCACCGTGCTAGTGATTTCGTTACCAGTTACGGTCACTGCAACTGCTGAAGGAGCACTACCTGTGCCGTTGTTATTCGACATGGCATAGTTGCTGCCATTGTTACCCACAATAACGAAAACGTCATCCTCGGTGAGGTCGGCGAGGTTGGCAATCACCCAATGTTCATCACCAGAAACGATTTCAGTCCATTGGGCTGTCATAGTGACATTGCCATTCACGGTGTAATTGGCACCAGCTTCGTAGGTGGTGCTTCCATCGTACCAACCGTCAAAAGTATAATCAGTTTTGGTAGGAGCTGCGGCAAGGGTGATGCTTGTTCCAGCAGTAATACCAGTTACATTCTCAGGGCAACCGCTGGTGCCACCGTTGCAGTCGTAGGTAACTGTAAAGGTGGTAGGGACAGAGCCTCCTATAGTAACTACTATTTCAGTCATACGAACTTGGGAACTTGCTGACAGTGATATGTCTGCTGCACTTCCAATCCAAGTTCCTATATTGCCGGAATAAGAATATGAGCCTGTGTATCCTTCTGTCAGACTAAACTTGCCAGGACCATAGTTCGAATCGCCATTTCCTGTACAAGTCAATGCAACATTTGTAATATTGCCCACCGACGATGCAATAGTCATGGCAGTATTGGCATAGCAACGATAATTGTCTGTACGACTCATCGTTGACATTGAAACGGTGATACCATCTTTTGTAACAGAGGTCTCACCTGTGTCAGTTCCCGCGGTAAAAGTTACCGTCGTTTGTCCCCACATCCCCATAGGAATGGCGAGGAATGCTAGCAGCGCGAAAGCTGTCGCAAGGATTGTAAATTTTCTCTTCATCGTGTCTAATGTTTTAATTATTTGAAATTTAATTGTTCGATTGTCTTCTTTTAACTGCAAAGAATGTAAATTTTTCCGATGCAAATATATGGATTAATTAGATAAAAGACAGCCTAGAAAGGAAGCTTTTTTGCATTTTTTTATCAACGAATGTTGATAACTTTATTCTGAGCTACACAAGCAAAAATATCAGGGACGGCGCAATGCACCGTCCCTGATGGATAAATTACTGTGTGTGACAAACTTACTTCAACAGCACCTGAGGTCCCATGTTGTAATAGATATCAACAGGAATACCGGCAGCATTCACACGGTCAAGGTCGGCTTGGAGTTCAGGCTTAATGACGGTCATCTCTCCCATCCAAGCCTTGGTGGCTTCATAGTCACCATTGCCTTGGTGTTGGAGGATATCGCCTGCGAGTTTCTCAACAGCCACTTTCATCTTCTCAAAATCGATGGCATACTTGCCTTGTTCATCGCGAACAAAAGCACCTTCATTCTGGAAGTAATTGAAAGTAAGCATGTTGGCTTTGCCGTGGGCGCTGGCAGCACCGAAACGCACCGAGCGGAAGATACCTGCCATGAAGGTAGTGTAGTTATCTTCCATCGTGGTGTTGGTATACTCACCCATCTCAGCCAACTTAGTCACGAGATAGAGGCCCAATACGTCGGCCTTAGCTTCCTCAAGGGCATTATATTGGTTGCCCAAAGCCTCGCGGACTGTACCTTTTCCATTGATAGTGTTCTTAATGCCCATACCATGAGCGGTCTCGTGGAACATCACGTTAGCAAAGAAGGCATCAAACTTGATGTGCTCCATCGACTCGGGAGTCATCAATTCCTTAGAAATAGGTTCCAGGATCTTGTCGAACTTGGCCTGCATGGCATTCTTGAGCTGAAGCTTGCGGGTACCACGTTGCAACTGCACACGTTCATCGTTAGGCAGGTTGATGGCGATGGTCTTGCTGTTAGCGTTGCAGTCACCAGCATAGTAAACCACATCGTAAGCGGCCAAATCAACATCGCTTCCAGGCACTTCCTTTTTATACTCAGCAGGCACAGGCAGTTGCTTCTGCAACTCGGGCACAAAGGCAGCATAACGAGCCAATTGTTTGGTCCACTCCTGATCCTTGATGAGAATGAAGGCTTCGTGAGAGGCTTTGATACCATAACGAGCGTCAGTGTAGTTCTCGATGGGACCAATCACGAGGTCCACATTGTTGTTGCGGACATCCATCCACTGCATGTCACTCTCGAAATATTCATCTGTGCGCAGGGCCTTGGCACGAAGGCGCAGGTACTCGGCAAATTCTTCATCACCAGCGAGTTCTGAAGCATCGTCAAGCAAAGAAGCGGCTTTCTTGATTTGCTGCTCAAAGTAGTCATGATACCACACGCACTTCAGATTGCCGTTCTCATCACGAACAATCATGGTGTATTGGCTAGTCTTGTTTGGGTCATCAAAGGCATTCCATTCCTCTTCTGTCATATCGGAGGGATAGAATTGTGCTCCAGCTGGTTTCGGACCAATACCATCAACAAAAGGTTTGTTGCCATCGAGGCCATCCCAAGGACCGTAGGCGATGGTGGCCAGTTTCTTGATGTCGGCATTGTCACCAATACGAGCCATTAACTCTTCCTTTTCACCGTAGTTTTCATTCCAGAAAAGGCCATCCATGATGTCAGCGGCTTCGAAGAGCAACTTGAGCATCTCACGCTCATTGTCACTGAGATGGCTGATGTCGGTTGTCAGGGTGTACTCTGCGTACTTGTCTGAAAGATGGGTTGTTTGTTCTTGAACAGGCTCTTGGGGCTGCTCAGTCTTCTTGTTTCCGCAAGCAGTAGCAACAATAGCTACCACGGCAACTAATGCTAAGTACTTAATTTTCATAATGTTTATTTTAAATTAAACTATCTCTTCTTTTATTATAATTCTTCTCTACAAGAATAGAGTTACTCCACTTGGCTGCTCCGCCCCTGAAAAGGATTTCGTCAGCAACCAATGGCACGCGAAATTACCAAACGGAGGATTTCGGAAGTGCCTTCACCGATTTGAAGGATGCGTTGGTCGCGATAGAAACGCTCCATGTCAAATTCCTTCAGCAAACCGTGACCGCCCATCACCTGAACCGCATTGTCGCAGACCTCAGCTGCCACTTCGGAGCAATACAACTTCGCCATCGCCGCCTCCTTGCCGAACGGACGATGTTGGTCTTTGAGCCAGCAAGCATGATAGAGCAAGCCTCGGGCTGCTTCTATCTTCATGGCCATGTCAGCCAGCTTAAAACTTACGGCTTGAAACTTGCACACTGGTTTGCCAAACTGCACACGCTTCTTGGAATAAGCCAAAGCCATCTCGTAAGCACCTTGTGCGCAACCCAGTCCCATAGCTCCAATTGACAAACGGCCTGAATCCAAGGTAGCCAACATGATATGCGAGCCTTCGCCCGGCTTGCCAAGGATGCAATCTTCTGGCAGACGTACGTCATCGAAAATCAACTTGCCTGTATTTGAAGCACGCCACATCATCTTGTCGTGCATAGGCGTTTGGGTAAAGCCCTCCCGTTTGTTCTCGACCAACAAAGCAGTAAACTCCGGTTTGCCATCTTTTTCTCCTGAAACGGCTTGCACGGTAGTACCCAAACTAATCGGTGTAGCGCTGTTGGTGATGAATATTTTGGAGCCATTAAGATGCCAGAATGTGCCGTCAAACTTGGCAGTGGTCTTCGTGCCACGTGAGTCACTTCCTGCGTCTTCCTCGGTTAAGCCGAACCCCCATAGACGGTCTTTACATAGCTGAGGCAAATACTTGCGTTTCTGTTCCTCTGTACCATAGTCCTTGATAGGACCAATACCCAAGGAGTTGTCAGCAGCGATGGTTGCAGCGGTGGAGCCGTCAACGCGGGCGAGTTCCTCCACAGCAATGATATAGCTCAAGTTGTCGAGTTCTTGACCTCCATATTCTTTCGGGACGGTCATACCTAATAGACCAAGTTCAGCCATCTTGAGGGTAAGGCCCACATCGAAATGCTGGTCTTCATCGTTTTGGCGGGCAACGGGTTTCACTTCCTGTTCGGCGAAGTCGCGCACACGCTGGCGGAGGGCTTCCTGTTCTTTAGTGAGATCGAAATTCATAGTATTTAATTTGTTAGCTTTCAGCAATCAACAAAAAACTCTCAGCTTGGTGACATCAAAGCTGACAGCTGATAGCTTTATTATTATTCCAACTCTATTAACTGCATTTTATTATCCACCATCTGGCCCTCCTCAACAAAAACTCGCTTCACTTTGGCCTTTCCGGCAGCAACGATGTTATTCTCCATCTTCATGGCTTCCACAACCATCATAATCATACCTTCATTCACTTCATCGCCTTCCTTGACATTGATTTTCACCACTTTGCCAGGCATGGGCGACGCCAAACGGGATTTATCATTCACAGATTCCTTGCAGGCATAGTCCATAGTATCATTCAATTGGTCGGTACGAAAACAAGTGAAATTGAGACCATGGAAATTAACGATGGTCTTTTGTTCATCATTAACAGAGCAATACACAATTTCAGTTCGACCATTGAGCATGATTTTCAACTGATTATGCTCATATTGGATAAACTCTACCGAAAAAGGCATCTCCCCTACCGTTCCTATAATCCTACCTGCTTCGGCAGCGCTAATGCTGACAGGAATCTTTTTACCTTCCTCATCAACGGTCAATTGCATGTGGTAACGCCAATAGCCAATTTCCTCCCAAACATTCTTTGGGTGCTGTTCAACCTGCTTCTTGCAGAAATCGTACATTAGGAAAGCGACCACTATATCATTGACATTCTGGGCATTTCGACTCTCTTCCAAAGCCTGAATCAAAGTCTCTTGATGGGTTGCACAGAAGGAGGTATCTATCTTGTTTTCAATAAAATCCTCATTTTTTATCACCTCCCAAAGATAGGCTTTGTTGGTCGTAAGTCCTTGGATTATGAACTCTTTCAATGCATGAAGTGCAGTCTCAATGGCACTCTGACGATTTTTCCCGTGACAGCTTAGTTTGGCAATCATTGGATCGTATGCCTCGGAAATTGAGCAGTTTCCATCAATGCTACTATCCACCCTTGCACCACGCACCTGTGGTTCATGATAAGCCGTCACCTTGCCTGGAGTGGGCAGGAAGCCATTAGCAGGATCCTCGGCATAGATACGCAACTCTATGGCATGACCTTGAGGTTGGATAACCTCTTGCGTCCAGCCCATCTCCTTCCCTCTCGCAATGCGAATCTGTTCTTCCACAATGTCGATACCCGTACGCATCTCCGTGACAGGATGTTCTACCTGAATGCGGGTGTTCATCTCCAAGAAATAGAAATTCAAGTTCTTATCAACAAGGAATTCTACTGTACCTGCGTTACGGTAGCCAATGGCTTTGCACAACTTAACAGCAGTTTCACAAATCTGTTGACGTTTTTCCTCCGTCAGTGTTGGTGAAGGTGATTCCTCAATGATTTTCTGGTAACGACGTTGTATGGTACATTCACGCTCATGCAAATGAATGACATTACCGAAATGGTCAGCCAAAACCTGAACTTCGATATGTCGCGGACTCTCTATATATTGCTCAATAAACACCGTGCCATCTCCGAAATACTTTTCCGCTTCACGTGAGGCACGTTCCATCTCTTGCTTCAGATTCTCCTTGGCCCAGACAATATGCATACCTTTGCCGCCACCACCAGCCGCCGCCTTGATTAAGACAGGATATGGCAACGTGTCGGCCATCTGCAAAATCTCATCTTGGTCACCCATCATTCCAAAGGTGACGGGAATACCATGTTTGATGGCCACCTTTCTTGCTTCTATTTTATTGCCCATCAACCGCATAGACTGAGCATCAGGACCAATAAAAATCAAATTGTTGGCTTCGCAGGCTTCAACAAGTTCGGGACTTTCAGAAAGGAATCCATAGCCAGGATGAATGGCATCGACACCAGCATCAAGTGCTGCATCGATGATTTTTCTGACGTTGAGATAGGTATCCTTCAAAGCGCCACCGCCCAAGGGACAAGCCTCGTCGGCCATACGACGATGCAAGGCATTGGCATCGTTGTCGGCAAAAACCGCCACAGAAGCAATATGCAATCTGTGCAAGGTCTTGATGACGCGTACCGCTATTTCGCCACGGTTGGCAATCAGTACTTTATTGATTTTTTTACTGTTCATATTGCAATTATGACCCCGCAAATATACAAAAAGAAAGACAACCTTTACAGATTGTCTTTCCTTTTTATTTGTTTTGCCGTTGCAACGGCAAAGTCAAATTAGTACACCAAGAACTTCACGCTGGCGGTGCTGCCACCCTGGTTGAGACGCAGGATGTAGGAACCGGCGCTGAGGTTTTCGGCATTGAAGCTCACCTGATGCTCACCTTCTGCAAAGCGGCCCAAGCCTTGGTTCATCACCATGCGGCCGGTCAAGTCAAAGACTTGATAGCTGACATTGCTGCTTTCATTGAGGTTGAAGCTGAGGGTAGCTTGGCCATTGACAGGGTTAGGATACATGGTTACGTCAACTGAAGCCACGGCAGGATTCTCAGGTACGTTGGCACCGCTATATTTCTTGTAGTTCTCGCAGCGGAACATTCCCTTGCCATAAGTAGCGGCATAGATGATGCCTGTGTTGTGAACGCCAGGATACACCGTCACAAAATCGCCTTCATCAGTCACTTTGACAGTCACTTCGTCTTCGTGGAAGAGAATCTGTTGCTTGAGTTCCATGACTGGCACTTCGCCCATGATAAAGCCATCATAGTTCCAAGTGGGGTTATTGATATTGTCGGTTCTATAGATACCGCGTTCAGTACCCAGAATCACATCACCTGTTTCCATTTCAATCAATGAAGAATAAACCGGCATCTTAGGCAGGTTGGCTTGCTTGCTGACAAAGGTAGGTTCATCGGCCATAGCGTTGTTGGAATAGAACACATAAGCGTCGTTGCCATAGTTACCGCAAGTCACAACCACATTGTTGTTGTTGCGTGGGTCAACGCTGACTGAGGTAACGCACTGTCCATCGATGGGAAGGATGATTTCAGTGGTTGACACAGCAAAGAGTGAATCTGTAATGGAGCCCGAAGTGGCATCCAAAACGGTGTTAAGGCCAGAGACACGGAAGAATCTGCCGCCCTTCATACCCACGAACATATGGTTGCCGTCGGCAGTAAGAGCCATGCTAAGAGGTTCACCGATGAAACCAGAGTGAGGCTTATCGGCAACTTTGTACCATTCAGCTTCCACGTCAAACTGGAGGGGCGTACGGGTCATGCTAAGAGCATCCGTGAAGGCAACAAAGAAGGTGGCAGTGATAGGATCATGCACCTCGATTGAGTCGCCAGCGGCCAAAGGAGCCGTAAGTGTATAGTGGAAGGGGAATTTATTGCTACCCACAACCATCACCTCGGTACCACTCGGAATGTCTTCATCAGTCTCGTTGAAGAACCAAGCAGTTTCAGGATTCAGCTGATTGTTGTATTTCTCATGAAGCAGGATAGGCAAACGGAAAGAAGTAGTGCTCAAGCCCAACGTTGAGCTGGAGGTAAAGTTGGTCGACACCCAGTCTGCGCCAGCAGTCTCGGTACGTTGCATACCACCACCTTTGTAAGTGACGAAGAACGTGTTGGGGTTAAGGAAGGAAATGGCGCAAGAACCTGCATGGGAATCATCATCGAAAAGACCCATTTCGGCACCTGTAGGATTAATCCAAATACCGGTATTGATCGTATTGGCATTTTCATCGCCTTCAATCAGAACTGTGCCATGGTCAAGGCCAGCGGCCAAGATGCGGGTGTCCTTACCTGACATAGCCACATTAAACATACGAGTGGTCGGATAGTTGCGGTTGCAGTTGCTGAAAGTGAATCTGCCTGTGCCTTTGTAAACACCACCATCCGTACCAATGTAGCATTCTTGACTGTTGTTGGGGTTAAACACCATGGTGTGGAGACCAACGTGGATGTACTGCTGAAGGGGATCGTCAATAGTCGTTTCCATCGTGACTTGTTGGGCGAGATAGAGTCCACCATCGGCTGGTTTCTCCAGTTTCCACATATAATAGCCTAACACATACAAAATATCTTCGTTATCGGGGTCAACTACGATGGCGTGATTGTAAAGGCCAAAACCGCCATACAAATCATGACCTTGACCAGAAGAAACGCTGGGGAATGCGACGTTCCAAGTTTCACCCTTATCATTTGAAACAAAAACGCCCGTGTGCTTGCCAGAACCATCGACACATGCCACATACATGACATTTTCGTTGGAAGGTGCAATAGCGATGTCTACCAAACCAGCAGGTTGAGGAAGGAGGCTATCGCCTTGCAGTGAGTTAGTGGTGCCCGAATGGCAAACCAGGTTGTTAACATCTTTGCCGATATAAACCTGATTGTCGACAACAGCAACGATGGTGTTGTCTTTGGCGACCTTCACGGAAATAGCTTCGCCTTCAACAGCGCTAGTCCAGTTTTGACCTTTGTCGTTTGAGCACATCAGGCCTTCGTCGGTGGCAGCCAGAAGCAGATTGCCAGCAATGGCCAAATCATTGATATAAAACCATCCATCAGTGGTTGGGGCCTTTACCAATTGGAACTCATCGTTGGTGAGAGTGTAAAGACCAGTGCCGATGAAGCTGTTATCATAGCCTTGTTGGCTGAGACCGTTGTGCTCAATATTGTTGTTACCGTCACCAGTACCAACATAAATCACACCATCAGCATCTTGAACCATGCAGCTGACCATCAAATCGAGGCCACCCACCTGATGCCAAGTAATGCCGTGGTTATAAGTCTTGTAGACGCCACCGCCCTTTGAGCCGATGTAAACTACACCAGTCTGATGGCCTTCGTAAAGCCTGTTGTCGTAAACAACAGCGGTGGTCTGACCACCCATGTTGTCAGGACCCATGCTAATCCAATAGAGTGGGTCATCAGATGCATCTCTCGTTGCCGGAGCCTGCATAGCCTTGAGCATGTCGGCGGGATCAATCAAGCCCGTCTTTTGGTTAGCACGAAGGCTACCCATAAAGCTCTCCGCATTCATTGTAGGTTGCGTACGCGGCACATAGTGACCGCCCTGGTCAGCGATAACTGACTGACCTAAGATCATGATTACCAGAAGTAAACTGAAAGGTAAAAATCTCTTTTTCATATTACGAAATTTTAATTAATCCTCTATTTAACATACGTTTTGACACTTTTTCACTTTAATATGGTCTGCAAATATAGGACATTCTTTCAAAGAAAATACATTTTGAGGAAAAAAAATTCATTTTTTTCTCAAAAAAATCATTTTATACCCTGTAAATGGTCAGAAAGATAGCATTTTATCCACTTCAAGCCATCCTACGCTTCCATTGGCAATCCTAACCTTGTTCCATCCATCTGACGATTCCAATACCGTTACTTTAGTGCCTTCGTGCAGCACAAACAGGTCGACACTGGCCGTGTTTGGTGAACTTTTCACGGTCACAGTAGGCTCCATTATGATGGCTTGGTCTTGGTTTTCGGAGGCATATTTCTGCTGTGCGGCAAAGATTACCGACAAGCCAAAAACCAACAGAATCACGACACCTGCAAAGAAGCCCAACTTCCTAACTCCAATCTTGCGCGAGCGCAGGAACAAAAACGCTGAGACTAACAGCAACGCAAAGAAAGCAATGGAACACCAGGCCCACTGGTCGCCAGAAAGCAAAGCCCGGGTATTGCACCAGAATTTGACAATAAACGATTGAGGCACTGGTTCAATCTTATCCACAATAGCATGGTTGGCTATGGCAAGATTCGTTCGCACTTCTTCATTGGAAGGATCGAGTTTCAAGGCTTTCTCGTAATAATAAATCGCCATTGGGTATTCATGCATTTTATAATAGGTATTGCCTAAATTGAAATAGAGCGGTACAGACTCCATATCGGTAGACAATATCTTCTCATAGACGATTTTTGCGGAGTCGTAGTTGCCCATGTTGTAGGCAGCATTGGCTTGTTCAATCCAATCATTGGCATTTTGCTGCGCTTTACAGGCAAGTGAGAAAAGTGTAATTAATATTAATAAGGTGTATCTTTTCATCTCTATATTCCTTTTATTGTTTACAAGACTTTTTCCGCTTTCGAAATCACGTCGATACCTCGCTGGTAAAGGTCGTCCATCTTTTCTTCAGCACTACCTGGGGCAAAACGTGCGAACTCACAACTATTGAGCGTGTCGATAAATTGCTTTGTCAATTCATCAGGTACATTCTTGCTCTTCATAGTCTCATTTACAGTGTCCATTGAGAGCTTTGAACGTTCAATACCCAACTTGTCGGCAATGTAACCCCACAAAGCCTGTGACATCTCGACATAAAACTTTTCTTGATCTTTGGCTTTCAAATACTGATAAGCGTTCTTGAGGCGAACACGGGCCACCTTATCGGCCTTACGGTTGCGGTTAGCTGCTGTATCCTTGCTCATTTGTTCACGTTTCTTCAGGACGAACAACAGTATGACAAAAAGCGCTAATAGAACAAGGAGCACCACAAAATAGGCCGCTGAACCAAAGAAAAACGTATGCATTGGCTTCAGATGTGCATCACCTGTCATAATGTGACGAATATCACTGCCCAAATATTTGATATCCTCTTGGTTGGAGGCGTAGATGCCACCGCCATCGTCAGAACCTGCGCCTTTCTCCACCTTGATTTCGTAAGGCTCCGACTGCAACGTCTGATAGGTTTCATTCGCAGGATTGAAATAGGAGAACTCCACAGCTGGGATGGTGAAGCTACCTGCGCGACGAGGAATCACCAGAAACTCAGCTTTTTTCGTTCCCGAAAGGCCATTGGAAGTAGGATTCACCGACGTCGTGACCTTGGGGTCATATACCTCAAAATCAGGTGGGAAGATGGGCGTAGGCATCTGCAGTAGCTCCACATTGCCTGTGCCCGAAACCGTCAAAGTCAAAGTGAAGGCTTCGTTCGTGCTCAGTTCGGTCTTATCGATTTCAGACTTGAAGTTATAATTACCCACTGCACCTGCAAACGAAGCAGGCTTGCCGTTTTCGGGAAGGCTCTTCACCTCCAGTGTAAGGGTTTGCGACGTCAGTTCTTTCTTCACATTAACAATATTGCGATTGAAGAATGGATCGTTGAAGAAGGCCTCAAACGGGTCCATGCTACGCTGGCGGTTGCTTTCCGTCCTGACTTGCGCGACACATTCGATAATCATCGGGTCGATGGTGAGCTTGCCTGCACGCTGTGGAACAATCACCGTTTTTTGAACCTCTGCCGTAGTATATTCGATGCCATTGATATATTCGGAGTTTTGACGCAACGAATTGGAGTTATCGGAAATATCCTTCGTCCAAAAGCCTGCATATGAAGGCATCCGCTCCACCGAAAGCGACGACACCGGCACCTTAGTATAAATCTTATAGGTCAGCACGACCTGGTCGCCAACATAAACCGATTTCTTGGATGGAATGACATTGAGGAACAAATCCTTGCCGCTGACCTGTGGGTCGTTGGTGTTTTGTTGCGACCTGCCTTGACCAGCAGCATCTCCCCCACCAGAAGGAGCGGCATGACTGCCATCGTCAGGGATTACCTTGATGTCGAAAGGCTCGCTGCTGACCTTTTTGCCCTTCACATTCAAAGTGGCGGAACCGACATGGAATGTACCTTCCTGATAGGCCTGCAAGGCGAAAGTATACGTGCATTTGACACTGTGCGACATCGAGCCGTTCACCATCTGGAAACTTGAACTCGTCGAAGTGAACGGTCCGCCCACCACAGTGAAACCTTCAAAAGAAGGCGCCGAGAAGTTTTTGCCCTCTGCATTGGCTTCAAACACCACTTGGAATCGCTCGCCCACCATGACTTGCTTCTTGGCGGAGACCGTCAATGTTGGGTCGTCTTGCGCCCACAGCCACAGGGGGACTAACATCAAAAACAAAATGATTCGTTTTCTCATATTTCTTTGTTCTTTCTATCGGGTTGCAAAAATAATACATTTTATGGAGGAGACGCGATAAATCGTGCCTCTACAGTATCACCAATCCTTGTCGCTCTTCTTTTTGGGTTGCTGTCTCACTTTCTGTTCGTTGACCTTTTCCATGGTCTTCTTTTCCTGGTTCTCAAGAGCATCCAACATACGCTGGGCATCCTCCTTCGACATCTGCTGACTTTGCTGCTGTTGGTTTTGTTGCTGCTGTTGCTGCTGGTCCTGATTCTGCTGTTGGTCTTGTTGTTGCTCTTGATCCTGTTGGTTTTGTTGCTCGTCCTGGTTTTGCTGCTGTTGTTGCTGTTGGTCCTGACCTTCGCTCTTCTCGAAAATAGCAGAGACCTCCACGTCGAAGTCAGGCATGGTGAAGAAATTGCCTAAAGGCTGTACCTTAACAGCTGTATCCCCTACTTGATGGATGACGTATTCCTTAAACTGATAGCCCGGCTCAGGCGCATTGCGTAAAGCGACCGTCTCGCGGCGTGTAGCTTCAACTTGGTCGAGGAGCACATGACCTTCTTTCAAGGTCGTATCGGGAAGCACTTTGAAATAATCCGTCGCTTCCACAAATTCAGCCTTTACCGTCACGTCAGAATCAATCATCTGGAAGACGTTGTCATCCGAAACGGGCGCTGACTCAGTGGCATCCTTATCGCTCACCACGCGCAAATCGCCCAACTGATAACCTTTGTCAGGCTTCACAACGATAGCGATGTTATCGCCAGGCTTGACCAAACTGTCGGTAACCGAAACCGTGCCATGAGCCACACTGTCGATACTGACTTTCAGCGCAGTGCGGAAAGTAGCCGTCACCGTCACATCGAAATCGGGCATTTGGAACACCGTATCATTGACCGGCACCGTGTCGTTTCGGCTTCCCGTCTTATACACAGTAAACTTATCCACCACATAACCATCTTCACCTTTGCCAGACAATTTAACCTGCTGTCCTTCAATGGCTTTTTGTTTATCGGCAGAAACTGTTCCATGCTTGATATTCTTTTCAATCTCAATCTTATGCGCTTTCTTGAACTCCGCAGAGACCAACACATTGAACTTCGGCATAATGAAGCTGTTGCCGTTCACCTGCACTTGCACCTCCTGATTGTCAGCGCGAACCACAGCATATTGTGAGAGTGCATAATCCTCATCGGGTTTTGCCGTCAGCGTGACACGCTGTCCATTGAAAGCCTCTTTTTCATTTGCCTCTACCCTACCATTTTCAGGTTGCACCACCCAAATCTTGCTTTTCACCAAATGAGCACGGCAATATTCAAGATTATACAAAGCGTTTTCATTTTCGGGGTTCAGCTTCAACGACACCTTATATATATTAAAGGCATCATAATACTTGTTCTGCGCCAAGAGGCAGTTGCCCATGTTATAGACTGCATCCGATTTCAGCTTGGCATCAGGCGAGAGTTCCAGCACTTTCTGAAACTCTGCGTAGGCGGTATCGTAAGATTGCTTGGCATAATACACATCGCCCAAATTGAACTGCGCCTTCGCATTGTTCGGCCTGATTTCCAATGCTTTCCGATAATTCTCGATGGCCTGCTCGTAGTTTCCGCTATTATAGTTGCGGTTGCCTTTACGGATGGCCTTTTCGTCACTTTGCGCCGAAACCGTCAGTACAGACGATAGAAAAACAATGATTGTCAGATATTTAACAAACTTATTCATCTTTCTTTTCAAAAATGTTAAACTTTCTCTCCCAGGCTTTCTTGCCCGAGGAAATGAAAATCTCAATGAGCAAAAGGATGATGGCAGCCCCCACAAACCATTGGAACTGATCCTCGTAATCGGTGAAGACCTTGGCATCGATTTCCGTCTTGTCGAGTTTGTTGATGTCGTCGTAAATCTTCTCCAAACCCACATTGGAATTGCTGGCGCGGACATAAATGCCGTTGCCAGCCGCCGCAATCTTTTGCAGCATCTGCTCATCCAAGCGTGTAATGATGGTGTTGCCGTTTTTATCCTTGCGGTAGCCCGTCTGATGACCATACTGGTTGTATTCAGGAATCGGGGCACCGTCGGCGAGACCCATACCAATTGTATAAATGTGGACGCCTTGCTTAGCGGCATCTTGCGCGGCCTTGATAGCAGCATCGTTTTCGTGGTCCTCACCATCGGAAATGATGACGATGGCGCGACTATGGGCTTCATCGGGGAATGACTTCATTGCCAAGTTGATAGCTTCGGCAATAGCCGTTCCCTGCGAGGCTACAAGACTTGTGTTGATGGTCGAAAGGAACATCTTCGCCGCCGAATAATCGGTGGTGATAGGGAGTTGCACAAAGGCCTTGTCGGCAAAAACGATGACACCGATGCGGTCGCCTTTCATGTCACTAATGAGCTTGTTGATGGCTTGTTTCGAGCGTTCCAATCGGCTCGGGACGATGTCTTCAGCGTTCATCGAGTTGGAAACGTCGACCGCCAAATAGAGGTCAATCCCTTCGCGCTTCACCTCCTCCATCTTGCTGCCACTCTGCAAGTTGGCCAACGCCAAAATCGAGCAAGCAATGATAAGAAGGAAAATGACAAACTTGAAGTTGGCGCGTCGGGTGGAAAAACTCGGGACCAGTTCATTGCGCATTTCAATTTTGGCGAAACGCTCGAAACGACGTTTCTGACTTATGCGGAACAAGATATAAACAATGACCAGTACTGGGATGATTATCAACCAGTAAAGGTATTCAGGATGTTCAAATCGCAATACGTTTTCCATGGCTTTAATCGGTTAAAGTTCTGAAAATGGTCTTACGCAACAGGAACTCAAGCAGCAGCAAGGCCAAAGCCAAAGCCACCAGCGGATAGAACTCCTCATGGAGGCGACGGAATTCCGTCACCTCAATCTTGGAGCGTTCCAGTTTGTCGATTTCCGCATAGATTTCGTCCAACTTCTGATTGTTGGTGGCGCGGAAATACTTGCCCCCAGTCGAATTGGCGATGGTGGTGAGCAGCTTCTCATCGATTTCAACCTTCATCTGTTGCATCTGCGTTCCGAATGGAGTCTGGACAGGATAAGGTGCTGTGCCGTAGGAGCCTACACCAATAGTGTAAACACGAACTCCAAACAATTTGGCCATCTCAGCAGCTGTATAGGGGTCGACGGAACCCGCATTATTCATACCATCGGTAAGCAGGATAACCACCTTGGAGATAGCTTCGCTGTCTTTGAGTCGGCTGATGGCAGTGGCCAAACCGTCGCCAATGGCGGTACCATCATCGATAAGGCCATTTTTCATCTCGGCCAGCATATTGAGCATCACGCCATGGTCGGTGGTCAGCGGCACTTGGGTGAAGGTCTCACCTGAGAAGATGACCAATCCCATGCGGTCGCCAGGGCGGTCTTTCACGAAGTCGGAGGCCACATTCTTGGCAGCGGTCAAGCGGTCGGGTTTGAGGTCGCGGGCCAGCATGGAGCCTGAGACGTCCATGGCCATCACGATGTCAATACCTTCAATATTGGAGGTAGAGTTGGTCGACGAGCTCTGCGGACGTGCCAAGGCTACAATCAACAAAGCCAATGCCGCCATTTTCAAAGCGAAAAGCAGGTGACGCAGATAAGCTTTCCAAGTTTTTGGCAACTTGACCATACCCTTCAAGTCGGAGAAGTTTACCGAAGCCTCCTGTTTCTTGTGACGCAGGATGTACCAAATGATAGCCAGCGGCACCAAAAGCAAGAGCCACAGCAGCTTGGGATTCGCAAATTCAATGTTTTCAAACATTTGTCTCACCCTCCTTTCCAACTTTTACTTCTTGTTTCTGCTTCTGCTGCTCAGCGAGTCTCGCTTCTTCCTCGGCCTTCCGCTTTTGGAATTGCGCATAGCTCTCGTTGACGAATTCCGTCATGCTGTTCATGGCGTTTTCGCTTTCCAGGTTGGCTGCCGAATACTTGGCAAACTTCACCAAATCGGCGACTTCCATCGTTTCTTTCAACTTATTGTAGGTCTCTTGCGAGAAATGCAGCGGCTTGACCTCCTCCAAGATATCGTCGGTGGTCATTTCTACAGCATTCACGCCAAACTGGCCTTCTATATACTCACGGGCAATGTCGGTGAGCGAAGAGAAATACTCCTTCACCTTGCCCGACTGCCAGAGCTTCTGTTGGCGCAGGTTCTCCAAATCGCCTACAGCCTTGTCGTATGGCGGGATGACAGGTCCACGAACAATGTTACCATCAGCATCCACCTTGGTTTTGCGGTGCTTGCGCCAATACCAAATGCCGAAGACGACCAAAGCCAACAGCAACACGGCAAGAATCCAGGGGAACACCTCTTTCATTTGAACCGGAGCGGCGATGGGTTCCACTATGGGTTTGTAAGCCAAGGTGGTATCGACTGTAATGGTGGTCGAATAAAGGTTGATAGGATCCGTATAGGCTTTCAGCCGGTCTGGGTCGTCAAACGACTTGGCGTAGGTCAAGCCGACAGCAGGCACTTGAATTTGGCCCGTGTCGAACGTCATCAAAGTCAGTTGTTGCTTCACGATGACATTACTGTCCGCATCGGCGGTACGTTCCACCTCGCTACGCTTGATGATGTCAAGCTGCTCCGACAATGTGTCTATGGCAAAGTCGTTCCATTCCACAAACCAGCCGTAAGGCACCTTGAGGCTCAAATCGAGCGTAAAAGGCTTGCCCACTTGCACTTTCGTGTCGTTGACTTTGCCTTCCACCTCTACGTTTTGCGCCTTGAGGCCACCAAAAAAAGCGAACGTCGCCATCAAAAACAAAATGTATCTTCTCATCTTCTTGCCTCCCTTTTCTTAAAGAGTTGCATCAAAGGTCTCACATAGTCTTCATCGGTATAAATCAGCGAGTTGTCGATGCCATGTTTGGTAAACTCACGGTTCAACTCGGCCGATTTGTAGTGAATCATCTGCTGATAGGCATCATGCCAGGCTCGGCTCGACGTGTCCACCCAGCGTTCCTTGCCCGTCTCCGAGTCGCGGAACTTGACCAGTCCCACCTTGGGCATGTCCATTTCGCGGCGATCGGTGATGCGCAACGCCACCAGGTCATGTTTGTTGGCAGCAATCTGCATCTCCTTTTCGAAGCTCTTGTCCGTCATGAAGTCGGAAATGAGGAAGGCTGTAGTGCGACGCTTGATGGCTGAGGTCAGGAAGCGCAAACCTTCTCCGATGTCGGTGCCGCGCTCCGTCGGCTTGAAGTCGACAATTTCGCGGATGATACGAAGGATATGGGAACTGCCTTTCTTGGGCGGGATGAACTTCTCAATCTTGCTGCTGAAGAAAATCACGCCTACTTTGTCGTTATTCTGGATGGCAGAAAACGCCAAGACAGCTGCCAATTCGGCAGTCAGGTCACGCTTCGACTGACTCTGTGAGCCGAAATCGTTGGAACCCGACACGTCGATGAGCAGCATGACCGTCATCTCACGCTCTTCCTCGAAAATCTTGACAAAAGGCTTGTTGAAACGGGCAGTGACGTTCCAGTCGATATTGCGAATGTCGTCGCCATACTCGTACTCACGCACCTCACTGAAGGTCATACCACGCCCCTTGAAGGCGCTGTGGTACTGTCCCGAGAAGATGTGGTTCGAGAGGCCTCGCGTCTTGATCTCGATCTTGCGGACTTTTTTGAATATTTCTGTTGATTCCATTACGGCACCTCGATGGTATTCAATATTTCGTTGATGATTTCTTCGGTGGTGATGTTTTCAGCCTCTGCCTCGTAAGTCAAGCCGATACGATGACGTAGCACGTCGGGGGCAACGGCACGGATGTCCTCGGGGATGACGTAGCCACGGTGCTTAATGAAAGCGTAGGCCTTGGCTGCCAAAGCCAGGTTGATGGTGGCACGCGGTGAGCCGCCGTAGCTGATCATGTTGGCGAACTTCTTCAGCTTGTAATCGCTCGGGAAACGCGAAGCGAAAACGATGTCTGTGATGTAATTCTCAATCTTCTCATCAAGATAAATTTCACGGCACACCTCGCGGGCGCGGATGATGTCCTCGGGCTTCACCACGGCGTTAATCTTGGCACCTGCATTGGCAATATTCTGACGCAGAATCAGTTTCTCCTCTTCCTTCTTGGGGTAGTTGATGACCACCTTCAGCATGAAACGGTCCACCTGAGCCTCGGGCAGCGGATAGGTACCTTCCTGCTCGATGGGGTTTTGGGTAGCCATGACGAGGAAAGGATCCGGCAGCTTGAAAGTCTCGTCACCGATGGTCACCTGATGCTCCTGCATGGCTTCGAGCAGAGCACTCTGCACCTTGGCGGGAGAACGGTTGATTTCGTCTGCCAGGACGAAGTTGGCGAAGATAGGGCCGCGGCGCACCACAAATTCTTCTTTCTTCTGGCTGTAAATCAGCGTACCGATGAGGTCGGCAGGCAACAGGTCGGGAGTGAATTGGATACGGGCGAAGTCGGCATCGATGGCGCTGGCCATTGACTTGATGGCCAAGGTCTTGGCCAGACCAGGCACACCCTCCAGCAGGATGTGGCCATTGGCTAACAAGCCAATCAAAAGGCGTTCGGTCATCTGTTTCTGTCCGACGATGACCTTGTTCATTTCAAGATTGATGAGGTCGAGGAATTGACTCTCACGTTGGATTTTTTCGTTCAGTTCACGAATGTCAGTTTCTATCATTGTTTATTTGTTTAGTTTGTTCAATTAAAGCAGGTTACTGAGCCTGTCGAAGCACCGTCATTCTATCTGTCGGCCCTTCGAAGGGCTCAGGGACCTTGGCCCCTTGTCAAAAAGCGTGCAAAAGTAGCCGTTTTTCGGGTTAATAACTCCTATTTAATAAATTTATTGCGGGGTTTTCATATTTTTGCATTCTCAAATTGGAACGGGAATGATCAAAAAAATCTATAAATTCGGTGGCGCGTCGGTGAAGGATGCCGATGCTGTGCGCAATTTGGCTGACATTGTGAGTCAACATAAGAATGAGGACATTCTGCTCGTGGTTTCCGCCATGGGCAAGACGACAAACGCCCTCGAAAAAGCATTGGCCAACTTCCGTGAACACGACGGTCAACTTGGCATGGAGGCCCTTCATGAGGTCATCGCCTACCACGACGGCATCATCCAGGGGCTGTTTGAAGGCAACACCGACCCGAGATTTGACGAGAATATCGCAGGCCTCTTCATCGAGCTTTGGGAAAAACTGCAGAAGACCGAAACGCCCTACGACTACCAATACGACCAAACCGTGTGCTATGGCGAACTTATCTCGACCAGCATCATCCATGAATACCTCAGCAAGCGCAACATCCCCACCCGTTGGCTCGATGCGCGCCAATATGTCATTGCCGAAGATGAGGCCCACTACCGCGCCGCAAACCCCGATTGGGATGAGACAAGACTCAGAATCAGCAAATTGAACGATGAGCATATTCGAGGTATCGTATGCCTGACACAGGGTTTCATCGGTGGCACTGCCGACGGCAAACACAGCGTCACCCTCGGGCGTGAAGGCTCCGACTTCACAGCAGCCATCTTCGCCAACTGCCTCGATGCCGAAGAAGTCACCATCTGGAAGGACGTGGACGGCCTGCTCAACGCCGACCCGAAACGCTTCACTAACACAGTTCAACTGCCGCACATCCCCTACTCCGAGGCCATCGAATTGGCCTTTTATGGCGCGACCATCATCCACCCCAAGACCATCAAGCCCCTGCAAAACAAGGGAATCGCACTAAAAGTACAGTCGTTCCTCCATCCAGACCACGAGCCATCGCTCATCGACGGCGGTCATCGGAAAAACGACGAGAGCATTCCTTCCTATATTGTCAAGGACAACCAAACCTTGGTCTCCATCTCGCCCCGCGACTTCTCCTTCATGGACGAACACAACCTGAAAACCATTTTCACCCTTTGCGTCGAGCTCAACATCCACGCCAACATGATTCAGACTTCCGCGTTGATGCTCTCCTTCTGTTTCGACAGCAACGAACAAAAGCTGAAACAGTTGAGAGCCAACCTCAAAGATGGTTTCAGTGTCAAGTACAACGACGGCTTGCAACTGTTCACCATCCGCCACTATCAAGACGACTTGGAGACTGACTTCATCAAGGGGAAGAAAGTTTTAGTGAAGCAAGGAAGCAGAAGTACAATGCAGTTTGTGTTGAAACAAGAAACAGAAAAACAAGTGTAAAACATAGCCATTTTTTTGAAAATGTATATCTTTGCAACAGCAAATTAAGCGGCCATGTGTCAAACAGAAACCATCACTCAAAATGTCGTCAGACTCAGCAAGCGAAGCTACAGCCATCGTTTGGAAATCATCATGCCCAATGCATATCATGCATCACAACTGGCTCGGCTCAATCGTGAACTCGACCGTTTATACGAGATGATTTATGACGATTGGCAAAGCATCAGAGAGGAAGACTACAAAGTATTCGGAGCACAACTTTCCATTTTGCTCCAAACTATCAAACAACTTTACAACACATGCAAGGAACAGCCCCGAGAAATGGCACTTGAAGAAGAGACCAAAAGATTGGGCATGAACTATTCTGCCCTGTTTGAATTAAACAGCGACATCGTGAATTTCTGCATAAATATGCCTAAAAATCAGGAAATGAAGCAGCTGATGGAGCGTCTTACTCAGGTTGACAACCGCATCAAACAAACCGTCTGATGATTGACTATTTCGCCATTACCAATTTCGTGGAACGCATCGCCGCGTTGAAAAACGCTAAACGAGGGGTTTATGCTTCCGTTGAAGAAGAAGTATGCACTGCTTTTAAGAATGTGAGTATCGAACAAATCAGACAAAACCGAGACATGATTCTGCTTGACGACCCACGCATTATCATCAAGCTTAGGCTTCCTGACAAAAAACACAAACTTGCCAAAAAGATGGTTTTCGGCTCATTTACCTTGTTTATAAAAACTCTGAAGAAGTTGCTTTTTTGGACATCTATCCGAAAAACGGTCCCATGCAACAACTTGATATTGACGACCAGCAAGTAGTCAATTTAGTCAGGCAATATGTTGATGAAAAGGAAAGTGGCACTTTGCGGACTTACGAAATCTGATTTTCGAGTATTTATCAGCTTTTTTATCAAAAAAACACCAAAATAGAAACTACATTTTTTGTTTTTCCTAAATTTGCGCCCGCATTATAAGACTCAAAAACACATTCTATATGTACAAAATCGAAAAACACCCCATCTTGGACATCCCGCAGGAAGACCTTGTGGAATTCCAATATGAAGGCAAGACCGTCAAAGGTCAGCGCGGCAAGACCATCGCCGCCGCCCTTCACCAAGCCGGTTATCCCGTCCACAGCCACTCGCTCGACGGCCGCAACCGAAGCCTCAACTGCGGCATCGGCAAGTGCGGTGCCTGCGAGATGCTGGTCGATGGCAAGATCCGCCGTATCTGCATCACCAAAGTCGATGGCGTCAAGGAAGTGCGCCGCATCGACAAGGAGGACACCATCCTTCCCGAGCCCAAGGAGCAACAGCCCCGCGAGGTGAAGGTCTACAAAACCCAAGTCGCCATCATCGGTGCCGGTCCCGCTGGCCTCGCCTGTCGCGAGCAACTCAACGCCTTCGGCATCAGCAATATCGTCGTCGACAACAACGCCAACATCGGTGGTCAGTTCAATATGCAGACCCACCAGTTCTTCTTCTTCGAGAAGGAGAAGAAATTCGGCGGCATGCGTGGCTTCGACATCGCTAAGACCTTGGCGGGCGACAACCACGAAGGCATCCTGCTGAACAACACCGTTTGGGACCTGCTTGAAGGCGGTCGCGTGGCCATCAAGAACATCGTCACTGGCGAGATTGGCTACATCGACGCACAACATCTCGTGGTTGCCACGGGTGCTGTGCCCTTCATGCCGACCTTCGAGAACGACGACGTACCTGGCGTTTACACCGCCGCCGTGTTCCAAAAGATGATGAACCAAGAGCACACCTTGCTCGGTAAGAAAGTCCTCACCGTGGGTGCTGGCAACATCGGCTACCTGACCTCCTACCAAGGCATGCAGGCGGGTGCCACCATCAAGGCCATCATCGAGGCCATGCCCCGCGAGGGCGGCTTCCCCGTGCAAGCCAACCGTGTGCGCCGTCTTGGCATCCCGATCATGACCAGCTACGTCCTGGTGCGCGCCATCCCCAATGCCGACTACACCGGCATCACGGGCGCCGTCATCGCCAAGTGCGAGAACTTCAAGGCCATCCCTGGCACTGAGCAAGTCATCGACGACATCGACATCATCAACATCTGCACCGGCCTCATCCCCGACAACCAACTGTTGGTGAAAGGCCGCGAGGTCTTCGGCCTCAACACTTACGGTGCCGGCGATGCCATCCGCATCGGCGAAGGCACCAGCGCCGTGCTGCGTGGCAAACAAGTCGCCTACGAGGTGGCCCAAGCCATCGGCGTGCGCTTCAACTACGACGATTATCTTGAGATTTCGAGACAATATATCGACTCGCAACAGCATCCTGTGCGTCTCCTCGAGAAGCCCAACCTGCCCACGCCCGAGCGCATGATGCAGAAGGCTTTCGTGCAGGCCGACTGCCTCTACGGCTTCGCCTGCAACCCCTGCTCGTTCAGCTGCCCGCAAGGCGCCATCACCAAGCCTTCCACCAGCAGCACGCCGACCATCGACTACAACAAGTGCATCGGCTGTATGCTGTGTGTCTCCAGTTGCCCGGGTCTGGCCATCTTCGGCTACGATGTGCAGAAATCGACTTGCTTCCTGCCCATCGAATATGAAGCACAAGAAGGCGCAGAGGTCTATCTCGTCGACAACGACGGCCAAAAGATTGGCGAAGGCGTCATCGAGAAGATCCTCAAGAAGTCGAATAAGACCAATGTGGCTCGCGTGAAAGCCCGTTCCTCACGCCCCTCTGGCGAAGCCAGCAGAGTGTTCGAGTTGACCGATGTCAAGGGCTTCATCCTGAAAGACCGTTACAACGCCAACAAGGAACTCACCACCCCGATTTCACCCAAGAAACTGGCCGAAGGCGAGAGCGAGACCTACGTCTGCCACTGCGAGGACATCAAACTCGACCGCGTATTGCGCGTCATCGGCAACCGCAAGACCATCTCCGTGGATGAGCTGAAGCACATCACTCGCATGGGTATGGGTCCCTGCCGCGGCAAGCGTTGTATCCCACGCGCCCGTCAGATCCTGCGTTCCTACGGCATCGAACTGGTCGGCGACGCCACACCGCGTGCCCCGCTGTCGAACCAAGTCAGCCTTGGCGACCTCTACAACCCGCACACCAAAGAGACCTTCATCTTCCCCGAAATGAACGGCGTGAAGAAAGAACAGGTCGAGGTGTTCATCGCGGGTGGCGGCATCGCGGGTAGCGCCTTGTTCCGCTATTTCTCGGAAGCCGGCAAGAAACCCGTGATGATCAACTACAGCCGTGGCGCTTCGTGGCGTTGCATCGGTGGCGGCCGTCCGGCCTTCTCCAACCCCGACATCGCCGACATCGCCGTGCACAACCACGAGATCTTCAAGAAGATGCAGGCCGAGCACAACATCAACTACCACCCGACGCATTACGTCAACTTGGTACACGATGAAGCCACCTACAACTCCCTCGATGCCTCACGTGCTTGGAGCGATGCCTACATGATTGAGCGCAAGGACTTCAAGAAGGAGATTTCGCCGCTGTGGGACGACAGCAAGGACACCTACAGCCACGCCCTCATCACCCGCGACTGCTGGCAGGCCACGCCTGGCCGCGTCATCGACTACATCCGTTGGATCGGTGTACAGCAAGGTGGTCGTTACTTTGAGGACTGCGAGCTGCTCCATGTGCAGAAGGTCGGTGGCCACTATGTCACCTTGGTACGCACCCATGAGGGTGAGTTCATCGAGTACACCTGCGACCACTTCGTCAACGCGATGGGTTGGGGTGCCGAGAAGTTCAACGACATGCTGGGCCTCGACACAGGTCTCTATCCTGTGAAGCACCAGGCCTTCATCACGCGCCGTCTGCCTATGATGGGACCCAATGGTGGCCCGCTCGACATGATCATCGACCGCCGTCACTACAAGGGCTTCAGCGCCGTCTACGGACAGCAGTGGGCACACACTGGCCAGATCATCGGCTGCGCCAGCCCCGACACCGACGCTTACGAGGCACGCCAGAACATCAAGTACAACAGCAAGGAGTTCTTGGAGATCGTCTCCGAGGTCTTCGCCGAGTGGATCCCCAACTTGGGCGAAGTGAGCTTCTTGGCTTGCTGGGCTGGTCGTTACACCGAGCCGCGTTACATCGTCGACCCGGAGGTCGGTATCCTCACCGGCTTGCGTGGCCACGGCTTCATGCTCGGCCAATACCTCGCCAAACTGTATGTGGACAAGTACCTCGGCAAGGAGGTGCCTGGCTACATGAAGGATTTGGCCTTGAGTGGCAAAGGGTTGAGTGAGAACGCGTTCAAGTAATTGAAAATTGAAAATTTATAATTGAAAATTAAGGCTGTCGCGGTTGCGATAGCCTTAATTTATTATATTGTATTTCAATCGTTTGCAGTCAAGTGTTCTCTGTTCGCGAACAGAGAACACTAAAAAAGTGGGGAGAAAACCCTCAAATAGTAGGGAGAAAAACAAAAACAGTAGGGAGAAAATCCTTGAACTGCTGCGTGAGAATCCCAAACTCACCACGGCAGGTTTGGCTCAAGCAGTGGGCATCTCATCCAAAGGTGTAGAGAAGCAACTTGCCCATCTAAAGCGAGAAGGGTTGCTTCGCCGCATCGGTCCCGACAAAGGAGGTCACTGGGAGGTCGTTGATTTGTAACAAACACGAAAACAGCCCAAGAATCACTTCTCAGGCTGTTTTAATAGCGATCTGTCGATTATTCCACCTCCGCTGGGAAAAACAGTTTTGTCCGAAGGGTGTAG
>CAMJRR010000030.1 GCA_946408345.1 uncultured Bacteroidales bacterium | reverse complement strand
TATCGTCTATAACTATATTCCAATTATTGTCAAAAGACTGCGCCATCATGTTCAAACAAAGCAACATCATGCCGCAAAGATATACAAACCCCCAACACAGATACCGCTTCATGTTGGAATTATGTTGGAATTGTAATGATGAGTTTTTATATATTTAACAATCAATGATTTAAAACATACAAAAAGATTGTAAAAAGGCGGTTTTTTGCCTTGTTACAGTCTCTTTTCATCGTTTTTCAATGTAGTTTTATCCACCCAAACGAGCAGATTTCCCGTTTTTCTCTTGTTATGTTTCCTAAAAGGTGGAAAAATTCTTGATATAGGCTGGCAAGTTTTCGTCTATCCCCAGCAAGTCTTTTAGGGTATTGGCTCTTTTTTTGATGGCCGAATACGACTTGCATTGCAGCACGGCTATCTGACGCTCATCCAAGCCCAACAGATACAATTGGCAAAGTTGCAGATCGTCCTTGCTCATTTTCGGGTTCTTGCTCAACAGGACAGCCTCGAAGTTTTCGTAATGGCTTAATACGGCCGCCCGCAATGCGGCAGCGTCCTCATCGGTCAACATGACATTCTTCCGTGTCCCTTCTCTTGCGGTGATGTGTAAGTTCCTGATGCTGTCGTTGATTTTGCTGCATATCGCTTCTTTCATGAAAGCCTCGCGCCGCAGTTCTGTCTTTTCGCGCTGTTGGGTCAAGGCCTTCTCCAACGCGCTCAATTGCTCGTCCCGTTGCTGTAAACCTTGCTGTAGCTTCTCTTTCTCCCGCTGACGGGCTTTCTTCTCCTTCTCAAGCGCTTTTTCTGTCTCCTGCTGCATCCGCCTGACCTTTTCCTCATGTCGTCTGCCTGTCTCTTCAAGCACTTTGTCCGCTTCTGCTCGCTGCTGCTTCAGCAGCTTTCTGCCTCTCAATTTCGCCCATATAAGAATGGCTAATGAAACCGCGAGAGTCAAAGGAAGAATCGTCCTCAGTACGTTCCGCACCGCTGCCTCCCGTTCTTTTTCGGCTTGTTTCTCCTGCATTCTGCTCATGTAATTCTTGAACATGTCGTCCAACTTCGAGACCAAGGCTTTGTCCTCACCTCCAGTTTTTTTATGGTCAGCCAAAAAACGCATACATTCATCCGCTTTTTCCCTTTCCTCAAGGCTGTCATAGATGATACGCAGATAGTTTGCCGCTTGTATTTGGGAACTCTCGTCATCTTTGTTGTCAAAGACAGGCTTAAAATAACACATTGCGGAATCATACACCCCTTCTTCAAAGAAAACAACTCCAATGGTCAGATAACGAGTTAACCTTTCGTAATCATCATCTGCATCATCAAGAACTTGCTTTAAAGCAATCAGAGTTTGTTCCATTTTTATCCCTAATTGATAATCATTGAAAGCTATTAACGAAGCCAAATCTCTATAGCTAAGATTATCGGAACTGGGCATTTCTTCTATGGCATAGGCATAATACTGCCTTGCTTTATCTATCTCATCCATCTTATCATATTGTTTTCCTATTCGATAAAGGATATTGGAAACACCTTGTGGTGAGGTAGGTTCTATCTTGCAATAGAGGAGAGCTCTCTCATAACAAGTAATAGCGGGATCCATCATGAACTGTTCGGAAAAAGCATCTCCAAGACGATTATATGTCAGTGCGATAAACAGAGCTTTGCACCCTACCAACTCCTTCTCTTCAAACCGTTCCTCCATCACCTCCGAGGCCTTCAGGTATTCCGCACAGGCAGCCGCCACATCGCCCTGTTCGTAATAGCCCACACCATTAATATAATGGGCGCGGGCATCCAAAAAGGCATGGGTAGAGAAAGTGGAGTTTTTGTTTTTAATCCCCCTAGCCCCCTTAAAAGGGGGAGAAACCTGCCGCACAAGGCTGTCGAAATAGGTCACCGCCTGTAACAATTCCGTGCGGTTGGTTTGTTCACAATAGTTTTTGTATAACAATTCGGCCAA
This sequence comes from uncultured Bacteroidales bacterium, assembly GCA_946408345.1. Lineage (GTDB taxonomy): Bacteria > Bacteroidota > Bacteroidia > Bacteroidales > F082 > Limimorpha. Next base: position 25,695 of record CAMJRR010000030.1, on the reverse strand, counting down.
TAACAGGTGGGCGTAATGGCGGTTGTATTCCGTTGTTGTAGAGACGCAGAATTTTGCGTCTCCACAGCAGGAATCGTTGAAATAGGGCAATAGGCGCATCAGCGCGCTGTCGGGCTGGCGCCACATGAGGCTGTCGACGGCACACAATTCGGGGGACGGCCCTTCGACCCTTCGGCCCTGCTCAGGGACCACGGGCTCAGGGACCTTAACTGAATGGTTGCAGGCGGCCACGGCCAACATAGCCAATAATCCTATCCAACAGATACGTTTCATGCCTGCAAAGGTAGGAAAAACAAACAAAAAAAGAGGACTTTTCAGCCCTCTTTTTGATGTTTGTGTAATTCTGAATTACTCGGCAGGAGTTTCAGCAGGAGCATCGTGCTTGCAGCAGTCCTTTTCACCTTCGCAGCCACCGAGGCGTTGCATGATGAGGTCCTTCTGCTCGTCAACGGTCATTTCACCGAATTTTTCCCAAGCGGCCTTCATCTCGGCGCACTTCTTCTCGCATTCAGCCTTTTGTTCTTCGGTCATTTCAGCCATTTCTTTGGCGCAGCCTTCGCCAGCGGCTTTCATTTCTTCCATCTTGGCGTCCATTTCAGTAAAGACGGCGCAAGCCTTCTTGTTGAGCTCGGCCTTGGCCTCGTCGGTCATTTCGTCCCACTTGGCATACTCTTCCTTCAGAGCGTGCATGGGGCAATCGTGCTTTTCTTCGACGACTTCTGTCTTTTCCTCCTGAACGGGCTCAGCGGCTTGTTCGGGTTGCTTAGGGGTGTTGTTGCAGGCCACCATGAAGAGGCTGGCCAGTCCGAGAGTAAGAACTAATTTCTTCATTTTTAATGAGTTTAAATTATTGATTTGATGTTTTTGTCTCTTTTTGAGCGCGCAAAAATACAAATTATTTCAATAGTCCTAAAAAAAATGTGTTTTTTAGTAAAAAAATCTTTTTTATAATAAGGTTGTTTTTTTGTCGGGGAATGCCTAATTTTGCGGTCACGTTTTTTGCAGTTGTGTTTTTGGCTGCAAAAGGAGTAAACAATGTATAATCAACTAATTATAAATTCATACTAAATTCAAAGAAATGGCAGAAAAAAAGTTTTTGACATGCGACGGTAACCAGGCTGCGGCCCATGTTGCCTACATGTTCAGTGAAGTGGCCGCCATTTATCCTATCACTCCGTCGTCGCCGATGGCCGAGTATATCGATGAATGGGCCGCTAAAGGTCAGAAGAACATCTTTGGCGAGACCGTCAAAGTGGTTGAGATGCAATCCGAAGCCGGTGCAGCCGGTGCCGTCCACGGCTCGCTGCAGGCTGGCGCCCTCACCACCACCTACACCGCCTCGCAAGGTCTCTTGCTGATGATTCCCAATATGTACAAGATCGCCGGTGAATTGCTTCCTGGCGTGTTCCACGTCTCGGCCCGCGCCCTCGCCGCCCAGGCCCTGTCCATCTTCGGCGACCACGCCGACGTGATGGCCTGCCGTCAGACGGGCTTCGCCATGCTGGCCACCAGCAGCGTCCAAGAGATCATGGACCTCGCCCCTGTGGCACACCTCGCCGCCATCGAAGGCCGCGTGCCGTTTGTGCACTTCTTCGACGGCTTCCGCACCTCTCACGAAATCCAGAAGGTCGAGGCTGCCGACATGGAGAAACTCCGCAAGCTCGTCAACCAAAAGGCCCTCAAGGAATACCGCGAACGCGCCCTCAATCCTGAGCACCCCGTAACCCGTGGTACCGCCCAGAACCCCGACATCTACTTCCAGACCCGTGAGTTGCAGAACAAGTACTACGACGCTCTGCCCGACATCGTGGCCAAGTACATGAAGCAGATGAGCCGCATCACTGGCCGTCAATATGCTCCGTTCGTTTACTACGGCGCTCCCGATGCCACCGACATCATCATCGCCATGGGCTCCATCAACGACGTCATCAAGACCGTCATCGACAAGGAGAACAAGGCTGGCAAGAAGCTCGGTCTCGTCACCGTGCACCTCTATCGTCCCTTCAGCGTGAAGTACCTCATGGAAGCCCTGCCGAAGAGCCTGATGGAGCACGTGAAGCGCATCTGCGTCCTCGACCGCACCAAGGAACCCGGCGCCAACGGCGACCCGCTCTACCTCGATGTGGTGGAAGCCTTCAAGGACTGCCCCTACAAGCCTTTGATTATCGGTGGCCGCTACGGTCTGTCGTCAAAGGACACCACTCCGGCTCAGGTGCTTGCCGTTTACAAGAACCTCGCTGCCGACAAACCGATGAACCAGTTCACCGTGGGTATCAAGGACGATGTCACGCACCGTTCGCTCAAGGTCGGTAAGGAAATCTCCATCCTGCCGAAGGGCACGTTCGAAGCCAAGTTCTACGGCCTCGGCGCTGACGGTACCGTGGGTGCCAACAAGAACTCCATCAAGATCATCGGTGACAACACCAACAAGTACAGCCAAGCCTATTTCGACTACGACTCCAAGAAGTCAGGCGGTTACACCTGCTCGCACCTGCGTTTCGGTGACCAGCCCATCCTGGCTCCTTACCTCGTTGGCACGCCCGACTTCGTGGCTGTCCACGTCCCGAGCTACCTCCGCAAGTATGACTGCCTCCGCGGCTTGAAGAAGAACGGCACGTTCCTCTACAACTCGCCTTGGAGCGTTGAAGAGACCAAGAAGCATCTTCCTGACTATGTGAAGAAGTATCTGGCCCTCAATAATATTAATATGTATATCATCGACGCCACGAAGATCGCCGCTGAGATTGGTCTGGGCAACCGCACCAACACCATCCTCCAGAGCGCCTTCTTCAAGATTTCGGGCGTCATTCCTTACGACCTCGCCGTTGAGCAGATGAAGAAGTTCATCGTGAAGAGCTACGGCAAGAAGGGTGAGGATATCGTCAACATGAACTACGCTGCCGTTGACCGCGGTGGCGAGATCACCAAGGTTGAGATCCCCGCTGAATGGGCCAAACTCGACTGCACCACCGACTTCGTCTTCGAGCACAACGATGCCGATCCCGAGTTTATTAATAAGGTGATGCGCCCGATGGTCGCCCAGTGTGGTAACGACCTGCCCGTGAGCGCCTTCAAGGACATCGTCGACGGTACCTTCCCGGCTGGCACCACCGCTTACGAGAAGCGTGGCGTCGCCACCGTCGTTCCCGAGTGGAATCCTGCCAACTGTATCCAGTGCAACCAGTGCTCGCTGGTGTGCCCGCACGCTGCCATCCGTCCTGTCGTCATGACTGACGCTGAGCTGAAGAAGGCTCCTAAGGGTATGGCCACTGCCGACATGAAGATGCCGAAGGAGATGGCTGGCATGCACTTCCGCATGCAAGTCTCCGTCTTGGACTGCACCGGTTGCGGCAACTGCGCCGATGTGTGCCCCGCCAAGGAGAAGGCTCTGGTGATGAAACCGCTCGAAAGCCAACTCGACGAAGCCAAGAACTGGGAGTACGGTCAGAAGAAGGTCACCTACAAGGACGAACTCATCGACAAGTTCGCCAACGTGAAGAACAGCCAGTTTGCACAGCCGCTGTTCGAGTTCTCGGGTGCCTGCGCCGGTTGCGGCGAGACGCCTTACATCAAGACCATCACCCAACTCTTTGGTGAGAGCATGATGGTGGCCAACGCTACAGGTTGCTCGTCCATCTATGGCGGTTCCGCTCCTGCAACGCCTTACTGCAAGAACTACCGCAGTGGCAAGGGTGTGGCATGGGCCAACTCCCTGTTTGAGGACAACGCCGAGTACGGTCTCGGTATGGCCACGGGTGCCCGCAAGATCCGCGAAGGCCTCCGCAAGAAGGCTGAAGAGCTGGTCAACACCACCGTGTTCGACTGGATGAAGGAAGCCACGCAGAAGTGGTTAGACACCTACAACGACACGGTCGCCAACCGCAAGGCTACTGACGAATTCGTTGCCGCCCTCGAAAAGGCCATTATGCCTATCGATGCTTGCATCGACTTCTGGAACGGACAGGGCAAGGAACTCTATGGTGCCGAAGTGGCAGCCCAGAAGCTGCAAGAAGCCAAGGATGCCAAGGCCGCTGGTAGCAAGATTTGCCCCTGCCACGGCTGCGCTCTCGAGCAAGAACTGTTGGACAACAAGGACTTCCTCGCCAAGAAGAGCCAGTGGATCTTCGGTGGTGACGGTTGGGCCTACGACATCGGTTTCGGTGGCCTCGACCACGTGTTGGCCAGCGGCGAAGACGTCAACGTCCTCGTGCTCGACACCGAGGTTTACTCGAACACGGGTGGTCAGTCCAGTAAGGCTACGCCTGCAGGTGCTGTCGCCAAGTTTGCTGCCTCTGGTAAGAAGGTCCGCAAGAAAGACCTTGGCATGATCGCCAAGAGCTACGGCTACGTCTATGTGGCTCAGGTTGCCATGGGTGCTTCGCAAGCCCAGTACTTCAAGGCCATCAAGGAAGCTGAGGCTTATCCTGGCCCGTCGCTGGTGATTTGCTACGCCCCGTGTATCAACCACGGCATCAAGATCGGCATGGGTCACTCCCAGATGGAAGAGAAGCTCGCCGTCGACTGCGGTTACTGGCACCTCTGGCGCTTCAACCCCGCCGAGGAAGAGGAAGGCAAGAACGGCTTCCACTTGGATTCGAAGGAACCCAACTGGGCCGACTTCCAGAAGTTCATCATGGGTGAGGTGCGTTACAACTCGCTCGTGAAGACCTTCCCCGAGGAAGCCAAGGAACTGTTCGCCAAGACCGAGCAATTCGCCAAGCTCCGCTACGAAGGCTACAAGAAGTTGGCTGAAGAGAAGTAAATCCTTTCGGTCATTATTAAAACAGCGCATCTCGTTCGAGGTGCGTTGTTTTTTTGCAATAATGTTCATCTGCCACAATGTGACAGCCCTACAGACCTAATGGAAACGTTATATTCAATGGTTGGGCTGTAGGGCAGTCGTACCACGGCAGCCGCACATAACGGCAGTAACATATTAAAAAAAGAGGATGACCACGTCATCCTCTTTATCATTTGTTCAGCTTTTTTCTTTATTCTGCTGGTGCTTCAGCGGGAGTTTCAGCTGGAGCCTCGCTGGCTGGCATTGTCGTTGTGGATGCTGGAGCCTCCGTCGAAGGAAGGGCGGGAATGATGTTCTCAAGTTCGCTCTTGGGAGCACCTTCTTTGGAGTTCTTGGGGAGTGTAATGCTCGAAATGAGGCAGAGCACCACCAAGATGGCACCCAATGTCCACGTGGCTTTTTCAAGGAAATCGGTCGTCTGACGCACGCCCATCATCTGGTTGGCACCACCGAAATTGGACACCAAACCGCCACCTTTTGAGTTCTGAACCAGAACGATCAATCCTAATAACACACTGACAATCAGGATTAAAATTACTACTAATGTGTACATGTTTATTGATTTAATGTTTGACTTTCTTGAGCTCTTCAATTTGGGCTGCAAAATAACGACTTTTTTCTGGATATTTCAAGCTTAATTTTTCATAAATTGAAATTGCCTTGTCAATATAGCCCTGTTTCTCATAGATTTTGGCCAAAGTTTCACTCACGATGTTCTCTTGGTCGATGATGCTGTTTTGCGCCACTGAGATGGGATTGTAGAACTCTGCTTTGGGTCGTGAGATACTTGGGTTTTCAAGTATAAATTTGTCTATCAATTCTTTACGTGATAGTTTCTTCGGCTTAGGCTGCTCGTTTTCCTTACGATGTTTCTCGTCTTCGATCTCTTTTAGCCGATTAGCAATGATGGCTTTCAATTCGTCCAACGACTTGCGCTTTTCTTCGAGTAAAGCCATTTCGGCAGAAAGTTCTTCCTGACTTCCGCTAAGGTCGATTTCAGGGATGATGAACACCTTCTCGCGGATGATGTTGCTGTTTTGCTCTTTTTGTGTCTCAACGGACTCAATGCTGGATTGGGCATGTTCAGCAGGCGCAATCTCATCGGGTAAGGCAAGGATTTCAGGCTCGCTTTCGAATCGATGACGGGCAATTAAGGTGAAAAGACGCAGTTTGTCACGGTTGGGCGTAAGTGTTGCCGTACGTTTCAGTTGGCTGTCGTAGCGTTCGTCATGGGTGTTCTGATAGGCTATGGTCAACAAAGTCTGTCCAATGGCAAAATAAGGAAAGTCTGCCACCAGTTGTTCCATCTCGTTCACCGCCTCGCCTTTCAACAGCTCAGGCCGTGTCATGTATCCTATCAGTTGCTTGCTGTCCATCTTTTCAGTTAAGAGTTTAGAGTAGTTTAGAGTTTAGAGTAGTTGTAAGTTTAAAGTTTAAAGTTTAAAGTTGTTCGTTATTCATCATTCTGCATTCTACATTCAGCATTATAATTACCAATTAACCAATGCCTTATTGAATATGTCTTCCACCAATTGTTCAACAATCGTGGCAGTCAGCGACTCCTGCACCGAATTTAGGTCTTGGTTGCTTGGGTAGTCTTCGTAGCGTGAGAAGCTTTGCTCAAAGTCTTTCGAGTCATCGATATGGTTGCTGAACCTGACCTTCACGGTGATGGTGAGTCGGTTCATGGCGGCGGTCTGACCTGTGATGGCCACGGGTGTGGTTTTATAGTCGGTGATTTCACCTTCAAAGGAAAGGTCGCCCCCCGATTCCACTAGGTCCAAAGTGGTTTGGTTGGTCATGGCGTCGCGCAAGGCGTTGGTGAGGTTATTGCTCAGCAGCGGGTTGACGAGTTGGGCATGGTTGGGGAAGTAGTCCACAGAAACGGTCTTGGCCTCAGCGGGTATCGATGCGCCCGAAAAGGAATAGATGCCACAACTTTGGCAAAAGAAGGTTAATGCCACCAAAAGAATCGCTATCTTCGCCTTGGTTTTCATAAATCTATGCCGTATTCATTGATTTTGCGGTACAAGGTGCGCTCGCTGATGCCCAAAGCCTTTGCAGCATCTTTGCGTTTGCCTTTGTGAGTCTCCAAAGCCTTGATAATCATCTCTCTCTCATGATGTTCCAATGACAATGTTTCGGCCGTTGAACTTGTTGGAACGCCGCCATAATGTGTCTCTTCAGCCGGGACAAACTCAGCAAACTCTTGTTCCACCTCTTCGGGCTCGTTTTGGCTCACACGGGTCACCACCGTGTCGCCGATTTGGGTCACTGGTGTAGCTTGGACGTAGTTTGTTTCTGTTGGATGGCCACTACTGATATTGTTGACTTGTGCGCGTAGCTCGGCAATGTCTTTCTTCATGTCGAAAAGCACGCGGTAGAGCAGGTCGCGTTCGTTGACGCTATCCATAGTATCATCATGTGGCAGCAGCATGGGTAATGAACTCTGCACTCTGTTAGGCAGGTATTTGGCCAATGTCTCTGCGGTGATGGCTCGTTCAGTCTCCATGATGGAAATTTGCTCGGTGACATTCTTCAGCTGACGGATATTACCATCCCAGCGGTAGTTTTCCATCATCTTCATTGCATCCGGGGTCAGCGTGATGGCGGGGATGTGGTTGCGCTCGGCGAAGTCGGCAGCGAACTTCCTGAATAACAACGGGATGTCGGCTTTCCTCTCGCGCAAGGCGGGGATATGGATAGGGATGGTGTTCAACCTATAGTATAAATCCTCGCGGAAACGGCCTTTCTCAATGGCCAAAGGCAAATCCACATTGGTAGCGGCCACAATCCTGACGTTGGTCTTCATCACCTTGGAGCCACCAACGCGGATGAATTCGCCATTTTCAAGCACACGCAACAGTCTCGCTTGGGTGGAAAGGGGCAATTCACCAACCTCATCCAAAAAAAGTGTGCCTTTGTCGGCAATCTCGAAATAGCCTTTGCGCTCGCCTACGGCACCGGTGAAGGCGCCTTTCTCGTGACCAAACAGCTCTGAGTCGATGGTGCCTTCGGGAATGGCGCCGCAGTTCACGGCGAAGTATTGGCCGTGCTTGCGGGCGCTGTTTTGGTGGATGATCTTCGGAAACACGTCCTTACCCGTGCCGCTCTCACCAGTGATGAGCACGGTGAGGTCGGTGGCGGCCACTTGTGCCGCAATGCCGATGGCACGATCCAACTCAGGGTCAGTGCCAATGATGCCGAAGGTCCGTTTTATTGCTTGTACGTCCATTATTATTTGTCGTCTTTTGTTGTCGCTTGGCGTCATTGCGAGGAGGAACGACGAAGCAATCCAGAGAAATAAACTTCATGCCTAGACTGCTTCGTGCCTCGCAGTGACGCAAAGCGTGTCTATCTAAGCACTGCACCAAGTTGTTGTTCCATCGCGCCCTGAATCTTTCCCATCGTCTTCTCAATCACCTTGTCGGTGAGGGTGGTGGTGGGCGACATCAGCACGAAGCTCATGGCATACTGTTTCTTGCCTGCCGGGATCTTCTCGCCTTCATACACGTCGAAGAGGCTCATCGATTGCAGGATCTTGTTCTCGGCAGCCATGGCGACTTTCTTGACTTCATCGAATGTGACGTTCTTGTCGAATATCATGGCGAGGTCGCGGCGCACGGCAGGGAACTTCGACAGCGGCTCGAAGTGTACTTCCTTGGCCTTGGCCAGGCATTGCATCATCACGGTCCAGTTGAAGGTGGCATAATAGACGTCTTTCTTCAGGTCGAAGTGTTTCAAGGTCTTCTTGCTGAGCTTGCCGAGGGTGACGATCTCCTTGCCGTCGACGCAATAGGTAGTGGCATAGTCGAAATGTGGGAGGTCGGCTTCCTTGGCTTCCAATGACTTGAAGTCGAACTTGAAGTGGTTGAGCACGCCCATGACAAATTCCTTGAGGTCGAAGTAGTCGAGGGCCTTGCTTGGGGCGTTCCACAGCTCGGCTTGCTTGTTACCGGTGAGGAAGAGGTCGAGGCAGGTGTGCTCACTATAGGGTTTGAGCGGCTTGGTCTCGTCGCCGACTTTGCTTGCGTCGAAGAAATAGACGTTGCCGAACTCGAAGAACTTCATGTCGCTGACCTTGCGGTTTTGGTTGAAGGCGATGCTCTCCAATCCGCCCCACATCAGGGTCTGGCGCATCACGTTGAGGTCGCTGCTGAGCGGGTTCAAAATCTTCACGTTCTGGGCCGGGTCGAAGGCGGGGAAGGCCTCGCTATAGGCGGCCTTGGTGAGCGAGTTGTTCATGATCTCATAGAAGCCGTTGGCGACAAGCATGTCGCTGATCTTCTGCTGCATCTTGTCGGCATCGGGCTTGGTGGCTCGGCTGATGGAAGCATGGATGCGGCTCGGGATTTCGATGTTGTCGTAGCCGTAGATGCGGAGGATTTCCTCGACCACGTCGGCGGGACGAGTCACGTCGACCTTGCTGGTGTGCACGTCGACGACCACGTGCTTGTCGTCTTGTTCAACGACTTGGCACTCAAGGCTCTTCAATATGTTGACGGCTTGGGTCGGGTCGATGACCTTACCAGCCAGTTTGTTCAAATAATCAAATTTCAAGTCCACACGGGCAGGGGCGAAGTCGCCGCTCTTCACGTCCTTGATCTCGGAAGAAATGGTACCTCCGGCCAATTCCTTTATTAATAAGGCGGCACGTTTCAGGGCGAAGAGGGTGATGTTGGGGTCGGCGCCACGCTCATAGCGGAACGAGGCGTCGGTCTGCAGGCCGTGGAACTTGGAGGTCTTACGGATGCTGGTGGGGTTGAAGTAGGCACTCTCGAGGAAGACGTTGGTGGTCTCCATGGTCACGCCTGACTTTTGTCCGCCAAATACGCCGGCGATGCACATGGGCTCTTCGGCATTGCAAATCATCAGATTACGGCTGTTGAGCTTGCGCTCCACGCCGTCGAGGGTGACGAAAGGCATGCCTTCGGGCATACATTTCACCACGACCTTCTTGCCCGTGATCTTGTCGGCGTCGAAGGCGTGCATGGGTTGACCGACTTCCATCAGCACGAAATTGGTGATGTCGACGATGTTGTTGATGCTGCGGATGCCGACGGCGGCGAGGCGGTTCTTGAGCCATGCCGGCGACTCGCCGACTTTCACGCCGCTGACGGTCACGCCAGAGTAACGTGGGCAGGCTTGTGTGTCTTCCACCACGACGTCGATGTCGAGGTTATGGTTTTCCACCTTGAAGTCCTCCACCGAGGGACGGATGAGGTGGTATTGGGTGGTGTTCTCACGCTGGTTGAGGGCGGCCACGAGGTCGCGGGCCGAGCCGATGTGCGAGGTGGCGTCGCTGCGGTTGGCGGTGAGCCCAATCTCAATCGTATAATCCTCTTCCACAGGGAAATAGAATGAGGCAGGCTTGCCCACTTCGTAGTCGTCGGGCAGCACCATGATGCCTTCGTGCGATGTGCCGAGTTGCAGTTCGTCTTCGGCGCAAATCATGCCTTCCGAGACTTCACCACGGATCTTGCCTTTCTTGATGGTGATGTGTTCATCGCCAATCCAGAGTTCAGTGTTGATGGTGGCCACAAGCACTTTTTGACCGGCAGCCACGTTGGGTGCGCCGCACACGATGTGCAGAGGTTCTTCGCCGCCCACGTCGACGGTGGTGATGTGCAGGTGGTCGGAGTTGGGGTGGTCGATGCAGGTGAGCACCTTGCCCACGACGACGCCCTTCAAGGCGCCTTTCACCGACTCAAAACGCTCGAGGTCTTCCACTTCAAGGCCCGTTGAGGTGAGCAGTTCACTGACCTTCTCGGCCGGATAATCGCAGTTGACGTATTGTTTCAACCAGTTATAAGAGATTTTCATTTTATTTGTATTTGTTTAATTTTCAATCCATTGTCACAAACTGCGTCTCGCAGTTTGTCTAAATTTTGCTTTTAAGAAACGGCAAAAATACAAAAAACTGACAAATTGTCACGTTTTTAATTATCCAGCACAAGATTTTTTTCACTTTCCCAGTTACTTTTGCCATTGGTTTGGAAAAATGCGTTATCTTTGCACCCAAATACATTGTGAAGAATGTCAGAAAACAACTTTTCAAACGACTACACCGACCTCCGTCTGATCCATACTTCCCGCTATGGAAACAGTCGTGTCTATACCGCCAATTTCAATGGTAGAAAAGTCATTGTCAAGACTTTGAAAAAGGAATTTGTCGACGATCCAGCATGCCTGGCCTCGCTGAAACGGGAGTTTGAAACCACCTCCATGCTCGACAATAAATATATCCGGAAGGTCATGGATTTCGTCCATGTTGAAGGCTTGGGCGACTCTATCATCTTTGAATATATCGAGGGAAAGACATTGGCTGAGCATGTGCGTGTGGGCACGCTCACCGAAAAACAAGTGAAGGGTGTCCTCGCTGAAATTTGCGATGGCTTGAATTACATGCATCGCAATGGGGTGGTACACTGTAACTTGAGTCCTGAGAATGTCATGGTGACCGCCAATGACTGCCGCCCCAAGATCATCGACATCGGTGTGCCGGAGACCAAGATGGATGCCGACCGTGAGCTACTCATCAAGGAGATGGAGTTTGTCGCCCCCGAAATCATCAAGGGTGAAGACATCGACTCTCGTGCCGACATTTATTCCTTGGGCAAAATCATGGAGTTCATCGGTGAACGTAATATTTCCAAGCAGTTTCATGCTGCCGCCACGCATTGCACCCAATTTTCCAAAGAGCAGCGTTTTGAGAACATCAGTGATGTGCGTTCGGCCATCACCAAAGGTCATTCTTTCGTGAAGGTGATTATTCTTGCCGTTGTGGCGGCTATCTTGGCTGGACTGGCTTTTATCTATGTGCCGAAAATCAAGGCTAACGTGGAGAAGGAAAGGGCAGAACGGTTGGCTGTCGACTTTGGCCGTGAAGTGGAGAAGATACAAGGGCAACTACCTGAACTTTGCAAGAAATATGAGTTGAAGTCGCTTGCTGACCCCGTTGTTTTCGACTGGTCGGAAGACAGCCTGCAATATGTGGAAGAATTGATGCAATATTTAGCATTGGATAATTATAAGGGCAAGGCATTGCAACTCCTCAACCAACAGCGAGTCGGCATTGAGAAAAGCCGTCAAGCCGATTTCGATAAGCTCTTGCTCGACGAGTTTAAGAACACGAATGACAGCATTGCCGTTGTGATGCGTTCCGCTTTGGTGGAGCCTACCGATGAAATGCTCCTCAATGAGGCCATGAAATGGTACGGACAACGCCAATGATTTTCTCTTTTGCTTGAAATATTCGAGCTAAATTGGAGTTATCACTTATAAAACGACAACGAAGTGCATAAAAGAAACAAAATAATCGTGATGCTGGGCTGCGTGATGACGCTACTTCTTTTGAGTGGCTGCTCCACTAAGAAGAACACGGTCACCCGACGCATGTTCCATAACCTCACGAGCCATTACAACATCTATTTCAATGGAGAGGCGAGCCTCAAGGACGGCGAACGGCAGCTCCGCACGCAAGTCAAAGACGACTATTCCAAGGTTTTGCGTGTCTACAATTATGGCACTAAGCAAGACGGAATGGGTATGAACTCCGTCATGGACCGTGCTTTGGAAAAGACCGCCATCTGTGTGCAGAAGCACTCGATGAAGTTTGGCAGTCGCGAGCGAGTAAAATGGATTGATGATGCCTACCTCGTTATGGGTAAGGCGCATTTCTTCAAGCACGACTACATTCCTGCCAAGCGCACCTTCGACTTTGTAGCCACCGAATTCAACTACAACGACATCGCTTACGTGGCCAATATGTGGCTCATCAAGACTTATCTCCAAACAGAAGAATATCCCAAGGCCATCGCCACAATTGAGCAGTTGCAGGCTAGGACCGCTGGCGTCACCAAACTGCCCAAGGAGCTGATGCGCAATTTTGATTTTACCATTGCAGACTATTACATTGCCACGAAGGACTACAACAACGCAGTCAGATACCTGAAAAGCGGTATCCTGCTCAACAAAGATCAGGATTTGCGTACCCGTGCCATGTTCATCTTAGGCCAAATCTATATGCATCAAGGTGACTCGGAGCGCGCCACTGCACAATTCAAGAAGGTCATCAAACGCAATCCTGTGTACGAAATGGTCTTTGAGTCGAGGATGAATATTGCCAAGGTGGGTACAGCCGACAATGCTGCCGAACTTTACAAGATGATGAATAAGATGCTTCGTGACCCGAACAACGAGGACTACCTCGACCGCATCTATTACGCAATGGCAGAGTTGGCACTCCGCGAAGGTGACCAGGGCAAGGCCATCAATTATCTTCGGAAGTCGGTGGCAGCATACAAGGACAACCAAATCCAAAGGGCACAATCGTCGCTGAAAGTGGCTTCGATGTTTTTCGAAAGCAATCAATACGAATTGGCGCAGGCTTACTACGACACTGCTGTCACCAGCATGAATCGTGAGACTGAAGGCTACGACAGCATCATGAACATCTCGCAAACCCTTAACGAGCTGGTGATGTATGCCAACGTGGTTCGCGACCAAGACAGTTTGCTGCGCGTGGCCGCCATGGACTCGGTTTCAAGGAATATCCTCATCGATAAAATTATTGCCGAGGTCATCGAACAGGAAAAAATAGAACAGCAGCAACGTGAATACGAGGAACAGCTGGCTTTGATGGGTAGCGCAACTGGCACAGGAAAAGAGGAAGAATTGAAGTCGGAGCCCACAAACAGTACCGGCTCCTCATGGTATTTCTATAACCCGACCTCCGTCTCAAAGGGTGTCACCGAGTTCACCCGCAAATGGGGTATGCGTAAGAATGAAGACAATTGGCGTATTAGCGACAAGCGTAGCATGGCAGCCGCTTTGTCGGGCGAGGAGGACGACAAGGCTTTGACCGAGGAAAAGAACGCCAAGGCCAAACAGGACTCGCTGAATGCCTCTTACACTAACCACGATCGAGGTTATTACCTCCAAGACTTGCCCTTTACCATGGAACAAAAGGAAGTGTGCGACTCACTCATCGCCGATGGCCTCTATCATCTGGGCTTCCTCTATATGGACCGTTTGTCGGATATTCCGCGTTCCATCGAGTCGTATGAGCAACTCGACACGCGCTACCCTGGCTATGAGAAGGAACTCCCCACTTGGTATGCATTATACAAAATGCATAAGGACCTTAATCATGAGGAGCAGGCTTTGGTTTACAAGGGCAAGATCTTCGATAAGTATCCCACTTCGAGTTATGCTGAGTTCATCAACGACCCGACATATTTTGAGAAGCTACAAGCCCAAGAACGCGAAGCCTCCGACTTTTATACAAAGACTTACGAGGCCTTTGAACAAGGGCAGTTCTATCGTGTGAAAATGAATACTGAGCGAGCCATGCAGCTCTACGAGTCCGATACGGCTTTCATGCCTCGATTTGCTTTCCTGCATGCCGTTGCGGAAGGACGTTTGGTCTCCATCGATACGATGGCTTTCGCTTTGTATGATTTGGTGAGAACCTATCCCAACAGCAGCATCACGCCTTATGCCCAACGTGTTCTGGAAGATGTTAATGAGGAATATCATTTGGGCTTGGTGCTTACCGATATTAATAAAGAAGAGGGTGGTGACAAGCCTGAGGTGAAAAAGGAGTCTCCTTATACTTACGAGCCTAATATCGAGCATTTCGTTATGATTGTTTGCGACTCGAAGTCGGTTCGCGTTGACCCGCTGATGGTACGTATCAGCGACTTCAACAAGAAGGAACATCGTACACGAACTTTCAGTATCAAAAATGTGGTTCTTGACGATAATCATTCCATCGTGACTATCGGAAACTTTGGAAATGAGCAACAGGCTACCGACTACATCACCTCGATGTTCCTTACTGACTATGTCTTTGGCGGCATCGACAAGTCGAAATATTCAATTACACCTATTTCTATCAAGAACTATCCTGTCTTCTATCAGTCGAAAGACTTGGAAGAATACAATACCTATATACAATCCAATAAAAAATAAAGAGTTATGGCAATAATGGAATCACAACCGCGCAACCTCTTAGGTAACGGCACCACCATCAAGGGCGACATAGAGTCGAATGGCGATATCCGTATCGACGGCCATCTGATTGGTTCACTCAAATCAAACGGCAAGGTCATGATTGGCCAGACTGGTGTTATGGAAGGCGACCTCAACTGCAAACAAGCCGAAATTGCAGGTGTGGTGAAAGGCAATATCAACACAGAAGAACTGACTGCCTTGAAGTCGACTTCGAAAGTGGAAGTTGATTTGACCACCAAGCAGCTTCTCATCGAAGTGGGTGCCCAGTTTACCGGCAAGTGCATCATGGGTCAGCAATCGACCGTGGCAATGCCTAAGCAAAAAATCGGTTGATGATGGATGAAAAGCTTAGGAAGCGTTTGGGCTATGAAGCCATTGAGCAGTACGATACGGAACGGTTGACCAAGCTTCAGGAACACTACGCCGCCATTTTGGAACTTTTGGGGGAAGATCCTCAGCGCGAGGGCCTTCTGAAGACTCCTTTGCGTGTAGCCAAGTCGATGCAGTTTCTCACTCATGGCTACGAACAGGACCCGATGGAGATTTTGCTTTCGGCCCGCTTCAAGGAGGATTATCGCCAGATGGTGATTGTCAAAGATATAGAGGTGTATTCTTTGTGTGAGCATCATCTGATTCCTTTCATTGGCAAGGCACATGTGGGCTACATTCCCAATGGCTATATCACAGGACTGAGTAAGATTGCCCGCGTGGTGGAGGCTTATTCGCGTCGTCTTCAGGTGCAGGAACGTTTGACCACCCAAATCAAAAATGCCATCAACGAGGCTTTGCATCCATTGGGTGTGGCTGTTGTCATCGAGGCGCGGCATTTGTGCATGTCGATGCGAGGGGTGCAGAAGCAAGGTGCTGTGACCACAACGAGCGACTTCATTGGTGCTTTTGAGCGCGAGTCCACACGAGAAGAATTTTTCCAACTGATAGGGTCGAATTTGCATTAGTTGCTTTGTGTCGCCGCAAAGAACAAAACGATCCAGAAATGTGAAGCCCTAACGAAGTTGGTTTTGAATCATAAATCTTGAATTTTGAATTTTAAATTTTGAATCTTAAATACTAAATCGAATAATGATTAAAGCATACGTTTTTCCGGGCCAAGGTGCCCAATTTGTAGGGATGGGTAAGGACTTGTACGACAAGTTTCCGAAAGCCAAGGATATGTTCAAGAAAGCCAACAATATCCTGAAGTTTAAGATAACCGATGTCATGTTTGAAGGTACTGACGAGGACTTGCGCCAGACCAAGGTGACCCAACCTGCCATTTTCTTGCATTCCGTTATTTTGGCTTCCATGTTGGAGGACTTCGACCCCACTATGGTGGCCGGACACTCTTTGGGCGAGTTTTCGGCACTGGTCGCCAACAAGGTATTGGGTTTTGAAGACGGCCTCCGTTTGGTGAGCAAGCGTGCCATGGCCATGCAGAAAGCCTGCGAAGCCCAACCTGGCACCATGGCTGCTGTCATCGGGGCTGAGGATGCACTTATTGAGAGCGTTTGTGCTTCCGTTAAGGATGCCGTGGTGGTTCCTGCCAATTACAATTGCCCTGGACAATTGGTCATTTCCGGTTCGTTGGAAGGCGTGGCTGCTGCTTCCGAGAAACTGAAGGAAGCCGGAGCCAAGCGTGTGGTGCCGCTGAGTGTGGGTGGTGCTTTCCATAGTCCGTTGATGGAGCCTGCCCGCGTTGAGCTGGCCGAAGCCATCAAGGAGACTACTTTCAACCAAGGTATTTGCCCAATTTACCAGAATGTGACGGGTCAATCGGTCAACGACCCTGAAATCATCAAGAAAAACCTCATCGCCCAATTAACCTCACCCGTCATGTGGACGCAGACCATGAGCAATATCCTTGCTACAGGCGTGCGTACGGTCGTTGAGGTAGGTCCGGGATCGGTGTTGCAAGGCTTGTTCCGCAAGGTGGATAGGAACCTTGACTTGTCAAGCGCGACGGTCGAATAAGTCGACATAACTCATGGAAAACAATAGAATCCGTCCCGTTTGGGTCGCCATCATTCTTCTCTCTGGCTTCCTCGTTGGCCTATATATTAATAAAGGTGTTATAGACAATCCTCAGGTCAACGTCGAAGGCGGAAGCAAGTTCGATGAGGTGATGTGGTATGTCGGCAACGATTATGTGGAAGTGCCTAACACACAAAAGTTGCAGGACAAAGCCATAGCTGCCATGATGGAGGAACTCGACCCGCATAGTGCCTATGTTTCTTTAGACGAGTTCAACGAGATCAATGATCCGCTTTTGGGTAGTTTCGATGGCATTGGAGTGCAGTTCCGTTTGGAAAAGGATACAATCGCCATCGTCAATGTCATTAAAGGTGGCCCTTCCGAAAAGGTGGGTATTCTCGCGGGCGACCGAATCATCTATGTGGATGACACGCTGGTGGCCAGCAAGAAACTAACCAATGAGGATGTGATGCGAAAACTGAAAGGTCCCAAGAATACCAAGGTCCGTGTGCGTGTATTGCGCCGTGGGGTAGAGGGTCTACTTGACTATACCATCACGCGGGCTGCCATTCCCACATATAGTGTCGATATTGCTTATATGCTTGACGAGGTGACGGGTTATTTGAAACTCAGTAAGTTTTCCGCAACTACCGTCGGCGAGTTCAAGAACGGGATAAAAGATTTGAAAGCCCAAGGCATGAAACAGCTTATCTTCGACCTTCGTGGAAATACAGGAGGTTACTTGCAAGCTGCTGTCGACATCGCTGACGAGTTTCTGCCCAAAGGTAGCCTGATTGTGTATACCGAAGGACGCAATCGTCCACGCCAGTACATGAAAGCTAGCCATCATGGCAAATTAGAGGGCATACCTGTGGTGGTGCTCATTGATGGAGAGTCGGCTAGCGCAAGTGAAATTGTGGCTGGAGCCTTGCAGGACAACGACCGTGGAACTATCATTGGAAGACGCTCTTTCGGCAAGGGCTTGGTGCAGGAGCAGATTATGCTCAGCGACCAATCCGCCATTCGCCTTACTGTGGCACGTTATTACACACCTACAGGACGTTGTATACAGAAGCCTTATGACGAGGACCACGAGAAATACTTGTTAGAGTCGTACGAACGTTACGAAAACGGTGAGCTGTTTCATCCTGATAGCATCCATTTCGCTGATTCGTTGAAGTTCACCACTCCTAAAGGAAAGACCGTCTATGGCGGTGGCGGCATCATGCCTGATATCTATGTGCCTTTGGTCGACGACAGTACACAGTATTATTTTAACCGTATCGTCAACAAAGGTTTGCTTTATCAATATGCTTTTGAATATACCGACAAGCATCGAGCCCAATTGCATCATTATAAGACGGTGAAGTCTTTCGACCAGTCGTTTGCGGTGAGCGATGCCATGTTTGAAGCTCTGGTAAAGCTGGCAGAGGAAAAAGGTATCAAAGGCACTGAGGAGCAAATGCAGGTGGCTCGACGTGAAGCCAATATTCTACTGAAAGCTTATATTGCCCGAAACCTCTTTGATGACGAGGGCTTCTATCCCATTTACGCCCCGATGGACGAGGTACTGCAAAGGGCTTTGGAGGAACTTAAAGGCGAATGATGAGATTCTCATTGGGGAATTGAAGTTCGACGGAGTCAGAGAAGCGCATTTTTGGTTTCCATACGGCGGCTTGTAATGTTTACAATAGGTGGACACTACAAGCCGCTGCTCGTTAACTCTATGTTTCTAAGGCCATTCCCGTAGGGAATCTCAGCCCTTGTTGGGAAACAAAAAACCCCACTGAATCAGCGGGGTTTCTTTTGTGGAGCATAACGGAGTCGAACCGATGACCTCTTGCATGCCATGCAAGCGCTCTAGCCAACTGAGCTAATGCCCCTCATTTGCGGCTGCAAAAATACAACATTTTTCAATTCGCCAAACATTTTTGCGAAAATTTTTCAATTTTTTTCTTCATAATACCCTTAAACCCCAATAAAACCGTACTTTTGCAGTCAGTTAAACCCTAAAAGGGCGAACTTACTATACCCCAATGCGCAGTTTCGGGTTCTCATAATACCTCGGAGACGATAATATCGGATATCAATAATCGACTATGAAAACCATAAAAGACATATATAAAATAGGTGTAGGACCCTCCAGTAGCCACACTATGGGCCCGCAGAAAGCGGCCTCCATCTTTAACGAACGCTATCACAATGCCTCAAGTTTTGAGGTGACACTTTATGGCAGCCTTGCCGCCACAGGCAAAGGTCACATGACCGATTGGGCCATCCTCAACACACTGCAAGCTCCAACAGAAATCGTTTGGAAGCCCGAAATCATCTTGCCTTTCCATCCCAATGGTATGCTCTTCAAAGCCTTTGATGAAGCAAAAGAGCTGTTAGGGGAGTGGCAGGTGTTCAGCATCGGCGGTGGCAATTTGGCCGAGGAAGGCAAGAAAAGCGAACAGCCTGACCTTTATCCATTGACAAAGATGACGGACATCCTTGACTGGTGCGAAAGAAGAGGAAGAACTTATTGGGAATATGTCTACGAACACGAAAACCAAAAGGAAATCGAGGACTATATGATGGAAGTGTGGCAGGTGATGAAGGCTGCCGTCGAGCGAGGTTTGCAGGCTGAAGGCGTATTACCTGGACCGCTCAACTTGAGCCGCAAGGCTGCCATGTACCACATCAAAGCTTCGGGTTACACGCATACATTGAAAAGCCGTGGCTTGGTGTATTCATACGCTTTGGCGGTCTCGGAAGAGAATGCCTCGGGCGGACGCATCGTCACTGCCCCGACATGTGGCTCCTGTGGTGTGATGCCTGCTGTGCTCTATCATCTTTCCAAGAGTTATGAATTCACTGAGCTTCGCATTGTCCGCGCCTTGGTGACTGCTGGATTGGTAGGCAACATTGTGCGAACCAACGCTTCCATTTCGGGTGCCGAGGTGGGATGCCAGGGTGAGGTAGGGGTGGCCTGTGCTATGGCTGCCGCAGCCGCTAATCAATTGTTTGGTGGAAGTCCAGCACAGATCGAGTATGCAGCAGAGATGGCTCTCGAACATCACTTGGGCATGACCTGTGACCCAGTGTGTGGTTTGGTTCAGATTCCCTGCATCGAGCGCAATGCTTATGCTGCCGCCCGTGCCTTGGACTCCAATATTTATTCCACCTTCTCCGATGGTCGTCACCGCGTGTCGTTCGACAAGGTGGTGGAAACCATGAAAGAAACGGGTAAGGATTTGCCTTCCTTGTACAAAGAGACCTCTCAAGGTGGCCTCGCTAGGGATTATACGCAAATGGAATGAAGGGGGGGCTCTTGACCGAATCAATTTTGAATGTTTTATTCTGCTAAATGCCAATCAAATAGAATCTATATTCAAAAATATTCATTTTTTTTCAAGTGCCCGCTAAGGGTAAAATTAGAGTTGTGAGTCTTATAGGTGTCTAGACAACAAAAACAACGCGTTTACTATGCATTCGAATGTTCGTAATATGCTTAGCAAAAATGGTGTCACCATGCCATTAGGCAGAGGTGCATTTCGCATTTATTACCCCGAAAACTTATCAATTCACTTATTTATTAACCAATTCAATTCATTATGAAAAAGAAAGTATTTTCTTTGATGATGATGCTCTTGCTAGCCGTTTCTGGCTTTGTGAGAGCAGACGAACTGACCGTAAATGATGGTACTGCTACCAGCGGTTACGTGCCAGTTTACGGCTTTTATGCCGATGCTTACCTCAAGTGTGAGTACGTCGTTCCTGGTGGCTCTTTGGTCGACATGATCGGAGCCGACATCAACCAGATGACGTATTATGCCGCTTCTCCTGCGACAGATAGTTGGGGTGCTGCCAATTTCCAAGTATTCATGAAGGAAGTTGACTTTACGACCATCTCTGCCTTCCAAGGCATGGATGGAGCAACAATGGTTTATGAAGGTTCCCTTGATGGCACCCAGTCCACAATGGAAATAGCCTTCAGTACACCTTACCATTACAATGGTGGTAACCTTTTCATTGGTATTTACAATACCGAGAAGGGTTCTTACAAGTCCATCACCTGGAGCGGAGAAGTTGTTGATGGTGCTTGCTATCAGGGATACAGCTACTCCAGCTTGGAAGCTGTCTCTGGTTATCAGCGCAACTTCTTGCCCAAGACCACTTTCACCTATGGTGAGGGCGGCGGCGAAGCAGGTGACAAGCTTCATGTGAAGTATCTTGCCGGTGAGGAAGAAGTCATTGACGAGTTGAACATGGGCGTTCGTCCTGTCGGTGCATGGATGGAGCCTTTCAACTTCACCATGTACAGCGAAGGTCCCACCTATACGGTGACTGTTCTCGACTTCACTCCTAGCGATGGTTTGTTCACTGTTTCTGGTGAGGAACTGCCCTTCCAAGTGGCCGACAACGAAATTGAACTGACCATGGTTTGCAACGGCACTGAAGCCGGTGTGATCGAACGTCAGTTTGTGGCCATTACCGAAGGCAGCCGTGCTGCACACATTTGGCCTGTCACGGTTGAGCTCTACGCTCCCGAGGTTCCGGATGTATGGGAGAAGGCCTGCACAGAAGCCACGACATTCCCCTTCGTCGAGGTTCCTGCCACGGCTCACAACATTGTCCTTCACAACGACTACACCCTGCCTTTCCCCGAGATTGAGGAAGGTGTGGATGCCGTTTACAAACTTGTGTTCACCGAGGATCAGATGCTGAATGCCAGCGTCACTTACGGTGAGAACGGCAAGGTTGCCCTCTATAGAGAAGGCTTCGAAGGTGAAGGCGGTCCCATGGCCACCAACTATTACACTGGCCTTGGCATGAACGGTGGTGGCGCTGCTGCCGCTCCGTTTGAAGCCCAGATTGGTGAAGGCACCACTACGTTTGGTTACTTCCCCTTCTACACCTTGTATAATTATAGCATTGCCGAGAACCTCTTCTTGGCTGCTGAACTTGAAGGTGCTGGTGTGACCACCGCCCCGATGACCAGCCTGAGCTGGTATGCTACCAATGCTCCTGGCTATGCCCAACAGGGTATCAGCATCTGGATGGCCAACGTGGATGACGAGACCTTGACGACCACTTCACATGTTGTCACAGACATGACCAAGGTTTACTCGGGTGCCATGACTCCTGCCATCGGTTGGAACGAGTTCGTTTTCAACGAAGGTTCCTTCGCATGGGACGGCCACAGCAACATCCTGATCTACTGCCAACGCAATAACGGCGAATGGAACAGCACTGTGTATTGGGAAGCCACTGCCAGCCTGCCGTTCAACGCCTCTTCTTACCAGTATCAGGACAGCGGTGCTTATGATGCAACCGTCGCCAACTCAATGTACACTAGCACTACCCGCCCGAACATCATCATGAAGGCTGACGGCCGCAACCGCGACTCTTTTGCCTTTGACTTCGAGACCGACCTCCAAGGTTGGACCAACATCGACAACGATGGTGATAGCTACGGCTGGTTAGTTGCTACGGATCTGTACACCGGAACCGAAGGCTATGGTGCCAACGAAACGGATAACTTTGCCATGGGCTTCTCATACCTTAATACTGAAAGTGGCGGTTATGCATTTGATTGCGACGACTACCTTGTCTCGCCTCAAGCTTATACTATCGGAAACGGTGCTAGCTTGAGCTTCTACCACGATCAGCAAAGTGACTCCTATCCCGACTATATGGAAGTCTGCGTTTCTACTGCTGCAACACCTACTGCTTCCAGCTTCAGCGCCATTTGGAACAATGGTGGCCAGCGTAGAGGCAACGGCGGTCAAGGCAGAAATGGAGGCTTTAACCGTCTGGGCAACTGGAATGCTGTTACACTTGACCTGAGCGCTTATGCCGGTCAAAACGTGTGGATTGCTTTCCATCACCAAGCTTATGATCAGTATGCAGTGTTGGTTGACGAAGTGACTGTTAACACTGGTAGCAGCACTCCTACACCTCCTACACCTCCCACACCTCCGACTCCTGACATCGAGTACACTGCCGGTCCCGTCATCGAGAACCTGCCTGTGCTTCCTGGTACCTACTATCTGGTTGCCTCTTCAACCACACCTGACTTCGAGGTGACGATTAACGCTGAGGCTATGCCTTGCCCGCCTGTTGAGGGCTTCGCCTTCAACCCGATGCCGGCTGACAACGCTGACGAGATTGAACCCGCCAGTGTGACCCTCAACTGGAGCATTCCTGCTTATGCCACTGGTTGGCGTCTTGTCTTCGGTACCACTTACCATCCGGAACCTGGTCATCCGCAAACCATCATGTTCCCTGAGGATGGCAGCTTCACCAGCCAAATGGCTAACAGCTACACTGTCCGCAACCTGTGGAACAACACGAACTACTTCTGGAGAGTGGAGTTCAACAACGGTGGTTGCACTGAAGGCGTGAGCAGCCCGGTTTGGGGATTCACCACGCACCTCAACGTGCCTCAAGGCCTTGCCGCTGCTGACCAGACTGTGTTCGACGACGAGACTATCGTCCTGAACTGGAATGCTGTTGTCGACCGTACCTATCGCCAGTACAATGTGTACCGCGATGGTGAACTCATCGGTCACACTCAAGTGAACAACATCGGTAACACCACTTACACCGATGGTCCTTTGGCCTACAACATGGGTGGCTACACCTATTATATCACTGCCGTGTACGACGAGGGCGAATCCGCTCCTTCGAACACTGTGAACGTGAAGGTTTCTGGCCGCGGCAACGTGAATGGTCATGTCTTTGAACAAGACGGCACGACTGGTATCGCTGGTGCTACTGTGACCATGACTGGTCTTGATGAGTTCGGTGTGAACCACACCTACAACTTCCAGACCAACGCTCAGGGCGTTTACAGCGGTGCTGTGTACGCTGGTTCTTACAACGGCCAAGCCGCTAAGGAAGGTTACCAGACTATTGCAGAGCCTGTCCAGGGCAACCCGATTGCCATGGTCTACAACGAGACGACGAGCCCCGTCGACTATATCCTCGACGAGAACTTCGATCCCGTCTGCACTGTTATTGCCCAATACTATCCCGACAGCCTGGATCCTCTGTCACCTTACGTGAAGGTGTACTGGGGCTGCGGCCTGCCTGGTGAAGAAATCATCGAGCCCTTCGAGACCGGCGACTTTAGCCTGTTCGATTGGCAGATCGATCCTACCTATCCTTGGGTCATTGATTCACAACATGCCTACGAAGGCCAATACTGCATGAAGAGTGGCAACCAGCAAGTGCTTGAATCCACTTCGACCATGCAAGTTACTGTGAACATCCCTGCTGATGGTGAAATGGCCTTCTTCAGCAGAATCAGCTCAGAGCAAGGCTGGGACTACGGCTACTTCTACATCGACAACCAACAAATGGGTGCCTACACTGGTGAAGGCAGCTGGGGCGAGCGCAAGTTCCCCGTCACCGCTGGTGACCACACCTTCAAGTGGGAATACACTGAAGACTTCATCATCTCACAAGGTGACGACTGCTTCTATGTCGACTACATCACCTTCTACAAGCAACCTGAACCTGCTCAACCTGGTTGGCACACCTACTGCGAGAGCGAATTC
The DNA here is from genome assembly GCA_946408345.1 of uncultured Bacteroidales bacterium. Classification (GTDB taxonomy): domain Bacteria; phylum Bacteroidota; class Bacteroidia; order Bacteroidales; family F082; genus Limimorpha. The sequence goes on along the minus strand of CAMJRR010000030.1, from coordinate 1,362 downwards.
AACAACGCTGTCGGCAGCACCCTGACCACGACCCCGAGCTGGGCTTACGAGTATCCTACCAGCTTCCTGCACAACAACTATGCTGGCTGGCAGATCACCAAGGTCTCCTTGTTCTCCGACAACATGTATATGGCCGTTGGTGGCAACTACACCTGCCGCATCTATGTTGGTGGCACTGAACCTGCCGCTGGCACGATGGTGAGCACTCTCACCGTTGACGTTCCTTCAGGCCTGAACGAATGGGTTGATTGGGACATCGATCCCGTCAACGTGACCGGCAACGACCCGATCTGGGTTGTTTGGACTGCCAACAGCACCGTGAGCAGCTGGCCTGCTGGATGCTGTGGCGACCTGAACGACTACGGCACATGGTGGGACGGTGGCAACGGTTGGGAGCACCTGACCTACGGCACCTGGACCATGAGACATTGGTTCACCAACCGCTCTGGTCGTAGCGTGGCTGTCGGTACCGCCGACAACGTCAACAACGTGATTGCTGAAGCCAACCCGATCAGCAGCAGACTCCGCACCTACAAGAAGGGCGACAATGAAGTCTACACTGTGTGCGCTAATGCCAACGCTGTGAAGGGCGCTGCCCTTGCCACGGAAGGCAACCGTAGCCTGAACCACTACAGAGTGTACCGTACCAACTGCTACAACGACGGTCCTTACACCGAAGAGAACACTGTCCTCTTGGCCACCGTTTGGGTGCCCGACACCGTCTACATCGACGTTGAATGGGCCGACCTCGAGCCTGGCATTTACAAGTGGGGCGTTGGTGCCGTCTATGAGGGCAACCGCGGCGAGATGATTGAAGCACCCATCACCTGGGCTGCTCCTCAAGCCGTTAACAGAGTTTCTGGTAGCTTCGCTTCAATGAATGGTACAGCTGCTGGTAACCACACTGGCAACGCTGGCGTTTCCAACAGAGACGGATGGTTGATGTATGACGATGGTATCAATATTGATGCTATTGGTTTGACGAGTGGCGGCTCCTTCTATTGGGGCGTGATGTTCCCCGCTGGCAGCTACACTGGCAACCAGTTGACCAAGGTGAGCATGTTTGATGCTACTGCTCATACGGGTAACATCATGATTTACCAAGGTGGCGATACCGCTCCTGGTACATTGGTTGGCACGCAAGCCTACACTTGCACTGGCAGTGAAGACTTCGCCGAATGGACACTGAGCACTCCTGTTGCTATCGATCCTGCCCAGAACTTGTGGATTGTGATGAACAACACCACAGGTCAGTATGTTGCTGCTTATGCTGCTTACTGCGGCGACGACAACAGCCAGTGGCTCTCAATGGACGGCATCAGCTGGGATGGCTTGTACAATGCTACCGGTGGTGCTTTGGAT